>NZ_JABUZA010000034.1 GCF_014897985.1 Halomonas colorata
CGACGCTGAACGAAGACGATCTCAGTGCACTGTTGCCCTGGCACTGGAAAGAAACCTTACCTACCTGAGAAATGCTTGACTAGATGTGGTTAGTGGCGCGCTTACAAACTACTTTAGTCGAAAAAGCATACGTTGGAGGCATGGCGCTCAACCATAACCTATATCAACTGATGTTTTAGATAATGGTTAAATGGCCTGGATAACGTTTTTAAACGGCCGATTGAATCTAATAAGCTATTATAATGTATGGCGTTTAATATCGATGTTAATGATAGTTAAAATTTTTGATCGGAGTCTGGGTTATCTATTTCTATATTTGTTAAGGAGTTTTAGGGCTTTGTTTTTAATTTATCTTAAAAAGTTTGTTAATTGTTAAGTTTGATCGATAAAGCGTTATATCGTTAAAAACCGAAAGAAGAACAACCCGCTCTGAGGGATTAACAAACCAGAGAGAGAGCTTGCATCACCGTCTTTTGTTAGGCGTTGAGCGCAGTCTTTCATTTTGGCCAATGGAGCCTGTGGCCTTATGCCGACAGGGAGAGAAAGAACAGAATCAGTGGAGGCGAGAGCAGCGAAAGAATAAACCCGCTAACTACCGCAATGGGCACGCAGGCGACGCCGCCGTGCTGTTGAATCACAGGCAGCGTAAAGTCCATTGACGTCGCGCCGCCATAGCCGATGGCAAGGGCGGTGTGTCGATGAATCACCAGCGGAATCAAAATAAACGCCAAGAGCTCACGAGTAAGGTCGTTAAAAAACGCCACGCCGCCCATTAGCGGCCCTAGCTGGTCACCAATTAAAATGGCCGACAGCGAATACCAGCCAAAGCCCGAGGCCATGGCGAGTCCTTCGTTCCAGCTAAGCGAGAGCAAAGGCGCTGCAGCCAACCCCGCCAAAAGAGAGCTAACGGCCAGTGTGACCGCGATAGCAAGCCCTAGCCGATTGAGCAGAATTTGCTTCAGCGGCATGCCGGAATTACGTAGCTGACAGCCAATTAGCACCAATAACGCATACAACACCCACTCGGCCATAAGGTCAGCGGTGGTAAACAGCGCTTCACCTAGAAAGGGGCCCAGCAGAAGGCCTGTTATAACGCCGCCCGCTACTACGGCTAGCAAAAGTAGCGAACCCTGCATGGCGGCAAGCTTGCTAGTTGGAGCATTTTTAACCACCGGTGAATTGCCCGCTTTTAATGCGACCCGACGAGACAGCCACCACAGAGCTCCCAGGTTAAACACCGTAGTAATGCTAAACAGCAGTAATGCATTGCCTCCTAAGCGTGAAAGCTGGCTTGCCAGATTCTCAAGCCCGGCCAGGCTAATCCCCATAAAGAGCAAAATGAGATAAACCGAGCCGCTAACGGCCCGGTTGATAAGTTGCTGCAAATGGTGAGAGCGAACGCGTATTAAATAACCCACTACGAGGGGGAGCAGAACAATCAGTAATCCGGACAGCATCTAGGGTGTGGTGCCCCCTTCGGGAGTAAAGCGGGTAAGCCTAATACGAGTTTGGCGACGTCCTTCTTTTTGATACTCCGCGGAGAGAATCAAACCAGGCCAGTCTGGGTGAAAGTTAATCTCCAAGTGGCGATCAGGCTTCTCTTTATCTATTAAAACCACCTGCTGGGCATCGAATTCACCAGCCGGTACGCTTAACGTGTGGGTTTGGGGGGCGGCATAGTACTGAAAATTCTCATCACGGCCACGGTGGTCCACAAAGTCGAGATCGCAAGGCGCGCTTTGCGTGCAATTCTCATGGCCGGCGCGACGCGATAGATCTACCAGCGCGGCTTGACGGTCTATGGAGAGAATATCCCCTTCATTCAATTGATAGCTATCGCCGACGCCTAGTAGTGAATAACTGCTGCTGTACAGCAGCGAGCGTATTGAGTCATTACTTTCCGAAAAGCGGCTGTACTCCTGTCCGCGCGCAATAGTCACCGAAAAGCTCATGTCGCTTAACCAATGCAGGCCTTCCTGGCTTAGTTTATGGTTAATGGTGGCTCCCGGCCAGCCACGCGTTTCCAGCCGGTATTGGGCTTCGAAAGGCATGAGTTCAGTCAACTCATCGGTTGCTTCTTCGCCCGCGTTTACCTGCAGCGAAAATAGCGACAGGCAGGCGGTGCCTAACAGCGTACTGGCCGATAAAGGAACCATTGAGCCCAAAAAGTGCTTTGAACGGGCTGGTCGCATAGTGACTCTCCTTGTTAGCAAGCGATTGCCCAATAAACCGGGCAGTAGGGTGGTGCGAAAGAGTATTTAATCAATGACCAAGCGGCAGGTTCAGCGCCAGCGCTTAGTCGCTTTGCTCTTTTTCCATGTCTCAATATGTTGGCAAATACGTCTGTCTCGCTTTTCCATAGCCTGACATAACCATATCCGAACGCTATACGCGTCTATCTTAACATCGGTTACGTACTGATTCCTGGCGACAGCCTATTATCTGCCTAAGAAAACGCCGTGCGCCCTCACCAGACGCGTTCGCTACCCAAGGTTTTAAGCGTTTTAGTAGCCTTGGCTGGAGTTAACGATCGTCAGCGTTTCACCTGCCTCAAAGGCGTGCAGATAGGAAATAACCTGGTCAATGGCGTCATTCAGAGGGGTTGGGGCCGCCATATGAGGTGTAACTATCACCCGTGGATGCTGCCAAAGAGGATTTCCAGCAGGCAGCGGCTCTTCGCAAAACACATCTAACAATGCGCCGCGCAGGTGGCCGGGTTGATCGTTATCGCCCAGCGCCTCAAGAAGCGCCTGTTCATCAATCAGGCTACCCCGCCCGGGGTTTATCACGCTGGCGCCCTGGGGCAGTTTGGCCAGCCGTTCAGCGTTAAGAATGCCTTGGGTTGCGGGGGTATCAGGCAAAATAGCGACTACGCTCTGCACCTGGCTAAGCAGCTCATCCAGCCCTTCATCGCCATGCAAACACTGTACGCCTTTAATTGTCTTGGGCGAGCGGCTCCAGCCCAGCACCGGAAAGCCTGCCTGCTGCAGGGCGCTTGCCACATACGCGCCGATAGCACCTAGACCGAGTACACCCACCGGCCAATCGGCTTTATCTACCACGCGTTGTGGCTGCCATTCGGCGCTGGTTTGCTGATCGGCGTAGCAGTCCATGCTGCGGTAAAAGTGCAAAACGCCGTAGAGGACATAGTCGGCCATAAGCTCGCCCATACCCGCATCGCGCAGTTTTACGATGGGAACATCGACGGGCAGCCCTGGTGTGCTGAGCAAATAATCCACCCCGGCGCCCAGGTTGATGATGCCTTTAAGCTGTGTCTGCTCTTTCAAGAGATGCGCAGGTGCCTTCCACACGGCGAGGTAATCAGCATTTTGTCGTGCTTCTTCAGGCGCATCGCTGGTGACGACCGTTGCGTTAGGTAGCGCTTTAGAAAGGGCAGCGCGCCATTGTTCGGCGTCATCGGTATGCACAACAATTTTCATCTTGCCTCCTGGCGTGGTGGGTTTATCTGTTAACTATCATGGGTGAGGTCGACTATAGGCTGCAAGTCGTAACACCACGATAAACCAGTGCGTTTGGCCTACGCTTAAACGAACATCACGGTAAAGGGAAATTACCATGTCCGAGGCTTCGCTTCGTAAGGTGACTCGCCACCGCAGTGGCAAAGGATTTACCTATAGAACAGCGACAGGAAAAACATTACGCGATACGCGCTGGCGCGAGTGGATCGATTCCTTGGCGATCCCGCCCGCCTGGCAGAACGTCGAGATTACTCTCAATCGCCGCCACCATATTTATGCGGTAGGGCGTGATGACGCTGGGCGCAAACAGTACATCTATAACCCCAAATGGCGTGAAGCCCGCGAGGCAAAAAAGTTTGATCGCATCGTCGACTTCGCCCAGCGGCTGACCACTATGCGACGTATAACGGGGCAGCATTTAACGCTTGAAGGCCTGCCCCGGGAAAAGGTATTGGCCTGCATGGTGCGTTTGATCGACAGCGCCTACTTTCGGCCCGGCAGTGAGCGCTATCGACGGGAAAACGAATCCTACGGGTTAACCACCATGCGCTCCAAGCACCTCACCATTGAGGGCGATGAGCTGATTTTTGATTACCAGGGTAAAAGTGGCCAGCATCAGCACCGGGTCGTCGAGGATGCGAAACTCGCTCAGGTGGTCGCCGAGCTTGACGATATTCCGGGTTACGAAATCTTTAAGTACTTTGACGAAGATGGCAGCAAGGTACGCGTTGATAGTGCCGATCTGAACGACTATATCCACGAAGTGATGGGCGAAACTTTCAGCGCAAAAGATTTCCGCACCTGGGCGGGTACGTCACTTGCCGCGCTGGCGCTTGAGGAGCTGGGTATTGGCGAAGATGATAAGGCCAGCCAGAAAAATGTCCGTCAGGCGGTGGAGCATGTGGCGCAATCGCTAGGCAATACGCCAAGTATCGCTAAAGCCAGCTACATTGACCCGCGAGTGGTCGAGAGTTACCTGGATGGCCGCACTCTAGAGCACTTTCGCCAGCTGGTGAAGAACGAACTTGAAAACGAGCGGCTCATTGGCCCGGATGAGCGTGCTGTACTGGAGCTTTTACGCAGCCGTTTAAAGGAACAATTAAGTTGATGGGCATAAAGGCTTTGACCCGTAACCAAGGGGTGGTGCTAGTATCGGGCTAAGACGACATTGGCAAGCCCATGAGCGGCGGGGCCAGGTCGACCCTCTGGCCCGTTGCTTGGCGTGAAACAAACGCGCACCGGTTCTTGATGATCTTTGATGGTGAGTTGCCCGATGACTCAGGTTTCCCTGCCTTTTACGCGTGAAGAGTATGCTCAGCGCCTATGGAAGGTGCGTGCTGAAATGGCCAGCCGCGGTATTGATGTATTGATCGTCAGTGACCCATCTAACATGGCATGGCTGACCGGCTATGACGGCTGGTCGTTTTATGTGCACCAGTGCGTACTGGTGAGCCTTGAGGGCGAGCCGGTATGGTTTGGTCGGCGTATGGATGCCAACGGCGCGCTGCGAACCTGCTGGATCGACCCTGCCAATATTACCTATTACCCGGATTACTATGTTCAGAATCCGGAGATGCACCCGATGGATTATCTGGCCCAGTCGATCATGCCAGATCGCGGTTGGCACACCGGCGTGGTGGGCATGGAGATGGATAATTACTATTTCTCCGCCAAGGCCTACCAGAGCCTGCTGCGTGAGCTGCCCCACGCGCGCTTTATTGATGCCAATGCGCTGGTGAACTGGTGCCGGGCGATCAAGTCGCCCCAGGAAATCGCGTATATGCGCATTGCCGGCAAAATTGTTGAAGGCATGCACTCGCGCATTCTGGAAGTGATCGAACCGGGGCTGCCCAAGAGCAAGCTGGTATCGGAAATCTATCGGGTCGGCATTGAAGGCTTTGTAGACGAAAACGGCAAAGTGTATGGCGGTGACTACCCTGCGATTGTACCGATGCTGCCGACGGGTAAAGATGCCGCTGCACCGCATTTGACCTGGGACGATACGCCGTTTCGTGAAGGCGAGGGCACGTTCTTCGAAATTGCCGGGGTGTTCAAGCGCTATCATGCGCCCATGTCGCGTACCGTGTTTCTGGGCCGGCCACCGACCGACTTTATTCGCGCTGAATCGGCCCTGCTGGAAGGGATCGAAAACGGCTTGGCGGTTGCCAAGCCCGGCAATCGCACCGCCGATATCGCGATGGCCTTGGGCGCTGCCATGGATAAATACGGCTTTGACCGGGGTGGCGCGCGCTGTGGCTATCCCATCGGTATCTCCTACCCACCGGATTGGGGCGAGCGCACCATGAGCTTGCGCCCCTCTGATGAGTCCATCCTGAAGCCCGGCATGACCTTTCACTTCATGCCTGGATTATGGGTGGAAGACTGGGGGCTGGAAATTACCGAAAGCATCTTGATTACTGAAACAGGCTGCGAAACGCTGGCCAATTTTCCACGGCAGCTATTCGTTAAATGATGATAAGTCGTTAAATGACGATAAGCCGTTGAGTAACTGATTAAGGATTCGTTATGACCCTGCGACCGAGCCCGATTTCCGCGACTGTCGACTTTGATGCTGACGGCGTGCAGCACGGTTTTTTAAAGCTGCCTATCTCCACCGATATTTCGGCCTGGGGGGCGGTAATGATCCCGATCACGGTGGTCAAGAATGGCGAAGGCCCGACGGCGCTATTAACCGGCGGTAACCACGGGGATGAGTATGAAGGTATTACTTCACTGCTTAAGCTTGCCAATGCGCTTACCGCAGAGGACGTCAGCGGGCGGGTGATCATCGTGCCGTGCATGAATACGCCGGCGGTGATGGCAGGCGCGCGCACCTCACCCATGGACAAAGGCAACCTTAACCGCAGCTTTCCGGGCGACCCAAACGGCAGCGTGACGTTTCAGATAGCTGATTACTTCACCCGCGTGCTGGTGACCATGAGTGACGTGGTGCTGGATCTGCACTCCGGTGGCCGCACGCTGGATATTCTACCGTTCGGCGCTTCTCATGTGCTGGATGACAAGGCCCAGCAGCAGGCCGCTCTGGAGGGTGCCAAGGCCTTCGGCGCGCCCTACGCCATGGTGATGTTCGAACTCGACGCCGAAAAGCTCTTCGACACCGCCTGTGAACGACAGGGCAAGGTATTTGTAGCCACCGAACTGGGTGGCGGCGGGACTTCGACGCCGCAAAGTATGGCGATTACCGAGCGCGGCGTACGCAACTTCCTGATCCATTACGGCTTAGTAGAGGGCGAGGTGGAAATGCCGGAAGGTGGGCAGGTCTATCTGGATATGCCGGATGCCAGCTGCTACGTGCAGAGCCAGCACACCGGCGTACTTGAGCTTTGCGTGGCGCTGGGCGATGCCGTGACGAAAGGGCAGGTGTTGGCCTACGTGTACGATATGACCCGCACCGGCAGCGAGCCGGTTGCCTACCGCGCTGAACGCGATGGTATTCTGATGGCGCGCCGCGCCCCGGCGCTGGTCAATATGGGGGATACCATTGCGGTGATTGCCGATGTTGTCGAACGCCTGGAGGCATAGCCCAAGGCATGATGAAACTCGACCGATATGATCTGAAAATTCTCGATATCCTTTCCCGCGATGGGCGAATCACCAAGTCCAAGCTGGCCGAGGCGATTAACCTCTCGGTCAGCCCCTGCTGGGAGCGGGTCAAACGCCTGGAAAAAGCCGGGGTTATCGAGGGCTACACCGCGCGTATCAATGCCGATGTACTGGTGCCGCGTAATCCGGTGTGGGTGCAGATTGAGCTTAAAGCCCACAACGCCGAAAGCTTTGCCCGTTTTGAAGCCTTAGTGATGGAAACCCCGGATGTTACTGAATGTGTTGCTGTAGGTGGTGGCGTCGATTACCTGGTGAAGTTTGAAGCGCGCACAATTGATAGCTATCAGCGATTGATGGACAAGTGGCTGGTATCCGAGGCGGGCATCGAGCGTTATTTCACCTATATCGTGACCAAAACCGTTAAGCGTCAGCCGCTACCTGTCGATGTTGATGCATTTCTATGATCTTAAATATCACCGGGGGGCTTAAACATCATGTAGGGAAGGGCGTTTAACGGGCGGGATACGCTTAAATGAGCGCAAGCAGGCTTATAATGGGTTCATGGTCTCGCCAGGTGCTAATGGGGGACATGTAGCGCTATGAATATTGTGGCATACCCGGTTACGGCCCTCGCGCTTCGCTTGATAAAGCGCTTCATCGGCCGATTTGATCAAGGTTTGAAGGCTGGTACTGCCGTCTAGTGAGCCGCAACACACACCGACACTGACGCTTACTATTCCATTAGTGGGCTGATGAGGTATGGCAAGATCAATAACGTGCTGGCGGATGCTCTCTGCTAAGAGAAGCGAGCTTTTAAATGATGATGTCTCATTAGGATGTAACACCAGAAATTCTTCCCCGCCATATCGGCACACAACGTCGTTAGTATCACAGGCGCTGCGTAGCGCGTTTGCTACTGCACATAGACAGCTATCACCTTCGTTGTGACCATAGTAATCGTTATAAGCTTTGAAATTATCCACATCGATAAGGATGATGGCCACTCGCCTGGAGGCGCTGACGTTTCGCTTAAGCGCTTTGGCGCGAAGAGCCAGAGCTCGGCGATTGGCAAGATCGGTAAGAGGGTCAATACAAGAAATTCGCTCTAACTCTGCGTTACGGGCAGCCAGCTCTTCGCGTAGCTGCTCTACGCTCACTTTTTCCAGATAAAGCCTTAAAGATTCGGCTGAGAAACGATAATTAGCCATTAACGAAAGCACCAGTACGGGCATCCCTACAGATAAGTGATGGAGAACGTACCTGGCGTTGGCGCCTTCCAAAAACCAGATAGTGGTATAAAGGCAAGCAAATACAAATAGAGAACCATAAAGACTGTACTCAAACGGGGGGGTGATAACGATGGTGAGCACTAAAAAAAAGACTAGCCCCGCGTAAAAGTAATTTAATACGTTTGGATCATTGGAGCCGAGAAGAACGGCGCACCATACGAGGGTACCCAGACAAGCTTGGCAAACGCCGGCTAACTCCTTACGCCGAATAGAAACCGACCGCTGATAGTAAGCAAATAGCATAATGGTCGGTGGCCCAACGATTAATCCACGCAGCAACACTGAGCGTAAAGTAATATCAGGCAGCAAATTGATATCGACAAGCGTATAAGAGAAATAGAACGTGGCCAGCCAGACGGTAATACGTTTGAGCGAGCGCAGACGCTCGTCATGCCGGTCACTATCATATAGATCACGCACCGTCACGTTACCGAGACGCTGTGAAAGTTGCTGATAATAGACAGAAAATCGGTACACGGTAACGGTCTCTCAGCTTGCTAAGCCTTAACGTGACTATATTTGCGGAGCAGGTTTGCTCACAATCGTAAGAACTAGGGTCATCTTAGCCGAGTATTATGGTAAAAAACGTTTAAATTTAAAGTATCGCGGCTATTTACACTCTTTATAATTTTAGTTTGATACTGCGTAACAATACGCTTGCGCCAACCAAAAAAAACCACTCCCAAACGCCCGTTGACAAAAAAAGCCGCATAATAAGTGGCAGTTTTCAAAAACACTTCGTGCGCTATCTCCCTTACGCTAGGCACATCGAAAAACTAGGCCAAAAGCTAATTTTTCAATCGTCAACGTGCAACGGTTTGTCGCCTGTCAATGGCTTCAACCAGGGGAGGTTTCCATGACCACACTATCGACCACGCTGGTTAAACGCTTGGAAGACCCACGCCTGTTCCGCCAGTATGCCTATGTGAATGGCAAATGGACGCATGGGGAAGGTGGCCGTGAAGAAGCGGTGTATGATCCGGCAACCAACGAAGCTATTGGTCATATCCCGCTGCTTGAAGCCAAACAGATTACCGCAGCTGTTGATGCGGCAGAGGCCGCCTTTGTCCGCTGGCGTGCCCTGCGTGCCGATGAGCGCTGCGAACGTCTGCTCGCCTGGTACGATTTGATTCAGGCCAATCGTGAAGATCTGGCGACCATCATGACGCTGGAGCAGGGCAAACCGCTGCCTGATGCGCGTGGTGAAGTAGAGTACGGGGCAAGCTTTGTGCGCTGGTTCGCCGAAGAAGGTAAGCGCACTTACGGGGAAACTATCCCCAGCCATATTCCCAACGCCTCGTTGGGGACTATCAAAGAGCCTGTCGGGATCGCCGCGATGATTACGCCGTGGAATTTTCCACTGGCAATGATTACCCGTAAAGCGGCGGCCGCGCTGGCTGCTGGTTGCCCGGTGATTGTGAAACCTGCCAATGAGACGCCCTTTTCAGCGCTGGCGCTGGCAGAATTGGCCGAGCGGGCAGGCATACCGGACGGTATCTTTAACGTTGTGCTGGGTGAGCCTGCCGAGGTTTCTAAAATACTGTGCAGCGAGCCGCGCATTCGAGCGCTGTCATTTACCGGCTCCACCCGCGTTGGCCGCCTGTTAATGGAACAAAGCGCCGGTACCGTGAAACGTCTTTCCCTGGAATTGGGTGGCAATGCGCCGTTTATCGTTGGGCCGGATATGGATCCTAAGGAAGCGGCCTATGCGGCGGTTGCGGCCAAGTTCCAAACGGCCGGGCAGGACTGTCTGGCAGCCAATCGTATTCTGGTGCACGAATCCATTCACGATGAGTTTGTTAAGCAATTTACCGAGCGCATGGCGGCGTTAACCGTAGGTAACGGATTGCAGGGTGAAGTAGACCTTGGCCCGTTGATTCATCGCCAAGCCGTAGAGAAGGCCGCTGCAATTGTCGACGATGCGATTTCCCAGGGTGCAACGCTAGTGATGGGTGACCAGAGCCAAGCCCCGGGCGATAACTTCTTTATGCCGGTGCTATTAACGGACGTAACGCCACAAATGAAAGTCTGGCGGGAAGAGAACTTCGCCCCTGTGGCCGGGATTACTGCTTATTCGAGCGATGAAGAAGTCATCGAGCTTGCCAATGATACCGAGTATGGCCTGGCGGCCTATGTCTATACCCATGATATCCGCCGGATCTGGAAACTGATGCGTGCGCTGGAGTACGGCATGGTCAGCGTCAATTCGGTGAAGATGACCGGCCCGCCGGTGCCGTTCGGCGGCGTGAAACAGTCTGGTCTTGGCCGGGAGGGCGGCGCCACCGGTATCGACGAGTATCTCGAAACCAAGTATTACTGTTTGGGCGCGCTTGGGTCGGTCTCGGGAAGCTAGCGGCGCAGATTGCATAAAAACTTACGTTGTTACTAATTTTAAAAACTTTCCTAACAGTAGGAAGGTTGATCGTACAGAGAGAACGCTATGAGCTTGCATCAGGATCTGATCGAACGCGACCGCAAAGTCACTTTTCACGCCTCTACTCACCTGCGTGATTTTGCCCATGGCGATGCGCCGGGCCGTGTAATTACCGGCGGTAAGGGCATCAATATCGTGGATAAGGACGGCCGCGAATTTATCGACGGCTTTGCCGGGCTTTACTGCGTGAATATCGGCTATGGCCGCACGGAAATTGCCGAGGCGATTTATAAGCAGGCAATGGAAATCTCCTACTACCACACTTACGTGGGCCACTCGAACGAGCCGCAGATTGCGCTTTCCGAGCGTATTCTGAAAATCGCCGGCATGAACATGTCCAAAGTCTACTACGGCATGTCAGGCTCAGACGCTAACGAAACCCAGCTGAAAATCGTGCGTTACTACAACAACGTGCTGGGCCGTCCGCAGAAGAAAAAGGTGATCTCGCGGATGCGCGGCTACCACGGCTCGGGCATTGCTTCCGGCTCACTGACCGGCCTCAAGGCGTTCCATGATCATTTCGATCTGCCTATCGATACCATCCGCCATACCGAAGCGCCGCACTACTACCTGCGCGCAGCCGAACAGCACGGCATGACTGAGCTCGAGTTCTCGTCTTACTGCGCCGACAAGCTGGAAGAGATGATTCTTGAAGAAGGCCCGGATACCGTGGCGGCGTTTATCGGCGAGCCGGTATTGGGTACGGGCGGTATCGTACCGCCGCCGGAAGGCTACTGGGATGCGATTCAAGCCGTGCTTGCCAAGTACGATGTGCTGCTGATCGCTGATGAAGTGGTGTGTGGCTTCGGGCGTACCGGCTCTGACTTCGGTAGCCACCACTACAACATGAAGCCTGATCTGGTCACGATTGCTAAAGGCCTGACCAGTGCTTACCAGCCGCTTTCCGGCGTGATTGTGGGTGAAAAAGTATGGCAAGTGCTTGAGCAGGGCACCGGCGAGTTTGGTCCCATCGGTCACGGTTGGACCTACTCTGGTCATGCGCTGGGCTGTGCGGCGGGCATTGCCAACCTGGATATCATTGAGCGTGAAAACCTGGTGGGCAACGCCGCGGAAACGGGTGCCTACTTCCAGGCGCAGCTTAAGGCTACCTTTGAAGGCCATCCGCTGTTAGGAGATGTGCGCGGCGTTGGCCTGATGGCCGCGCTTGAGTTTTCGCCCGAGGCGAAACAGCGCCTGCACTTTGACCCGGCATTAAAAGTTGGCCCACGCGTGGCGGCAGCGGCAATGGAAGAGAACTTGATTGCTCGCGCCATGCCCCAAGGGGATATCCTGGGCTTTGCGCCTCCGCTTACTATCAATCGCTCAGAAGTTGATGACATGATTGGTCGCGCCAAACGCGCTATCGACCGTGTAGCGGATGAGCTTACGCGCTCAGGCGATCTGAAAAAAGGCCATCAGGAAGCTGCCTTTACGGTTTAATGGATAGGCGCTGACCTTATAAACGCCGCTGCTTATGCAGCGGCGTTTTTGTTTTTGAACAAGGCGGCTATGCTGAACAGAGTGCATGATCGACTGAGAGGCAGGAGTGACTATGCAACCGGTATTGGCTTTTGATGTTTACGGCACGCTGATTGATACACAAGGGGTTACCACCGAGCTTGAACGGCGCCTGACGGATGCCTCCAAGGCGGGTGAGTTTGCCAAGCGATGGCGGGAGAAGCAGCTGGAGTACAGCTTTCGGCACGCATTGATGGGGGCTTACGTGCCTTTTTCAGAATGCACACGAGAAGCCCTGGTGTTCACCAACCGTGCGCTACAGGCGGGCCTTTCGGATAACGACCACGATCACCTGATGGCTATATATGCAGAGCTTCCTGCCTTCCCTGACGTGGTGCCTGCTATTGATCAGCTACGTGACGCGGGTATCCGTTGCGTGGCGTTTTCCAACGGCACGGCTGAAGCGGTTACACAGTTGCTGGCACGTGCGGGGGTAGAAAGCCATATGGACGCGGTGGTGAGCGTGGATGATATCAAGCGCTTTAAACCAGACCCGGCAGTCTATGCGTATCTTCGCGCGCAGCTGGAGACGCGCCCTGAGCATACCTGGTTAATTTCCAGCAATCCCTTTGACGTGATTGGTGCAACCCATGCAGGGCTACGCAGTGCCTGGGTGCGGCGTCATTCCGATGCGCCATTTGATCCGTGGGGGATCGAGCCGGATATGACGGTGCCTGATTTGGAAACGCTGGCGGGGCGACTGATCGGTTAGGTTGGTATCCCGTCCCTGAAGCCGCATAATAGGCTACACGTAACGACTTAGGACGCGATCATGTCAGAGAAAATTTACTGTGTTGCCAGCTTTAAACCCAAACCGGGCAAAGAAGAGGAGGTGTTCAAGGCGCTTCAGTCGCTTGAACCAAATACTCACCGGGAAGACGCCTGCATTCACTACACGGTGACGCGCCAGATCGATAATCCCTTCGCTCAGGGCACCGGTTACCCGATCGTATTCCATGAAATCTGGGCCAGTCGTGAAGAGTTTGAAGCGCATTGTCAGCGTAAAGAGATTCAGGACTTCTTCGCTGAGCATGTTGAATCACCCGATGGCGATATCGAAGACGCCAATGTGTGCGTGTATACCGATGAACCGTGGAACTTTGACGCCCCCAAGGTATAAACCCCGCGTGTAGAATGGGCTCACGACACCGATAAACACGGAGCAAACATGACCGACAAGAAAATGAACGTTGAAAGCTTTAACCTGGACCATACCAAGGTAAAAGCGCCTTATGTGCGTCTGGCGGATATCAAGCAAGGCCAGAACGGCGACCAGATCCATAAATACGATCTGCGTATCTGCCAGCCCAATAAAGAACACATGGAGATGCCTGCGCTGCATTCTCTTGAGCACTTAATGGCCGAGCTATCGCGCAATCATACCGATAAAGTCGTCGATATCAGCCCCATGGGCTGCCAAACCGGCTTCTATATCGCGATGATTAACCACGATAACTACGACGACGTGCTAACCATCATCGAGCAAACGCTGAACGATGTACTAATCGCCACCGAAGTACCTGCCTGCAACGAAATGCAGTGTGGATGGGCCGCCAGCCACAGCCTGGAAGGTGCTCAGGAACTCGCTCGTAACCTGCTCGCCAAACGCGGTGAGTGGACGGAAGTATTTGCTTGATTACGTAGTGATTTAGTAAACCTAAAACGCCTCTGTATAGAGGCGTTCTGCTGATAAGCTTGGTTATTTTTGCATTTGTTTTGCTATATAACACAGCTTATTTATGGCGTTGAAAAATTCTCAGCGGCCGCTTCTAATACAGCTAAAGCGGATTCGGCATCTTCAAACCCAAGTCCTTCCATACCGCCATCGGGCCCTTTGTAGTTTGCAAACCAAATATCGATGATTTGGCTAACACCAGGGAATTCACTATCGAGCTGCGTCATGCTTTCAACATGGGCAAATGGTGAACCTTGAGTCAGCACCGCTATGAGTTTGTCGTCTTGCTCACCGCCATCCAGCATTTTCAGAACCCCAATAACGCGGACATCAACGATTTCGCCGCGTGGAATTGCCTGACCTAGCACAATCACGTCGAGCGGGTCGCCATCACCGCCCATTTCTTTAGGTAGGTCTGTGCCAGGAATCGCACCGTAATTTCCGGGGTAACCCAGATAATTTACAACGCGGGGCGCATCATTTTTATATTCCCAGTAAACCGCGTTAGTATCTTCTTTACTAACTTCCCATTTAGCTGATGTGCCTGTTGGGATTTCAATAATGGCGCTGACAACGCCATTAGAATTTATAGCATCCATCGCCATTAAATCTTGATCACCAACAATGGTGAAATCGTCCTTCATGTTCATGCTTGAGCTGTGAGGCGTTGTCTCAGAAAATGCTAAGCCACCCAGCGGCTCCGCATGAACGGTAGTCGTTAGCATTGAGGCGTACATCAAACTCGCAAGCAATATTTTGTTACGCATAACAATTCCCACACCTGATTAGATTTTACAAAAACGTTTACAAAAACTTATCAGGTGGGGATGACGCATTAATGACAGTTTCAACATGTCAGGCAGGATCAATTGTAAGTAGCAGTCGCTTTTGGCCTTCATTAAGTGAGGGGCTGCGGTGCGCTAGTGCGCTATGCTCGCATCCTTCCCAACCACTGCCTTTAATAAGCGCGATATCGCCTGCTTTGAGCGTTTGGACGGCATTAGGTTTAAGTACTATTTCAGGCCTGTCAGGAGTCGGGGCTCCCAATCCATCGCGGTTAACGGCTTCTTCGGGCAGCCATTCACTGCCGGGGCCTAGGTAGGTTGTCACTAAGCGCACAGGAAGATTGTCGCAATGAAAACGCGGGCACATCGCCTCGGTCAATATTCTAAGCCGTATACCTACGGTCTGTGACTCAAACAGATAAGCAACCGCCTGGGCAAGGGACACAATATCGTCAATCAGAGCATTTGCCGCCTCCGGCTGCGGCGCGCGGCGCCTAAGTTCTTCTATGAGGTTGTCATCGGGGGTACCTAACCATGAAAACTGCCAGGGGCGCTCTGTTTGGCATTGCGCCGTAGCACTTAATGCAACGTCGGCAGGTAAGCGGCGTTGCATCACGGCAATATTAATGGAATCTTCAAATATACGCGGCAGCACGCTGATATCTTTACCCATCGCGGCATGAATGGGAGACAGTGTGGTCGAGGAGGCGGTGGCGGTCATAAGTTAACCTCGTCAAAGAAGAACGTAGTTAGTTATCAAAATCATAATTGATATGTTATAACATTAAATGCAGTTTGAGGTAACCTAACATTATTTTTCGGCATGCCGTTATCGCTTAATACCTTTCCATCCAAGCGCTTAGACATTCTGCGGGCGGCCACCATTGCCCATGTCAGAAAAGGCCTGCAGAGGTCTATTGACAGGCGTCCATAGTTGCTCCTATAAACACGCTATAACCCCTCACCTCAGGCGCTCATGTTCCTGCTCATCACGATTGCCACGCTTTCTATCGCACTGTCTTTCTTATGTTCCATCCTTGAAGCGGCCTTGCTCTCCCTTACGCCAAGCTATATCGCCAGGCTGAAAGAAGACAAACCCAAGCTGCATGCCTCGCTTAGCCAGCTTAAAACCAGCATTGACCGGCCACTGGCGGCGATACTGACGCTTAATACAATTGCGCATACCGTTGGTGCAACAGCGGTGGGGGCACAAGCGGCAGTGGTATTCGGAGAAGCCTCAATTGCCATTGTATCTGCCGTCATGACGATGCTGATTCTGATACTTTCTGAAATTATTCCCAAGACGATTGGCGCCACCTACTGGCGCGGTCTGGCACCGCTTTTGCCGCGTTTATTAAAGCCGATGATAGTGGGGTTACTGCCCTTTATCTGGATGTCGGAGCAGATTACGCGTCGGCTGGGCACGTCAGAGCACGACGTTGATCTACGCGACGAAATCAAGGTGTTGGCACGTGTTGGGCTTGAGGAGAAGGTGCTGGATGCTGATGAGTCGCGCACCATCATCAATATGCTTAACCTGCATGAAATTGCTGTAAGCCAAGCCATGACGCCAAGAACGGTGTGCGTGACAGTGCCACCGAACATGGACGTCAAGACATTTGATCAGCAGTACAGTAAGACGCCGTTTACGCGTTTTCCAGTGATGGATAACGGTGAAATGGCCTTTGGCTATGTGCATAAAGCCGATATGTATCATGCCGATGATGCTAAAACCATGCGTGAGCTTATGCATCCCATTGCGAGTGTCGATATCGCGCATAATGTAGAGCATGTGTTTGCTTCAATGCTCAAGGACCATCTGCATATGCGCGTTGTATATGATGAGCATGGCACCTTTGTGGGCCTTATTACGCTTGAAGATATTATTGAAGCTATCCTGGGCCAGGACATTATTGATGAAACCGATAGCGTGGCCAATTTAAGGCATCACGCCAAGCAGCGCTGGCTGACCCGTATAAAGCATAAAGATTCCAGTTCCACTATTTAGATAGCAGGGCGTCTGGTTGGCTCATAAGATTCAGGCGCACGGTCCTGAAAAGAAAAACACGTGAACGTTGGGATAACATTCGTAGTCTTAGCACTAAATGTTCTATGGTGAATTATCTATAGGTGGTTTAAGGTATTAAAAAAACATTAATCACCCGCGAAGGAGGCACTATGTCATTACGTATCAATGCGGTCGTTCCCGATTTTGAAGCCCAAACTAGCCAGGGGCCTATTCAATTTCATGAGTGGATCGGCGACAGCTGGGCTATTTTGTTTTCACACCCCAAAGATTTTACGCCGGTCTGTACCACTGAGTTTGGTGCGGTAGCCACACTAAGTGCCGAGTGGAAAAAACGCAGCACTAAAGTGATTGGCGTGTCGGTAGATGGTGTTGAAGATCACAAGCGCTGGGCGGGCGATATTACCCAGTACAGCGGCAGCGATGTTGACTTTCCGATCATTGCTGACGAAGGCCTCAAGGTTTCAAAGCTTTTTGATATGCTGCCTGAAGATGCTTACCTGCCGGATGGCCGCACGCCTGCCGATAGCGCCACGGTACGCTCGGTGTTTATTATCGGCCCGGATAAGCAGCTCAAGCTTTCCATGACCTATCCCATGACGGTAGGGCGTAATTTTGCAGAAATCCTGCGCGCCCTCGACGCCCTCCAGGCAACCGTTAAACACGGTGTTGCGACGCCTGCTGATTGGACCGTTGGCCAGGATGTGATTATTCCGCCCAGCGTCTCAGATGCTGACGCCAAGCAGAAATTTGGTGAGTTTGAAGCCGTGCTGCCTTACTTACGTAAAACGTCACTTAAGTAAGCGCTAAGTACTGCGTATAGTAAAGCCCTGAGGTTCTAAAACCTCGGGGCTTTTTAGTGGGATTTGATCAAGCTTGCGAAGCTTCTAAGGCAAGTTGTTCAACCGTGTTCGATACGTTACGCGCGCCCAATAAGATTTCATTAACAATGTTTTCAATTTCACCAACGCTTGCCTGGCTTGATTTACCCTGTTCAACGACCAGCTGCATGGCCTCGGTGGTTTTCATTACTAGCGCCGTATTCTCTTTCAGCAACTGAGTAATTTCAGTTACCGCATTACTTGAGCCTGTCGCTAGCTGCCGAACTTCGTTAGCAACCACGGCAAAACCGCGTCCCTGTTCACCCGCCCGGGCAGCTTCTACAGCAGCGTTCAGCGATAGCAAATTGGTTTGGTTGGCAATGCGGGCAATGGAGGCTGTGATGCTATTGATGCTCTTGGCCTGTTCGTTCAGCGCTTCGATCAGCCGCTGAGCTTCCGCTATGGTCTGGGCGGCCTGGTCGGTATCGCGCATGACTCGCTGCAGATGGTTTAGGCCGTTTTGAGCTATTTGTTCTGTCTGCGTTGACGTACTTTGTGCCGAAGAAACCGCTTGCTTAGTCGCTTCCGCTTCTTCAACGGCACGAGTGATATCGGTGGCAAACTTGACCACTTTAAATACCTTGCCGTTGGAATCAAAAATAGGGTTATAGGTGGCTTCTAGCCAAACGCTTTTGCCTTGTGCATTAATGCGCTCAAATTTACCCTGCATCAGCTCGCCCTGGGATAAAGACTGCCAGAAATGTGGATGCGTTTTATAAAAGTCCTCAGAGCAAAACAGCTGATGATGTACCCCAATAATTTGTTCATTGCGGTAACCCATTGTGCGTTCAAAATTCTCGTTGGCATTGAGTACGTTGCCTTCAGGGGTAAATTCAATTACCGCCATGGAACCGTTTAGCGCCTGAAGAACGGCATTTTTACGCTCAGCCTGGAGGTGAGCATCGGTGATATCGTTGGCTAACTTAACCACTTCACGGACGCGGCCCCGCCGGTCACAAATCGGAAGGTAAGTAGCTTCCAGCCATACTTCGTTGCCTTGGGCGTTAAAACGCCGGAACGTACCTCGATGGCTTTCACCGGCCGCTAACGCTTGCCAAAACGCCTGATATTCCGGCGTCTGGGCTTCAGCTTGACTGCAGAACATGCGGTGGTGCTGGTCGCGCAGGTCGTTAAGGGTATAGCCCATGACGTCTAAAAACAGCGGGCTTGCGGTTTTGATATCGCCAGTCGGTGTAAAGGTAATGAACGCGGTGTGCTGTTGGACAGCGGTGCGTAAATGTGAGCTGGATCGTAAAGGTAGCATTAGTCGTGTGCTCATCGTATAGGGTTGGTATAATTTTTCTAAAAGATTAGTATGAGCTTACACCAAAAACACAGTTTTTTTCGTTTAGTGACAGTTGAATAAAATCGTAATATTTAGTTACCGCTAATTGATGTTATTTAATGGAGGGGTTCGCTCAGCACTTCAATAATATGGCATTGCTTAACACTGCCCCCCGCGCATTGGTCAATGGTCTGGGTTAACTCATCACGTAGTGCGGTAAGGCGAGCGATACGCGACTCCACCTCCGCCAAGTGATGCCTTGCCAGTGCATCTACCTGTTGGCAGGGCATGGAGGGGTGATCAACCATTACCAAAAGCTCACGTATCGCATCCACAGAAAAACCGAAATCTCGTGCATGACGTATAAACGTCAGACGGCGGATAGCGGCAGGAGTATAACGCCGCTGATTACCTTGATTACGTGGTGCTGAAGGCAGTAACCCTATGCGCTCGTAATAGCGCACCGTTTCAGGCTTGCAGCCGGACAGACGTGCCAATTCACCAATGCCTACTTGCTGCTCAGAAATAGATTGTTGTGGTATTTGCTCTTTCATGGCTTGAACCTCTAGTCGCTACAGGTATTACGCTGTCATTACGATAGGAGATTAAGGAAGCGAGTGCCATGTCTACTAGTCAACACAGCAGGTCGGATATCTTAACGCTCCATGTGCAAGGCATGGATTGCGGCGGGTGTGAGCGAAAAGTTGAAGCAGCATTGAGTCGCTTGGACAACATTCATCACGTCGCTGCCAGCAGTATCAGCGGTACGGTAAATATTGTCAGCGATGATAAAACGCGCCCTAACCGGCAAGCAGTGGAAGAAGCGCTGATACGTTTGGGGTACATCCCCGTAACGGCCGACTCATCCCAGTCCAGCTCGCCCGCCTGGTGGCAAACACCTAAAGGAAAGCTGGTGCTTTTGAGCGGAAGTTTGCTTTTGCTGGCATGGCTTTGCACGCTGGTTTGGCCAGCAGCTGGCCACTGGCCATTTTTGGCGACAACGCTGGTGGGGCTGATACCCATCGTACAGTCGGCATGGCGTGCCTTACGCATGCGCAATCCGTTTACCATTGAAATGCTGATGAGCATTGCCGCCGTGGGGGCGCTTGCTATTGGGGCCTTGGCAGAGGCCGCCGTAGTGGTATTTCTATTCGCGGTAGGAGAGCTGCTTGAAGGCGTTGCCGCGACTCAGGCGCGGCGGCGTATTTCGGCGCTCACGAATTTAACTCCCTCAACGGCACGGCTGTTAGTTGACGGCGTAACACGTGAAGTCGCTGCATCAACCTTAATGCCGGGTCAGCATGTTGTGGTGCGCCCCGGCGACAGAGTACCTTGCGATGGCTATATCCTTTCAGGCGAATCATCAATTGATGAATCACCGGTCACTGGAGAATCAGTGCCTCGCGCTCGCTTGGTCGATGACGACGTCTTTGCTGGTACGATTAACCTGGATGCCTTGATAACGATAGAGGTAACTCGCCGCGCTGAAGACAACACCCTCGCGCGGATAGTGAGGCTTGTTGAAGAAGCGCAGGCCAGTAAAGCACCAGTGGCACGTTTCATTGATCGTTTTGCCCAGATATATATGCCTGCTGTGGTGGTGGCCGCGTTGTTAGTTGCGTTGGTGCTTCCGCTGGCATTTGATATGACGTGGTCGGAGTCCACCTATCGAGCGCTCACGCTGTTATTGATTGCCTGCCCTTGTGCTCTGGTGATCTCAACGCCTGCAGCTATTGCCGCTGGGCTCTCCAGTGCAGCACGGCATGGGTTGCTGATTAAAGGCGGGGCTGTGCTGGAACAGCTAAGCCATCTTAAGCGGGTGGCCCTTGATAAAACGGGCACATTAACCGCGGGCGCTCCACAAGTAACCGATATTGAGGTTGCAACGCCGGGTGCTGAAACCCGATTACTGCGCCTGGCAGCGACTCTTGAACAGGGCGCTAATCATCCCATCGCAACCGCTATTACTAATCATGCGCAGGCGCAGGGCATTATCCCGTTAAACGAGGCGGTCTCTGTGCGCTCGCTGCCTGGGAGCGGGGTGATAGGCCACGTAGACGACAGTGAGGTAATGCTCGTTAGTCCCCGCTATCTGGCGCATATCGGACTGCCTTTAGATTCATGGGCAGAGCGTATCCAGACGCTTGAGCGGCAGGGGAAAAGCGTTGCCCTGTTAATTGAAAATCAAGTGCTGTACGGGCTAATTGCTTTACGTGATGAGCCGCGTGAGGACGCACTCGAAGGCATACAGGCACTTAAAAAACTGGGTGTGGAAGTGATTATGCTCAGCGGCGACAATAACCAAACGGCGCAAGCCATTGGAGAAAAGCTGGGGCTTCAAGCGTACGGTGAATTGATGCCTGATGATAAGGCGCAGCGGGTACGTGAATGGCAAGCAAAAGGATTAGGCCCGGTGGGTAAGGTCGGTGATGGGATTAACGATGCCCCGGCTTTGGCCGCGGCAGAGATAGGCATCGCCATGGGCAATGGGACCGATATAGCCTTGGAAACGGCGGATGCGGCCCTGCTGAAAAATCGCGTTAGCGGGGTCGCGGAGTTGATTAAACTATCCCGGGCAACGCTTTTTAACGTGAAAACCAATGTAGCGCTGGCGTTGGGCTTCAAAGCGGTTTTTCTGGTCTCTACGTTGCTGGGCGTAACCGGTATGTGGGTGGCCGTAATGGCAGATACAGGGGCAACGGTTTTGGTAACGCTAAATGCCATGCGTCTGCTACGTTATCGTTTTTAGCATGGCTGACTGAGAAACCAGCGTTTGTTGATCAAGGAACCTGCTCCAGGCCCTGAGTATAGAAGGGCCTGGATTCTCTAACGCTATGCTTCGACGTACTCAACCAACGCTTGGGCGAACGTGTCAGTGGTGCCTGTACCGCCCATGTCGGGGGTTACCATCTCGCGGCGCGTCTCAAGTACTTCACGGATACCTTGACGAATTGCCTCCGCTTTAGCATTCATGCCCAGGTGGTCAAGCATCTGCGCGGCGGCCAGCAGCAGGGCGCAGGGGTTGGCAAGCTTTTTACCCGCAATATCCGGCGCTGAGCCGTGCACCGCTTCAAAAATCGCGGCTTTTTCGCCAATGTTCGCTCCAGGAGCCAGGCCCAAACCACCCACTAACCCAGCACAAAGGTCTGAGAGAATATCGCCAAACAGGTTTGTGGTGACCACGACATCAAACTGATGCGGGTTCATCACCAGCTGCATACAGGCATTATCAACAATCATTTCCTGAAACTCGAGTTCGGGATACTCTTTGGCGATTTCGCGCGCCACTTCAAGAAACAGGCCTGAACTGGTTTTAATGATATTGGCTTTATGAACAGCGGTGACCTTTTTACGCCCCTGGTTTTTAGCCAGCTCAAACGCATAACGTACAATGCGCTCCGACCCTTTACGGGTCACCTTGATAACGGAAATACCGGTGTTGCCGTCGTCGATCATCTCCTGCCCGTCAGACAGATAAGCGCCTTCGGTATTTTCGCGCACGGTAATCATATCGATATCTTCAAAGCGCGATTTAGTACCTGGGAAGCTAATGGCCGGGCGCACGTTAGCGTAAAGGTCAAAGTGGCGGCGAAGCTGAACATTGATGGAAGAAAAGCCTTTGCCGATGGGGGTCGTAAGAGGGCCTTTAAGCGCAATGCCGTGTTTCTCAATGGCATCCAGTGATGCTTGAGGAATGAGCGTGCCATGTTTTTCAAGCGCTACCAAGCCTGCATCAACAAACTCATAGTTCAAGCCACACTCAAGGGCATTCAATACCTTTAAGGTGGCGTCCATAATTTCTGGACCGATGCCATCGCCTTCAATAACCGCAATCGTTTGGCTCATGTGTTGTTCCTCTGATGTCAATGACCGCTGGCCGCTATCGTTGACCAAGCGTATAGCGTGCGCTTTACGCGCTTGACCCCTATGGTAAGCGATGGCTATGCAGCAGGTCATCTCGCGCTGGGTATTCAAGTGTTTAATTAAACGTTTCTTGCGCTGGGGTGCAGAAAGGATGGCGTGCTGGTAAACTCTTCGCCTGCTCTGCCGTTTAACCCGCAATGGCAAGGCAGCTTCGTAAAATATCACGGCAAGGCATACGCGCAATGAAACACTCATTGGCAACATCTGTATTACTTACCGCTGGGTTGATGACTCCACCCTAGGTAATTCCCTTCTTTACCAACGTCACTGCGCGTAAGCGCTTCCACGGCGTTACGGCATTCTATTGCCGTTATTTGGCTACTGACGCTCTTGGCGTCTTCATTTTATAGCCTGACTCATACAATCTGATCCTAATGACGTGACATCTAGCCCTACATGGCGGTGTTGGCACGTCGTGTTTAATCCGTAACTATGGACTCCCTGAATGGCACTTTTCAGCAAGCATGAGTGGTTTTCCAATATTAAAGGCGACACACTTTCGGGCCTGGTAGTCGCGTTGGCGCTCATCCCCGAGGCCATTGCGTTCTCGATTATCGCCGGTGTTGACCCGAAGGTGGGTCTTTATGCCTCGTTCTGTATCGCGGTGATCATCGCCTTTACCGGTGGTCGGCCCGGGATGATTTCGGCAGCGACCGGTGCCATGGCACTACTGATGGTAACGCTAGTACGTGAACATGGCCTTGAGTACCTGCTGGCCGCCACACTGTTAACTGGCGTGTTCCAGATTATCGCCGGCTATTTAAAGCTCGCCGAGCTAATGCGCTTTGTGTCGCGTTCGGTCGTGACAGGCTTTGTTAATGCGCTGGCGATTCTGATTTTCATGGCGCAACTGCCTGAGCTGACCGACGTTACCTGGCACGTCTACGCCATGACGGCGGCGGGCCTGGGGATTATCTACCTGTTTCCGTACCTGCCCGTTATCGGCAAGTCGCTGCCTTCGCCGCTGGTGTGCATTGTGGTGTTGACCATCGTATATATGGTGAGTGGCATGGATATTCGCACCGTGGGCGATATGGGCGAGCTTCCGGATACCCTCCCGGTATTTCTGTGGCCGAGTGTGCCACTTAACCTTGAAACGCTGATGATTATCCTGCCGTATGCGCTAATGCTGTGTGTGGTGGGCCTGCTCGAATCCATGATGACCGCAACTATTGTGGATGATTTGACCGATACTCCCAGTGACAAGAATCGCGAATGCAAGGGACAGGGCATGGCCAACATTGGCGCCGGTCTGATGGGTGGTATGGCGGGCTGCGCGATGATCGGTCAGTCGGTGATCAACATAAAATCCGGTGGCCGTACGCGTCTCTCTACATTGATTGCGGGCGTTGTACTGCTGTTGATGGTGGTGTTTCTGGCGGATTGGGTATCCCAGATTCCCATGGCGGCGCTGGTAGCGGTTATGATTATGGTGTCGATCGGTACCTTTAGCTGGGCGTCGATTCGCGATCTCAAAAAGCACCCTTTAAGCACCAATATTGTCATGCTGGCGACCGTTGCTGTCACGGTAGGCACGCACAACCTGGCCATTGGGGTATTCGTGGGTGTGCTGCTCGCAGCCCTGTTCTTTGCTAATAAAGTGGGCAACATTCTTTACATCGGCTCAACTGAGACAGAGGCAGGTAATAGACGTGAATATCAGGTGGTAGGGCAGGTGTTTTTTGCCTCCTCCGAGCGTTTTATGGCGGCCTTTGATTTTAAAGAGAGCCTTGAGAGAGTAATAATCGATCTATCCAAGGCGCACTTTTGGGATGTTACTGCTGTGCAAGCCCTTGACCGCGTGGTAATCAAATTCCGCCGCGAAGGCACCGAGGTAGAGCTTGTTGGCTTAAGCGAAGCCAGTGCCACGGTTGTGGATCGTTATGCAGTGCACAATAATCCTGAGGCTGTTGAAAAACTCATGGGCGGCCACTAATTAACACAAGGAGAGCAACATGAGTGAGCAAGTAATCGCCGCGATTGATGGCTCAGAGTTTTCAGAAGGTGTGTGCGACTACGCTGCCTGGGCAAGCTTGGCGCTAAATGCACCCCTGTGCTTTGTGCATGTGTTGGACAACCACTCAGCAGCGCCCAGTGAACAGGATCTTTCAGGTAATCTACATTTTGGCGCCCGCGAGCATTTGATGGAGGAGCTTTCAGCGCTTGATGAGCAGCGCGCCAAAGTGAACCGCGAGCAGGGGAAGCTAATGCTGGAAGCCGCTCAGAAGCGGACGAAAGCGAAAGACATTAGTGACTCGACTACCCGCCAGCTAAATGGGACGCTGGTGGAAACCTTGGTAGCGCTTGAAAAAGACATACGGCTACTGGTGGTAGGTAAACGTGGCGAGACGGCCCACCAGGCCAGCGGCCATCTGGGCGCCAATCTTGAGCGCGTCGTGCGTGAAATGCATCGACCGATTCTCATGGTCCCGGCTACCTTCAAGCGGCCTGAAAAGGTGCTGATCGCCTTCGATGGCAGCAAAACGGCTCGCAAGGGAGTAGAAATGCTGGCCCGCTCGCCGCTGTTTGCGGGCAGCGAGTGCCATGTATTGATTGTGGGTGCCGAAACGGCAGAAAATCACTCCCAGCTTGACTGGGCGCTGGATAATCTTCGCGAAGCGGGCCACCAGGCAGAAGGTGCTATTCGTGCAGGTGATGTAGACGAGGCATTACAGGCCTATGTGCAGGAGCACGGCATTGATCTGCTGGTGATGGGCGCCTACGGGCACTCGCGCATTCGCCATTTGCTGGTGGGCAGCACGACGACCGCGATGCTCCGCGGTAGCCATATCCCGGTGCTGATTCTGCGCTGATCGATAGCCAGTGATGTTTGAAACCTGTGCGGTTCAAGGCCGCCTCGCTACTGGTTGGCGGGGCGGCTTTCTTGTCCATGGCCTTCAGGCAGCAGCCGGTTGGGCACCCAGCGCAGGAAAACGATCATGCCGAAAAGCTCGACCAGCGACTGAAAGACAATCACCACCACGGCGACCTGCAAGGCTTCCGGCAGGGCCAGGGCAATGGGCAGCATGACAAACGAATTGCGCGTGCCAAAGCTGAAGGCCAGCGTTCTGGCGCTGGCTACAGGAAGCCTGAACAGCGTGCCCAATAGCTTCCCCAGCCATCCCGCAAACATCAGAAAACCTATAAAGATAAGCACTACCTGGGCCATCACATAATAAAGCCCGTCTAGGCTATTCACCTGCGACGCCGCTATGGTAAAGACCACCAGCGCAAGCAATGGCACGGGAAGTATGCCCAAACAGTAAGTGATCTTCTTAATGCGGGGTTGCCGAGCGCCAGCGTACTCGGTCAGCCAGGCCAGCGCTAACGGCAGTAAAATAAAGCCTGCAAAAGCGCCCAGTAGCGCCGTCGAAAAGGTAAGCAGAAACCACTCGCTGCCTAAGAACAGCCACAGGTAGAGCGGCAACGCGATTATCTGCACCAGCAATAGCAGCGGGGTGGCGGCAATGGCTCGCGCAGTATCGCCTTTACCTAAGTGGGTGAAGCTGATAAACCAATCGGTGCAGGGCACTAAAAGTACCAGTAACACACCGGCCAGCACGGCGGGGGAAAGCGGGAGCCACAGCAGCATCATGGCTAAAAATGCCGGAATAGCCACAAAGTTGCCGACCAGCAGGGCGATCATAAAGCGGGTATCGGTGGCACCTTGTGCTATGCGTAGCAAAGGGATCTGGGTAAACGTTACGTAGAGCAGTACGCCTAATAGTGGCCACAATAAACGGTCAAAAGACGCCGTTAGCTCTGGCGCATAGGCGCCTAGCGCTAAGCCCGCACAAATAAAGCCAAGATATATCCAGGACTGATGTTTTTCCATCTGGTCACGCATTAAGGGGGAGTGCTCCTGGCCGCTTAGGGTTAACGGTGGCTGGTGTAGGTTTTTATGAGCGCGCCATGCGATCGCCTACTGCAGCGGCGCCCAGCCACAGCGGTAGGCTAACCACTAGATACACAAGCGCAAGGCCCGGCTTGCCTATATCAATAAAATGCAG
Organism: Halomonas colorata; assembly: GCF_014897985.1. GTDB lineage: Bacteria > Pseudomonadota > Gammaproteobacteria > Pseudomonadales > Halomonadaceae > Vreelandella > Vreelandella colorata. The sequence continues at coordinate 26,871 of NZ_JABUZA010000034.1, forward strand.
TGTCTCTACGCTGAACAGTGAGAACGTCGTAAAGCCGCCACAAAATCCTGCGATGCCAAAAGGCTGCCACCAACGGGTAGGCGCAAGCGTTGCCACAGCGGCTAACCAGCCAATCAGCCACGAGCCTGCCACGTTGGCCAGCAGCGTGCCCCAGGGGAAATAGCTGCCCAGCGTTGCTTGAGCACCAAGCGATACCGCATAGCGCATTGCGCTACCCAGACCGCTGCCAATGCCTACGGCTAAATAATGCTGCCAAGCCTTCATGAGCGGCTCCCGGATAACAGCCAGCCCACATAAGCCATACAAAGGCCAAGCAACAGCGTCGCGATAATATTGGTAATAGCCCTTATAGAATGGCCACTTCGCCAAAGCCCAAGCGTTTGTAAGCTGAATGACGAGACGGTGGTGTAACCCCCGAGTAGCCCGGTGACGCTTATAAGCCAAAGCGATGAAGTAGCGTGCTCAGGAAAGCCCTGTGTGCCTAAAAGCCAGCCAGCCGCCAACGCGCCGCTAGCGTTTACACAAAGCGTACCCCAGGGGAATTGCTGTCCATACTTTTTGGCGAGCAGGTTTGCAATTGCAAAACGCCCCATGCCGCCAAGCGCGCCGCCTAACGCCACTAATAAAAAACTCATCATGCCAAGCCCCTGCTGACGTCATCGGGTGCGCCCAATGGCTGGGTTTTAAGCTAAAAGCGCCAAAGTGTATCACGCCATTCTATGGAGGTAGGAAGAGGCGCTAATGGCGATATGAGTAGACAGAATCCCCAGAAAGAACTAATACACAGGTAAGAGCCAATAAAAATTAGCGCCCCTTGCTAGTCGATCACTCCACCTAAACGAGGAATAGGTCATCAGCGCAGTGTCTGCACTCACTTGAAGAGGTCGCTTATGTCTGACTACGTTTTAGCCGCTATTGATCGCTCCCCGTTTGCAGAAGGTGTTTGCCAATATGCCGCATGGGCAGCAAAGGCGCTGGATGCTTCACTCACGTTTATCCATGTGGTCGAGCATGACGCTCAGACGGTGAGTCCTGACCTGACCGGTCATCTGGGTTTGGGGACCCGTGAGCATTTACTGGAAGAGCTAGCTAACGTTGATAAGCAGCGCGCTAAAATTGCTCGCGAACAGGGTCGCTTATTGCTTGAGGCAGCGACGACGTGTGCCGAAAAGGCGGGTATTGCAGAGTTTGAAAGCGTGCAGCGTCATGGAACGCTGATCGAAACCCTCACCGACCAGGAGCACACGTTACATTTGCTGGTTCTCGGGAAGCGTGGGGAAACAACCCATCTGGCAAACGGCCATGTAGGCGCCAACCTTGAACGCGTTGTCCGAGAAATGCAGCGTCCCATTCTGATGGTGCCCAGGGAGTTTATCCCGCCTCATAAAGTCATGATGGCTTTTGATGGCAGTGCGACGGCACGTAAGAGTATTAAGATGGTGGCGAAAAGCCCGCTGCTTAAGGGGCTTGAGTGCCATGTGGTGCTGGTGGGTGCAGAAACCGCCGAAAACCGTCTACAGCTGGCCTGGGCATTAAAAGCATTGCGCGATGAGCAGCATAGCGTTAAAGGCGCGATACATGCAGGCGATGTAGAAGAAACGCTGCGCCATTATCAGCAGGACCATAAGATCGATATGCTGGTGATGGGCGCCTATGGACACTCGCGCATTCGTCGTTTATTACTGGGCAGCACGACCACTACAATGCTGCGAAAAACCCAGGTGCCGGTACTGATTTTGCGCTAACGGTACTTCCGGCACGTCTGTCATACGCGAAAACAACCCTTGGCAAACGGCTACAGATGTAGCTTTTCATCGGCTTGCCAAGGGCGTAACTGCATAGACCTTAAATATTAGGCCTTAAACATTAGACCGTAAGCGCGCTTTCGGACGACTGCTGAGCGCTCTTATCGGCGTTTTGCGCCGCTAAATTGATCCCTGAAATCAGTGCTTTCAATGAAGCACTCACGGTATCGCTATCTTCAGCAAAGGCACAGATCCGCTGGCCGTCTATGTTGAGCTGCACAAAGGCAATGGCATTGGCTTCGCTGTCGCCGCCTAGTGAGTGTTCGCTGTAATCTATAATGCCGATACTGGTACCGGAATGTTTCTGCCAGGCGTCGGTAAACGCGGACATAGCGCCATTACCTGAACCCGCTAAACGCAGCGTTTCACTGCCTTGCCAAAGGGTAACTTCAAGCCCTTCGCGCTGGCCCTTGGAGAGCTGGTAATCCGCCAGCGAAAGCGGTGTGTCCTGAGTGAAGTTGTCGCACATCACTTGGCGAACCATCTCGCTTGAAAGCTCGCTGGCGCGATCTTCACTCTCTTTTTGCACATAGGGAGCGAGTGCCAGCATCATCCAACGTGGCAGGTTGATGCCGTAGTCACGCTCCAACAAGAAGGCCATGCCGCCCTTGCCGGATTGGCTGTTAACCCGAATCACCGCTTGATAATCGCGGCCAATATCGTGAGGGTCAATCGGCAAATAGGCCACTTGCCACGGCTCATCAGTCTTCTGGTGTTTCAAGGATTTGCGAATCGCATCCTGGTGGCTGCCCGAGAATGCGGTATACACCATTTCGCCTACCCACGGGTGGCGTGGATGCATGGCAATCCCGGTGCACTCGTTGACCACCTGGATGATTTCATCGGGGTTGGAAAGATCAAGCTTGGGATCAATGCCCTGGCTATAAAGATTCATGGCCAGCGTCACGATATCCATGTTGCCGGTACGCTCGCCGTTGCCCAGCAAAGTGCCTTCTACTCGGTCGGCCCCTGCCAATAAAGCAAGCTCTGCTGAGGCCACGGCACCGCCCCGGTCGTTATGGGTATGTACCGAGATAATCACGCTGTCGCGACGGCTAATGTGCTGGCAGAAGTATTCGATCTGGTCGGCATGGTGATGGGGGCCGGCCACTTCGACGGTCGTCGGCAGGTTGAGAATACATTTGTTCTCAGGGGTTGGCTGCCAGACGTCCATGACTGCTTCGCAGATAGCCAGTGAGAAATCGATTTCGGTGCTGGAGAAACTTTCTGGGGTGTACTCGAAACGCCACTCAATGTCAGGGTATTGGGCGGCGTAGGTTTTGACCCAGTTAGCACCCTGAACGGCAATATCAGTAATGCCATCGCGGTCCATCTCAAAAACGCGCTCGCGCTGAATGGTTGAGGTGGAGTTATACAGGTGGACAATGGCTCGCTTGGCACCCACTAACGATTCAAAGGTCTTTTCAATCAGGTGCTCGCGGCACTGTACCAGCACAGCAATGGTGACATCGTCCGGAATCTGGTTTTCTTCAATTAGCCAGCGGACAAAATCAAAATCGGGCTGGCTGGCGGAAGGAAACCCCACCATGACTTCTTTAATGCCCACCTTGACGATCTGATGCCAGAAGCGTTTTTTCTGCTCAACGGTCATCGGCTCCAGCAGCGCCTGGTTACCGTCACGTAGGTCTTCACTTACCCAGATCGGCGCGCGATCAAGGTCTCGGTCAGGCCATTGGCGGTTAAACGCAGGAACGCGCGGTGCTGGGCGATATTTACGATGATCGAAAGCAGACATGGTGAAATTCCTAAGGGTTAATGACTTGGAAAACTGGCCGCTTGTGGTGTAGGCCTTGGTGCATTAAAACACGCTCATCGGTGCAGACTCATGATGCAGAGTATGGCACGCAACTGTTAACTGCTTTTGGCAGTGTGGATAGTGTAACGGGTTTGTGGCGCTAGGTTGTTGCTAAAAATAGATAAAAATGGCATTAATTGGCAGTATATTTTAATAAATTGAAATTTATTAGCAGGAGCTGCTTATTATGTCGATAACGCCATTGACGCTGGATCGCTTTGATCGCCAGATTTTGGCTATCCTGCAGCAGGAAGGGCGGATCAGCAACCAGGAGCTTGCCGACCGAATTGGCCTTTCGGCGTCGCCCTGCTTACGCCGGGTCCGCGCGCTGGAAGAGCACGGCTTGATTATGCAATATCGCGCCGAGGTAGATGCCCGCCAGTTGGGTTATCAACTGATGGTGCTGCTGCACATTGCGATGGATCAACATACCTCTGAGCGATTTGAGAACTTTGAACACCATATCCGACAGATTCCCAACGTCATTGAGTGTTTGATTATTACCGGGCAGGCTGCCGATTTTCAGTTAAAAATTTTGGTGCGCGATATGGATGACTACCAGCATTTGCTGCTGCACGTGATCAACCGTATTGAAGGGGTCACCGGTGCACATACAAGCTTTGTGCTTCGCCGGGTTTTCGAGCACCGACCCGTGCCCAGCGAACGCTGAGCACGAAAGCATGGTCAGCGATTAGATAGCCGTTTACACTGCCTTTTTACCCATATGCAGTGGAGTCTTCTATGTCTATCAAGCGTCACGATACCAAAGCCCGTATGAGCCGCGCCGTTATTCATCAGGGCGTTGCCTATTTATGTGGCCAGGTGGCCGGGCCTGAAGCGCGCAATGGCGATATTACCGCGCAGACACAAAGCATGCTGGCCCGCGTCGATGCACTGTTAAAAGAGATTGGTTCCAGCCGCGAGGAGCTGCTCAGTGCCACGATTTATCTCAAGGATGGCAGCGATTTCGCCGCCATGAATGACGTTTGGGACGCCTGGGTACCCGAAGGCTATGCGCCGGCTCGTACCTGCGTGTGTGCTCCGATGCCTGCCGACGAATTAAAAGTAGAAGTTAGCGTAACGACGGCTGTTTCGGCCTAACGATTATTGGCTGGACGAATCTAGCGGAAAGCGGGTATCACGCAGGCTGTCTTTGATTTTCTTAAGGTGCGGCAGGAAATCCTCGCCGCGCCGCAGCGTGACCCCGGTGGCTAGCGCGTCAATCAGTGTGAGCTGAATTACCCTGGAGGTCATCGGCATATAGTGGTCGGTATCTTCTGGTGTCGCCACATCCAGGGTGGCGCTGCACTCTGCACTCAGCGGTGAGTCTGGCGCAGTAATACCCAGCACCACCGCTCCGGCTTCACGCGCCACGCGCGCGATGTCGACCAGCTCACGGGTACGCCCGGTGTAGGAGATAATCACCACCACATCACCGGTATGGCAGGCTGCTGCCACCATGCGCTGCATCAGGACGTCGACGTACGCCATCACCGGCAGGTTGAAGCGGAAAAACTTATGCTGGGCATCCTGAGCGACAGCCCCTGACGCGCCCAAGCCAAAAAAATGGATCTGTTTCGCCTGGGTTAGATAATCAACCATGCGCTCGACGGCTGAGATATTGATGTCACGCTGTGCTTCATCCAGTGCGGCAATCGTTGCGCCAAAAATTTTGTGTGTGTATTGGGCGGCCGTATCACCAGGCTCTACCGCGCGAGTGACATACGGGGTTCCGCCTGCCAGGCTTTGGGCCAGTTTGATTTTAAAATCTGGATAGCCCTTGGCGCCAAAGTTGCGGCAAAACCGATTAACAGTAGGCTCACTGACGCTGGCCGCCTGGGCGAGGCTTGCGATGCTTAAGCTGGTTGCCGCGGCCGGATCTTCTAAAATCACATTAGCGACTTTGCGCTCGGAGCGATTTAAATCTTCTAAGCGTTCGCGTAAGCGATTAAGCAAATCATGCGCCATTAAACAAGCTCCGTGTCGTGAGTGGCATAGGCTGTGGAGCCCAATTATTACACCAGGCAACAAAGTCATCGGCAGGTAATGGGCGGGCATAATAAAAGCCTTGCGCAGCTTCACAACCGATAGAGCGCAGGTATGCCGCCTGTGAGGCGGTCTCAATACCTTCTGCTACTACATCGCAGCCCACCGCATGTGCCAACTGGGTAATCATAACGGCAAGCTGACGATCCACGGCATTTTTTTCAAGATCCATCACAAACGCACGGTCGATCTTTAGCGTAGAGAAGGGCAGCGTTTTTACATAAGCAAGCGATGAGTGGCCAGTGCCAAAGTCATCAATAGCCACGGCCACGTTCATTCTGGCGAGCTGAGCCAGCTGCACGCGGGCATTTTGCATATCGCTCATTAAGCCTGACTCGGTCACTTCCAGCGCTAGAAAACGTTCAGGAATGTCATACGCTGCCAGTCGATCCAGCAGTTTTTGGGCGAAGTCTTTACGCGTTAACTGGCGCGCAGCCACATTGACCGCGATATGAAAATGATCGTTGAGCAGCCCCTGCTTTCGCCAAGTTACTATTTGCTGCATGGTTTCTTCGAGCACCCATTCGCCAATCGCCAGAATATCCCCGCTGGCTTCTGCCAAAGGAATAAAGTCTGCAGGCGAAATATGCCCAAGTTCAGGGTGGTGCCAGCGCAGCAAGGCTTCTGCACCAATAATCTGTTGGGTCGCCAAAGAGATTTTAGGCTGAAAGGCCAGCGACATCTCGCCACGCTGAGGGGCGCCGCGGATGGCTTGTTGAAGGTTGAGCCGGTGGCGTTGCTGTACTTCCAACGTTTCCTGATAGCGTTGAATGCGCAGGTTGCCGCCCCTATGCGGCAGCGCCAGCGCCGCCATATGTACCAGCCGTTCGATTTCAAAGCGCCCACTTGCCCAGCTAATTCCAATGCGCGCATCCAGTGGCAAGAGCAAATCACCCAGCGCCTGATCCTGTTCAAAGGTGCTGAGCAACCGCGTGGCTAATTGTTCAAGCTCATATTGGTCGCTGACCGGGGTGATGACCAGGAGTTCGCTTCCGCCCCACAAGCCCAGCAGACCAATATTATCCAAATGTGCAGAGAGCTGCTGACTCGTATGTGCAATCAACTGATCAGCGATGCTATAGCCGTGCAGCCGAACCACATTATCCAAATCATCCAAAGCGATAAATAAAAGCCCTGTGCCTGAGGCTGACAATGCAGCTTCTCGAAGTGCCTGCATTAAGCCGCGTCGATTGGGTAATTGGGTTATGGAGTCGGTGCGCGATTGGCGATTCAGCTCTTGGGTACGCTTGGCCACCATGCGCTCAAGCGTTTCGGCTTGTTGGTCGCGTACCTGATAGCGATGCTCAAGGCTAAGCGCATTGCGAATGCGCTGAAGTACCTCATCATGATTGAAGGGTTTGGTAATAAAGTCGCGTGCGCCCATATTGAGTGCGCGGTAACGAGTTTCATCGTCAATTTGTGCGGTAAGCACAATAATTGGCGGCATTTGATGGGAAAATTGTTTTTGCAGCAGGGAAATCAGTGCATAGCCATCCAGGACAGGCATCCGAATATCCAGCAGTATTAAGTCTGGCTTTTGTAGCTGACAATGAGCAAGAACATGGCTTGGGTCGCTAATTCCATGTACCTGAGTAAAGCCGTTGTCGTCTAGCAGATCCAGTAGCAGCTCAACGTTGATAGGGTTGTCATCCACTACTAGCACATGTTTACTGGCTAGGTTCATGGCTCCTTCCCTGGGGCTAGGCTAATAAACTTGGTAAGCGTGGTGGCGAGTCTATCAATATCTAAAGGTTTGGTAAGATAGGCGTCAAAGCCTGCGGCAAGACCGTGCTTGATATCCCGTTCCATTGCGTTAGCCGATAACGCAATAATATGAATACCGCGTAACTGCTCATCTTTTTGGATTACATCCAACGCCTGAAAGCCGTTCATTCCTGGTAGGTGTATGTCCATTAATACAATGTCCGGCGGCGATTGACGCATCAACTCTAAACCAATTTCGGCACTTGGCGCCATCACTAGCTGAAGTTCCTCAATATCCTCAATGATGTCTTCCATTAGCCGTTGGTTGGTCGGGTTATCTTCGATATAGAGCAGCTTATAAGCACGCAGGTTATTAATCGGGAAGCTAGTAATACCTGACGTATGGCGCGCAGGGTTGAGCGTCGATGGGTCGGCTATGGGTAAGGTAAACCAGAATGTGGCACCGTTGCCCAACTCGCTTTCCACGCCCACCTGTCCATTCATGCGCTCAATTAATTGGCGTGTGATCGCAAGGCCTATACCGGTACCCTCAATGGCCCCATATTCAGCATCCAGACGGTTAAAAGGTTCGAACAACTCATGATGGCGTTTCGGCGAAATTCCAAACCCAGTGTCGGTGATGTTAATACGTATGCTGTCGTCACATTGTTCGACAGCAATGGTAATTTTGCCTGCTTCACAGTTGTACTTAATGGCATTGGATAACAGATTTAAAAGGACCTGTTTGGCGCGTGTATAGTCTGCAACGACCTGGCAGGGAACGGACAGAGGCGATCGTATCAAGGTGATATCAGCCGCTTCCATCGTCGCTTCTAAAGTAGAGCAGGCATCATCTATAACGTTTTCAATCAGAATTGGCTCAATCGAAAGGGCCATTTGGCCCGCTTCGATTCTTGCTAAGTCGAGTACTTCATTGATCAGGTTTAATAGGTGTTGACCACTTTTTTCGATCTGATTGATTTGGCGCTGTTGTTTACTGCTTAGCGGGTCGCGGCGGCCTTTGCCCAGAAGTTGGGAAAATCCGATAATAGCGTTGAGCGGGGTGCGTAACTCGTGGCTCATCGAAGATAGAAATTCACTTTTACTTTTATTGGCTTTTTCAGCCTGATCACGGGCGGCGGCCAGGTCATGCATTACCTGTTCGCGCTCTGCCATTTGGCCATAAAGATTAATTAACAGGGCGCAGGTATCGGTAAACGGCTGTAGCCAGTCGAGCAGTCCCTGATTGAGTGGTTGCTTGCTGTTGGCAATCGCGTACATGCCAATAAGCTCTTCACCGTTAAAAATCGGCACACCCAGGTAGTTGGATAACGTCGGATGCCCAAGTGGAAAACCGCCGCGCTGGATGTGGGTATAAACGTCATTGGTCATGACGACTTCGCCAAAGGCAAATACACGACCCAGTAGCGAATTAGGGTTGGTCAGCATCATATCGCCACTGCGCAGGCTCTCCATCAACTGACGTGACTCAGCGTTCCAGGAAAGATCGGTAATGGCATGAATTTTAAGTGCATTGGTGGTATCGGTAGGTAACACCTCGCCAATCAACGCATAGTCGCTGTCGGTTAGCTCGCGCAATGCTTCCATAAGAAACGTCCATAAGCGCTCGCCCGACATCAGCGCCTGGTAGTCGGTTATCCCTTGGTGAAGCACTTTTAGCAGGCTCTGCTCTTTATTAGTGCGCTGGTTGGCGGCGTGTATATCGCTTAAATCGGTCAAAATGCCCAAAAATTCAACGACTTCTCCCTGATCATTGGGGATAGTGTTGACCGCTAGATGAACGGGTATGACATGACCATCTTTGTGCTGGGCGTAGACTTCTCGGCCACGGCCAATAATTTTAGGCTCACCGCCAGAAAGGTAGCGGGCAATAAAACCGTCGTGGTGTGAGGCGATATCGGGCGGTGTTAGAATGGCTACGTTTTTGCCAATCAACTCGTCTTCGGTATAACCAAGTAACTGCACGGCAAAAGGGTTAACGGCAATCATATTGCCAGATCGATCAATGCGCACTTTGCCGGTAGCGCTTTTAGTAAACAGTGCCTCAAATCGGCGCGCCGTACTGGTTAGTGCTTCACTTAGTGTGCGCTGATTCAGTAGCTCTTCAACCTGTTGGGCAAGACCTTTCAAAATGTTTTGTTCACGCGCTGAAAAGCTTCTGGGCTTTCGGTCAATCAGGCAAAGAGTGCCCACGGGTAGGCTGCCGTTTGGGCGTAGGGGGTAGCCTGCATAAAAGCGGATAAACGGGGCATCACTGACCAGGTCATTATCATTAAAGCGTAGATCGTTGTATGTATCTTCTACCACCAGAAAGGCATCCTGGGCGATAGCGTGAGCGCAAAATGAAACGCGGCGCTCTGTCTCGCAGGCATCAATTCCTTGGCGTGATTTAAACCACTGACGATCTTTATCAACCAGAGAAACTAGTGCAATAGGAACATCAAAGATTTCCCTGGCCAATTGAGTGATACGGTCAAAAGATGCTTCAAGGGGGGTGTCGAGAATATTCAGAGCCTGCAATGCCGCGAGGCGTTGTGCTTCGTTATGGGGCGTATCGGCGGCTTGCATAAGGTTCCTAAATGAAAAAAATATGTAAAGTAATGTATGTCTATTATCGGTCGCTGATTAATAAACTTTAACCAAGCCGAAGTAAGTTTATTAGCCAGCGCCGGTAGGGAGGATGTAAAAATCGGCTTGTAGCACGCTTTGCCTGATGAAATACACTACGTAAATGGCTAAAGCGATCGAATCCACTACGCCCGTGATACGCACCCATGCCGCTTTCGCCCACGCCGCCAAACGGCAGAGTGGGAACGGCGTGATGCAGCAGCGTTTCATTAAAGACCAGGGCGCCGGAACGCGTGGTCTTTAACAGCCGCGATTGTAGCGTTTTATCGTTGGTAAAGGCATAGAGGGCAAGTGCATGCGGGCGCGCGTTAATGAATGTAAGCGCGGCGTCGATGCTTTTGACGCTAATGACAGGCAGTCCTCGGCCAAAAATCTCCTCGCGCATGATGCGTAGATCCTGGGTCGGGTCTATGACCAGCGAGGGCGCGTAGTCACCATGATCAATGACACGGCAGCCATGGTTACGCGCTTGTGCCAACATTTCTTCAATGCGCTGTTGATGCGCTTCATTGATGGGCTGTGTTACCTCGCGGCTATCCGGGCGCTGATGCACAATAGCGCGGCTTAAAGCGCTTATCAGCGCATCTAAATGACGGCTTTCCACCAGCACATAGTCCGGCGCGAGGCACGTTTGGCCACCGTTAAACGCTTTGCCGAAGATAATTGCAGCGGCGGCTTTATCCATGTCAGCATCGCCTGCCACCAGCACAGGCGATTTGCCGCCCAGCTCCAGGGTGACCGGGGTAAGGTTTGCCGCCGCGGCACTGGCTACTTGGCGCCCCACGCTGGTCGAGCCGGTAAATACCAGATGATCAAAGGGCAGCGCACTAAATTCCTGCGCGATTGATGCGTCGCCCTGGATTACCGAGAGTTCGTCCTGAGTAAAATATTGCGCGACCAGACGTGCAAGCAGAGCGCTGGTGTGCGGGGACAGCTCACTAGGCTTCAGCATCACCACGTTGCCTGCCGCAAAGGCGTCAATGACGGGCATTAATGCCAAACTCCACGGGTAGTTCCAAGGCGAGATAACCCCCACGATGCCTAACGGCTGGGGTGAGATGCGCGCTCGGGCGGGCAGTAAACGCCAAGGCATGCTAGCGCGCCAAGGTCGCATCCAGTGCCAAAGGTGGCGGCGCGTATAGCTAATCGCCTGTATCACGCTGTTAATTTCTGCCAGGCGGATTTCGACGGCACTACGCTGACCGAAGTCCGCCTGAATGGCGCGAACAATGTCGTGCTGATGCCGCTTGGTCATTTGCGCTAAACGCGCCAGGCGCTTGCGCCTCACACTTAACGTTGGGAAAGGGGTCTGATTAACAGCATGCCGCTGGGCGTTAAAAATGCCTGTTAAATCGTGCGTCATAGCCTCTCCTTATTTCTCGCCTGATTGTTCGTACCTGAATGTCATGGGCGAAATAGCTGTCGCGATAAGCGCCAGGTTAACTGAGTTAAGCGTCAACCGGGGTTAATGATAAAGTAACGCCAGATGACAAGAGGCGACCACCTCGCATTTCGGGAGATACCATGCCTACATGTCCGCTAAAGCTCTCTAGTTTATCTGCCATGAGCGATATTAAAGCAAGCCAGTGGGACGCCTTGGCTGGCGATCAGCCGTTTTTGCGCCATGCCTTTTTAAATGCACTGGAACTCAGCGGCTCGGTAAGCCGTGAGACAGGGTGGGAGCCATGCCATGCCTGCGTTTGGCAGGGCGACCAGCTGGTCGGCGCACTGCCAATGTACCGTAAGCATCATTCGTACGGTGAATACGTATTCGATTGGGGGTGGGCTGAAGCTTTTGAAAAAGCGGGTGGAGACTACTACCCCAAGATACTCAGCGCCATTCCATTTACTCCCGTTCCAGGCATGCGCACGTTGTTGGCCAAAACGTTTGATGTAGATGCGGTTCGCGCGCTGCTGGCCTCCGCTTGGCAGTCACTGTGTGAGCAACAGTCGCTCTCCAGCTGGCACTTACTGTTTGCCGATGAAAACGACGTGGCGGCCTGGCAGGCCCAGTTCCCTGAGTTGATTGCCCGTGAAGGCGTGCAGTTTCAGTGGCGGGATGCAGGCTTTGGCGACTTTGATGGCTTTTTGGCAAGCCTCACCTCCAAACGCCGCAAAATGATCAAGCGTGAGCGACGTCTGGTCGCCGAGCAGGGGCTCACGCTGGCTCGCCTGGAAGGCGAGAACATTTCGCCGGAGGCGATGACCCACTTCTATCGCTGTTATTCGATGACATACCTGGAGCGGGGTCGCTCCCCTTATCTGAACAAGGCATTTTTTGAGCAGTTGCGCCAAACCATGCCTGAAGCGCTGATGCTGGTGCAGGCGCGTCTGGATGGTCAGCCGGTCGCGTCGGCCCTTTACTTTCGTAATGAAAAAACGCTTTATGGCCGCTATTGGGGCAGTGAGGTGGTTGCTGACTGCCTGCATTTTGAAGCCTGTTATTATCAAGGCATAGAGTACTGCTTACAGCGGGGGTTGACACTTTTTGACCCCGGTACCCAAGGCGAGCATAAGTTAATACGCGGTTTTGCGCCCCAACGCATACGCTCGCTGCACTATTTGGCTCATCCAGGCCTCGCGGCCGGCGTTGCCCAGTTCTGTCAGCAGGAAGGTGCGCATATCAACGCGTACCGGGAAGCGGCTTATAAAGCCTTGCCATTCAAATAATGTGCGGCTCGCTGATGGTTCTGCATAATGGCATAATGCGCGCCGTTACCGTGGATGGCTGTAGCTTCTTTAATCCTTATATCATTTAGTCTTTATGTCAGGAGATCGGTGATGCACAAATGGCTGGTGGTTGCGCTACTTGCCGTGCTGGGCTTGCTCCAATATACGCTGTGGTTGGGCAATGGTGGCTTACGTGATCTGCAAGTAGTGGAACAACGCGTTGCGATGCAAGAGGCCGATAACCTGCCCATGCGTGAACGTAACGCCCGTCTGGCGGCCGAGGTCACCGATCTCAAAAACGGCTTGGATGCTATCGAAGAGCGTGCCCGAAGCGATATGGGCATGGTTCGCAGCGATGAGCAATTTTTCTGGGTACCCGGGGTGGCGATCGCGACCGAACTGATAGGCATTAACGCAGGCTTGGTGACCCAGCCTCGGCTGAACCGAGAGTAATCTGCACAGTGAATGCATTTGCGATGAGTAAGCTCGGAGAGTGGCGGTGAGCAGGGCATTGTGGTTAGTGGTGCCCGCTGCGGGCCAAGGGCGACGTATGGGCGCCGATAAGCCCAAACAGTATTTGATGCTGGATGAGCAACCCATCCTTGCGCGCACCCTGGCGCGGCTTTATCAGGCGTTTCCGCACGCCACGCTGGTGCTGTGCCTGGATGCCGACGACCGCTGGTTTCAGCCTGACTGGGTGCCCTTTGCCCACTGGCAGCGCGTGCCCGGCGGTACGGAGCGTATGGACAGCGTATTGAATGCGCTGCATGCCATGCAGGCGCGCGACAACGACATTGTGATGGTGCACGACGTGGCGCGCCCGTGTATTACCCCGGGGGATCTGCGGGCGCTTTATCAGGCCGCATCAACTCACGCAGGCGGTGCGCTATTGGCGATGCCTGTGGCCGATACCATGAAGCGGGCCAATGCCGAGCAGCTGAGCGCCCATACCGAACCCCGCGATGGGCTTTGGCATGCTCTGACGCCTCAGGGGTTTTCCTACGCGCTGCTGCGTCAGGCGCTCGAGAGCGCCCGGCATCAAAAGCGAGTAGTGACCGATGAAGCTTCGGCGGTCGAAGCGCTGGGCCATCAACCACGCTTAGTCAGCGGACGTCGGGACAATTTAAAAGTCACCCATCCTGATGATCTTGCCCTTGCTGCCGCTATTTTAGCAGCACAAACAGACCCGCTTATTTAGGAGCGCCTAATGCGTATTGGCCATGGATTTGACGTTCACCGCTTCGGCCCCGGCGACCATTTAATGATCGGTGGCGTTAAACTGCCGTTTTCGCAGGGCTTTGTAGCCCACTCCGATGGTGATGTATTGCTGCATGCGATTAGCGACGCGCTTTTAGGCGCCTGCGCGCTAGGCGATATCGGTCACCACTTCCCTGATACGGACGCCGAATGGGAAGGCGCGGACAGCCGAGCGCTGCTGCGTCATGTCATGGTTCTGGTTCAGGCTGAAGGTTTTGGCATTGTTAACCTGGACGCCACGCTGATGGCTCAGGCGCCGAAAATGGCACCGCATATTGAAATAATGCGCCAAACCATCGCTGATACGCTGGGCGTTTCGCTTGGTCAGGTGAACGTTAAGGCGACTACGACTGAGCAGTTAGGATTTACCGGGCGTGGGGAAGGAATTGCCGCTGAAGCCGTGGTATTGCTCGGCCGGCTTGAGGAACCCAATGAGTAAGCTTCCTAGCTGGCAGCGCCGTTTGGATGACACGTTTGGGCCGCCCAGGCCCGGCCAGTATCGTGCCCAGCCTGAAGATTTTCTGGTTGATGAACACTTGGACTTCACCCCGGAAGCGCACGGAGAACACCTTTGGCTGCGGCTTGAGAAACGCAATCAGACCACGCTGGATGTGGTGAAAAGCTTAAGCCGACTGTGTGGCGTTACCCAGCGGGATATTGGCTATTCGGGCATGAAGGATCGGATTGCCGTCACGCGCCAGTGGCTAAGCGTGCATTTGCCTGGGCGCGAAGCGCCTGACAATCTGGCTGCCTCGCTTGCGGCGCTAGGGATTAAGGTGTTGGAGCAGGCCCGCCACCCGCGCAAGTTAAAGCGCGGCGTTCATCGCACAAATGGTTTTACTCTGCGCTTAACGGGCGAGGCCATCCAGGCCGATGATTTTGAAAACCGTTGGCAGGCGCTATGCAGGCAGGGCGTACCCAACTATTTTGGTCCCCAGCGCTTTGGCCCTGAAGGGCGCAATTTACACCGCGCCGAGGCACTGCTGGCGCGCGGTTGGCGTAAGCGCGATGATCGACAAGGGATGCTGCTTTCCACCGCGCGAAGCTTTCTGTTTAACGAACTGTTAAGCACCCGGCTGTCGGACGGCACCTGGAACCAGCCTGTCGCGGGCGATACGCTGATGTTAGACGGCACGCAAAGCGTGTTTAACGTCGATTCAGTGGATGAAAGCCTGATATCCCGCGCCGCTGAGCTGGACGTGCATCCAACCGGCGTGCTGTGGGGCGTGGGTGACAAAGCCTCTGAAGATGCAGCGAGCTATGAAACGCAGCTATCCCAGCAGTACCCTGCGCTGTGTGCCGGTTTAGAACAAAGCGGTGTGAAGCGGTCGCGCAGAGCCTTGCGCATGCGATTAACCGCGCCCCAGCTCACCTGGGAATCCGATGCCGTGCTACTCTCGTTTGCGTTACCACGAGGCAGCTTTGCTACTGCCGTCATCGGTGAGTTGATTCACCACCCCGATATGGCGTGATAGACACGGCTACGCTTGATAAACAAGGAGACTTCCATGCGGCGACTGCTGCTTTCCAATGACGACGGCGTCCATGCCCCTGGGCTTAAAGCGCTGCATGACGCGCTGCAGGCGCATGCCAATCTGCGTGTTGTGGCACCGGATCGCGATCGTAGCGGGGCAAGTAACTCCTTGACGTTATCGCGGCCGCTCTCGTTGACGGCGCTAGATAATGGTTTTTATAGCGTTGACGGCACGCCCGCTGACTGCGTTTATTTAGGTGTTAACGGCGTATGGGACGAGCATCCCGATCTGGTGATATCCGGCATTAATCATGGCAGTAATCTAGGGGATGATGTGCTTTACTCAGGTACCGTCGCCGCTGCCATGGAAGGGCGTAATCTGGGCATGACCGCAATTGCTATGTCGCTATGCGGTGAGCGCTACTTTGATACCGCCGGTAAAGTGGCTGCCAGCCTGATCGGCGCGGCCGACAGGCTCTCCTTGCCCCCCAGAACGCTGTTGAACGTTAACGTACCGGATGTGCCCTGGTCGTCCATCAAGGGCGTCAAGGTGACGCGTCTTGGGTATAGAGGGCCTGCTGAAAAGCCGCTGCCCGTTGAAGACCCACGCGGACGTACGCGCTACTGGATTGCGCCGGTGGCTGCTAATGCCGACGATGGCGAAGATACCGACTTTGCGGCTATTGAAGCCGGTTTCGTGTCGATTACCCCGTTGCAAACCGATTTAACGCGCCATCCAGCGCGCCGTGATGTGCAGGACTGGTTGGATGCCTTTGCCTGAGCTTTCACTCATTGAGCGTCTGGGACGAGGGATGACCTCCCAGCGCACACGAGACCGTATGGTTGATCGCCTGATTGAGCAGGGGATCCGCCACCCAAAGGTGTTGGACGTGATGGCCAGCGAACCTCGCCATCTGTTTGTCGATGAGGCCCTGGCTCATCGCGCCTATGAGGACACTGCGCTACCAATCGGGTTTGGGCAGACGCTCTCCCAGCCGCTTACGGTTGCCCGTATGACCGAGCTGGTGGTGAAAGCCGAGCCGCGTCGCGTGCTGGAAGTCGGCACAGGCTCTGGCTATCAAACGCTGATTTTATCGCGCCTGGTGAAAGAGCTTTACTCGATTGAGCGTATTTATGCCCTGCACGAGCGGGCAAGCGAGCGTTTGTGGCGGCTGGGGGCCGAGGCCAGATTGACCGTGGCTGACGGCGGTGAAGGGTGGTCCGCGGCGGCACCCTTTGATGTTATTTTGTTGACCGCCTGTGCTCAGACGCTGCCAGAATTGCTGCTTGAGCAGCTCAGCCGTGATGGGGTATTAATTGCCCCGCTTGAGGAACCTGACGGCAGCCAATGGCTTACCCAAATAAAGCGCATTGGCGGTGCCTTTGAAAAGCGGCGGCTTGAGCCCGTTCGCTTTGTACCCCTATTGCAAGGAGTGGTGGATTGAAGCGTAAAGCCTTGGGAATCTTTTTAAAAGGCGCCGGAATGGGCGCCGCTGATGCCGTACCCGGGGTGTCTGGTGGCACAATTGCCTTTGTGACCGGTATTTATGAAGAACTGATCAATACCATCAAGCAGTTTAGCCCCCGTGCGTTGGGGGTGTGGCATCGCAACGGCTGGCGCGCTTTATT
Source organism: Halomonas colorata (assembly GCF_014897985.1). Classification (GTDB taxonomy): domain Bacteria; phylum Pseudomonadota; class Gammaproteobacteria; order Pseudomonadales; family Halomonadaceae; genus Vreelandella; species Vreelandella colorata. The sequence continues at coordinate 43,921 of NZ_JABUZA010000034.1, forward strand.
CCAGTATTTGAACCTGGCTTTCTTGATTCCGCTGCTGACGGGTGTCGGGATCAGTCTGGTGAGCGTGGCGCACCTGGCGTTATGGCTAATGGAGGCGCACCCGCTATTGCTCGACGGGTTTTTCTTTGGTTTGGTCGCCGCTTCCTCGCTTGTCGTGGGGCAAGCCGGGAGGCGCTGGCGGTTCTGGTTTGTGATTCCACTGTTAGCAGGCCTGGTGCTGGCCAGCATGTTGCCGAGTTTAATGCCGCTGGTACTATTGATCGGCAATGAAGCGCTCGTTGTCATGGTGGCCGGCTGTATCGCGATTAGCGCCATGCTGTTGCCTGGCGTGTCAGGCAGCTTTTTGTTGCTCACGATGGGACTCTACGGCACGATTATGGGGGCTATCCGCAGCTTCGATATCACGATCATTGTGCTGTTTGGTATGGGGTGTGTGGTTGGCTTGGCATCGTTTTCACGCCTATTATCTTGGCTGTTAAAACGCCATCATGACTTTACCATGCAGCTACTTTTAGGGTTTATTATCGGCTCATTGCCGGTTCTCTGGCCGTGGCGTGAGCTGTTACGCTATCAAATAGGCCCTAGCGGGCAAATGATTCCATTGGATTATCGTTATTTGCTGCCGAGTGATTATGCGATGTTGACCGGCACTTCAGCGCAGGTCATTGGCGTGGTGGCGCTAATGGCTATTGGCGCACTGCTGGTCGTATTGTTAAATCGTCAGGCAGGACAGGCGGCCACGTCTGATTCAAAAATACCGCGCAGCGCTGAAAAGGAGTAGGGTTTGCATGCGTAAAATCTTCATGATGTCAGCGTTAGTATTGGCGATTAGCGGGTGTGCCAATCAACAGCATGGCGCCCCGCAGGTGCGTGATTTAAGCGAAGCGCGCAGTGCCGTGGAAAATTCGCCTCAATATACTGTAAAGCCCGGCGATACCCTGTATGGCATTGCCTGGCAGCATAATCTGGATTATCGGCAGTTGGCCGCGATGAACAATATCGAGGCACCCTATCAGATTCGTCCTGGGCAGATGATTGCCTTGCGTGATGGGGGCTCACGCGCTAATAATTCACCGTCCAATAATGCTCAGCCTAATAACCAGCCGCAAAATGCCCGCAGTGAATCGCGTGGCGTAGTGGCGACGGGGTTAAATCCCCCGACGACGGCGGTAGCCAGTAACGACCAGGAGCTCGATTGGCTGTTGCCTGACGAGTCGGCGATTGAGCGTAATCAACGTTTAAACGCTGAGGGTCAGGCACAAGAGCGTGCTAATCGCCAGGCCGTTGAGAGCGCTGAACAAGTAGCCGCTAGCAGCAATACGCCGCGTGAAGAGCCGTCCAAGCCAGAGGTCGTGGCAGCGGCTGAAGCAGAAGAGCCAAAACCTGAACCAGAGCCGGCGGCAGCTCCTGCACGCGAACCGGCGGAACAGTCCGTTGCCCAATCCGCGGCACCTGCTGCCACGCCTCCAGCACGTACAGATCGTTCATCGCGCACTTTCACGCCTGTAGAGACGATAAACTGGCAGTGGCCGACCGATGGACAGGTCACTGGCAAGTTTGGTGAAGGGGACTCGATTACCGCCGGGATTGATATCGACGGACAAAAGGGGCAACCTGTCAAAGCGGCTGGTCCTGGAATTGTCGTTTATGCAGGCAGCGGCGTACGTGGATACGGCAATCTCATCCTTCTTAAACACAATGATCAGTTCTTGAGTGCCTACGCGCACAACGACAGTTTAAGCGTTAAAGAGAATGATGTAGTGGAAGCGGGCGAGGTAATTGCCACCATGGGTAATAGCGATGCAGGAAGTGTCAGGCTGCATTTTGAGGTGCGTCGCGATGGACAGCCTCAGGACCCATTGGACTTTCTCCCCTCACGTTAACCACGGCCTGCAGCTAGGCAGGTGGATAATGGCAAGCTCTATGAATCAGCGCTAAGCCGCTGATTCAGCATAATAACAATAACGGTATTGCGCACCGACAGTGCGACTACCCTTTAATTTTTGGAAAAAGGCGGGCGGGCGATACTACGGGGGTAAGACCATGAGTATGCTGGAGAAGGATCTACAGGAGGTTGACCTGGATGCTGCCGAAGAAGCGTTTGATAACGCTGACGATGATGTCGCAGCGGAAGAGGATGCCTTTGAAAAAGCATTAGGGCGCGAGGATCGGCAGTCAACTCAAAGCTTAGATGCTACGCAAATCTACCTCAATGAAATAGGGTTTTCGCCGCTATTAACGCCAGAAGAAGAGGTCTATTACGGCCGCTTGGCGCGTAAGGGAGATGCACTGGGTCGTTCACGAATGATCGAGTCCAACCTGCGGCTGGTGGTTAAAATTGCCCGGCGCTACCTCAATCGGGGGCTAACGCTGCTTGACCTGATCGAAGAAGGTAATTTAGGTCTTATTCGTGCGGTTGAAAAATTTGACCCTGAACGTGGGTTTCGCTTTTCAACGTATGCAACGTGGTGGATTCGCCAGACTATCGAACGTGCGCTGATGAACCAGACGCGGACGATTCGTTTGCCGATTCACGTTGTTAAAGAGCTTAATATTTATCTGCGCGCAGCACGTGAACTGACCCAAAAGCTTGACCATGAAGCAACCGCAGAAGAGATTGCTGAACATCTCGATAAGCCGGTTGATACGGTTAAGAAAATGCTGGGCCTCAACGAGCGTGTCTCCTCGGTCGACTACCCCATGGGTGGCGAGAGCGATAAACCGCTGATCGATACCCTGGCTGATGACGATGTACAAGGCCCCGAAGGCAGTCTGGTCGATGGTGATGTGCGTGAACACGTGGATCACTGGCTGGATGAGCTAAGTGATAAACAGCGCGAGGTCGTTGTGCGCCGCTTCGGTTTACGCGGCCATGAAGCGGCCACTCTTGAGGAAGTGGGCGCGGAAATTGGCCTGACCCGTGAGCGTGTTCGACAAATTCAGGTGGAGGCGTTAAAGAAACTGCGCCGCTCACTTGAGAAGCAGGGCCTTTCATTAGAAGCTATTTTCGAAAGCTAGTTGATACGACCCATTCAGTAGGCACTGCCTTGACGCACCGAGTTTATGCTCGGTGCGTTGCCGTTAGGGCGATGGTTTATTGGGAACTTATTATGTATAAGCGAGATACGTGATGCGCCCGCTCGTGGCCCATATTGATCTAGACGCGCTGCGTCATAACTATCAGTTAGCGTGCCGCTGCGCACCGCAAAGTCGCTCTGTAGCGGTTATCAAGGCCGATGCCTATGGGCACGGTGCCGTAGAGTGCGCTCGCGCACTTGAAAGCCTGGTACCGGCCTTTGCGGTCGCGTGTATCGAAGAAGCCATTGCCTTGCGTGACGGCGGTATCAATAAGCCCATCGTGCTGTTGGAAGGCATTTTTAGTGCCGATGAGCTGCCGCTGGTAGACCGCTATGGATTGTGGACGGCCGTGCATAGCGCGTGGCAGGTTGAAGCGCTGATGGCATTTTCGCCTAGCCAGCCGATTCCCGTTTGGTTGAAGGTTGACTCGGGTATGCATCGGCTGGGGTTTGATGTAGATGAAACTCAGGCTGTCTGGCAGCGTTTGGTCGATGCGCCTCAAGTGACTGCGCTGCACTTGATGAGCCACTTCGCGACGGCGGATGCCAGGGACGGGCGCTATTTCAATCAGCAGCTGCAGCACGTACAGGCGCTGGCAAAAGCGCTTGATGCGCCCTTATGCCTGGCTAATTCACCCGCCACGCTTGCCTGGCCTGCCGCGCATGGCGACTGGAATCGCCCTGGCATTATGCTGTACGGCAGCGACCCGCTGGAAGCTGCCAACGACATCACCCGGCAGTTACGCCCGGTGATGAGTTTGCGCTCGGAAATTATTGCCCTACGTGAGCTGGATGAAGGTGAGCAGGTAGGTTATGCGGGACGCTGGCGCGCCAAGCGTCGTTCGCGTATTGCCGTTGTTGCTGCAGGCTATGGCGACGGCTATGACCGTCACGCGGTGGATGGTACGCCGGTGCTGGTCAATGGGCAGCGCTGCGCTATCGCCGGTAAGGTGTCGATGGACATGCTGACCATCGACGTTACCGATTTGAAAGAGGCTGGCATTGGCAGTGAGGTAGTGCTTTGGGGGGCCGCAAGCACAGGGGAACTGCTGCCAGTCGATGAGGTGGCAAGCTATTGCGATACGATAAGTTATACTTTGCTGACCGGGGTGTTGCCACGCGTACCCAGACGTTATCAAGAGTCCTTAGTGTAGGTGGTACGTATGTCGAAAAAAGAATACCCACGTTCGTTTGCCCATCCGCGCTACTGGGGCACCTGGCTTGCCATCGGCGCAATGTACGTAGCCGCCTGGTTGCCCTGGGGCGTCAAACTTTGGGTGGGAAAGATCATCGGGTTGCTCGCGTGGCGCTTTGCCAAGCGTCGGCGTGATATTACTGCCACCAATCTGGCGCTGTGTTTTCCAGAAAAAAGTGCCGATAAACAGCGCAAACTAGTGAAAGATACCTTTATTGCTAACGGTATCGGCCTGGTCGAAACGGCCACTGGCTGGTGTCGCGAAGTTGAAGGGTTTCGTCATCGGGTGGCTTATCATGGTCAGGAGCATCTGGCCCATGCCAAGGCGCAGGGAAAGGGCGTGCTGGTCGTCGGTATCCACTTCTCTACGCTGGATTTGGGTGGGGCGCTGCATTCGCTGTTCTTACCCGCCGATGTGGTTTATCGACCGCACAATAACCCACTTTTTGAGCGCTTCATGACCCGCGCTCGGTCACGCATTTTCGGTCAGGCGATTGATCGGCACGACCTGCGTGGGGTAGTGCGGCGTATCAAGGCCGGACATATTGTCTGGTACTCGCCGGATCAGGATTTCGGTCGCGATGTCAGCGTGTTTGCACCGCTGTTTGGTCAGCAGGCGGCGACTATCCGCTTAACGGCCAAAATCGCCCGGATGACCGGGGCACCGGTGGTGCCGTTGATGTTTCATCGCAATCCCGATAACCGCACCTATACCATCGAGTGCTTACCTGCGTTTGAAAACTTCCCGAGTAGCGATGAAGTCGAAGATGCCACCCGGATCAATCAGTTTATTGAACGGGCTATTCGCAAGCACCCTGAACAATACCTGTGGCTGCACCGGCGTTTCAAGACCCGTCCTGAAGGGGAAGAGGGGTTCTATTAACCCTTGTATGAAGCCTCTCACTAATCGAGAGGCGGGCTTGAGCAACCCTGTGCGGGGGCGCTGTTAATACCTCCTTGTACGCTACTTTCGCCATCTGACCGCCATGGATGGCGGAAATGCCGGAAATGTCAGGAACTGTTTTCCGGCCTTGGCGAAAGACCCCCGCTACCTGTGACAGGTACTATCAGCAAAAGCCGACTCGCGTCCACTGCTGTCCCATAAACATTAATAAATGAAAAAGCCTGGATCCAAGTGAGTAAAATGAGAGTGCGCCCAAACACTCTACTCATAAAGGATTCAGGCTTTGTCTCATCATAACACCGCATTTCATCAGTTGCTCCAGCCGTTAT
>NZ_JABUZA010000035.1 GCF_014897985.1 Halomonas colorata
GGTCTGGTGGCTGGGCTGCTTGGCGGCCAAGGCTTGGAAGATAGCCAGTTACTCGATGGACTGCTGGGTAACGACGGGTTAGTGAATGGACTGGTTGGTACCCTGGTGGGCGGCGGCCTCTTAGGAGATCTGACCAGTGAAGATCTACTGGGTGGTGCGGATGGCCTGCTTGGTGAAGAAGGCTTAGTGGGTAACCTGCTGGATACGCTGGTAGGACCGACTGGTCTTATAAGCGGATTGCTCATTGATGTATCAGTAGATGCGGAGCTACAAACAAACCTTGTCAATAACTTACTGAGCTCAGATGGAATGCTGGCTGGTTTGCTAGGTGATGGTGGGCCATTGGGTGGCCAGCTTAATGAAGGTGAGTTGCTGGAAGGACTGCTAGGAGAAAGCGGTGTAGTCGCTAATCTGCTAGGTACACTAGTGGGCGGTGAGGGAATACTCAGCGATAGCGAACTGGGCAGCGAAGGTCAGGTCAGTAACCTGCTGGATACGCTGCTTGGTCAGAATGGATTGCTTAGTAGTCTGCCTGGAAGCATCCCCGACAATGAAGGACTACTGACCGGATTGGTCAATGGACTTCTAGGCGAAAGTGGCCTTTTAGCCGGACTGGTAAATAGTGGCGTGGCATTGAGCGACCCGGTGGAAGGAGGTACTGAAGGCCTTCTTGATAGCCTCTTGGGTGAGAATGGACTAGTCACTGAAACGCTTAACACCCTATTAGGAGATGACGGCTTGTTGGGCGGCCTAGTGGACAGTACAGACCAAGAAAACTGGCTCGGCAATGATGGGCTACTTTCCAGCGTACTCTCACCCATCGTAGGGCCGGGTGGACTCTTAACAAGTATATTGGCATCGACCGATGCCACACTGACTCCTGAGCAGGGCGAGGGCTTGCTGGCAGATTTGATAGGAACTGATGGTTTGCTTGAAGGTCTCTTGCAATCTGGTGGAGCGCTGGGGGATATGGATGACCAGATTTTAGTAGATGGACTGACAGGGGATGGCGGCCTAGTCAATGGTATTGTAGGAACTTTACTTGAAGAGGACGGAGTCCTGAATGGTGTTGTAGACGAAAGCACCGTGGGAAATCTGGTCGAAGGGCTGCTGGGTGAAAATGGTTTAATCGGAAGCTTGGGTTTAAGCGGTCTTTTAGGCGGTATTGGTGATCTCATTGGCAGCATTGGTGGAGGGCTTTTTGGTGGATTGTCATTAACCTCTATTGCCTCAGACGATGATCCAGTATCTCTAGCCTCGTTTAGCATTGAAGGCGATGAAAGCTTCAGTATCGCTGGGTTTGATCTGGATAACGTTGCAGATGAGTCTGAGGGTGTAGAGTCAGTATTCGATGCCAACACTATCGGTGACTTGTTGCAGGAGCCGAATGAGGATCTCTTTAGTGATACTGACTTCGATATTCTTATAGAAGAAGTTGCGCTGGAAAACAATGGAGAAACGATCTATGCCATTAATAGCGATAGCGAGGAGACTTTAGTCGAACCTGTCGAGGTAGTTGATAACTTCTCTGACACTAGCGCTTTGGAAGTTAGCCGACTTAATAGTGAGCTTGAACAGAACCAGGTGTTATAAAGAAATCAATCTAGATAGCGCTTGCTACCTCCTAGCGCCGGGCCGAAAGGCCCGGTTTTTTTATGAATATTCTAATCAGTTATTTGTTAGATTTGCCTATTCATAATGTCGCTTATGAAATTCCTGTCGTTAGGCGTATGCTTTTTAGACTGATAAAATCTACAGACTTTCTCTTATTTTGTAGGGTACGCAAAAAACGTTTGATTTGAAAATAAAAACACGGAAGATGAAGATTATAAGCAGTAGGTTTTAACTGCTTTTTTAAAGAAAAATAATGAAAATTATTCCCTCTGCATTCTACTTTGGTTGTATGTATTTAAGTGCGTAATGAATTAATTTATGCTGCAATTATAAGAAGTTTTTACTAAAAAAATTATGTTTTACAGTATATTGGGGAACGCATGAAAAAGAAGAAAATGCTACGTTCATGTATCGCTTCTTTTTTGACAGGGAGTATTGTTTTAGGCGTTCAGTCAACGCATGTTCTTGCCCATGGAATTGTTGGGCTATCGGATGCTCCGATCACTTCTCAGCATCGCCCTGTAATACAAAGCTCTTCGGTCCCCGGCGATAGTGCTCGCTCCGAAAACCTGCCTATTTCTACTAGCCGTGCTAATCCAATAACGGGGTTGTCAGACGATAATAAAAGTGTGGAAGGTCAAACTCGCTATCAGCCATCGGTTGTTCAGGCGACTTCTCAGCCTTCATCGTCATCAGATGGTTTAGTTAACATTGTTCGATCGGGGACTCGCTCGTCAGGCGGTAGTGCTGTCACCCCCTCCCCTCAACCAGTGAATGCCAGCCAGAATGGGTATGGCGGAGCTCCGCAAGAGAGCGAAGCGGCGGGTCTGCGGGCGGCGACGAGAACGGCTATACCCACCAACGTGCGTTTATCCGAACCGCAACAAAACCTAGGCGCTCAGCGATCGGAAAGTAGATTAGCGCAGGATATTCAAACAAGCTCTCGCCGGCCATTAGTGCCAGACGCTGATGTTGGGGAGATAAATGCTCCCGTACGCGAGGCCGCAGTCTCAGACATAGCGCCAGAGCCGATAATGCCTGAGTCAGTGACTTCAGAAACGGCTTTGTCAGCGACAGATAGCCAAAATAACAGGCTAGCTGAAGAGGCTCGACCTATCGCAATAGAGTTTCAGCGTAACCCGCCAGTGCATAGCGCTTTGGAAAGTGCTAATGAGTTGCCTGCTGTGAGTTCGGCGGCTTCTGTCATCGCTGCTTCTTCAACGCCATCATCCGCGACCGATCAAGAGGGAATGAGCATTCTTGAAGCGGTACAGAGAACGATCGCCTGGCATCCGACTATTGGTGAAGCATTAGGTCGTTTATACCAACAGGGCGAGCAGGTAAGCGTGGCGAGGTCTGGCTACTATCCGCAGGTGAGTGCCGGTATTACAACCGAGCGCCGCAGCTCTACAGGGCGGTCTGAAGATGCGGTGACGGTATCTGCCTCACAAATGCTGTATGACTTTGGACGTGTTTCTAGTCAGGTGGATGCCGCCAGCTTTGGTGTTAACCGCGATCAAGCGAGGGTCTGGCTCGCAATGGATCAACTGGCAAGAGACGCCGCTCAGGCGGCCATCGAGGTTCAGCGCTATCAGGCACTGCTGGATATTGCACGTGAGCAAATCGCAGGTTTAACGGATATCCAAAAGCTTGCAGCCAGACGTTCAGAGCTTGGGGCAAGTACGCGCTCCGATGAAATTCAGGCTCAGTCACGTGTAGAGGCGGCTGAAGCGACAGAGCTTCAAATAGAAGCCCAGCTACTGACATGGCAAAATACGGTACGCACGTTAGTCGGTGCTAACGGCCCCGTCACTATTAATCGTAACTTTCCAGAGCCGCTGACCCAGTCATGTGCTTTAGCCTCTGAAGATTTTGATAATGTGCCCGAACTGATGGTGGCAGAAGCCGAGCAGGCGGAGGCTCGCGCTATCATTGCCCAAACTCAGGCCTCATTTTTCCCAACGGTATCGCTTGACGCTGACCTTAATCAGTTCTTGAACCGGGATGTGGCGGAAGATGATACCGAGGTCATCATGCGGGTTAATTTATCCAGCAACTTATATCAGGGAGGCGCTACGAGCGCTCGCCGTCGGGCGGCCGACTATAGCTTGCAAGCCTCTCAGGCAGCTAAAGATGCCGCCTATCTGTCGCTTTCACGCAGCTTACGTGAAGCCAAAGAGCAAACCGCCAGCTTTGGTCTGCGTCTTGTTACATTGGATGCCCGGGCACGTAGTATCCGCGATACCCAGCAATTATATCGCCAGCAATACTTATCGCTTGGGACACGCTCCTTGCTAGACCTGCTGAATGCCGAACAGGAGATTCATCAGTCCCGCTTTGACCAGGAAAACACCCGTTACGATTTATACCGCTTACAAATCGACTGTCTCTACAGTTCTGCCGATATTCGTGACGCGTTTGGTTTAGAAGATTCCATGGTACAAGGAGTTAGCGTTTCGCCATGAGTGATGATAAGGATAGCCAGCATAACAACGAGCTAAATAAACCGGCTTCAAAAGCCTCTGCTTTAGAAGAGGGTAGCGCTCATGATGAAATAGCCACTGAGTTTGAAGCTAGCCATTATTATGCAAGTTGGATTGAGGCCATGTTGATAGTGGCCAAACATTATCGGCTGGAATATTCGGCTGAAAATGTTCGCTTAACGGCCTCATGGCGGCAGGACAAACCGATTGGCGAAGTGCTGAGGAGTATTGCGCGCCAACTTGGTATGACGCTTAAAACCAGCCAGCTTAACGTGAAAGAATTGACGCCTTGGCGTTTGCCACTGGTCGTACAGTTTAGTGATGGCCAAATTGCCGTCGTTGAAACGGTCGATAGTGACGGCAATGTGGGCATTGTATATAGCAGTGACCAAGGAATGAAAAGCTCTTTGAGTCGCGAAGAGCTTGTGCAACATGTAACGGTCGCGGTCATCCTGCGCCCTGCAAAATCCATCCCTGATGCCAGGGTAGATGACTATATCAAGCCCTATGAAAAGAACTGGCTGCGCAAGATCATCTTAAGGGATTTAAAACCTTATGGTCATGTGATGCTGGCCTCGCTCATTGCCAATACGCTGGCGTTAGCAGGCATTATCTTTTCGCGGCAGGTCTATGACCGGGTTATTCCGGCGGAATCGATGCCCACGCTCTACGTGCTATTTAGTGGGGTGCTGCTGGCACTGCTATTCGATTTTATATTGCGTCGATCCCGGGTAAGAATTACAGATCTTCTGGGAAAACGCGCGGATATGCGGGCATCTGATCGTGTTTTTGGTCATGCGCTAAGAATACGTAATACCGCAAGACCCAAGTCGACAGGTACCTTTATTTCACAAATCCGTGAGCTGGAGTACGTGCGCGAGTTGCTTACTTCCACAACGGTTACGGCATTCGCGGATATGCCGTTCTTTATCCTTTTCTGTTTTGTATTCTGGTATATCGCGGGCTCGTTGGTATTAGTACCTATCGGGGCCGTTGTGCTGATGATCATTCCTGGGCTGCTGGTGCAGCGCAAGTTACGCAGCCTGGCGAACGACTCCATGCGTGAGTCCTCATTACGCAGCGCCATGCTCGTAGAAACCGTTCAGGGCATGGAAGATATTAAAACATTGCAGGCGGAGCCACGGTTCCAAAACCAGTGGAATCACTACAATGCGGTCACTGCCGATATGAACCTGCGGCTTCGTTACGTTACCAACTCATTGAGCGTCTGGAGTCAGACGGTGCAGACCGGAGTGTTCGCCACCGTGGTTTTCTTTGGGGCGCCGATGGTGATGGCGGGCGATCTCACTACCGGTTCCTTGGTGGCAGCGTCAATTTTAGCCTCGCGTATGATGGCCCCGATGACGCAGATTACTCAGGTGCTGAGTAAGTGGCAGCAGGCAAAAGTGGCGACCGAGAGTCTTAATCAGATTATGGAGCGCCCCGTCGATAACCCTGAAGATACCAAGCGTGTTCACCGGGCTTCCATTCGGGGAAGTTATCAATTCACTCAGGCAGCATTCAAGTATGCCAGTGAAGATCGGACGCCTTCGCTGCAAGTAAAGAAGCTAAGTATTGCTGCTGGTGAACGTATTGCCATTTTGGGACGAAACGGCGCGGGTAAGTCCACGCTACTTCAGGCTTGCTCCGGGCTCTTAGAGCCACAGGCGGGTGAAGTGCTTTTGGATGGTCTTAGCCTTGTGCATATTGATCCTGCCGATGTGCGCCGTGATGTGGGGTTGCTAAGCCAGAACTCTCGGTTATTTCATGGAACCATCCGTGACAACCTGGCGCTGGGTGCACCGAACGCAACGGATCAGGAGCTGCTGGACGCGCTCGACATCAGCGGTGCCAATGAGTTTATCCGCAAACTTCCCGATGGCCTTGAACACGTCATTCTAGAGGGTGGAACTGGTCTTTCTGGCGGGCAACGTCAATCCCTATTACTGTCACGTCTCATCGTACGTCAGCCGACCGTGGTGCTACTGGATGAGCCAACGGCCTCCCTGGATGAGACGACTGAGAAGCGCTTTCTTCAACAGCTAAATGCTTGGCTTCCAGGCAAAACCTTTATCGTCGCGACCCACCGCATGAGTGTTCTTAATTTGGTTGAGCGTATCGTTGTGGTCGATAACGGCCAGGTTGTGATGGATGGTACGAAAAGCGAGATCCTTGCCAAACTATCGAAAAAACCAGCCCAAGCAGCGCGAACCAATTAGCCGCAGCACTATAGCTGAGGGGTAGGCATGATTAAGACAATCGCAATGACCGGTATGGGGAGTTGTCGTTATGGCCAATAAGACGCTAAGTGGTTCGAAAAGTGCCTCTAACGATCTGCCTTTGCTGGATTATGAGGAAGATAGCCGTCGCTATAACACTGAGATTGATGATGCGGCTATTGTTCGCTCCACGCGGGTGATCTGGTTTTTCTTTCTGGTGATAGCTGTATTTATTGGATGGTCCTATTTTGCTACCGTCGTTGAGGTTTCTACCGGCAGCGGGCGGGTTATTCCAACCTCCCGAGAGCAGGTTGTTCAGTCCTTGGAGGGCGGGATCTTAGCCGAATTGCGTGTAAGAGAAGGCGATATTGTCGAGCCAGGACAGATACTTGCCCAGCTTGACCCGACCCAGACAGAGTCCAACGTTAACGAAAGTGCGGCCCGCTACCGAGCGGCCTTGGCAAGTGTGGCAAGGCTTGAGGCCGAAGTTAATGACACGCCACTAAGTTTCCCCGACACCCTTGAAGATTACCCTGCGTTAACGGCGATGGAGACGTTACTCTATCAGACGCGCCGTAATGGCCTTGAGATGTCGCTGAATGGTGTTAACGACTCATTACGCTTGGTACAGCAAGAGCTAAACCTTACCCAATCACTGCTTGAAATAGGTGCTGCCAGTAATGTAGAAGTATTGCGGTTACGCCGACAAGCGACCGAACTGCAGCTCCAGGCAACGGAAATTCGCTCCGAATATATGATTTTAGCCCGCGAGGAGCTATCCAAGGCCCAGGCCGAGGTGGAGGCGCTTTCATCAGTTATTAGGGGCCGTTCAGACACACTGACGCGGTTAACGCTGCGCTCGCCCGTCAGAGGTATCGTAAAAGATATTGAGGTCACCACCACCGGCGGGGTTATCCCCCCCAATGGACGGATTATGGAAATTGTGCCGCTGGACGATCAGTTGCGTATCGAGGCGCGGATTTCTCCTCGGGATATTGCATTCATTCATCCGGGCCAGCCAGCGAGTGTAAAAATAACCGCTTATGATTACACAACCTATGGCGGGCTTGATGGGGAAGTGGTGCTGATCTCACCTGATACCATTCAGGACGAGGTTCAGCCGGAAGTGTATTACTACCGCGTATTTATTCTTACCGAAAGCGATGCGTTGGTGAATGATGTGGGAACCCGCTTCCCTATCGTTCCAGGCATGATTGCCACGGTCGATATCCGTACCGGCAATAAATCTATTTTTGATTATCTGATTAAGCCGATCAATCATGCACGTGAAGCGCTGAGAGAAAGATAAAAAACCCCTTGCTATAGATAAGGCATATCTATAGTATATGCATCCGTTCGAGGGGGTCGTTAGCTCAGTTGGTAGAGCAGTTGACTTTTAATCAATTGGTCGTAGGTTCGAATCCTACACGACCCACCATTCGAATGAAGAGACCGCCGTTTTAAGCGGCAATGTTGCAAAAAGAATGTTGTAAAAGTTAGGTAAGCAATAATTTGGGTCGTTAGCTCAGTTGGTAGAGCAGTTGACTTTTAATCAATTGGTCGTAGGTTCGAATCCTACACGACCCACCAAATTCAACGCCCCTGGTAGCTTGCTACCAGGGGCGTTTTGCTATGCGTCTATTTTGCCGCTATGCCATCTCTCAGGTTGCTACTGCTAATGCAGCGTAAAGTCCGGCTTAAGAGAGTGTCATTGGTGATCGAAAGTCGTTAAACGATAGGCTATATTTAGAGGCTGCTCTTATTAGCGGTAGAGTCCGTTAGGCTCAGGATTGGTTAACAACAGAAATAGTTAGAGCTAGTAGCGCAGTGGGCCACCGCGAGAGACGCAGCGGCCCGTTGCAATCGCGAGCGGGATGTGTGGATTACACAAACCGCGCCTGGTGTTTAACAGGGGGATTCCCTGTTCGTCACAGTGGTAGACACGATGACTATTATGACTTCTCAAGCTGAGCTAGATGCTCCGCTCCCAAGCCCGTATTGCCCCACTCGTATCCCCGCGGAAGACCAAGCGCGCGTTGCTGAAATAAAGCAGCTATTGCAAGCGCATAATGCGGTGCTTGTCGCGCATTACTATACCGATGATGCTATTCAACAGTTGGCCGAGGAAACGGGCGGCTGTGTGGCAGACTCCCTGGAAATGGCGCGCTTTGGCGCCCGGCATGATGCCACAACGCTGGTCGTTGCTGGCGTACGCTTCATGGGGGAAACAGCCAAAATTCTTTCGCCCGAAAAACGCGTACTCATGCCCACGCTTGAGGCAACTTGCTCGCTGGATATTGGCTGTCCGGTAGATGAGTTCAGCGCCTTTTGCGATGCGAATCCCGATCGAACCGTGGTGGTGTATGCCAACACATCGGCGGCGGTAAAAGCGCGCGCTGACTGGGTAGTGACTTCATCCATTGCGGTTGAGGTTATCGAGCATCTGCAGGCTAAGGGTGAAAAAATTCTTTGGGCGCCTGATAAGCACTTGGGCGGCTATATTCAGAAAAAAACCGGTGCTGACATGCTGATGTGGGACGGTGCCTGCATTGTGCATGAAGAGTTTAAGGCAAAAGGCATTGAAGACTTAAAGCGTCTTTACCCTGATGCAGCTGTGCTGGTCCACCCTGAATCGCCTGACTCGGTCGTTAATATGGCCGATGTTGCCGGGTCGACGTCGCAATTAATTAAGGCTGCGCAAGCGTTGCCCAACAATAAGCTTATTGTGGCCACTGATCGGGGCATTTTTTTCAAGATGCAGCAGGCTGTTCCCGACAAGGTACTGTTCGAGGCGCCTACGGCGGGTAATGGCGCTACGTGCCGAAGCTGCGCGCACTGCCCGTGGATGGCGATGAATGAATTGGACAATCTGGCGGGGGCTTTGCGCCACGGCAGCGGAGAAATCCATGTGGATGCATCGCTGCGTCAGCGTGCGCTTAAGCCATTAGAACGGATGCTCAATTTCAACGCCTGATCAGGCTGACTTAGCATTGCGCTATTCAAAAAAAGCGCCTGACGGCCTACGCAGTCGGGCGCTTTTAGCATGAGGCGTTTACGTAGATGTTGTCTTAGAAATCTTCCAACGCTTGGCGATACTCAATGAACGCTTCGCGGCGCTGCTCAATGCGAGCAAGTGCCTGTTGGTTGCTTTCACGTTCGGCAGCGTCGCGGGCAATCGACAGCTGGCGTATGCCTTGATCAACCCGCCCGGTCAGCTGTAGCTGCTCGGCGCGTGCTAAATGCCCCCAGCTACCATGCCCACTCCGTCCTGCCGCCTCGGCAAGCAGGTTAAACCCTTGTGGGCTATCAGGATGCCGCGCGGTAATATTGTTGAGTAGCTGATAAGCCGCCTCAGGATCACGCTGTAACTGGGCTTCGGCCAGGGTTAATTGAGCAGGGAGATAAGCGGGCATTATCCTCAATAAGCGCTGGCTGCGCGTAATTGCCTCGTCATAGCGTTGGGCTTCAAGCGCAATACTCGCGGCAGAGGCGGGCAGCATGGCGTAGTCGGGTAGTTCGGCAGCCAGTTGGTCAAGCGCTTGCAGGGCGCTGTCAGTTTGCCCGTTTCGTCCCCTGATCAACGCTTCTAGATAGCGTCTTGCGGGCTCCTCAGCGCCTGCCTGGGTAAGGTGCGAGGTTGCCTGGTGTGGCGAGTTGCTGTAAATGCTCAGCAGGGCGCGTGCGCGCATCATGTCGTAAAGCGTGTCGCTGGTATAGGCATTGGCGACGCTCAACTGAGAGGCGCGTGCTTGAGCATCACTTAAACGGCTATCCGACACGGGGTGTGTGAGCAGGAATTCGGGCGGCGTGCCGCCCTGTAGGCGCGCCATTCTTTGCATGGCGGAGAACATGCGTACCATCGCTTCAGGGTCATAGCCGGCATCTGCCATCGCCTGTAAGCCAATATGGTCGGCTTCTTGTTCATAGCGTCGGGAATAGGTGAGCTGGTCTTGGATCAGTGCCGCCTGAGAGCCCATAGCGGCCGCTATACCCGCATCGCCACCACCGCTTGCCGCCACCAGCATACCCGCCAGCATGGCGGCCATGGCGGGTAGCTGTGTTTGCTCAGCCCTGGCGCTTCCTCGGGCATAATGGCGCTGCGATAAGTGGCCTAATTCGTGCGCAATCACCGAAACGAAAGCGCCTTCATCTTCGGCGAAGGCAAAAAGCCCCGAATTGATACCGATCACGCCTCCGGGTACTGCGAACGCATTGAGCGACCGGTTATCGACCATTACCGTTGTGGTCTGTAAGCTGCCTAACTGGCTATAGGGCACAAGGCGTGCCACTAGACTATCCAGATAGTCATTGACGATCGGATCTTGCCATTGCGGTGCCTGGGCGCGAAATTGACGCAACCATGCCCGCCCCAGGCGAAACTCTTCACTGCTTGCCGATGATGCGACACCGCCAAGCGTTGGCAAATGATAGTCATTAAGTGCGTAGCTTGGCGGGCTCGACATGCTGATGCTGCAAGCAATAGCAAGCGCGCAAATCCAGCGTGGGTAAGCGTTCCGTAGGTGCGGCATGGCATCCTCGTTCATTATAATAAAGCGCAGCATTTACCACTGTGACATTGAATGGTGCAGTGAAGTGCCGTTAAATCAAATGGTCAATGATCATCGCAAAGTAAACAGTTTATGCAACAATGTCGTGATCATGCAGGCATTTTGAGGAGTTGGTATGTCTGAACCATTAACGCGTTGTCAACCAGACGTAGTGCTTGATGCGTGTGGGCTGCCTTGCCCGTTACCGTTACTCAAAACAAAACAGGCGCTGGCCGGGATGGTTGCCGGACAAGTGTTAGAAGTGCGCGCCACTGATGCAGGCTCCTGGCGCGATATGGTCTCCTTTGCTGACCAGAGTAATCATGCCATGGAAGCGCGAGAGCAGTGCCATGAAACGTACTTTTTCTGGATACGCAAAGCGGGAGATGCCCGCTCATGACCATGCGTACCATTTTTAAAAGTTGGGTTGAGCGCTATTTTTCCGATGAAGAAGCACTCGTTTTATTATTGATATTGGTCGCTGGTTTTGCCGCCATTATTTGGTTTGGGCGCATGCTGGCTCCCTTCTTTACCGCACTGATCGTGGCTTTTCTACTCCAAGGTGTCGTGAGTGCATTAACTCGGCGGGGCGTGCCGCATTTATTGGCCGTTATTACCATCTTCCTTGCTTTTGTGAGCGTCTTGCTGGCGCTGGCGTTTATCTTAATGCCGCTCATTTGGAATCAGCTGGTGGGGCTTGTGCAAGAAACGCCGCGCATGTTCGCAAGTGGCCAAGTGTGGCTGGATGAAATGCAGGCACGCTACCCCAACTTGATTACCCCGGATCAAATGCAAAGCTGGATAGGCGTGGCGAGCCGCGAGATTAGTCAGTTAGGTCAGCGCGCCTTGACGCTATCGCTAGCCTCGCTGGGCAACGTTATGTCGTTAATCATTTATCTGGTATTGGTGCCTATTTTGGTCTTCTTTATGCTTAAAGACCGCGAGGTGCTGGTCGGGTTTACCCTTTCTCTGTTGCCACAAAAGCGCGCATTATTAACGCGGATCTGGAAAGAGATGGACCATCAGATCGCTAACTATATTCGCGGTAAATTCATCGAGATTATGATTGTGGGGACGGTGGCGTTTTTTACCTTTACCTTTTTTGGCCTGCCTTATACGGCGCTGCTGGCTGTTTTGGTGGGGTTTTCGGTATTGGTGCCTTTTATCGGTGCGGCGGTGGCAACCCTGCCGGTCGCGGCGGTCGCCGGTTTTTATTTTGGGTTAAGTGATCAATTTGCATACGTTTTGATTGCGTATGGGATCATTCAAGCCTTGGATGGAAACGTACTATCACCAGTGCTTTTCTCTGAAACCAACAACATTCATCCCGTTTCAATTATTGTCGCCGTGCTTTTCTTTGGCGGTATCTGGGGCTTTTGGGGAGTGTTTTTCGCCATTCCGCTGGCGACGCTATTAAAAGCACTGATTTATGCCTGGCCGCGCGGTATTCATAAGCAGGAGGGGGCCGATAGCGTTATTCAGGTAGACTCTTAAGCAAACGAGCGGCTGTTTCTTCGGCTAAAAGCTTTCTTAGGTCAACAGATACAGTGCCGTTTTCAGCCGCATGAATTGCTTTGAGCATCCGCTTTCGCCCGCCCAGTTATAAAACCGGGCGGGCGTTTTTATGAGCGGCTGGCGTGCAGCGCTTGCGCGGCTGTCAATACTTCAGCGACGTGACCCGGGACTTTAACGCCACGCCATTCGTTGGCAAGATTGCCGTTTGCATCAATCAGAAAAGTGCTGCGCTCGATACCTAAATGCTCCTTGCCGTACATTTTTTTCAGCTTGATCACGTCAAACAGGGTGCAGAGCGTTTCGTCTTTGTCGGAAATCAGCGCAAAGTTAAAGTCCTGCTTGGTTTTAAAGTTTTCCTGGGCGCGCAGGCCATCGCGCGAAACACCTAGAATAACGGTGTTGGCGGTATCAAACGCATTTTTATTATCCCGGAAGTCGCCGCCCTCAGTCGTGCAGCCCGGTGTGCTGGCTTTCGGATAGAAATAAATAACGACCTGCTTACCGCGTAGTTGCGATAGTGTCACCGTTGTATCGCCGGTGGCGCTGGCCGAAAAATCGGGGACAGATTGGCCTAGTTCAATGCTCATGCAGACTCCTCTTCATTAGTCACTTATCAGGCTGATTACACGCAACCTTAGCCAGCATGTCAAAGGTGGGAGGGGCATGTCACGCAAACTCACTACGGTTTGCGCTGTACAGGGTCGAGTCGCCTGAGTACCATTTACCCCTGTAGGCCCAAAAGGGCGGTCGTCATGCTGCTCAATATAGCATTCGGCGCTTTGTCTTGTTGTCCATATTGGGTTTGATTTCATAACTTTGCAGGTGAGGAATAAACGGATGATCACAGGCAGTATCGTCGCCCTGGCGACGCCGATGAAAGTCAATGGCGACATCGACTGGGAGGCGCTTCGTCGTCTGGTAAATTTCCACCTTGAAAATGGAACCGATGGCATCGTTGCCGCCGGTACCACGGGCGAACCTACGACGATGTCGTTTGCTGAACACTTTGATGTGATCCGCAGCGTCGTTGAAGAGGTTAATGGGCGTATCCCGGTAATTGCCGGTACGGGCGCCAATGCCACATCTGAGGCGGTTGAGCTTGCCCGCTATGCCAGCGAAGTAGGGGCTGACTACTGCTTGTCGGTATGCCCTTACTACAACAAGCCGACCCAGGAAGGCTTGTACCAGCACTTCAAGGCCGTGGCCGAAGGTAGCAAACTGCCGGTCATTATGTACAACGTACCGGGCCGTACCTGCTCTGACTTGTACAACGAGACCGTGGTGCGCCTGGCTGCCGTTGACAATATTATTGGCCTAAAAGATGCCACAGGGAACCTTGAGCGTGCAGAAGATCTAATCTCTCGCTTGAAGGGCAGCGACTTTATGCTGTACTCCGGCGACGATGCGACCGCGTGTGATTTTATGCTGATGGGCGGGCATGGCGATATTTCAGTCACGGCAAACGTGGCTCCCAAAGCGATGCATGATTTGTGTGCGGCGGCCGTTGCTGGCGATGCGGATAAAGCCCACCAAATTAATACCCGCTTGATGCCTCTGCATACCAATCTGGGCATTGAGTCGAACCCTATCCCGGTAAAATGGGCGCTCAATCGCATGGGGTATATGGATGCAGGAATTCGTTTGCCGTTGACGTGGCTGTCTGAGAAGTACCACGCCACTGTGAGTGAAGCGATGCAACTGGCGGGCGTGATCGAGGAGTAATGCTCTTTTATCACACCCGGCGCGATACTATGGCTACTTGGCGCACCCAATGGTGTGCCGGGTAGCTGCTCTGTTGACTGTTAAGGTGGCTTGATGAGCTCTGTGCTTGAAAAACGTGCGCTTAAATGGATACCGCTGGCACTCGTAACGGCTGTCACTCTAGCTGGGTGCGCGCGTGATGGTTATTACCACGACCGCAACCTGGACTACACCAAAGCCGCTCCGGCACCTCCCTTAGTGCTGCCAGAGACTCGTAATGCTCAGCGCTATCAGGATGCGTTGCCGGTTCCTCAGGCAGCCATGCAGGGCGCACGCATTGATGAGGCCGCAGAAATTCGCCCGCCTCAGTCGCTGGCCATGGGTAGCGGTTTGGAGCCTGAATACGTTGAGCGGCGCCAAGCGGGTAACCAAAGTTGGCTGGTAGTGGCTGCTGACACCGGCGCCGTCTGGCCGCAGTTGGAAAGTTTTGCCCGCAGTCGCCAGCTTGGCGTACAGCAAAGCGATGTTTCCCAAGGGGTGATTGTAACGTCCCAGGCGGACCTGCGTCTGCAAAGCGCCATGCGTTCCGGCAGTAGTGAAGTGCGCTGTGAACGTGGTGGCCAGACCATGACGAGCTGCCTGGACGCCCTGGAGGAGTTTCTAGGCGCGCGCAGTGCATCGCAAAGCGTGGCGTCCTCGTGGAACGCGCAGCGCTTGAACCACCAGCAAACGTTACAGATCCGTCAGGACGGCGATGAATGGGAAGTCGCCATTCCTCAGCCGGTGGAGCGCGTATGGGCTGAGCTTAACCACTATCTGGCCCTGGATTTTACTCAGGAAGGGCAGCGCAACCTGTTGGCCACCAATCCTGAAAACTATGAGTTCCTGGTCGAGTACATGACGGCTACCGAGCGCGATCGTAATCCGCTACAGATAGTCTTTAGTGCCGATGTGCGCCGGATGTCTCAAGAGATACGCCTTGTTCTGCAGCCCGATGGTAACCAGACCATCCTGCGTGCGGTCAATGCCAGCGAGCGCGAGTTTAGTCCCGATGACCAGCGTGAGCTGTTAGAACGTGTTGCTGGCTATTTACGTTAATCTGTTTATTTGATCCCTTTCGGAGCTGTCATGGAAAAGCGCCAAGAACTTTATGCCGGTAAGGCAAAATCTGTATATACCACCGATGATCCGGACCTGCTGGTGCTGCAGTTTCGTGATGACACCAGCGCTTTTGATGGCAAGAAGAAAGAAGCTCTGGCCCGTAAGGGGATGGTCAATAACATCTTCAACGCGTTTATCATGGAGCGCTTGCAAGAGGCCGGTATCCCTACGCATTTTGAAAAACAGCTCTCTCCCAACGAGAGCCTGGTTAAAAAAATGCAGATGATTCCGGTCGAGTGCGTGGTCCGTAACATCGCCGCCGGCGGACTGGTAAAGCGTTTGGGCATTGAAGAAGGTATCGCGCTTACGCCGCCTACCTTTGAGCTGTTCTTGAAGAATGACGATAAGGGCGACCCGATGATCAACGAGTCGCTGGCCGAAACTTTTGGCTGGGCAACGCCTGAGCAGCTTGGCAAGATGAAAACGCTGACCTTCAAGGTTAACCACGTGTTAAAACAGCTGTTTGCCGAAGGCGATATGCTGCTGGTGGACTACAAGCTGGAATTCGGCGTGTTCAAAGGCGAAGTGGTGCTGGGCGATGAGTTCTCTCCGGATGGTTGTCGCCTGTGGGATGCCAATACCCGCGAGAAGCTCGACAAAGACCGTTTCCGCCAAGGTTTGGGCGGTGTGATCGAAGCCTACGAAGAAGTAGGCCGCCGTCTGGGCATCACGTTTCCTGCTTAACGTAGCGCATTAGCCCGAAGCTTAGTCGATAGCCACCACCTCTAACGTGGTGGCTTCGTCGTTTTGGAGGGCGCGAAATTTCACGTCCACATCGCGCAGGCGCACGCCATAGGTACGTCCTGGCGCTTCGCCTCGTTTATAGGCGGGGCGGGGGTCCTGGCTTAGCACCTGCTCGATAAGGGCATGCAGCGTGGCGCTATCGGCGCGGGTGGTTAGCACATCCAATGCTGATTGGCTGAAAATTACGTGCAGTAACGCAGGTGCCTCAGGGGCAAAGCCTGCCTGGGCGGAAGGGTGGGCTTCGGCCCAGGGTAAGTAAGGCTTAATGTCGACTATCGGAGTGCCGCTGACCAGATCACACCCTTCGAGCCTTAACTGAACTCCGTGGCGTGTGTCGATGCCCGCGAGCTTAACCAGTGAAAGCCCTAGCCGATTAGGCCGATGGGTGCTACGGCTGGCAAATACGCCCACTTTACGATTACCTCCCAGCCGGGGCGGGCGCACTAGCGGTGTCCAGCGCTCGGGGCTTTGGTGGAAGATAAATGTCACCCACAGATGACTAAAATCATCCAGGCCACGCACGGTTAACGGGTTGTTATAAGGGGGCACCAGTATCAGGCGGGCATCCGCCGCAGGGGCTAAGCCCGGCTGACGGGGAATACCAAACTTATCCGGGTAGTCGCTCTCAACGTAGCCTATAGGAGCCAATGTAAAAGACTCACTTTCGGGGGCATTGTGCATCATACTGCCTTATGCTGAGATAGGCGCCCTAGTATAAAGCAGACTGAACAGAATTCAGCCTGACACCGAGTATTGAACGCTTCCAATTTTTTAATAACAGCTGGTTTTCGAGAACAGCTAGTTTTCGATAGCAGCGAGAGGTGATGCATGCCTAATACCGAGGAGCTTTCTGCGCCTAAAGCACCGACTGCCCGGGTAACCTATCGCGCCGCATTAGCGCGGGACGCCGCGGATCAGGCTGAGGTGTTTTATCATGCGGTCATGCAAGGTGCTGCAAACCATTATGAGCTGAGTCAGCGCCGTGCCTGGGCCAATGCGCTGCCCCGCGAAGCGAGTGCCTGGGCAGCTCGTCAGGCGCTTTACACAACGCTAGTAGCCGTTTGTGATGGGCGCTGCGTCGGCTTTTTAGAGTTTAATGCTCCAAAAGGACGTATCGAAACGCTTTATGTCTGGCCTTCATTAACCGGGCGAGGTATCGGTACCACGCTACTCATTCACGCCGAACGTATGCTGCTCGAACAGGGCATTGATAGGGTCGAAATTGAGGCCAGCGTCATGCTGTTTGACCGACTGCTGCGCCGAGGATGGGAAAACCTGGGCGAGCAATGGGTCGAGCGAAGCGGCGAGTCGCTCAAGCGCTATCGTCTGGAAAAACGCCTGAGCGCTATTGAGACCTGAGTGCGCCTATACGTTATAGGTATGGGTGATTCGCATGGAAAGGTCGATGGATTTAATATCCTTGGTCAGCGCACCGCTGGAAATACAGTCAACGCCCGTGTCGGCAATGGCTTTGAGCGTTGTAGCATCGACGTTGCCCGAGGCCTCAAGCGTTGCTCGCCCGCCGTTTAGCTCAACCGCGACATGCAAATCTTCAATGGCGAAATTATCCAGCATGATGATATCGGCGCCGGCCGCCAGGGCCTGGTCAAGCTCTTCGAAGGTCTCGACCTCAACTTCAACCGATAGATTAGCGGCCAGTGCTCGTGCCTGATTCACCGCCGCCTGAATGCCGCCACACGCCGCAATATGGTTCTCTTTGATCAGAAAAGCGTCCCACAGACCGATGCGATGATTGTGACCGCCACCACAGGTCACGGCATACTTCTGTGCCAAGCGCAGGCCAGGAAGCGTTTTACGGGTATCGAGCAGGCGTACGCCGCTACCCTCGATTAAATCGACATTAGCGCGCGTAGCGGTCGCCGTAGCAGACAGGGTTTGCAGCATATTCAACGCTGCGCGCTCTCCGGTCAGCAGGCTGCGTGCAGGCCCTTCAAGCTCAAGAAAGCATTGTTCAGAATTTAGTGAATCGCTATCGGCTGCCAGCCAGCGCAGTGTGACTCGCTCATCTAATTGGTTGAAAATCTCATCCACCCAGGCCGTGCCACATAATACGCAAGCTTCACGGGTAATTACCTTCGCGGTCGCCCAATGATTCTCTGGGATAAGCTGTGCGGTAATATCGCCAGTGCCAACGTCTTCGGCTAGCAGGTGAGCCACGCCGGTGCGGATCTCTTCGGCAAGCGCAATTTGATCATTCATAACGGTGAGTTCTCTGGGCAACATCAAGTGTGACCGGCATTATAGTAAAAGAGCGCAGTGAAAGAGAGCGCCAACGTAGAGGAGACCTTTCGAGTGATGAATAACGAGATGACGGATGGCTGGTGGAAATACGCGCGAAAGGTCGAGTCGCCCAACTGCGATGAGCGCCCCGGCGATGAGGTGTCTTTGCTGGTACTGCACGCGATTAGCCTACCGCCAGGGCAGTTTAGTGGTTCGGCGATTGAGGCACTGTTTACCAATCGGCTGGCAGTGGAGGATCACCCATTTTTTTCCGAAATCGCTCATCTATGTGTCTCAGCGCATTTGTTGATTCGTCGGGATGGCGAGTGTGTTCAGTTTGTAAATACAGATCAGCGCGCCTGGCACGCAGGGCGCTCACAGTGGTGGGATAATGGCTTAAAAGAACAGCGCCGGACGCTCAACGATTTTTCAGTAGGCATTGAGCTTGAAGGCGATGATATTACCCCGTTTACCAAGGCCCAATATCAAGCCTTGGTGAAGGCGACTGAATGGTTGATCGCCCGCTATCCGAGGCTAAACGCTTCGCGTATTACCAGCCATGCGTATGTTGCTCCACTGCGCAAAACCGACCCCGGTCCGGCGTTTGATTGGGCATATTTTTACCAATTGTTGACCGCAAGAAGGCTTGATGCACTTTAAATACCTATGTTAAGTCCTTCAACTATAAGAAAATAAAACGGTAGTTTAGCTACACTATTGATCGCCGGAGAATCTGGAAACAATTTTTGAAATTGCTTATGTTGCGGTGCAATAGTTTGTTTTCGATGGGCTTTTACGCTGTTCTGTAATTGGCAGCGTGGCGACTTTGCGGTATCTTCCTATATACAAAAGACTAACTTTTACGAAATTTGTGTAGCTTTACTACATTGAGTTCACTGTAGCTCATTGAATCTAGAGCAAAAAAGACTTAAGCGTTACCGCGCCAATGCTGTTCTGCGGTGGCCACCAATCATCGCAGCTGCCCCAAGCCCACGTGGGTTAGCGGGGCTCATGTCATTTATCGTCATTCGGAGAGACCTCTATGAGTCTGGAGACAAGAGAAGATCTCGATCCGATCGAAACCACGGAGTGGCTGGAATCCCTGGAATCGGTATTGGATCGTGAGGGCGAAGATCGCGCCCGTTACCTGATGACCCGCTTGGCGGATCGCTTACGCCGTGACGGGATGAAGGTACCCTTCTCGGTGACAACCCCGCACCGCAATACGATTCCGCTTCATCGTGAAGCGCCGATGCCTGGTGATCTGTTTATGGAGCGGCGTATTCGCTCCTTAATCCGCTATAACGCGATCGCCCAGGTCATTCGTAATAACCGGGCAAACCCCGGGCTTGGCGGCCATATTGCAAGCTTCATGTCCTCTGCGACGCTTTATGATGTGGGCTTTAACCACTTCTTCCGCGCAGCGAAGGACGATTTCGCGGGCGACCTGATCTATATTCAGGGCCACGTCGCGCCAGGTATTTATGCGCGTTCCTTCCTGGAAGGCCGTCTGTCTGAAGAACAGATGGACAAGTTCCGTCAGGAAGTGGATGGCGACGGTCTGTCGTCCTACCCGCACCCGTGGCTGATGCCGGATTACTGGCAGTTCCCGACGGTTTCTATGGGGCTTGGTCCGATCCAGGCGATCTATCAGGCCCACGTGATGAAGTATCTGCATCATCGCGAAATGAAAAACATGTACGATCGTAAGATCTGGTGTTTCCTGGGCGATGGCGAGTGCGACGAGCCAGAATCCTTAGGCGCTATTTCGCTTGCTGGTCGTGAAAACCTGGATAACCTGATCTTCGTTATCAACTGCAACCTGCAGCGTCTGGACGGCCCGGTACGCGGTAACTCCCGCGTTATGGACGAGTTTGAAGGCGTCTTCCGCGGTGCTGGCTGGAACGTGATTAAAGTGGTTTGGGGCCGCCATTGGGATCCGCTGTTTGAGAAGGATAAGAAAGGTTTCCTTCAAAAACGTATGGACGAAGCAGTCGATGGTGAGTACCAGAACTACAAAGCCAACGGCGGTGCTTACACCCGTGAACACTTCTTTGGTAAATATCCTGAAACCGAAGAAATGGTTAAAGAGCTTTCCGATGAAGATATCTGGAAACTCAATCGCGGCGGCCACGACCCGTTCAAGGTATATGCGGCCTATCATGAAGCCGTCAACTCCTCGAATGGTAAGCCAACGGTAATCCTTGCGCATACCGTTAAAGGTTACGGTATGGGGAGCGGCGATGGCGAAGCAGCCAACGAGGCGCACCAGGTGAAAAGCATGGAGTACGAAGCGCTGAAGAAATTCCGCGACCGCTTCGGTATTCCGCTTTCTGACGAGCAGCTCAAGGAAGTGCCGTACTACAAGCCGGAAGATGATTCTCCCGAGCTCAAGTACATGCACCTGCAGCGTGAGCGCTTGAACGGTTACCTGCCAAGCCGCAAAAGTGACTTCGAAGCGCTGGAAATTCCCACCCTTGAAGACAAGGTCTTTGCTTCGCAAATGGGTGGCTCGAAGGGCCGTGAAGTTTCTTCCACCATGTCGTTTGTACGCGTGCTTAACGGCTTGGTGAAAGATAAGAAACTTGGCAAGCAGGTGGTGCCGATTATTCCTGATGAGGCACGTACCTTCGGTATGGAAGGCATGTTCCGTCAGCTGGGTATCTATACCGCCGAAGGCCAGAAGTACGAGCCGATGGATAAAGGCCAGATCATGTACTACCGCGAGGACCAGAAAGGCCAGGTCCTTGAGGAAGGTATTACGGAAGCGGGCGCGATGTCGGCGTGGATGGCGGCGGCCACTTCCTACAGCAACAACGACGTCACGCTGCTGCCGTTCTATATCTACTACTCCATGTTTGGTTTCCAGCGTATTGGTGACTTGGCGTGGGCGGCAGGTGACCTGCAGGCGCGCGGCTTTATGGTAGGCGGCACCGCTGGGCGTACCACGCTTAACGGTGAAGGTTTGCAACACCAGGATGGTCACAGCTTGATCCAGGCGTCGACTATTCCTAACTGCCGCAGCTACGACCCGACTTACGGTCATGAAGTTGCCGTCATCGTTCAGGATGGCTTGAAGCGCATGTTCACTGATAAAGAGAACTGCTTCTACTATCTGACCGTTATGAACGAGAACTACGAGCATCCGGAGCTTGAGAACGTGCCGGTCGACGATATCGTCAAGGGTATGTACCTGCTGCGCGAGACCCAAGGTGACAAGGGTCGCGTTCAGTTGATGGGCTCCGGTACCATTTTGCGCGAAGTCGAAGCCGCCGCTGAGCTGCTCGAAAAAGATTGGGGCATTGGCGCTGACATTTGGAGCGTCACCAGCTTTAACGAACTACGTCGTGAAGCGTTGCTGCTTGAGCGTGAGTCCTTCCTGAACCCGGATGCTGAGGCGGCTACCAAGCCTCACGTTACGAAGTGCCTGGAAGGCCGCGATGGCCCGATCATTGCCTCGACTGACTACATGAAGCTCTACGCGGATCAGGTTCGTGCATGGGTGCCAGGCGACTATACTGTCTTAGGTACCGATGGCTTTGGACGTTCGGACACGCGCGAGAAGCTTCGTTACTTCTTCGAAGTAGATCGTTACTTCGTCACCGTTGCCGCTCTGCGTGCGCTGGCGGAACGTGGCGAAATTGAGCGTAAGCACGTTGGCGAAGCCCTGAAGAAATATGGTATTGACGCCAACAAACCGAACCCGCTGACTAGCTAAACCGCTGCCCGGCGGGTTAAGTACCCGCCGGCTCGATCCGATTTGGAAGGAGCGCGACCTTGAGTAGCGAAATCATCAAAGTGCCCGACATCGGCGGTAGCGAAGGTGTCGAAATCATCGAGATCGCGGTGTCGGAAGGCGACGTCATTGCAGCGGAAGACACCCTGATCACGCTGGAGTCCGATAAAGCCAGCATGGACATTCCTGCCCCGAAGGGCGGCAAAGTCATCAAAGTGCTGGTGAAGGAAGGCGATACCGTTTCCGAAGGCGACGATATCGTTGAGCTGGAAGCTGAAGGCGGCGGCGATGCCGAGGAAGAGGACGACAAGCAAGCGTCTGAACCCGAGCAGAAAGAAGCCCCGGCGGCGGAAGAGAAGCCCAAGACCGAGCAGAAAAGTGCCAAGAAATCCGGCGGTAAGCAGACCGTGGATATCAAGGTGCCCGACCTTGGCGGCTCTGATAACGTTGAAATCATTGAAGTCGCCGTTAGTGAAGGCGATAGTATCGACGCTGAAGATACGCTGATCACCCTGGAGTCCGATAAAGCCTCCATGGATGTACCGAGCCCGCATACCGGTAAAATTGTCGCGTTTACGGTAAAAGAAGGCGATACGGTTTCCGAAGGCGATGTTATCGGCCAGATGGAAATCGAGGGTGAAGGCGACGGTGACGCTGAAGACGCAAGCGAATCTACTGACGCGCCGCAAAGTGCCGAGGATTCCAACGTATCCGACGACCTTGAAGCAGCTTCCGAGACCGCCGAGGAAGAAGGCAACAGCACTGAATCTGAAAGTGCTGAACCAGAACGCAAGGAAGTTCGTGTTCCGGATATTTCAGGCTCCACCGACGTACCGATTATCGAGATTGGTGTCGCGGTAGGCGATGAAATCAACGAAGAAGATGCGTTGATTACGCTTGAATCTGACAAAGCCTCCATGGACGTACCCAGCCCCTATAAAGGTAAGCTCGTCGAGCTGACCGTTAAAGAGGGTGACACCGTTTCTGAAGGCGATGTGATTGGCTATATCGAAGTCGCTGGTGCTAAAAAAGCCGCTTCCAAGCCTGCGCCGAAAAAATCAGCTTCCGAAAAGCCAGCTGAAAAGGGCGCTGCAAAGCCAGATTCTTCTAAACAGAGCGGATCAGCAGGTACGCCTAGCCCTGAAGCGCAGATGGCCGCGCACAAGCCACGTGATGGCAAGTTGGTACACGCTGGCCCAGCCGTGCGTATGCTGGCGCGTGAGCTTGGCGTCGATATCGGTCTGGTCAAGCCCAGTGGGCCTAAAGAGCGCGTGCTGAAAGAGGACGTGCAGGCTTATGTGAAGCAAGTCATTGCTAATCAGGGCAAGGCGCAGGCCTCCGGCGGAGCAGCAACCGCTACGGGTGGTGCGGGTATTCCGCCGATTCCGGAAGTCGATTTCAGCCAGTTCGGTGAAGTCGAAGAGAAGCCGATGGGTCGCCTGCTTAAAATGGGCGCAACCAATTTGCATCGCAGCTGGCTTAACGTGCCTCACGTTACTCAGTTTGACGAAGCGGATATCACTGAGCTTGAGAACTTCCGTAAGTCGATGAAGGCGGAAGCCGAAGCCCAGGGTGCCAAGCTCACGCCGCTGCCGTTCCTGGTTAAGGCCTGTGCGTTTGCGCTGCGTAAATTCCCGCAGTTCAATGTCAGTCTGAAAGGCGATGGCGAAACGCTGGTATGGAAGAACTACGTCCATATCGGTATTGCGGTGGATACGCCCGATGGCTTGATGGTGCCGGTGCTGCGCGATGCCGACAAGAAATCCTTGATAGAGATTGCCAAGGATATGGCGGAGCTGGGTAAGAAAGCACAAACCAAAAAGCTCAAGCGTGAAGAAATGACCGGCGGCTGTTTCACTATTTCGAGCCTGGGCTCGATTGGTGGTACCGCCTTTACGCCGATCGTGAACGCGCCGGAAGTGGCCATTCTTGGGGTTTCCAAAGCGCAGATGAAGCCCGTGTGGGATGGTAATGCCTTCCAGCCGCGCTTGATGATGCCGCTGTCGCTTTCCTATGACCACCGTGCCATTAACGGGGCTGATGCAGCACGCTTCACCGCGTTCCTGGCAGATGTACTGACCGATATCCGCCGTCTGCTCCTGTAATGTAGTTAATGGAGTGAGCGGGAATTGATACGGTTTACCAAGCGGCGCCCAGCGATGGGCGCCGCTTGCGTTTAGGCTTTGTACGAAAAATTATCGGTATCGGCTGACGTTTCGTACAACCCCTGATGCCTTAATAAGAGTGACCAAAGTAGCAGACAGACATCACTTATCTGTTTTATTTAAAAAAAACTCAGAAAAATGCCCCTCTCAGGCTTTTGGGGAGTTGTGCCGCCTGAGTGGCGCGGTTATTGTCGGTTAATACATTGTGTCGCATTTTTTACATTCAAGGAGCAGTGCCATGCGTTTAATCCTGTTGGGTGCCCCCGGCGCGGGGAAGGGGACTCAAGCTCAATATATTTGTGAGCAGTTCAAGATTCCCCAGATTTCCACCGGGGATATGCTGCGCGCGGCGATTAAAGACGGCACGGAGCTGGGGCTAAAAGTAAAAGAGATCATGAACACCGGCGGTTTGGTGTCTGACGAGATCATCATTGATCTGGTGAAAGAGCGCATCAGCCAGCCTGACTGTGAAAACGGTTTCCTGTTCGATGGCTTCCCGCGCACCATCCCGCAAGCCGATGCGATGAAGGACGGTGGCGTAAAAATCGATCACGTGCTTGAGATCGCCGTGCCGGATGAAGAGATCGTGAACCGTTTGGCAGGACGTCGCGTTCATCCAGCCTCGGGTCGTGTGTATCACGTCGATCACAATCCCCCTAAAGAACCGGGTAAGGATGATGTGACCGGAGAGCAGTTGATTCAGCGTGAGGACGATCAGGAGTCCACTGTGCGTAACCGTCTGTCGGTCTATCACGATCAGACCGCGCCGTTGGTAGATTACTACCAGCAGTGGGCCAGCAGCGACCCGCAGTCGGCGCCTCAATACCACCGCGTTGAAGGTGTGGGTAGCGTTGCTGATATTACCCGTCAGGTAAAAGAAGCGCTTAACTGATTATACCTTGTGTAAGCAGTTACCGATGGCCCGCCTAACGCGGGCCATCGTCGTATGGGTGCACTGTCGTATGGGTGCACTAAAGGTATAATGCCTGGATACTTATCACGAGTGCTGAATCGCTATGTCGTTACACCTTCTTGCGCTAGACGCCTCATCAAGCGCCTGCTCGGTAGCGCTGCTACGCCAGAATGGCGAAACTCACGAGTGCCTAGCGCGCTACGAGATGACGCCACGCGCGCATACCCGGCGACTCATGCCCATGGTGGATGAGCTGTTGGCAGAAGCGCAGATCACCCCGGCGGCACTTGATGCCATTGCCTTTGGGCAGGGGCCTGGGTCGTTCACCGGCTTAAGAATCGCCACAGGTACGGCGCAGGGACTGGCCTTTGGCCTTGATCGCCCGTTACTAGGTGTATCTACACTGAAAGCTCTGGCCTTGCAGGCACATCGGCGTTTTCACCTGCGCTACGTTGTGACGGCGTTGGACGCGCGGATGGGAGAAATCTACGCTGCTACCTGGCACTGCCTGAACGACACCGTTAGCCTTGAGCGCGCCGAGGCAGTACTGCCGCCCGAAGCGTTTTATCTGCCCGAAGACGAAACCGACTGGGTTGGGGTAGGATCAGGCTTTACCCTATGGGAGCGTTTTGCGGCCACGGTACAAGTACGCATGTCCCAGCACCTTGTTGATCTGGAGCCACGGGCTGAAGAAATGGCCTGGCTCGGCGCGGAAGATTTAGCGGCAGGTCTTGGGCAACCTGCTCATCTGGCCCAGCCGGTCTATCTGCGTAACAACGTTGCCTGGAAAAAGCCGGCATGAGCCTGTCTGAAACGGCCGTACTGCCCGAAGGGCTTAGGTTGGTGTATGACGAGGGCCGCTTGGTGCTGGCGGGGGATGAAAAGCTTTACGGTAAGCCGTTAAGCGTTGACTTTGCTGCGGGCAAAGCTGCCCATCGCCGCCAATTCGGGGGCGGCCGAGGTCAACTGGTGGCCAAGGCCTGCGGGTTAGCGAAAGGCGTGACGCCAAGCATTGTCGATGCCACCGCAGGACTTGGCCGGGACGCCTTTGTGCTGGCAAGCCTGGGTGCTTGTGTACTGTTGATCGAGCGAGTCGAAGCGATTGCCGCGCTGCTGGAAGACGGCCTGAGACGGGCCGCCAAAGCGCCGGCAATCGCTGAGATAGTGGCGCGCATGACGCTGCGACATGGCGATGCCGTAGCGTCGCTTGAAACCCTGATTGAGGGTGCCGCGTTTGACCCCCAGGTGATTCATCTGGACCCGATGTTTCCGCATCGCGAGAAATCCGCGCTGGTCAAAAAAGACATGCGCCTGTTTCGTGAGCTGGCGGGCGATGATGATGATGCCCCCCGATTGCTGGAAGCCGCACTCGATGTCGCGACGCATCGAGTGGTGGTAAAGCGTCCCCGTAAAGCCCCGCCCATCGAGGGGCCTGCGCCTCAGCATGTGCTGGAAGGCAAGACCAGCCGGTACGATTTGTATGTCAAACAGTCGCTGCATCGTTAGACTGATGTGCATTGCTGATCAAGGACGCCCATAAGGAGCAGGACACTATGCAGTATCAGCCTCAAACATGGCACGAGGGCAACCGGTTTAGCCTACTGCCCGAGGCTTCGCGTTTCTTGCCTGCCATGTTCGACGCCATCGACAATGCAAGCCACTACGTAATGGTAGAGCTTTACTTGATGGAGTCGGGAGAGCTTGCCGACCAGCTTATAGCAGCGCTTGGTAAAGCCGCCCAGCGTGGCATCAGCGTTTACTTGCTGCTTGATGGCTTTGGTGCCATGGGGCTTGCCAGAAAAGACCGTGAGCGGCTTCTGGATGCTGGTGTAGCTCTACGGTTTTTCAATCCGCTGGGGCTACACTCGCTGGCTCGCAACCTGAGTCGTGACCACCGTAAGATTGTGGTCATTGATGGCGACGTTGCCTTTACCGGTGGCTTTGGCGCGGTAGATAAATTCTTAAAGGCATGGTACGAAATTGCCGTGCGTATTGAAGGGCCGGTGGTTGCCGATTGGGAGGCGCTGTTTCGGCGGCTATGGCGTTCGCGGTTAACGCGTGCCGACGACAAGCGTTCTCCAGAATCCCTTCCCAAACAGCGCAAAGCGATGGCGTTTGATGATGGCGCCCCGGGGCGCGCAATGCAGGGCAGAGGCTATCGTTATCAAGCAATTCGCCACTCGCTTTATCGACAGGTGGGTAGGGCTCAGAACCGTCTCTGGTTATGTACGCCTTACTTTGTGCCTACCTTCGCATTGCGCCGCCGCTTGGCTCGTGCAGCCAGGCGTGGGGTTGATGTACGTCTCTTACTTCCTGGCTCCAAGCATGACCATCCCAGCGTGCGTTATGCCGGGCAGCGCTTCTACCAGGCGATGCTGAAAGCGGGCGTGCGCATTTATGAATTCCAGCCCACGTTCATACACGCCAAATTCATACTCGCTGACGAATGGGTGAGTATTGGCTCATGCAATTTCGATCATTGGAATTTGCACTGGAATCTGGAAGCTAATCAGGAAGCCATGGATAAAGGCCTTGCCCAAGACGTGCAGACGATGTTCGAGCGTAATTTTTCGGCCAGCAAAGAAGTACTGGCCGAAGAGTGGGCTGCGCGCCCCTGGACCCAGCGTGTTTTTGAGTGGGTGTTCGGTACCCTGGACTCAGTAATTACCCGGCTTAAGTAAGGGGCCGCATAACGCGGCCATTTACCTAGCGGCGCTTTTGGCCCTTGGCGGGCGTCTTTTTGCGCGGTTTGGGCTTAGGCGTTTCCGGCGGGACGCGGTAGTGCAAGTACAGATCAAGCACCAGTTCTGGCAATTGCTCTACCAGCGTCTCCTGGCGTGCGCTATCGCTTGCCATCTCGGCCATGTCGGGCTCGTCATCAAATAGCCCGGAAAGCAGCATAAAGGGTAAAAGCAGCGTCGCCGCGGCTTCTTCATCGTCCTGGAACCAGGCGCTTTCGTCGCTGAAGACGCCTTCCATAAAGCCCGCGCACCAGTCGCCGATAGGCGTTTCTTCCGCAGGCAGGCCGTCCAGGGTTAACTCAAAGGGCAGTTCGGGAAGTCCGCCTTGCTCGAGTACCGCCATCGCGTTATCGCGCAGTAGCGTCAACAGGTTAATGATTTCATCGCGCTCGCTATCATCGGCATAGCGCGGTTCGCCTTGAAACAGCTCAGCAAGCCACTGTGCTGGCGATACTTCGCTGGGCGCGACCGCTAGCGCCACCAAAAAACCGTGGGCCGAGATCAGGTCCAGCGCGTCCTCGTCTACTTGCTCGGAGTCGAGGAAGTCATCCAGCCTATCGAGCTGCTCATCGGTAAGCAGTGGCTGAGGAGGGGCGGTGTCTGGCGCGTTTGAATCGTCGGGGCGCTCTGCCATAGCAAGCCTCATGGGTTGAGTCGTTTAAAAAATGATACTAATGGGGAACGATCTTTTAGGCATTCATTAATGACAAGTTTATCACTAATAGGCGCATCGCTAACGGGTGTATCGCCGCTGCCGCCCTGGCCGAACGATGAGTTGGAAGCTTTGTGTTTAGAAGCCCTGCAGCAAGCCGCTGTTGAGCGTGCTGAACAGGCCTGGGAGCGCTGCCTTGAGGTTTACCCACAGCTGCCGCGTCCAGACATCTGGTTTGATTTAAAAGGTGCGTCGGCAGGGCAGGCTCACCTGGGGCGGGGCGGCTTACGCTTCAACCTCATCTTGCTCAGTGAAAATCGCAGCGCTTTTTTTGATGAAGTCATTCCCCATGAGATGGCTCACTGGCTGGTCTTTCACCTGCGCGATGGGCAGCGCTTAAAGCCGCACGGGCGCGAATGGCAAAGCGTGATGCGCAATCTGTTTGGTCTGGTGCCTCAGGTTACCCATCGCTTTAATACGCAAAAGGCCCAGCCTGCGCCTTATCGTTACCAGTGCGGCTGTCGTACCCATCAGTTGACGGCCAGACGCCATGGTTTAGTCAAAAAAGGCCGCGGCTATCGTTGTCGCCATTGTCAGCAGATGTTGGTCTATACTTCATGTTCAAAGCCGTAGGTTGCTTCTAGGTTGCTGTTTTTAAATTAAAAATTGCTAATACCAATGTCTAAGAGGAAGGTGTCTAAGGGAGGTTTATGCTAGGGGAACATTTAGTGGTGTCGGGGCAACCAATAATAATACCGACTACATTCCTATTGAGAGTGCGTTTCCACGGACAGAGGCAACTATGAGCGAACATCAAAACGTCTATCCGGTGCGCGATGCTATCGCCGCCAATGCCTGGGCCGATAAAGATAAATTCACGGCCATGTACCAGCAGTCTAAGGATGATCCCGAAGGTTTCTGGGCGGAACAGGCCAAGCGTCTTGACTGGATAAAAGCGCCGACCAAGATCAAGAACACCTCTTTCAAACGCGATAACGTGGATATCCGCTGGTTCGAGGATGGCGTGCTCAACGTAAGCGCGAACTGCCTTGATCGTCATCTGGAAAAGCGTGGCGACCAGACCGCGATTATCTGGGAAGGCGATAACCCTGACGAATCCAAGCATATCAGCTATCGCGAGCTGTACGAGCGCACCTGTCAGCTGGCTAATGCCCTGAAATCACTGGGTATCGAGAAAGGCGATACGGTAACGCTGTACATGCCGATGATTCCGGAAGCGGCCATGGCGATGCTTGCCTGCGCACGGATTGGCGCGGTTCACTCGGTAGTGTTTGGCGGCTTCTCGCCGGACGCGGTGGCTCAGCGGATTATTGGTGCCGATTCCAAGTTGATCATTACCGCCGACGAGTCCGTACGCGGCGGCAAGCAGGTGCCGCTCAAGGAGAACGTCGATTCAGCACTGACCCGCGACGGCACCGATGTCTGCAAGAACGTACTGGTGGTGAAACGCACCGGCGGTGATATTGACTGGGTTGAGGGCCGCGATCTCTGGTTCGATGAGCTGGTCGATCGACAGCTACCCGAGTGCACCGCCGAGCCGATGGGCGCCGAAGACCCGCTGTTCATTCTGTATACCTCAGGTTCCACCGGCGCGCCCAAAGGCCTCAAGCACACCACCGGTGGCTACTTGACATATGCTGCCATGACCCACCAGTACGTGTTCGACTACCAGGATGGCGAGGTCTACTGGTGCAGCGCGGATGTCGGCTGGGTCACCGGACATAGCTATATCGTTTACGGGCCGCTTGCCAATGGCGCGACCACGCTGATGTTTGAAGGCGTGCCAAGCTATCCGACCCACGGTCGCATGGGTGAGATCGTCGATAAGCACAAGGTCAACATTTTATATACCGCACCGACCGCTGTGCGTGCCCTGATGGCCCATGGCGATAACGTCATGGATACCAGTTCGCGCGATAGCCTGCGTCTGCTCGGCTCGGTAGGTGAGCCGATCAACCCGGAAGCCTGGGAGTGGTTTTACCGCGTGATCGGTAATAGCCAATGCCCGATTGTGGATACCTGGTGGCAGACCGAAACCGGCGGCATCATGATTACCCCGCTGCCTGGCGCAATCGACCTAAAACCCGGTTCAGCCACGCTGCCTTTCTTTGGTGTACAGCCGGCACTGGTGGATAACGAAGGCCATCTATTGGAAGGCGCCACTGAAGGTAATCTGGTGATTCTGGATTCCTGGCCGGGGCAGGCACGCTCAATCTGGGGGGATCATGAGCGTTTCGTGCAGACCTATTTTGCGACCTATGATGGCATGTACTTTACCGGCGACGGCTGCCGCCGTGATGAAGACGGCTACTACTGGATTACCGGACGCGTTGATGACGTATTGAACGTATCAGGCCACCGTATGGGCACCGCTGAAATTGAGTCCTCGCTGGTCGCGCACTCAGCCGTTGCCGAAGCCGCGGTCGTAGGCTTCCCTCACGATATCAAGGGCCAGGGTATTTATATCTATGTGACCTTGAATGACGGCATCGACCCCACCGATGAACTCAAGAAAGAGCTGTCGCTTTGGGTGCGTAAAGATATTGGGCCAATTGCGTCTCCCGATGTGATTCAGTGGGCGCCGGGGTTACCCAAAACGCGCTCGGGCAAAATCATGCGGCGTATTCTGCGCAAAATTGCTGCCAACGAATGTGATGGTCTGGGTGACACCAGTACCCTGGCAGATCCGTCGGTGGTTGACGAATTGATTGAGCATAGAGCCAATCAATAGTAGCTTACTACTCAGTGGTTTAAGCTCACTGAGCGCTACCCGACTTGATAAGCGTCAGCCAACAAGAGCGTCGATAGCAGCATACCGCGCTTAAGCGTTGGAGTGCCGGCCACAGAGCCGGCACTGTTGCGTTTAAATGGGTGACATAATGATGACAAAATATGCATGTATACTTGGGCAACAAGAAGCCCTGGGGTACCATGCGTTGACCGTATGAGCCTAGCGTCGTAGCGGCAAGTAATTCCGCTGCACGAGGAACCGGAGGAATATCCATGGCAGTAGCCCATAAGTTTATCGTTGCAGACGACCATCCGCTGTTTCGTGCAGCGCTCACACAGGCCTTGCGCCAATTAGCCCCCCAGGCTGAGATTGTCGAAGCCGACACCATGGAAGCCACAACGGAAGTGGTAAATCGTCATCCCGATGCCGATTTGATTTTGCTGGATTTACATATGCCCGGCGCCCACGGTTTTTCCGGGCTGATTCAATTGCGTGGCCAGATGCCGGATATCCCGGTAGCCGTCGTATCGGGCAGCGACGTGCCTTACGTTGTCCGCCGGGCGATCGACTACGGTGCCTCGGGGTTTATTCCCAAATCATCTTCGCTTCAGCTGATTGCCGAGGCGGTAGGCGAAATTCTGCAGGGCGAAGTCTGGCTGCCGGAAGCGCTGGCCAACGTACTGGAAGAAACCAGCGAGGAAGAGTCGCGGTTTGCTGAAGCAATTGCCTCGCTAACCCCACAGCAGTTTCGCGTTTTGAACATGCTGACCGAAGGTCTACTCAATAAGCAGATCGCCTACGAGCTTAATGTTTCCGAAGCGACCATCAAGGCCCACGTAACGGCCATTTTGCGCAAGCTTGGCGTGCATTCACGCACCCAGGCCGTTATTGCCGCCCAGAAGCTGGAAGTCGAGCCGCCTAAAGTCGTGTCATAAGCGCCTGCGCTTATGAAAAAACCTCGCTTACGTTGACCGTAAGCGAGGTTTTTTCTTTATACAGCTCTTTACGGCTTAGGGTTTGTACGAAAAGTCGCTGAGCGAAGGCCAGGCAAGGCAAAAATCAGCGAAAAAAACGGAGTTTACAGGTGTAAATGAGTATTTTGAGCTGATTTTTAACGCCGTATGGTCGAGCGCAAGCAGTTTTCGTGCAAAGCTTAGACATTTGCCCGGCTGGCTTGCAGTGTTCGGGTCAAGAGCGCCCGCAAGGCGGCCGGTTTTACTGGTTTCAAAAGCAGCTGATACCCATCGCGTTTAATCTCTTCGGCTACGGCTTCCGTTCGGTCGGCAGTAATTACAATGCCGGGCACCGCGCCGGATAGACGTTCACTAAGCGCTTCCAGGGCCATCAAACCGGTGACTTCATTGTCCAAGTGATAATCGGCCAGAATCGCGTCGGGGTCACCGTCCATATTGCGCAGTATCGATTTAGCGCCCCCAATGCTGGTCGCGGTAAACACCTCGCATCCCCAGCCGCTCAGCATGGCTGTCATGCCTTCCAAAATGAGCGTTTCGTTATCGATACACACGATCCGGGTACCGGCAAGCTTATTACCGCTGCGCCGGCTTGATGGTTCCTGTTCGTCTGGGCTAATTTCCCTGGCGGCAACGATAGGAACGCTGACTGAGAATACGGTGCCACGGCCTTCCCAGGAACGCACCTTGATAGGGTGGTCGAGCACTCGGCTCATCCGGTCGGCAATCGAAAGGCCCAGGCCCAGACCCTTTTCACTCTCTTTATGCCGCGATACCTGATCCAGGCGACGAAACTCCTGGAATATTTCCGTCAGCTTGGATTCCGGAATACCCGGGCCGCTGTCCCATACTTCGATCACCAGCCGGTCACTTTGACGGCGGCAGCCTAGCAGCACGCGGCCATCCTGGGTGTAGCGGATGGCGTTGGATAAAAAGTTCTGCACAATCCGGCGAAGCATCTGCGGGTCAGAGTCGACCCACTGGTGGGTAGGCACTACCTCCAGGTCAAGGCCGCGGTTGTCGGCCATCACCTCAAATTCAGCGCGCAGCGGCCGGAAAATATCCGCCAGGGCAAAGTGGTTGCGGCGAGGTGTCAGGGCGCCGGCATCCAGTTTGGAGATATCCAGCAGCGTGCCGAGAAGCTCTTCAGCGGCCTGCAGCGAATTATCGATATGTCCGATGGTGCGCTGAGTATCGGGGGCGGTCACGTTTTGCATCAAAGCCGAGGTAAACAGCCGTGCGGCGTTTAACGGCTGTAGCAAATCGTGGCTCGCGGCAGCCAAAAAGCGGGTTTTGGAGGCGTTGGCGTCTTCGGCTAGCTGTTTGGCTTGGCGCAAGGCTTGCTCAGCCTCGGCCCGTACGCGGTTCTCCTGACGCAGCGCGGCGTTAGCCTCGGACAGCGCCTGGGTACGCTCACGAACGCGCTCTTCAAGCGTTTCGTTAGTTTCTTTAAGGGCAATTTCCGCCCGGCGTCGCTCGGTAATATCCTGATACAGCGCAAAAAAGCCGAGAATCGATTGGCTATCGCCAAAGTGAGGCGTATACGTCACCAGCATATAACGCATGGCATCATTGACGCGCATGGCGACCTCAAAACTCACCCGCTCCCCGGCCAGCGCACGTTCGACCCAAGGGCTGCGTTCTTCCGCCTGTTTTAGCGAGAGCACGTCTTCAAAGCGTCGGCCAATGACCGCATTACGATCAATGCCGAATGCCTGCTCATAGGCGCGGTTGGTAAATAGGTAGCGGCACTCTTTATCAAAATAGGCGATCAGCGCAGGGACGTTATCGGTGTAAATACGGATATTGTTTTCCGAGCGAATTAGCGCTTCTTCAATGCGTTTTTGCTGGGTAATATCCTGATAAGTGTAAACAAACCCGCCGCCGGGCATAGGGTTACCCTGTACCTCCAGTACGCTGCCATCCTGGCGGTAGCGAACATAGCGATGGGGGTGGCCATCGCGAATGTTGTCCAGCAGCAGCTGAACATGTTCTTCCGGATCGCCGGGGCCATACTCGCCATTATGCGCGTTGTAGCGGAAGATACGATCAATCGGCGCGCCCACGCGGATAAGGTGATCGGGGAAGCGAAACAGCTCAAGATAGCGCTGGTTCCAGACCACCAGGCGCAAGTTTTGGTCGACAACGCTGATGCCCTGGTTGATGTTCTCTATCGTGGCCTGCAGCAGGGCACGGTTAAATTCCAGTACCTGGGATGCTTCATCGACAATCGAGATAACATCGGAAATGCCGATACCGCGCCCTTGAAGAGCAGAGTTGACCACAATACGCGCCGATGAGGCGCCAAGTACCGAGGCAAGGAAACGCTCGGTAAACTGAATAATATCAATGGAGGCTCGGGTGCTGTTGTCCAGCGGCTTGCCGGTCCGGCGGGCGTAATCCTCAAATGCCCGATCGACTTGCCCGGCGCCCAGAAAGCGTTCACACAATACTTTAAGATCGCCCACCGTTGTGGCACCGGTCCAAGGGCGGTTAACCGAGGTTTGGCGGGTTTCAACGCTGTCGACAAATAGCGAGGCCTGAATACGCTCCACTACACGCTGCGAGGTCACCTGGGAAATAAAGATATAGCAGAACAGGTTAATGCCCAGCGATAGCATCACGCCGTGGGTAAAGCTGTCGCCCAGGTTCAGGCCAAAAAGCCCCGTCGGGGAGAGCCAGTGAATACCTGTCGGCCCGCCAGCTAGCCACTCTTGAGGCAGTACGCCAGCATTGATCATTGCGGGCATCAACAGGCTATAGGCCCAAATGGCAAAGCCCGCGTTCATGCCTACAATAACGCCTAGGCGGTTACCGCGTTTCCAGTAAAGGCCGCCAATAACCGCGGGTGCAAACTGAGCGGCGGCAGCAAACGAAAGCATGCCGATAGAGGCAAGCGAGGTGAACTCGGCAATCAGCCGGTAGAAGCCGTAGGCCATCGCCAAGACGACGGCAATCGTGATGCGGCGCGTGCGCAGTACCAAGCGCCCATAGTCGCGCGCTTTGGTATCAAACCAGCGCAGCCGGAACAGCGCGGGAATCACGATTTCATTGGAGATCATGATGGATACGGCGACCGCCGCCACGATCACCATGCCGGTCGCAGCCGAAAATCCACCAATAAAGGTCAGCAGGGTTAGCCATTGATGGCCGGACTGCATGGAAAGCGCCAATACGTAGGTATCGGGTTCCACGCCGGTTTCTGAAAAGAGTAACAGCCCGGCTGCTGCCAGCGGCACGACGAAAAAGGCGATGGCAAACAGATAAAGCGGGAACAGCCAGCGGGCTTTGGTGGCATCGTCAGGGTGAATGTTCTCAACCACGGCGACATGAAACTGCCGGGGAAGACATAAAATGGCCAGCATGGCGAGCAGTGTCTGTGCCCAGAAGCCGTGTCCAAAATCCTGATTCGCCAACTGGCGCTGAAGTTCAAGCTGGCTGTCGGCATGGCTCATCAACTCGCCCAAACCGCCGAACATGCCCCAGGTAACATAAGCCCCTAGCACCAAAAAAGCTAACAGCTTGACGATCGATTCAAACGCGACGGCATGAATCAGGCCTTCGTGGTGTTCGGTCGCATCGGTGTGGCGAGTACCAAATAAAATCGCAAAAACCACCATCACGATGGCAACGTAAAACGCTGTGTCGCCAAACAGCGGCGCACCGACGGCATCATTGGCTTCGGTCAGCACACTAAACGTGGTCGATACGGCTTTAAGCTGAAGCGCGATGTAGGGAAGGGTACCGACTAGCGCTACTAAGCTTGCAAACGCCGCAAGCGACTGGGTTTTGCCGTAGCGCGAGGCGATAAAATCCGCAATGGAGGTGACGTTTTGGTGCTTGGCGACGCGGATCATCTTGGCCAGCACTGGCCAAAAGAGCAAAAACGTCAGAATAGGGCCAACAAAAATACTCGCAAAAGACCAGCCTGCTGTAGCTGCCTGGCCCACCGCCCCGTAAAACGTCCAGGAGGTGCAGTAAATTGCCAGCGCCAGGCTATAGATCAGGGGGCGCCGACGGCTGGCGCCGTGGGTACGTGCACGGCGGTCACCGTACCAGGCAATACCGAATAGAATCGCAATATAAAGCAGTGATACTGCGACCAGTAGCCCACCGTGAAACATGCCTATTCCCCCACCAACGTTTATCTCGCCCAGCGAGCAGCGCGTACAAAGAGCCTCATTCTAGGCGAAGACGAACACTTACGTCTCGCTTAGGCGCTAGCGAGTCCGCACACGGTGGTTAATAGCGGCGATGTTTCGCGCAGTCGGCGAAGCTCGCTCAGCTGTGCTTCTCCGGTGGCGTTATTTAGTGGTATCAGCTCGCGGCTGTCGCAGTTTAGAATGTAGGGTTGGGTGATGAGGATATCGGTATGGTGGCGCTCGAACTGATACAGAATAAATTCCACCACCGGCGTTTCATCAATCTCACGGGCAACGATATTGTCGCTATCGACAACGCTAAACTTGGTGGTCATGGGAAAAGCAAACGTCCAGGGACGCCATACGGCGCTTGAAGTATCGCTTGAAATGACAATGGCGGTGTCAGGCAGCTGTGCCTGCTTGTGTTCAAACCATGAATACTCCACCTGGATTTGATAGCCCAGCATGCCTAGTCCACCGCATACCGGCACAATCCATTTGGGTAGCCGTTTGCGGCTAAGAGTTCTAAGGATCAGCCCAATGCCGGCGGCGGCAAGCCCGGCAAATACTGCGGCGATCAAGTGCCATATCATAAAATATCCTTTCTGAAAGTCATCGGGCCTCCCTTAGGAGGCCCGATGGTCACTTTTGATTCCAAAGCAGTCTGTTGCGACAAGCCGAGGAAATGATTATGGCTTAATGATCGACCGCTGCACCAGCACCTTTTGGATAGCGAACGCTTTCCACCAGCTCCTGAATTTCCCGCGGCGGTGCGGCTGTCACGCTGGAGACTGCAAAGGCAACTGCGAAGTTGATCATCGCACCTACCGCACCGAAGGAGAGTGGTGAGATCCCCAGAATCCAGTTATCCGGAGTATTGGCCAACGTGTTGGTGCCTGGGATAAAGAACCAGCCCAGATAGGTGAAGATATACAGCAGCGTACAGATCAGGCCTGCCAGCATACCGGCAATCGCGCCCATGTTGTTCATGCGGGTCGAGAAAATACCCATCATCAACGCCGGGAACAGCGAGGCACCGGCAATACCGAAGGCCAATGCTACCGTTTGAGCCGCAAAACCGGGTGGGTTCAAGCCCAGGTAAGTGGCCAGCAGGATGGCGCCACCCATGGAGATCCGGGCTGCGAGCATCTCTCCTTTTTCGGAAATCTTCGGATTGATCATGGTCTTGATCAAGTCATGACTGATTGCCGAGGAGATCGCGAGCAGAAGACCAGCCGCCGTTGAAAGGGCCGCAGCAATACCGCCAGCCGCGATTAAACCGATGACCCAGCCTGGCAGGTTAGCGATTTCCGGGTTAGCAAGTACCAGAATATCGTTGTTAACCGTCAGCTCGTTGCCTTCCCAGCCACGATCAGTGTAATCAGTTGCATCGTTATAGAACTGAATACGACCATCGTTGTTAACATCATTGAAGGTGATTAGCCCAGTATCTTCCCAGGTGCGGAACCACTCCGGACGCTCTTCGTAGAGAATGGGATTTTGTGCGGCTTCGTCATAGTTTTCAACCTGACCAGCCATTTCAGGGTAAACCGTGGTCATCAGGTTAAGGCGTGCCATGGAGCCCACCGCCGGCGCCGTCAGGTAGAGCAGGGCGATAAATACCAGCGCCCAGCCTGCTGACCAGCGTGCATCAGCTACCTTGGGTACGGTGAAGAAGCGGATAATAACGTGAGGAAGGCCTGCGGTACCTACCATCAGTGAAAGCGTGAACAGCACCATATTCAGTTTATTGTCTACATCGGCGGTGTAGTCCTGAAAGCCTAGTGCGCTTACCACGTCATCGAGCTTCTGCAGTAGGGGAATACCCGATTCGGTATGTGTGCTGAACATGCCGAACATGGGGACTGGGTTGCCGGTAAGCTGGAAGGCAATAAACACCGCAGGAATGGTGTAGGCCACGATCAGAACGATGTACTGAGCGACCTGAGTGTAAGTGATCCCTTTCATGCCGCCGAAAACGGCATACAGGAAAACGATCAGCGCGGCGAGCCAGATGCCCCAGGTGTTGCTGACTTCCAAAAAGCGCGAGAAGGCAACGCCCGCACCGGTCATTTGACCGATAACGTAAGTCACTGACGCTACAATTAAGCACACAATGGCGACTAAACGGGCGGTATTGCTGTAGAAGCGGTCGCCAATAAAGTCAGGCACGGTGAACTTGCCAAACTTACGCAGATACGGGGCCAGCAACATGGCTAGAATAACGTAGCCGCCGGTCCAGCCCATCAGGAACGTGGAGTTAGCATAGCCACCGGAGGCCAGAAGACCCGCCATGGAAATAAACGAGGCTGCCGACATCCAGTCTGCGGCTGTTGCCATGCCGTTGGTAATCGGATGAACGCCGCCACCGGCAACGTAGAAGTCCTTCGTGGATCCCGCACGCGCCCAAATCGCGATACCGATATACAGGGCGAAGGAGGCGCCAACGAACAGTAAGTTAATTGCAAACTGGCTCATACTGGCTTACTCCTCAAGACCATATTTTTTATCG
Source organism: Halomonas colorata (assembly GCF_014897985.1). Lineage (GTDB taxonomy): Bacteria > Pseudomonadota > Gammaproteobacteria > Pseudomonadales > Halomonadaceae > Vreelandella > Vreelandella colorata. The sequence goes on from NZ_JABUZA010000035.1 coordinate 38,810, forward strand.
AGCTTATTCATTCTCCAGGCATAGAAGAAGATAAGCACAATGAAGGTAAGAATGGAGCCTTGCTGAGCAAACCAGAAGCCCAGGTCTGTCCCCCCGACTGGAATGCCCGCCAACAAAGGACGAAACAGAATTGCACATCCATAAGAAACGAATGCCCAAACAATCAGGCACCCGAAGATTAAGCGGACGTTGGCTTTCCAGTATTCAGCAGCATTAGATTTGTCGTCTGCCATTGTGTTGCTCTCCACTTGTTTTTTAAGGATTGGAAAGTTCACTAGGAATAGCGTTTGGCGCATCAGGGTAATGGCACACCAAAATCACTTGCTTCTTAGTTGTCATTTTTAGTCTGTTGCTGTTTAAGCTAGTTGATCTCTTAGTGTTTGGGTAAGTTTTAATTAGCCATATGCAATTACCCTGAATGATACATGGTTAATACTGGACAATAATCGCTAAAAAATAAATCCCAGACTTTGGTATCACTACTGCTTTTAAGGTGGTTTCCTAGTTTTTAAGTCGATGAAAATAAAAATTTTTATGATGCTTTGGCGGTAAGCTACTCTGTCCTTGGACAATGGTCTAGTGTTTGGCTAAAAGATAATGTTTGCTACTTTGAATAGATGGTTTGATATTGATAGTTATATGCTTAAAAAAGCACTACTTTAGTCGTTAGAACCAACGTCGAGTCGACGTTGGAATAATAGCTAAAGGTATATAGCGAAAGGGTGGTTTTAACCACTAAGTAGCATGTTTTTATAAAGCTGTTTGCTGAGTACGGTATTTATGTTCACCGTCTAATAATAACAAGCGACATACGGGTTTTGAGGTTGCCTGCTGCAATGGCTATCTCAATGCCATCATCGTTGGTGTACTTCTGCCAGCTTGCTGTATGAGCTTTTGTTGTGTGAGGTCAGGCCTGATGGTTGATGTTGAGCTGTCCCAACTGCCGTTTACGCTACTCGATGATGAAGGGCGTGACTTCGTTCGCCGAGGTATGGATCTTGCTTATTTTGATCGTGATGAAATTATTTTAGAAATGGGCGCTACGGGCGAGTACGTATTTCTGGTACATAGAGGTGACGTCGCTGAGATTGACCCCACCTTACCCGCTGCCAGCACCGTTATTGGGCACTACACGGCAGGTGATCTATTCGGCGCCATCAGTATTTTAAATGGAAAAAGCCGCTATCGCTTCCAGGCCGAACATGAATGCTTGTGTTATCTCATGCCCAGCGCTCTGTTTATGCAGCTGTGTCGGCAGTACCCATCCTTTGAGCAGTTCTTTAGGCAGTCGCTTGCCCATAAGGCACGCCTATTAACCGAAAAGCGCGCCGACGGAGGCGTGACCATGGCGGGCTTCATGTTAGCCAAGGTCGGTGAGTGTATGCGTGAGCCCCTATTGATGGATGCCTCAACCGATATCGCCGGGGCGGTAAAAAAGCTCAATGACAGCCATGCCGATAGCCTGCTGGTCAAAACTCAAGACAAACTGGGCATGGTTACCAAAACCGACTTGCTCAATGCGCTAGTGCTAAAAGGCTGCACGCAGGCAACGTCATTGGATCAGATTGCCCACTTTTCATTGGTGACGGTGACCCCTGAACAGTATCTCTTTGAAGCATTGGTGTTAATGACCCGGCATAAAGTTACCCGGGTTGTCGTGATGGAGCAGTCGGTGCTCAAGGGCGTGGTTGAAATCACCGATGTCCTGAGCTTTTTCTCCAGCCGAAGCTACGTGGTGAGCCTACAGGTGGAGCAGGCCAACGATTTACAGTCGTTGTCGATGGCAAGCCAACGCACTCCAGAGCTGGTTCGGGCGCTAATGGCGCAAGGTGTCAAGCTGCGTTTTGCGATGGATCTTCTGGCAGCGCTTAATGGCCGGATAATGAGCAAGGCCTGGGAATTTATCATTAATGAGCAGCACCATCACGACAGCTGCCTAATGGTGATGGGCAGTGAAGGGCGCGGGGAGCAGATTCTTAAAACGGATCAGGATAACGGACTGATTTTAGATGACGATGCCCAGTGGCCCGGTGTGGCAGGTGATATGCAGCGCCTTACCGATACCCTGATAACGTTGGGCTACCCGCCTTGCCCCGGCAATATTATGGTATCTAATCCGCAGTGGGTTGCCAGCGTCTCACAATGGAAAAAACGTATCGCCAAATGGGCGCGCGAGCGCGATGGCGATAGCCTGATGAAGCTTGCCATTATGCTGGATGCCCATTCGGTCGCGGGAAATCCACGCTTGCTGGAAAGCGTGCGCGAGACCTTGTTTGAACGCTGTGCGGGAGATGAGATTCTGCTGTCCTACTTTGCTCGGCCGGCGCTGCGCTTTGCAACGCCCCTGACTCTGTTTGGCTCACTTAAAAAGCCTCAGCACGGCATCGATATCAAGAAAGGCGGCATCTTTCCGATTGTACATGGTGTGCGCACCATGGCGCTGGAACGACGTATTAATGTGACCTCGACCCAGGGGCGGCTGGAGGCGCTGGCTGATGATGGCCGCCTTGAACACCGGGTGGCCGATGACCTGGGCGAAGCGCTGGCGCTATTTACCGAGCTGCGTCTCAAGCAGCAGCTTAGTGAGCAGAAGGTTAGCGGCCACTCCAACCGCGTTGTGGTGCAAGAGCTATCATCGCTGGAAAGAGATGTGTTGCGTGAGTCGCTGCATATCGTTAAAGATTTCAAACAGCGCCTCTCCCACCGTTACCACTTAGAGTACTCATGAGCCGCGCTATGCAGGGAATCGACAAATACCTCACGCTGGTGGGGCGCTCGTTGCGGGCGTTATTCAAGCGTGAACGTGAACGTCGCCGCTATGCCAACTCTCCCTACGCCTGGTTATTCCAACCCTATATGGGTGAAGAGCTGGTGGCGTTGGCCTGTCAGGTGACGCCAGGAGAAACCCCCGTTTTAAGCTTTGCCGCTGTGGTATTGAATCAACAACAAATTCATACCAGCAGCGCCTGGGTGGCAACGCTTGCCGACCTGCAGGCCGCTGACAAGACGACGCTGCGTCGTCATCGAAAGCTTTATAATACCGAGACGGCATTATCGCCAAGTACCGATACGCTACGCGCGCTGGCCGAATTTATTGGCAATCGGCCGCTGATTGGCTGGCAGCTGGATCAGCAGTTGGCCGCCCTTAACAGCGCATTTAGAATCCACCTGGGGTTTGGGCTGCCCAATGCTCAGATTGATGTGGCCAAACTGCATCAGCGTCAGCTGCGTCGCCTACATCCGCTGGTCGAGTCACCTAGCCAGTTTTCCGAAGCGCTAGCATGTTGGCAAGTTCCTGCTACCTCGACAAGCGGTTTATTGGGCAAAGCCACCGCCAGCGCTCTGCTGTATATGCGCTTACAGCGTGATATGACGTAATCTGGTCAGCTTCTAGTATGCAGATAACGTGATTTTGCCAGTTGGGCGAAGGGCGGGAGTCTTGTTAGAATAGCCGCTGCTCCTTCTACCATTGGCAGTGCTTATATCATGCAACACCTCGATCATTTTGACCCCGCCACGTCGACCGCTGCGCAGGCGTGCGACCTATCGGGCCAGCCCGAGCCTGATGACGCCAAACAAAAGCGTGAATTCAATAAGTTGCAAAAGCGGCTGCGGCGTGAAGTGGGTAATGCCATCATTGATTACCAAATGATTAATGAGGGTGACCGCGTGATGGTCTGCCTGTCAGGTGGTAAAGACAGCTACACCATGCTGGAAATTCTGCGCAGCCTGCAGCGCAATGCGCCGGTAAATTTCTCGCTGGTGGCGGTCAATATGGACCAAAAGCAGCCCGGTTTCCCTGAGCATGTGTTGCCACGCTATCTGGATAAGCTCGGCGTGGAATACCACATATTGGAGCGCGACACGTACTCGGTGGTGAAGGAGAAAACCCCCGAAGGCAAGACGACCTGCGCGCTGTGTTCACGCTTACGGCGCGGATCGCTTTACGGGTTTGCTGAAGAGATTGGGGCGAATAAAATTGCGCTGGGCCATCACCGTGAAGATATTCTGGAAACGTTATTTCTGAATATGTTTTTTGGCGGCACATTGAAGTCGATGCCGCCCAAACTGCTCTCCGATGACGGTAAAAATATCGTGATTCGTCCGTTGGCCTACTGCAAAGAAGCCGATATTGCGGAGTTTTCCCGACTGATGGCATTTCCCATCATTCCCTGCAACCTGTGTGGTTCGCAGCCCAATATGCAACGTCAGGTCGTCAAGGAAATGCTTGCCGAGTGGGACAAGAAGCACCCCGGCCGCCTGGAAAGCATGTTCAAGGCGGTCACCAACGTTGCCCCTTCACAGCTGGCCGACCGTGAGTTATTTGATTTCCAAGGGCTTGAAGCCAAGCAGGAGGCGCTAATGGCTAGCCGCATTCAAACGTTTAATGTGAATTGATCGTTTGATCATCCTCTTCGCTAAGCGTAATCAAGCGCTGCATATCGAGGATATTGACCTCTCGCCCAGAGACGGCCACCACTTTGTGCTGCTGAAAGCGGCTTAAAATACGGCTGACTGTCTCGACGGCCAATCCCAGATAGTTGCCTATGTCGGCCCGGGCCATGGATAGCCGAAAGCTGTAAGGCGAGTAGCCCCGACGTCGAAAGCGTTCCGACAGCGTCAGTAAGAAGCTTGCCAGCCGTTGGTCGGCGGTCTTGCGCGATAAAAGCCGCATCATGCGCCGGTCATCGCGAAGCTCCTTACTCATACTGCGATACAGCTGGCCGCGCAGCTCAGGGAGTTCCTCGGAAAGTGAATCCAGACGATCAAACGGGATCTCGCAAATGGTCGTGGTTTCCAGCGCAATCACGCTGCCGGGATAGTGCTCTTCATCGATGCCGTCCAGGCCTACCAGCTCGCTTGGCAGAAAGAAATTGGTAAGCTGGTCGTTACCGTTACCCTCGCTGGTCACCTGCTTCAAGCTGCCCGAGCGTACCGCGTAGACACTGGTAAAGCGGTCACCTTGGCGAAAAAGCGGCTCGCCTTTTTTAAGCGGAGCCCGGCGCCGGATAATGGCGTCAAACTGCCCCATATCTTCAAGCTCAAGCGCGAGCGGCAGACACAGCGAGCTTAGGCTGCAGGTCTGGCAACGTGCCTCTTGCAGAAGCGCACGTCGTTGGCTTGCAGGTGGTGGCATTGAGTCTCTCCCAGGTTCCGTCTTTTTTGCTCAAAGGGTGTTGGCTACGCGCGCTCAGCCCGCTAGACCATTTTCGAATAGCGCTGGCCTGACTGCTCTGGCAAACAGGCATCAAACGCCATGGCTAATTGACGAACCAGCAAACGACCCATTGGCGTTGCGTTAAGCGTATCACCCTGGCGGATGATTAACCCATCCTGCTCAGCAGGGTGTAGCTGTTCTAACGCAAGTGAAAAATAATCGGCAGCATCAATCTGCCAGCGTTGGCTAATGGCGGCTAAATCCAGGCGCATATCGCACATTAAGCGTTCGATAACATCGGCCCTTATTAGATCATCCTTACTTAATCTTAGGCCTTTCACGGTCGCTAGTCGACCTTGGTCCAAGGCGTTTTCATAGCTGGCTAAGTCGACTGGGTTTTGCGCGTAGCTATCGCCTATATGTGAAATAGCCGATACCCCGAGCCCAATCAAATCGCATTTAGCATGGCTTGAATAGCCTTGGAAATTACGCTGCAGCGTCCCGTTGGCCTGGGCAAGCGCCAGGCTGTCTTCAGGCTTGGCAAAATGATCCATGCCGATATGCACGTAACCAGCGGCCGTTAGCATCTCGATGGTGGTACGCAAGATCGAAAGCTTTTCATCAGCGCCCGGCAGGTCGTCAACATTAATGCGCCGCTGGGGCTTAAACCTCGTGGGTAGATGCGCGTAGTTAAACACCGATAAGCGCGCCGGACTCAGCTCAATCACTTGCGCTAACGTCTCGGCAAAACTCTTTTCGGTCTGAAAGGGCAGGCCATAGATTAAGTCGAGATTGAGCGAACGAAACCCCAAGCGGTGCGCTTCATCCATCAGCGTTTCGGTAAGTACGCGCGGCTGGTGACGATTGATCGCTTTTTGAACGCGCGGATCCAGATCCTGCACGCCCAGGCTTAGGCGGTTAAAGCCCAATGACTGCAAATGGCGCAGGGTAAAGACATCGGCCTCACGCGGATCAATTTCGATTGCATAATCGCGGTCAGGGGCGTTTGAAAGCCCGAACCGGGCATCCAGGCGGTCGATCAGATCGCCCATCTGTGCCAGCGAAAGAAACGTCGGCGTTCCGCCACCCCAGTGCAGCTGTTTAACGGGTCGTGAAGTATCCAGGTGGCGCGCGGTGAGGACCATTTCACGGTCCAGGCGCGAAAGGTAAGGCTCTGCCAGCGCGGTGTTTTTAGTGGCGATTTTATTGCATGCGCAGTAAAAGCAAATTTTGCGACAAAACGGCACATGAACGTACAGTGAAAGTGGCCGCCGGCTGGCGTTGCTCTGCTCAAGCGCTTGAATCACGTTATCCGCTGTAAAACCTTCATGAAAAGCCAGCGCGGTTGGATAGGACGTGTATCGAGGGCCGCTTTTATCATAGCGGCGTAGTAACGCTTCATCCCAATGGGCGCTAGGCAATCCGGCAGGTGTAACGGGCAGGGAGGCCGCAGTGGCATGAACGGACATGGAAACGCCTCCGGTAGCTTAGAAATAAAACTCTACCTATAGCTTACCGTCGTTACTGCCAGAAAGTGTTGAGCTACGTCAATGATTGGTGTGCGAGTGGGAATGAGGTTGGGAGTCGGAGTGTGAGGGCGCGTGGTCGTGACCACCTAGGTGAGCATTGAGCGTCCATAGCTGCCATAAGGCAAAGGTAATAATGGTCAGCGCTGCTAGGGTTCGGGTCGCCGGGTGGCGGATAAGGTGGCTAAGTTTGTGAGCCGCTAGCCCAGTGGCCAGTAGCGCGGGCAGGGTGCCCAGACCAAAGGCCCCCATCAACAGCGCACCTTGAAGTGGCTGGGCGATTGCCAGGCTCCACGCTAGCATTGAGTAAACTAACCCACACGGCAGCCAACCCCATATAGCGCCTAGCGCAAACGCTTGGGGAAAATGGACTACCGGCATCAAGCGCCGCCCAACGGGTTCAAGGTAGCGCCATAAATGCTTTCCTACGGCTTCAACACGCAAAAGTCCCTTCCACCAGTTGGCGATGTAAAGCGCCATTAAAATCAGCATTAACGCCGCCAGCCCCTGCAATACCTGCCGGGCTAAAGGAGAAAGCGAAATCAGCGTGCCGAGAGCGGCCACTAAGGCGCCTGCAGCCATATAGCTTGTAATGCGGCCCAGGTTGTAGCTCAACAGCAGGCCGCCCATACGTGCTGGGCGGCGCATGCTGGGCGGTACGGCAAAGGTCAACGCGCTCATGATTCCCCCGCACATACCAATGCAGTGCGCGCCGCCCATCAAACCAAACACAAACGCGGCGATAAGCGGTGGAAAATCAAGCCCGGTCGGGTTCATAACATGCCTTTTGCGGCTGAAAGAGAAAGGCTGCGCGAAAAACATAGCGTATTGGCGACGACAGCGAGAACGCTAATCACAACACCCAAGACGGCTCCCAGCGGAGATAAAAAGCCCACCAGCGCTGCCAGGGTAAATAATATCAGGCTTATGCCTACGGCCAAGCCGCTGGTTTGGCGTATGCAGCGCTGCATGGCGCGGGCAATGGCAAGAGTCTCGCCGGCACAGGCCTTGCGAGGGCTAAAAATGACCACGTCAGGGTGGGAAGCTAAAGACTCACAGACATGCGCTGTTTGCGACAATGTCATCAGAGCGGAAGGCGTCTGTATTACCACGCCGCGCTTGCGCAACTGCTGGTAGCTGGCTACTAAGATCGCAGGATGCGCCATCGCCAACGCACAGAAACTACTCACTACCAGCATAGAGAGCAGGGTATCCAGCACCTCGGCTTTCCCAAGCCATCCGCCAATAGCTGTAACGCTTAAGCTCGCTATGAGTAAACGACTCACCCAGCGGTGCATGTTTTGCGCGTTGATCGCCGCCAAGGATTGCTCGCCCCAGGCAGCTTTAACCTGGGCGCTAATATGCGCGGTGCGAGTATCAGCGCCTACCAGGATTGCCTTGATGACCAGCGAATTTTCCAGGTTTCGACAGCCAGCCAGCACGTGATCGCCTACTTGGCGCGTTATGGGAAGCTGCTCGCCGCTCAATACCGATTCATCCAGGCTCGATGTCCCTTGCTCAATCGTGCCGTCAGCAGGAAGTCGCTGACCCGGTTTAACTACAACGTGATCGCCTGGAGCGAGTTCCCCTATTGGCAGGATTTTCTCGCAGCCATCGTGGTAAAGCCGAGTGGCCGACGCAGGAAGGGCGTCTTTGAGCGTATTTTGAACATGCCCCAGGCCTAGGGATGATTTAACGTAGCCGCCCAGCAGCAAGAGCGTTGTCAGCAGGGTAATAAAACCTGCGTAGTGCTCCCCAGTATGAAGCAGCGTTGCGTAGCCGCTGGCCAGGTAAGCGATGCTCAAGGCTAAACTGATAGGCACCGCCGGGCCGAGCAGGCCGCGCCGTATATCGACAAGCGCACGCCTGAAAAAAGGCGGTGTGGCGAATAGCATCAAGGCGGTGGCTAGACCAAGGGGCAGCCAGTGAAACAGCGTATAAGCATGCGGGTTAACGTTTTCTAATGCTGCACCGTTTAAAAAAAACGCTAGCAGAGTGATGCCGATAAGGTTTGCCCCCGAGATTCCCAGCCGCCAAGCATTTACACGCTTTTTATGCCGCAGGTGCTCTTGGGTGGGGTCGGGCTCAAACGGCAGAGCGCTGTAGCCGATAGTGGCAAGCTCGGCCAGTAGTTGAGAGAGTTTAAGCTGGTTGGCGTGCCAACTAACGCGCAGGCGATGATGGGATAAATCCACCGCGCTTGCGGTGATACCCTCAAGGGCATTTAGGCGATGCTCGATAAGCCAGGCACAGGCGTTGCAGGTAATGCCTTCGACCGCGAGGGTCGCGCTTAGCTGCTCAGTATCACTTTCTGACGTCACAAACGTTGCCTGACGTTCAGGGCTATCAAAGTGCGCCCAGGCATCGCTGTTAAGCGCCTCATTAACGGGTTTGCCGGGCAGGTCGGTACGCTGGCGGTAATAGCTTTCCAGGCCACCCTGTACAATGGCGTGCGCCACGGCTTCGCAGCCTGGGCAGCATAAAGGGTGCCCCGTTTCATCCAGCACAATTTGCCAAGGCGCATCGGCGGGTACGTGGCTGCCGCAATGGTAGCAAGAGGGGGCCGCAGGCGCTGTCATGACTTGGCTGACGGCTCTTGAGCTAAGCGCATCGTTAACGCGTTATCCAGCAATTATGTTTCCTTACAATGAGCGCTGCTTAACCGATGGGCAATCTATCCACAGGCCCTAATAGCTAACGTGTGAAAAGGTTAGCAGCATTGATGGGAAGGGCGCGAGTTTCGTCGTCATGCCTGCCTATCGCTTGATGATTTTTTTGCACCAACCCTAACGTGAAGGAGAGAGCGGTCGTGCCGAACGCTTACGCAGACTATGTTCCTATTCAACTTGACCAGTTGCCTGCTGCGCTGGCGCGGGAGGAAGCGTCTTGTTTTATGGTTGAGGGGTTTGGGCCACTTTCCGTCACCGGGCAGGCGCATATCGGGCGGCTTTTATGGGCGCATGGTGCTGGCGCAGGGCATCAATCGGGATTTATGCAGCATATGATCAATGCGCTTGCCGCCCAGGGCATTCAGGTCTTCGCGATTGATTTTCCGTACATGCAGCAAATGATGGCGCAGGGCAAGCGCCGCCCGCCGCCGCCTGTGACAAAAACGCTTGAGCATTTTGCGGCCTGGTACAAGCTGCTTGGGCCATTGGCTGACCAGCCGCTATGGGTGGGCGGAAAATCAATGGGCGGACGTATTGCGACTATGTTTGCAAGTACGGCATTTGCAAGTACGGCGTTTGCAAGTTCAGGGTCCACAAGTACGGAGTCCGCAAGCCAGCAAGTTTGCCCTGGAGTGATTGTGGCGGGTTACCCGTTTCATCCGCCTAAAGCGCCTGGCAAGCTGCGTTTGAGCCACTGGGCGGATATTCATTGCCCACTGCTAATTTTGCAGGGCGAGCGTGACCCTTTTGGTACGCGCGAGGAGGTCTCAGGCTACTCGTTAACGGCGCAAACCCAGCTTGAATGGCTTACCGATGGCGATCATGATTTCAAGCCGCGCCGTGCATCTGGATTAAAACATGAGTTTTTGATTGACGAAGCGGCCACACTTGCGGCATCCTTCGTCCGCGCTCATGGAACGCCTTCGGGAATGTGAGCAACGCGCTGGTTTAAATCACAAAGTTTAAACATAACGTGTTGACATTCAGGTAGGCTTCTGTAGAATGCAGCGCCACGTGACCAGCGGGTGGTTAGCTCAGTTGGGAGAGCACCAGCCTTACAAGCTGGGGGTCACTGGTTCGAACCCAGTACCACCCACCATCGAAAGATGGCCTGGAAACGTAAAGCAGTACCAAAGTAACATCAGCATGATGCAACAGCGGACCGGTAGTTCAGTTGGTTAGAATGCCGGCCTGTCACGCCGGAGGTCGCGAGTTCGAGTCTCGTCCGGTCCGCC
>NZ_JABUZA010000036.1 GCF_014897985.1 Halomonas colorata
ACGGGGACGGCTCATGGATCCTCCTAGGTACCTTTAGTATAAGGCCTAGAGGTGTCTACGAAACCCGGGGCGATTCAGTATATCAAAGTCTGGGACAGCACAGGCAATGCTATTAATATAGGTCGGATTCATTTTTCCTAGCTCCTCACTACCTAGTACTGCTTGATTTTAGGTAAATAAGCTCTATTGATCACCGCGATTATTTTTTAACTAAATTTAGAAAAAAGCTCAAAAGCTATGCTCGGCTCCACGAGGAAACCGTGCATTTAGCTAAAAATAGAGCTTTTAGAAAACCTAGTTAAAGATGACAGGTATTGAAACACTCAGTGGCGTTATACAGCTCTCCAGGCTGCTTAATTAATAAAAGTGATCTATTAATACGTCGTGATAAGTCAGCGCTTGCATACAAGACTGCTCTTGATGCTTGATACTGAGCAATAAAGAATGAATGAAAGGAGTGATTCTATGCATGCTCCTATTAATCAAGTAGCTATTTACTGGCGCTTCTCACTGCGCCAGAAGATAATCGAGCATTCTCAGACACATTCTGGACACAGTGAACGACCGGTGCATTCTATAGAGGAGATATTGGGAAAGAAGCGCAGGGCCTAGAAACGAAAAAAGCCCCCTGATAAATCAGGGGCTTTTCGAGATAAGAGGCTGATGAGCAGTCCGCCAACGGTGTTTTAAATTCAACAACTTATAATGTAGTTATATTTTCACCCAACATCCCACCCAGCATAAATACAGGTGCTTGTGTGCGCTTCGATGCGACGCTATGCTCGTCTTTTTGGTGGCGTTAACTTGCTGGCGCTTGATGAGTAAGATCGTGAAAGTTAACGCCTGTGGCTTTAATCACCGCGGTCATAGTTCGTAGTGTTGGGTTGCCCTTGGGGGATAAGGCGCGGTAAAGGCTTTCGCGTGATACTTTGGCACGTTCTGCTACCAGCGCCATGCCCCCTTGAGCTTCAACGACATGACGTAGCGCCATTAGGAAGGCTGACTCTCCCCCCTCTTCGTCCAGCTCATCAAACGCTGTTCGCAGGTAGTCCAGAGCCATACCGGGGTCAGTGCGCAGCATCTCAATAACGGCTTCATCATGACTTTTCATGACGTGTTCTCCTTTTGTGGTCGGCCAAAAACGCTTTTGCCTGTTCGATGTCAGACTGCTGGCGCTGTTTGGTACCACCTATTAATAACATTACCAAGCGCGCCCCTACCTTGGCGTAGTAAACGCGGTAGCCAGGACCATAGGTAATGCGTAGCTCCCATACTCCATCACCTACTGTCTTGGTGTCGCCTGCATTACCCGCTGCCAGCCGGTTAAGGCGTGTTAGTACCCGCATAGTGGCTTGACGATCTTTAACCTTCGTAGCATCCAGCCAGGCTTGAAAAGGGTCATAGCCATCAGCGGTAAGGTAGTGGGTAAGTTCAGTCATATGGCCATTGTAGCTTAAAAGCTACAATCTGGAAGAGATTGCGTGACTTTAAGCGATTGAAAAAACTCAAACGACAATTGCCTTTTTATTAACGAATCCTTAGTCGCTGATTTTTCAATTTCGCGGGTATGAAAATAAAGCGGTGGGAACGGTGTCCGATCGACCGCTCCCTGGTGGAATCGACTCCTCCTACCATCCATGATGCAGCCTGCCAAAATTTCCGGAAAAAGGTTCCTTATTTCTCCCGCATAAAAAAAGGTTTGAGGGTGTGGTATCCGGTTTTATTGAACCACTACAAAACCACTACAGGCAGCATCTGAATGAAAAGCGGCTATCACCCCTCTCATGGGCGTGCATGCATGAAGAATTTATCGGAATTTAATCTGAAGGTGAGTAAAAAGAAATCTAAAAAGAGAGGCAGCGTCCAGAAAGGCTCAGTTCTGCTCAATGAGAGCCAAAACCAAAATATGAGCTAGTCAAATTACAGGCACAAAAAAGCCGCTGTAATCAGCGGCTTATTCGTAATAGGTGGCGGAGGGACAGGGACTTTCTGACAATCGACCTGAAGCCCCCTAAACTCTTGATATACGGGCACCTAAGAAGCTAGAGTAGTGAAATTGAGTAGTGAAATACACTCCAAAAATCACCTTGCTTTGAGTCTGCACATGGCTAAAAAATATGAACGCGATTACCTGTATCAGAAAGCTGGTGAATCGACTTGGTACGTCAAGCTAACTGTACCTGCTGACGTCAAAGCAGCCATGGGAAACAGACGAACGTTGACGCGCACAACGGGCACATCCAACAGAGCGCAGGCTAGAGACGTAAGCCACCCTATCCTTGCTGAGTGGAAGGCCATGATTGCTGAGGCACGCTCCAGTAAGAAGCTAGTTGCTGATGAGTGGCGAGAATTGCAAGCAGATGAAGGCAAGACTCTGATACAGAAAAGGGTAGATGCTGCCCAACGATTCTACACCCCAAAGCCAGAGCCAAAGGAGACAGAGCAGCCAGATACAGGCGAGTTCCTAGTCGATCTTTATTACGTATATGAAGACTTGATAACTCAGGGCAGACTAGATCTTGCCCAACAGATTAAGGACTTAATAACTGAATTTATCGAGAACAGGCCACGAACTCAGGGGGAAGGCATTGACCTTCACAACAAGTACCTGCAATTTATTGAAGAGGTGGGCATTGCTGCCACTGCTGAAGAATACTCCCTTTCTGAAACGGAAGTAGAGGAGGCAAGGCAGATCACCCGCCGCCCTGACATTTATAAGCCACGTTCCCCTATCAGCAAAGCTATGATAGCTCAGTGGTCACAACATCTAGGTACTCAAGTAGAGAAACAGAAGACAAGAGATTCCCATGTTTCCAGAGTGCAAAGGCTGTCAGACTGGCTGAGTGCTGAAGGTGTTGAGCTTACTTTTGACTCAGTTCACAGGTTCCTTGATTCCGTATCGTCTACCAGAAAAACAAGAAGCAATTACCTTTGGTCTGGTCGGAGCTTTTGGGAGTGGGCAATCAAATACTCCCCGCCTTTCCGTGAGCAGTTTGGAGCAAGCCCCTCACCCTTTGTGGGCCATAAGTTGCCAAGAGCAGGCAAAGACGCTGGGGAAACCTATACGCCCTTCACGGTGGAAGAGGTTGAGAATCTTCACAAGGCGGCAGTAGAGAAAGGCGATACAGACCTTGCCAACCTTATAGCAGTTGGGGCATACACTGGTTGCCGCATAGAGGAGATAGGGAGGATAAGCAAAGACAACGTCGTATTCACAGGTCACACCCCCACCAGCATCAAGATAGAGGACGCCAAGACAAAGGCGGGTATTCGTGAGATCCCCCTTCACTCTGAGATTGCCCCACTACTTAAGCGTCTATTGCACAGCTCCTCAGACGGGTACTTGTTCAAAGGTGGCAACAATAAGTACCAGAATCGCCTAGATTATATGTCCAAGAGGTTTGGAAGGTTGAAGACGGCGCTAGGCTACTCTCGCCTTCACGTATACCACTCAATCAGAAAGACAGCAGTAACCCAGATGCAACATAAAGGAGCGCCAGCTCTGGTTATCCCTGCAATCGTTGGACATGAGACTGGTTCAATAACGTTCGACGTGTACAGTGCTGGCGCTTCAATCGAACAGAAGCGGGAAGCCATTGAGCTACTTCACTACAACTTCACCTACCCTGATTAAAGTCACTTCAAGAATGCCCTAGAAGGCATCTATAAGCGCCTGTGAGCCGCCCTAGCCTTCACCTAGTAGGGTAGCCTACCCTCACCTATTAAACGCCTCCAACGCGCACACACAAGCTCCTTGACGACGTAAGTGCCGCCGTTGCGACCTCGCTTGAACTCGATAGATTTAATAGCAGGATTTCCTGCTTCTATTTCGTCAGCCAATTCTTGGGCTTGCTGATTGGCGACGTAGGTTCCTCCGTTACGTCCTGCCTTTGAGCTAAAGGCAGGAATTCCTGCCTTTGAGTTAATTGGAGGAATTCCCCCATTTTCGGGGATTAAACCACCAGATATGGTGTTATGAAATTCCTCACATCCGAGGAGTTTGCGATTTCAGTGATTACTGCATATTCTCCGATTTCGGAGATTAAACCCTTTGAGCTTTGATTTTCAAAGAATTTTGCAGGTTGGTGGTGAGCTTTCCCTCCAGCAGCCTTGTGGAAGTCGTTTAGGCAGTAGCGCCCCCGCTGAATTTCAAAAGGCGGAAATCCGCCCTTTTCTAGCTCTCCTACCACCGTGCATATTAACCAAGGCAGGAATCCCCGCTTTGCTTCACTTCAGTCACTACCAAGAATTACCTGTTAAAGCCAAAACCCTAGGTAGAATGCGGCCTCCAGAGATATTGAGAAAAAAACTTGACTTTTTTGTCTGAATAGGTATTGACTTTTTGCATTTAATCTGGGATAATAGCTTAAGGGTGAAAGAAAAGTTCTGTCACGGACACCCACCCTTGCCCTCAAAAGTAGCACCTTGCAGGAGATTCTCTTAGAGGTCTCCTTTTTTGTGCCTGCTACATAGCCAAGCTCATAACTCAAATCACCAAACACCATTGGAGGATAACTATTGCCTAAACACTACAAATCACTCTGTATCTGCTGCGGGAAGCCAATCACAGGCAAGCGTATTAACAAGGTATTCTGCGGCTCGACCTGTCAAGTAAGGGTTAGACGCCTTCGCCAATCAGAGCATCCAGCCATGACCGACCGCCAATATCAAAATGTTATCAAGCAAAGAATTGCTGAGGGCTTGCCACACCCTTTTAACCATCACCCCCTTAACCAGCTTCTAGATAGCCTGAAGTCGATTAAGGAATCTATCAGCTACTACCAGGAGCCTGCACTATGCGAATGCGAACCCACTTGAGCGAACGCGCCTCCCAAGAGCTGCTGGAGCTAATGGATCTCTACGGCTTTACCAGCACCAACCACACCTTAAACGTAATCATCTCTAAGACTTTTGCTGATATGAAGACAAACTCCCGCACCCCTTTAATTGAGGTAAACAATGACCAAAACTGCACACCAGATCACAAAACAATTTGACTCAGAAGCAATTGAAGCCGTAAAGAGTCGCTTTATTCGCCTTCCTTCTGGCAACTCCTTTCCCAGAATCAGGGACGTTGTAACCAACAGTGAACAGGCTGACCTTGATATTCTTTGCGACTACTACTCCAAACACAGCACCAGCCCTTCACCAGAACCCCAATACCTCCTTAAATGCCTAGATTGGGTATATGGAGAAACCTTCTTACCAAATGGCCCCAGAATGTCAGACGGAGACCTAAACCTTTGGCAGCCTCCTGCTTTAAAGCCTTCCGGCAATAAAGTAAACCGCTCTCAAGTATCTTTGTTTTTAGAGTTTCTAGAAAGATGGTTCCCAAACGATATGGAGCGCAATTACTTTGGTCGGTGGCTCGCCCACGCTGTAAGAAAGCCAGAAGAGAGGATAATCGCAACTCCTGTTTTACGAAGTGATCATGGAGTCGGAAAAGGGTTTCTTGTCGAGACTCTTTTATCTAACTTGATTGGCAAGCAGAGTGTAGCTGTCTGCGGCTTGAGAGATGTTGTAGGAGACTTCAACGACATAGTTCAGGGTAAAACCCTGCTATTGATTGATGAAGTGTATAAGAGCAAGAAGTCTACCACAGACGCTTTAAAGTCTTTCCAAGGCAATTCCACAATACTGCTTAAGAGAAAGCACAAGTCAACCGTAACTATTGATAACTACATTAACTTCATCGTAACCAGCAATAGCCACGTACCACTGATACTAGAGAAAGGAGATCGACGGTTCTGGGTTCCTGAGTTCATAAAGCACAAAGAAAGCCAAGCCGAAACCTCAGCCTTCATAAATGACAAATTGAAGCCCTGGCTATTAGATGGCGGCTTCCAGCTAGTGAGGGACTACCTAGAGGGAGTCAACTTAGATAGCTTTCGTGCAACAGATGCCCCACCATCTACAGACAGCAAAAAGGAGATGATGGGCTTTTCTACTGAAGACAGGTTAGAAGAGCTACTACTTCCCATCATCGAAGAGCACCCCGTTCTTACTCTTCAGTGGGTGAAGGGCAAGATTGCTGGCAACTTTGAAAGAGCAGTGTCTGATACCACTATTGCAAGCGCCCTATTTAGCTCTGGCTGTAAGCAAAAGAAAACTAACACCCAGAGACTGTATATCACCCCCAAAGGATTAAAAGAGGGCTACAGTGAAACTTCATCACCAAAGGCACTAAAGCTAGCCTTACCTGAACACTTCTAATAGTGACAGAGTGGCATCGTGATTATTGACTGCCACTTTTAGTGTCCCCATAGCGGAACCCCGCCAACAGTGGGCTATAGGGCTTTTAGTGACACCGTGGCACCATCACTCTACCTTTTTTAAAACTAGGTTGCAGTAGCAATAGGAACGAAGCAAAGCGTAGTGACTATTGCCGAGCTGAAAGCGAGAGTGTTTTTCCCGCCTTTGAAAGCGCCCACAAAGAGCAAACCAACTATCCATAACAGGAGAACTAAACATGCCTAAAGCAAAAGAGAAAACCACAATCAAAGGCACACCCCGCCAGTTTAACCAAGAAGAGCTAGATGCCAAGATTGAGGCTGCAGTAACCCACTATGAACAATCCCCCCAGAGCAAGCACCTTATCCGCCATAGCCTCCACAAGCCTCTTCTAGAAGAGTTTGAGAGGCTTATCTTAGAAGGGTACAGATTAGAGACTCAACTACCTTTGATGGATCTCAACTTTAGCCCTTATGTTATCGCCCTCATCAAACCAGAGCATCTACTAACTGAAGACCTTGAAGCAGTGAAGAAAGAAACTAAGCAACGCTATGTTGAAGAACTGGAAGCAGAACACCACCACTACCAGTCTCTCCTACTACAGCAGCTCCTTGAAGCAGAAGAGGAGAAGCAACGTGCTAAGCAAGAAGCAGAGCGAGAGAAGCTGATAGAGAAGTTCAAACAGCAAGCAGCAGCCACCTACACACCCCTGAACATCCCAGACTAACAACATTAGCAACTGCTGTAGCAATCACCTATTAAAGGGCAAATAACTGAGTAGCTAAGATGTCCCCTCAGTCACTCAGCAGAGCTAGAGCCTCGTTTATACGGGGTTCTGGCTCTTTTTGTTTGTGCTAAGTGTTAAGCCCTCCTCTTCTCTACAATAGCGCCTAGAAAACCCCTAAAATTAGACGCTCTAGCCCCTACCCAGTAGGGTAGCCTACCTTAGCCCCTTAAAACGCCTCTAGCACGCCTACAGAAGCTCTCAGGAGCATAGCTGAGGGCCACCCTTGGTGCCACCTAGGCCATACCCTACATGATCCCTTGAGGCTGAGTGCAAGCCATGAAGCTACAGAGATGCTTCCAATAGGTCTTGATAAAACAAGAAATAATGTAGCAATAGTGGGCTGGACTAGGTATTCTTCGATATACAAAAACAGCTCCTCGCGGCGCTCGCGGGGCGTGAATTCAAAATAAACTATAGGAATGTTTAATGAAGACGTTTTTGATGGTGGTGGCTGGTCTTGTCATTGCGTTTATGGCTATCGTAGTGATCTCAAATACCACACCCCCAAGTGAATCAGAGGCGAGAATGGTCGCTGAAGATAGAATAAAGAGCCTGATGAGGGATCCTGGCTCCACAAAATTTGAAAACACAAAGTTCTATGGAAGCCTTTCAGGAGATGGAGAGACCCTCTCAGGGTATGTATGCGGCAGCTTCAATGCGAAAAATGGTTTCGGCGCTTACGCAGGTCGTGCTCAATTTATCGTGCGTACCGTTGTAAGCGATAATGGTAGAACTAGAGCAACCTCTAATGTTCTGTTAAGCAACGAAGACTCTTTGGTATTCTCGGAAAGATGGTCTGAGCTTTGTAAAAACTAGTTTTTATTAGCGAGGAGCAGGCTGATCCGATCCAGCATCTAACCCTGGATCAGCCCTAAGACTAGACCCAACATCTACTAAATCCTATCTTTCCCCCTCTCTATCCTTGATCTCTTGTGCACACCCTCCATGAGTGCAATCAGGTAAGGTTGCAATCAGTTCAATCTAAAATAACCAACTCCCCAGAAACAAACTCCATGCCTCCATCAAGACATAGGGCGTAAAGCCCCATCCCAAGGGTGCACACGCTGAAAGTGCATGGTGTCAAAGGTGTATCGAATAGGGTATACCTCAGCCGATATAAAAAGTGAGCGGCTTATAGCGTATCGGTATTTAACAAAATGAACTCAAAGCGATACACTTAACGAAATCAACCCAAACCGATACACCTCACCACAAAGCGAGCCTAACTGATGTTTATTCGTGCCTACCTACGCGCCAGTACAGAAGATCAAGATGCCAGCCGTGCCCGTGAGCAACTGACTGCTTTCGCCAAAGGTCAAGGTAGCAGCATCGCCAGCTACTACACGGAGAACGCTTCTGGGGCCAAAGCTGAACGCTTGGAATTGCGACGCCTTCTGAACGATGCACAGCCAGGAGATGTACTGTTAGTGGAAGCTATCGACCGCTTATCCCGTCTGCCGCGTGACGACTGGAAGCGCCTACGTGCTGAGATTGATGCCAAAGGGCTGCGAGTGGTTGCCGTAGACCTTCCCACCAGCCACCAAAGCATGAAGGATACCAGCGGAGATGAGTTCACTGCTCGTATGCTAGATGCAATCAACTCAATGATGCTAGATATGATGGCTGCTATTGCCCGCAAGGACTACGAACAGAGACGTGAGCGCCAGCAACAAGGCATAGCAAAGGCAAAGCAAGAGGGTAAGTACAAGGGACGCCCAGCGGATGAAGAAAAGCGCCAGCGTATCAGAGAATTGTTAGAAGCAGGTTTCAGCGTAAGGAAAGTAGCCAAGCTAGCGCCAGCAAGTACCAGCACTGTTTATGCGGTGCAGACTGAAATGAAGGAGGCACACTCTGCCACTGCGTAAACCCTTAGTAGGTCGAACAGCTTAACCCTTCTCGCCTGTACGCTGATTTAAGGCTGCTTACAGGCAACCCACTACATAGCCATACCCTAAGCTCTAAAGCCTCTCCATCGCGCCTGTAGGAGCTTCTAGAGCCATGCCTAGGTTGCCTTACCCCCCTATCTAGTGGCTCTTAAAGCCCTGCTAGATATTTTTGCAATTTCAGAGCTTTCCTAGGGGGTAGCTCTTGGCCTTGCTTAGCACCGATGCTCACCCGCCAAAGCACCTATCTGTGCTTAGCCCATAGATATGAAGAGTAGTGAAAAAAGTGGTGAAATTGAGTAGTGAAATTGGCAAACAAAAAACCCCGCAATCTATTGATTTACGGGGCTTTTTTAATAATGGCGGAGGGACAGGGATTCGAACCCTGGGTAGGTTATTCACCTACGCCGGTTTTCAAGACCGGTGCATTCAACCGCTCTGCCATCCCTCCGGCTTATGGGTGCGTATATTAACAGTATTCCCTTGGAAGTCAACACCTTCTAGCGAAATCAATACAATCGAAGGCCCACACGGGTAATCGTACCCTTCTCCATATCGCTGACGACCCAGTGAATGCCGTGCCAGTCGACATCATCACCGATGACCGGGTGCCCGCCTACGCGCAGGGCCACGAATTCGGCCAAGGTCATGTCATGCTCGCCGGGGCTTAACGTTAAGCCATAGGCTTGAGCGACATCCAGCATCTGTGCGCTACCTTCGAGCGTAAACGTGCCGAAGAAGGCGCGCTCCTGCTTGAGCTTGGCATCACCATTAAACAAGCGGTTTAGCGCGTGAAGATCTTCCGTGCGCCCAATGACACAAATGACATCTCCCATTTTTAACCGGGTGCTGCCTTTGGGGTGGAGCATGGCGTGATTACGAAACAGCGCTGAAATCAGCGCGCCCGAAGGAAAGCGCAGCAGTCGGATGGGGACATCTTCAAGATCCCGATTCTCGACCATATAGACAAACATTTCAAAATCGTTATCTGGCAAGATACCCAATGGCCCTCGGCGGTTGGGAGTCGTGCCCGCCGGCACTTCCACTTTTAGCCAGCGCGCCATAAGCGTCAGCGAGCCGCCCTGTATCAATAGCGACATCAACACAACGGCAAAGGCGACATTAAAATAAAGCGAGGCGTTCTCTACCCCACCGATAACCGGGAAGATGGCCAATACAATAGGTACTGCCCCTCTTAATCCCACCCAGGCAATAAAGAAGGTTTCCCGCCAGCGGAATTTAAAGAACGGCTTGATCGCGATGAGTACCGCAAGTGGGCGCGCGATAAAAATAAGCGCCAGCGCCACTAAGCCAGCAGGCAACGCCACATCCCACAGTTGGCTAGGCGTCACTAAAAGCCCCAATACCAGGAACAGACCGATTTGGCTTAACCAGGCCAAGCCATCATGCACGGGGAGAATAAAGTTAAGGTGGCGGCCAGGCTGATTTCCAATCATGAGGCCCGCTAGATAGATCGCTAAAAACCCGCTGCCACCCAGCACGCTGGTTAACCCGAACACGCTAAAGCCCAAGGCCAGCGCCAGCATGGCATAAAGGCCCGGCGCCAAATCCAGCCAGCGCAGCAGTTTTGCGCTTAACCAGCCACCACCTAAGCCGACAATCAAACCGATACCAAACTGAGAAATAAAGAAAATGAGGGTTTCAACAGGCCCACCCATGTCGCCGACTAATAGCTCAACCAGCATCAAGGTAAGGAAGATGGCCATCGGGTCGTTGGTGCCGGACTCGATCTCAAGCGTGGCGCCTACCCGCTCGTTGAGATTCACCCCACGTCCACTCAGCATTGAGAAAACGGCGGCGGCATCGGTTGAGCCCACAATCGCGCCTACCAATAGCCCTTGCACCAGGCTTAAATCGAACACCCACATCGCGATCAAGCCCACGATCGCACTGGTTATGAATACCCCGAAGGTGGCAAGCGACAGCGCTGGTTTAAAGCCTACCCGGAATGTTTTAAGCCGCGTGCGCAAGCCACCATCAAGCAGGATCATGGCCAGCGCCAAGTGTCCGATAGTGAAGGCCATCGCGTAATCATCGAAGACGACCCCCAGCACCCCCTCTTCGCCCGCCAGCATGCCCAGGCCCAGGAAGATAAGCAGCAACGGTACGCCTACCATTGATGATAGGCGGCTCGCTAATATGCTGAGCGCCATTAAAGAACCGCCGACTAAAAAGAACGTATAGATCGCGTCCATGTCTCTCCATCTCTACATCAATGCCACGCTATTATTACACGCCACTATTAAATTTACTGCGTCAACTCAGTAAGCTAAAGCGACAAGGGGCTGGTCATCCAAGGATTGACAGGGCTAAACTCCGCCGTCTAGATATCAGGAGTGACCGATTATGTTGTACTGCCTTTCACGTTATGGGCATTCACGTTTATTGATGGTGATGTTTTGTTTATTGTTTCTATTTTCATCAGCTTACGCAGAGGAAGCCGATATCCAAGAGGAGCAGCCAGCGCTTTCCTTGGAAAGTGATATCCTGTTCCTTGACACACTTTCGCCGCCTACTGACAGCGAAGTAGTCAATGAAGTGCCCGCCGCAGCTCTCTCGCTACCACCACCCCTTGAGCCACCACCGCTGAAAAGCGTCTCAGTGATGCTCGACTGGTACTTAAGCCCGCAGCATGTCGCTTTGGTGGCCGCTCAAGAGCGTGGCTTATTTACCGCACAGGGCATGGATGTGGAGTTACAGACCCCTGCAGACCCCACCATTGCTATCAAACTGCTGGCAGCGGGAGAAGTTGATTTAGCCCTCACGCGCCAGCCAATTCTGCATTTGCTGGTCCATGAGAATATGCCCATCACGCGCATTGCCACGCTGATTGAGACCCCGCTGAATGCCGTTATTGTAAAAGGTGAGACTCAGCCTGAAAATGCCACCCAGCTTTCAGGGCTTCATTATGGATACTCCACCCGAGAAGGTGCCGATATCCTAGTTCCCGAGCTGATTCCGCGTTCTGTTCGCCAGACGGATGCTTTCTTATCTCCACAGAGCGTGCATTTTAATCCAGTCAGCGCATTTGATGAGGGCAATATTGATGCGATTGCTGATGGCTTTTTTCATTTTTTACCTCAACAGCTAGCTGCCAATGGTATCACCACACATACCGTCCGTTATCGAGATTTAGGTATCCCGCGTCATGATGGTTTGATTGTCATCGCCAATAGTGACTCTTTGGCTAGACAAGCCAATACGTGGTCACGTTTTTTAATTGCCCTCGATGAGGCGAGCGATTGGATCGTGGAAAACCCAACCCAGGCATGGCAGCTATTAACAGATGCTCACCCAATACTTGATAACCCCATCAATGCCGACGCATGGCAGGATATTTTACGCAGAATCGCGTTAAGCCCTGCGGCACTGGATACCCGTCGCTATGCAGCGTTTGAAACTTATCTTCTAAAAGAAGGCCTAATCGACGCTGAACTGCCCATATCTCGTTTAGCCGTTGACCCTCATACCCTATAATACAGGAGCGCTATGGCCAGTGCGCTGACAGAAACACCGCTAATCTTTATTGACCTGGAAACCACCGGAACTAGCGCAACGCGGGACCGGATTACTGAAATTGCCGCTCTTAAAATCATTAACGGGCACCAGGTAGATAGCTGGTCTAGCTTGATCAATCCTGGTATTAGAGTGCCGCCAAATATCAGTCAGCTAACCGGCATCGACGATGACATGCTCGTCGATGCCCCCTGCTTTGAAGACATTGCCGAGTCGCTGCGCGTTTGGCTGGGTGAAGACCACCGCTTGGTTGCCCACAATGCACGCTTTGACTATAGCTTTCTGCGTAACGCCTTTAAGCGCGTAGGCATCGAATATCGAACGCCGATTATCTGCACGCTGCGCCTATCTCGCCGACTGGCTCCGCTGGAGCAACAGCATAATTTAAAAGCCTTGCTTGAACGCTATGGCATTATTAACTTGCGCGCGCATCGGGCAAGTAGTGATGTGAACGCGCTGTGGTCACTTTGGCAGGCTTGGCAAACGCACTATGCAGACGACACATGGCAAAGCGTACTGACTGAGGAGCAACGACACCGCACGTTGCCTGCCCATTTGGATAGCCGTCAGTTGGAAGGGTTGCCCGAATCGCCTGGGGTGTATTTCTTTTATGGACATAATCGACTCCCTCTGTACGTGGGCAAAAGTGTCAATTTGCGCCGCCGGGTATTGAGTCATTTTCAGCGTGACCATCAAGACAACAAAGCCATGCGCCTCGCGCAGCAAATTCATCACATTGAGTGGGAAGAAACTGCGGGCGATCTGGGCGCGCAACTGCGTGAAGCCCAGCTGGTGAAGTCGATGATGCCGATTATGAATCGCCAGTTACGCAAACAGCGCAAGCTAACCACCTGGCGCTGGCCGTCAGGGGAAAACTACCCCACCCTGGTTAACGGCGACGCACTGAGCCAACCCACCGACGGGGCGCTCTTCGGGCTTTTTCGCAGTGCCAGAGACGCCAAGGATACGCTACGTGCAACGGCCGAAGAACATAAGCTTTGCCTTCAGGTGCTGGGCATTACCAAAGGCAAAGGCCGCTGTTTTGCCCGCCAGTTAGGTAAATGTAATGGCGCCTGTGAAGGTGTGGAGACGTTGCAGGCGCATACCCAGCGAGCCCAGTACGCGTTGGCACAGCTGCAGATTAAGGCGTGGCCCTGGGAAGGACGAATCATTATTCAAGAAAAACCCGAGACGGGTGGGAAAAGCGCCTGGCATGTTGTCGATCACTGGTGCTACCTGGGCAGTGCCGATACGTTTAAAAAAGCTCAACGTCTAACCGGCGCCACCCCGGCTTTTGATATTGACAGCTATCGTATTTTAAACCGTTTTTTACGTGCCCCGGAACAGCACGGGCTGACCGTTAAAACCTGTGACTAACCGCTATGGGTAAGAGCGTTTAACGGCAAGCCCACTGGGCCTCAGTGTTCGTGATGTTCAATAAAAGCTTCAACCGCCTGCTGGAACGCTTCTGGCTGTTCTGCATGCAGCCAATGGCCAGCATTTTTTAGCGTTACAACCCGCGCCCCCGGCAGCACTTCACGCAAAGCAGGCAGCAAATCGTCGGTAACGTAGTGTGATTCAGCGCCACGCAGCACCAGCGTGGGTCCTTCAAAGGGGCCGTCGCCGGCGGGTAGGCCAATTATATTGCCATAGCCACGCTGGATTTCATCAAGCCCGATACGCAGCCCTAAAATGTCTTCCTCGTTCCGGGCTAAATTAGTAGCTAAAAAAAGCCGTGTGGAGCGCGAGTCCACATGTTCAGCCAACAGGTCATCCGCTTCACGGCGATTTTTAGGCTGCCCTTCTCTAACGCGTTTAAGCGCTGCAAAAACATCATCATGGCCATGCTCATAGACCACCGGCGCAATGTCGCCGACCGTCAGCGTTACCACGCGCTCTGGCGCCAGCCTGGCCAAACTAATAGCGACTTTCCCGCCCATTGAATGGCCCAGCACATGCGCTTGGGTAATAGAAAGCTTATCGAGCAGGGCCAATACATCCTGGCTCATGGTGGCATAGCGCATATCGTCGCTATGCGGTGAGCGGCCGTGATTACGTAAATCTACCGCAATGACACGCCGCGAACGCTGCCAGGCTTTCAAATGGGAACGCCAGTTATCAGCGCTCCCCATTAAGCCATGAATCACCACCAGGGGCGTGGAATCGGGAGCGTCTTCACTGTCCATTTCCAGATAATGAAGATCAACCGTGGCAGCGTCAGTCATATAAACTCCCTACATATTGATTAAACAACAAACCCGCAGGCCATTATCTCATTACCTATAAGCGCTAAGCCACTCTACTACGCCATACGGGGGGAGAGATCAGTTTGCCCGGTCCAGACCACCAGACGGCGTGAAAGCCAGGCCAGCAGCAGACCGTATAGAGGTAGAAAGAACAGCAGGCTGATAGCGAGTTTTATCACGTAATCAACGGCAGCAATTTCAATCCAATTAGCCGCCATAAACGCGTCGGGGCTGTTATAAAACGCCGTCGAGAAGAAAGCGTAGGTATCGGCTAGGTTTCCGAGCACCGTTGAGCAAACAGGGGCTATCCACCAGGCCAGCTGCCGCAACCGATCAAACACCTGCACATCCAACAGCTGACCGATCACATAGGCAAGAAAGCTTGCCAGCGCAATCCGTGCAACAAATAGATTCCATTCACCCAGTGCTTCAATCCCGGCAAAGCTTCCGCGTGGGAACACCACGGAAACCACATAAGAAACCACCAGAGCAGGCAGCATGACCCTTAAAATAATCGCCCGGGCGGCACTTTTACCGAAGAGTCGAACCGTTAAATCAGTGGCTAGAAAGATAAACGGAAAGCTAAACGCTCCCCATGTGGTATGAAAACCAAACAGGGTAAACGGAAGCTGAACAAGGTAATTACTGGCAGCAATAATACCGATATGGAAGGCAACCATTACGAAAAGGCAACGGCGGTACTGCGTATCACTTAAGGCAAACATGCAAGATGACCTTTTTTTACAAGCCAAGAGGGGTTAGGGAACCCTCATAAGAAAGCGCATAGCGCTGCTGGGCGCGCATTATACGCTTTCTTAACCGCAATAAAAGCCAGCTGCCCTGCTTAAAGCAGCTCACCTTAGCTCAATCGAGAGGCGTTGCCTTGTCAGCGGTACCGATAGCACGCTCGCACATGGCGGTATGTACCTCATCAAGGCTTGAAGGATCATCAATGGTCGACGGAACCCCAAAAGCCTTACCGTCCGCGATATTGCGCAACAGCTTGCGTAATATTTTGCCCGAACGGGTTTTAGGCAGACGGTTAACTACCAGAACCTGATTAAAACAGGCAATAGGGCCGATATAGTCGCGCACGCGGGCAATAAGTTCGGCTTCAAGCGTTGCTTCGTCGCCATTAAAGCCATCTTTAGGAATCACCAGACCAATCGGAATTTGCCCTTTAAGCACATCATGAATGCCGATAACCGCGCATTCAGCCACAGCGGGATGCGCGCCTACGACCTCTTCCAACTCGCCGGTCGATAGCCGATGCCCGGCAACGTTAATAACGTCATCGGTACGCCCCATGATAAACAGGTAGCCGTCTTTATCGAAGTAACCACCGTCGCCGGTCAGGTAATAACCCGGGAAAGCTGCCATGTAGGCGCTATGAAAACGCTGAGGGTCACGCCAAATACCGCTTAAGCACCCAGGCGGCATGGGCTGCTTGATGACCACACTGCCCTGCTCCATCGGGGCTGCCGGTTCGCCATCACGCCCTAGCACTGCGACATTAAAACCCGGCACAGGGAAGGTTGCAGACCCAGGTTTGATAGGCATTGAAACAAGCCCCGGCTGATTGGCGGCAATCGGCCAGCCGGTTTCGGTCTGCCACCAGTGGTCAATTACCGGCACATCCAGCAGATCATCCAACCAATGAAAGGTAGGAGGGTCAAGCCGCTCGCCTGCGACAAACAGGTGCTTCAAACTGCTGATATCATAACGGGCAAGCAGTTGGGCATCTGGGTCAGCTTTCTTGATCGCCCGGAAAGCCGTAGGCGCGGTAAAGAAGCTTTTAACCTTGTACTCCTCGATGACCCGCCAGAAGCTACCCGCATCGGGCGTATTTACCGGCTTGCCTTCATAAACAACGCTGGTGCAGCCACGCAGTAGCGGTGCATACACAATATAGGAGTGGCCAACCACCCACCCCACATCAGACGCGGTAAAAAACACGTCGCCGGGGTTCAGGGCATAAATTGCCTGCATTGAGTACTCAAGCGCCACGGCGTACCCCCCCGTGTCACGCACTACCCCTTTGGGCTTACCCGTTGTGCCTGAGGTATACAGAATGTAAAGAGGATCCGTGCTAAGTAGCGGAACACATTCAGCAAAAACGGCTTTGGCAATGATAGCGTCCCAGCAGTAATCAAGTGCCGTCAGCGTTGCCGGGCATATGTCACGCTGATAGACCACGCAGGCATCAGGCTGATGGGCACTTAAGCCAAGC
This sequence comes from Halomonas colorata, assembly GCF_014897985.1. GTDB lineage: Bacteria > Pseudomonadota > Gammaproteobacteria > Pseudomonadales > Halomonadaceae > Vreelandella > Vreelandella colorata. Next base: position 16,915 of record NZ_JABUZA010000036.1, read on the forward strand.
GCCTGATCGATAATCGGCTTGTAGGGGATTACCTTATCCACCTCAATACCACATGAAGCGGCAACCACCACTTTCGGCTCGGCATCTTCTATTCTGACTGCCAGCTCATGCGGGGCGAAGCCGCCAAACACTACTGAATGCACCGCACCTAAGCGTGCACAGGCATACATGGCCACCAGCGCTTCGGGAATCATGGGCATATAGATCACCACACGATCGCCCTTTTCAACGCCCAGCGCGGAAAGCGCCCCGGCGAAATAAGCTACCTGATCAAGCAGCTGCTGATAGGTGAGGGTTCGCTTGGACTGGGTGACTGGGGAATCCCAATAAATCGCTGGTTGGTCAGCTCGGCCATTTTCAACATGGTAATCAAGCGCGGCATAGCAAAGGTTTATTTCGCCATCGCTAAACCAGCGTGCGTGCTGCTGATCGTCATACGTAAGAATTTGGGTTGGTGGGATAAACCACGGCAGACGTTTGGCTTGCTCGGCCCAGAACTGCTCGGGCTGTTCATTCGCTTGCAGGAAGGCTTCTTGGTAGCGGCTCATAACGACCCTATTTTTATTGTAGTAACGAACTTTACTGTAGTAACGCAGCGAGGCTCATGACTGACACTGTATAAAGTAAACGCAGACTCTTCCTTCATACTATGGGCTAGAAGCCCACCTAGGGGATTAAAAAGTGACTAAAGATGTAGAACGATTTTAAAGGCGGGCTCTTAGAATTATTTATAGCCGGTTCAAGAGCTGCTTTAGTCGTTGACAAAGAAGCCAAAATCTACCATTGATTAATCGTTAAACGAATGCTTGGACAAAACTCGCTAAATTACCGATGATTAAATTAACAATCTTCGCGCCGCGACGATGCCATAATAATTTATAAAAATGCCATTTATAAAACGCTGCAATGACCACACCCATTCAGTGTAGGCAAGGAGATCATCATGTCTGCGTCCTCAAGCGCTGCACGTCTGCTTGAAAATAACTGCCAGGCCCTTGAGGCAGGCACTAACCTTCTAAAAGCCTTGGCGAATGAAAAAAGGCTGCAAATTCTGTGTCTGCTGGCAGAGAAAGAGCTATCGGTCACACAAATCAATCAGCAGCTTTCACTTAGCCAATCGGCACTCTCACAGCATTTAGCAATTTTACGACGCGATGAGCTGGTCAATACCAGGCGGGAGTCACAAACTATCTACTACTCGTTGAGTAGCGATAGCGCCAAAGCGATTTTAAACACCCTGGCGCATCACTATACGACATAAAAGCCAGACGGCTTCTTAGCGGCGCTGCCAGCCCGATGCTTCAAGCATGCTGAAAGCTTTTAGCATGGCACTTTCAATACCCGCCGATACCGCCAGTCCAAATTTCCGGCTGATGGTTTTCGGCGGCTCAAGCCTGACCCGGTAGACCTTAGCGTCTGCCATACGCTCAACCAAGTAGGCCTCGCTGGTGCCCACGCTATCAATCAACCGGTTCGAGAGCGCTTCACTGCCGTACCATATCTCGCCTGTTGCCAGCGTCTCGATATCCATATCGGGCCGATGTTCGCTGACATAACCCTTAAACAGGCGATGGGTGTTTTCCAAATCTTCCAAAAACTTTTCACGGCCCTCTTGGGTATTTTCCCCGATCACCGTTAGCGTGCGCTTATATTTACCCGCAGTGAGTAATTCAACATCAATATCGTGACGTTTAAGCAAGCGGTGAACGTTAGGTACCTGCGCCACGACGCCAATCGAGCCGATCACCGCAAAGGGCGCAGCCTTAATATGCTGAGCCGTACAGGCCATCATATAGCCCCCGCTCGCTGCCACCTTGTCGATGCAAACGGTAGTCGCAAGCCCCGCGCGTTGCAGCCGGTCCAGCTGAGCCGCGGCCAGCCCGTACGCGTGGACAAGCCCACCCGCTGATTCCAAACGTACCACGACCTCGTCACTGGGCTCGGCAACATCAATGATCGCCGACACTTCCTGGGCAAACTGCTCGGTTTGAGAGGCCTTGATATCGCCGTGAAAATCCAGTACCCACACTCTGGATTTTTGCTCAACGCTGTCTTTGTTCTTCGCCGTTTTTTGGCGATTTTTATCTTCCTGGCGAAACGCCTTGATCAGCTTTTTACGGGCGCCCTGCTCCGTTGCCGCAACGCGAAGGCGCCGCTTACGCGACCGGCGCTGGTCATTTAACGGCTCAATATGGAGTTTAAGGTCGCCTTCATGAGAACCTTTGCTACGTAAGACAAGTAAGGCTCCAAGACCTAACAGCACCACCACAATCGTGGTTTGCACCACGAAAGTGCCCATTTCTGCCATCCATTCACTCACGTACACTCTCCTATGACGAGGTTAAACTGTCGCTTGATATCAATTCATACGGCTTGATTAAAACAGTTGTTTAAAATACTCTCATTCACATTCATCGGGTCATTAGTCACCCATTTATACGTAATTTTTCTGCAAATGGAGATATTGTCATGTCAGTTAACACGCTTGAAAAGCTGCAAGCCCGCTTTAATCCTGAGGCCGCCGAAGGCATGGATGAAGTATTCCAGTTCCACTTTTCGGATGCTGGCGACCACTATTTAGTCATCAAGGATCGTACTCTGGATGTTCAAGAAGGCGAACACGATGACCCGTCGGTTAGCTTGAGCATGAGCACTGACACCTTGAAAGGCATCATGAGCGGTGATATCAACGGCATGACTGCCTTTATGACTGGCAAACTTAAAGCCACCGGTAATGTTATGTTGGCCACCAAGTTAACCAGTCTGTTTCCAGGTTAATTCACAATAGCGTCGTAATGACTAGCTGATTAGCGCCAACGCGCTAAATGCGTTTCAATTAATTCACGTGAAATGGAATACGGCGGCGGCAGCGACGGAAGCTGCCGCGGTGAAAACCAAGCCGCGTCGCTTATTTCAACACCATCGATTTTTATACGCCGTGTAGTGGCCTCCGCAAAAAATCCAAACATCAGTGAGTGTGGAAATGGCCATGCTTGGCTTTGATAATAGCGCAGCTGATCAACGTGCACGCCCACCTCCTCGAACACCTCACGATGAACGGCCTCCTCGGCTGATTCACCTGGCTCAATAAACCCCGCCAGCGTCGAATAGCGCCCGGGAGCAAAACGCGGGCTGCGAGCCAACAACATCGCCTCACCACTGGTTACCAACGTAATAATGCACGGTGAGATACGCGGATAGTTGCGATGCCCACACGCATGGCAATGCATGGCAAATTCCGCAGCCAACTTGGTAGCCTGTGCGCCGCAGCGCCCGCAGAAGCGATGGTTTTCAAACCAGGCGCCCACCTGCAATGCCGTAGAAAGCAGGCTAAACCAGGAAGCAGGAAGCTCTGCCATCCATTGCCGCCCATCAACCCAGTCATCACCGGGCTCTTTTTCAATCAACAGCGCTACCGGCTCATCATCCCAGTAGCACAGCGGCTGCATCTGCTCCGTCCACGGCTGAAAGGGCTGTAGCGGGGTCAGCGCCTGATCACCCGTTAATGGAGCGGGCGCCAAGTGGCTTCGCGAAACGTAAACGACTCGTCCTTCGCGTGCATCATGCGGAATTTCACGCCTAAGCATTGTGACCACTTTCCTCAAACCAATTGAGCTTATGAGCCTGACATTTAGCCTGGTGGGCCGCATGCTCTTCAGCGGTAGGCCGCACCACGCGCAGCTGCCCTGGGCTAAGGCTCAAGCGTTGAACCGAAAGGCCCTCGCTTGACGAGTTAGCCTGCTGTTCTTTCGAAGAAGCTTCCGAGTCCAGCGTTAATGCCGTTTGACCACCGGTCATGGCCAGATAAACGTCGGCTAGAATCTCGGAGTCAAGCAAAGCTCCGTGAAGTACGCGGTGGCCGTTATCGATATCGTAGCGCTTACATAGCGCATCCAGGCTATTACGCTGGCCGGGGTGAAGCTCCCGCGCCATGGTGAGCGTATCCAGCACTCGACAATACTGACGAACGGGCCCTAACGGCGTGCCGCCGCGCTGCTGGTTAAGCCTGCCAAACTCGTGATCCATAAAGCCCACATCGAACGGCGCGTTATGAATTACCAGTTCCGCCCCTTCAATAAAGGCCCAGAACTCGTCGGCAATCTGGGCAAACACCGGCTCGTTGGCGACCTTTGCATCATCGATCCCGTGAATCGCGACGACTTCGGCGTCAATGTGGCGTTCAGGATTAATATATTGATGGTAAGTACGCCCGGTAAAACGCCGGTTGATCATCTCAACGGCGCCAATCTCTACAATGCGATGGCCATCTTTTGGGTCGATACCGGTCGTTTCGGTATCCATGATTATTTGGCGCATCACGCTCTCCTCTGATGTTGCTCATCGATTGCTTCATTAGCGAGCTCGTCGGCTCGCTCATTACCTGGATGGCCACTGTGTCCTTTTACCCAGTGCCATTCAATCGTGTGGCGATGGGTCTCTTCATGCAGCTCTTTCCACAGCTCGGCGTTTTTAACGGGCTGCTTGGCAGCCGTTTTCCAACCCCGTTTGACCCAGTTATGTATCCACTGAGTAATCCCCTGCCGGACATATTGGGAATCCGTCCATAACGCTACTTCACACGGTTGGTTAAGCGTACGTAACGCCATGATCGCGGCCATTAATTCCATACGGTTATTGGTGGTGTCAGCTTCATAGCCCTTTAGGGTTTTCTCATGCTCGCCACTAAAAAGAATGACGCCCCATCCCCCCGGGCCTGGGTTACCTCGGCACGCACCATCGGTATATACCGTGACCTGTGGTAGGCGCTCGGCCGCTTGATTACTCACTCTGTCTATCCTTTATTGGCTGGCGTTGGCTCAATGTGTCTTGATGAGACTGGCAGTGCGACGGTTTGCCGCTGCGCGTAGCACCCAGGGACGAGGAGGAAACCGGGCTTGGCAGCGTAAATCTTACCCGCTTGACGTGAGCTGATTGCTGACGTCGCTGCGCCTTAATCATATAGCTCTCCCCCCACGGCAGGTTGTGCCGACGCCCCATAGTCTCCCACCCTTCACGACAAGACGACTTCATCAAGCCTCTAAAACAGCAATAGTCTACGCGCTCGACCTCAAAATCGACAAACGCCAACCAGTCGCGTAGCCGGCCAGGCTTATGCCGCTCCCCGTTCCAGGGGAATGCCGGGCGACGCTTGCGCCATCGGCGCGTCAAGCCATTGATCCCCATTGGGTTGAAGCCAAACAGCACCAGTATGCCGTTGTCGGCGGTTACCCGCGCCGCTTCCTGTAACGTGTGGTGGGCATCGTCCAGATGCTCTAGCCAATGATGGATGATCACCACATCCATGCAGCGATCAGGTAGCGCTAGATGGTCAGAGGGGCACACTAGCGTCGACGGGCTGGTTGCCAGTTCATAGGTTGGCGCCCAACGAATGGCATGCGGGATCGCTGACATGGTCATTAGGTCAGGCCCCATACTCATCTCTAAACTATGCCGCCCAGCCCGGCTTTCAACCACCGGCCCCAGGCAGGCGCGCTGCATGTCCCAAAGCGAGCGTCCGGCATCGGTTTGCCAGTAAGGCTGGCTACTTATCAAGCGCTTGGCGATTGTAGTGGCCCTTGTCGAATTTGACATGAACAGCGCTTACCTCCAAAGTAACGGCTTTTTAACGACATCTCTGCGTCTTTTCAACGTACTTAACAGCAGAATTGCAACCCTAAAAGGATCTCGCCCATGATGAGCGTGACACCGATTCCCGCCCTTAGCGACAACTATATTTGGCTATTAAGACAAGATACCAGTCAAAGTGTTTGCGTGGTGGATCCAGGTGACGCTGATCCTGTTATTGAACTTTTAGAGCGCGAATCACTGACGCTGAATACTATCCTTATTACTCACCACCACCACGATCATACCGGTGGACTGGCCAAGTTGATCAAACGTTACTCGCCCCATGTGATTGGCCCCGAGAACCCAACCATTAAGGGCATTAGCCAAGCCGTGGGTGAGGGCGACCAAATTCGCATTATGGGCCGCCTGTTTGAAGTCATGGCAACGCCGGGCCATACGCTTGACCACATAAGTTTCTATACGCCGGGTATACCGGCGCTGCTGTTTTGCGGCGACACCCTGTTTTGCGCGGGCTGCGGCCGCTTGTTTGAAGGCTCGCCTGAACAAATGCATACCTCGCTGAACAAACTAGCGGAACTACCTGACGATACGCTGGTCTTTGCTGCTCATGAGTATACGCAGGCAAATCTTGTGTTTGCCCAAGCAGCTGACCCAGAGAATGACGACGTGACATACGCCTTAAAGGAATGCGAAAAGGCCAGGGCGCTAGACCGCCCCACCTTACCCAGCACGATAGGACGCGAGCTGAAAATTAATCCCTACCTGCGTGTAAGCACACCGAGCGTGCGCAATGCGGCAGGTGAACAGGGTGCTAATGATAACGACCTCGCGACGTTCACCACTCTGCGTGAGTGGAAGAACCGATTTTAAGAATGCTATCGAAACCAAACGAATGACACTATGACCTATCGAACGATTCGCCAGCGCTTACTGCTAAGCGCTGGCAGTACGCTAGTTATGGGCCTGTTACTGGCCGCTGCAGCAAACTCACAAGCGTCAACCCCCGCGTATAATACGTCCTATACGCCCACGGCATCCGACGACGTCGGTACACCCGTAACAGTGCAACCCTCCTCGTTTCACAGCCATTTTTGGGAAGCCTTAACGCTGGAACCGCAGGATGCCTGGACAAAATTGCGCGCAAGCTTTCAATGGCAGGACTTGACCCTGCCCGCCGACGCCCAGGCCCGGGTTGATGAATGGATCGAGTACTATCGTTCAAGCCCACACAATATTGCCACCATTACCGAACGCGCCACCCCCTGGCTTGCCTGGATCACTCAGCAGGTAAGTGAACGCGGCCTGCCCGGTGAAATAGCGTTAATTCCTTTCGTGGAAAGCTCTTTTGATCCCAGCGCCAAAAGCCACCGCGGTGCCGCAGGGCTGTGGCAATTTATGCCGGGTACGGGCGATGCGTTAGGGCTAGTGCGTAACGGTAACTACGATGGCCGATTAGACGTTATCACCTCCACCGCGGCCGCGCTGGACTACCTGGAAATGCAGGCCGATGAGTGGTATCACGGCGACATTATGCTTTCGTTAGCCGCTTATAACGCCGGTGCCGGAACCGTTAATCGCGCACAGCGTAATGCACAAGCCCAGGGGTCGGTAGGCGATTACTGGGATCTTTCACTGCCGCATGAAACCATGCAGTACATCCCCAAGCTCAAAGCCATCGCCACTATCATCAATAACCCTGAGCAATTCAACGTCGCCTTGCCAGACATCACTCTGGATCCCGTGTTTGCTAAAGTTCAGCTTGAACAACCGCTTAGTATTGCTCAAGCTTCCCAGCTTTTAGACGTTAGTCAATCAGCGCTAGCCGAGCTAAACCCTGGTCTGCTAAATGGCAGTATCGACCCGCGCAACGTACAAACGCTGCTGGTCCCCGAAGAAGTCGATACTCAAGTGTTAGCTCAGCTTTCGCCGACCACATCTACTGAGCTTGCCTCTACCCAAACGCCGGATATTCATCGCGTTGAAAGTGGGGACAATCTGTCAGCCATTGCCAGCCGGTACAATGTCACTCAGAATGACTTAATACGCTGGAATGCCCTCGACCGCCCGGAGGCTTTACAACCAGGCCAGCTCCTGACCCTTTCAGGAAGTTGAGTTGAAAAACTCTGATCACTTGGGACGTAACCGATGCCGCGTGGTGTTCTGTTTGTAAAGACGTTTTTAATCGTCAACTGTTTGCTGTTGAGCCTGTCAGCCTCTGCTCTCGATACACAGGCTGACTCCCAGGCGGAGGCCATGACAGCAGACGGGGTAACGGCCGCCGATGTATTGCCGTCAAACACCGCGCCCATTGAAACCATGCATGGCTTATCGCTTTATGATAGCCCTGAGCTTCCATCAGATTTTGCCTATTTTCCTCACGTCAATCCGCAGGCGCCTAAAGGCGGTAGCATCACCCACACCGCCGTGGGCAGTAGCTTTGACTCAACCAATCCGTTCATTATTCGCGGTACGCCCGCCACCGGCATATCGCAGATCTACGATACATTAATGGTGAGCAACCCGGGCGAGCCCTTCAGCCTCTATGGCTTGCTAGCCGAAGGCGTGCGTCTGGACCCGAACCGTGAATGGATGGAGTTTGACCTGCGACCAGAAGCGCGCTTTCAGGATGGCGAGCCCGTCACGGCTTATGATGTCGTATTTAGCTTTAACCTGCTGCGTGAGAAAGGCAATCCGTTTTACGCCAGTTATTATGCCGATGTTGAGCAAATCGTTGCGCTAAACGAGCACCAGGTTCGTTTTGAGTTTTCGAGCACAGAGTCTCGTGAATTACCGTTAATCGTTACTCAGCTCCCCATCCTGCCCCGCCACTATTGGGAATCGCACGATTTCACCGCGCCCACGCTTACTGCACATCCAGGCTCCGGCCCCTATCGTATTAGCGAGGTCGATCCCGGGCGGCGCATCGTTTATCAGCGTGATGAGGACTATTGGGGCAAGGATCTGCCGGTTAACGTTGGCCGCTACAATATTGATCGGGTGATTTACGATTACTATCGTGACAGGGATATCGCCTGGGAAGCCTTCAAGGCGGGCCTGACAGATTTTAGAATAGATGCACGAGCGGCCACTTGGGCGATTGGCTACGATTTTCCGGCGTATCGCGAAGGGTTGGTTGAACGCATTACGATACCTGATGTAAACCCCTCATTGATGCAGGCGTTTGTTTTCAACCTGCGGAAAGAAAAGTTTCAAGACCCGCGAGTTCGCGAAGCGCTTAGCCTGACCTTCGACTTTCCCTGGCTGAATACCAATATTTTTTATAAAGCCTACCAGCGCACCGAAAGCTATTTCCAGAACTCAGAAATGGAAGCCGTTGGCCCTCCGTCAGAAGCGGAGCTTGCCCTGCTGGAACCTTTCCGCGAAGAGCTGCTGGCATCTCATCGCTCAGACAGGCTATTTACCGACTCACTGCCTATCGATCAACCGACTGAGATTCGTGAACGGCTGCGCCGGGCACTTGAACTACTTCATGAAGCGGGCTACCAGGTTGAAGACGGCGTATTGGTTAATGAGCAGACAGGAGAACCTCTACGTCTAGAGGTCATGCTTTACGACGCAAGCCTTGAGCGTGTAGTGCAACCAATGCTCCGCAACATGGCGCGCCTTGGGGTACAAACCTCCATGCGAATTGTGGATATCAACCAATACCTCAATCGTCAGCGTAATTACGATTACGATATCGTGATCAGCCACTTCCCCCAGTCTAACAACCCCGGCAATGAACAGCGTGACTTCTGGAGCAGTGCTGCTGCTGAGGCGCCGCAAAGCCGTAACCGAATGGCGCTTGCTCACCCGGCAGTGGATGCATTAATTGAGGAGATTATTAGCGCGGAGAACCGGGAAGAACTGGATACTGCAACGCGTGCGCTTGACCGCGTGCTGCGCTGGGGATTTTACACGATTCCCCATTATCACTCCGGCGAAACGCGTATTGCGGTATGGGATAAGTTCGGCTACCAAGAGCCTTTCCCAGCGTACGCGATGGATTTAGATGCCTGGTGGGTCGACACCGACCGTGAAGCTGCCTTGCAGCGTCGTCGTTGAGTCTGACCAGGCCACAAAAAATACTAATCACAATATCCAAGTCACACGACTCACGGAGTGCACTGTGGCACGCTATACACTACGCCGACTGCTGTTAATGATCCCCACACTGGTGGGAATCATGCTGCTCAACTTTATGATTGTTCAGGCAGCCCCCGGTGGGCCGATTGATCAGATGTTGGCGCGCTTTGAAGGCGCCAATGCCATGGCCAGCACGCGCCTGGACATGGGGGGTGCTGATGTACAGGTAAGTGATGACTCGCGTGGCGCACGCGGTATTGACCCTCGGTTTATCGAGCAGCTAGAACAACAATTTGGGTTCGACAAGCCTGCCCACGAGCGTTTTATTGGCATGATGGCGGATTACCTTACCTTCGACTTCGGAACGAGCTTTTTTCGTGATCGCCCGGTTATCGACCTGATGATTGAACGCCTGCCGGTATCGGTTTCATTAGGGCTATGGACCACCCTGCTGGTCTACTTGATTTCCATCCCTCTAGGCATCCGCAAGGCGTTACGACACGGCTCACGGTTTGATGTGTGGACCTCAGGGCTAGTGATCGTCGGCTACGCCATACCCGGGTTTCTTTTCGCAATCCTGCTGATTGTGCTTTTCGCAGGCGGCACTTATCTAGACTGGTTCCCGCTGCGCGGATTAACCTCACCGGATTTTGCCGACCTGTCCACCTGGGGCAAGATAAAAGACTACTTCTGGCATATCACGCTGCCGGTGACGGCGGCGGCCATTGGCAGCTTTGCAACACTAACCATGCTGACTAAAAACAGCTTTTTAGACGAGATTCATAAACAGTACGTACTGACGGCGCGTTCCAAAGGAGCCACCGAGCAGCGCATTCTGTATGGCCATGTGTTTCGCAACGCCATGCTGATCATAATTGCGGGTTTACCGGCTGCCATGATCGGTATTTTCTTTACCGGCGCGCTGCTGATTGAAGTCATTTTCTCACTCGATGGTTTGGGACTGCTGGGGTTTGAGGCCGTTATGCAGCGCGATTATCCGGTAATTTTTGGCACGCTTTTTTTATACACGGTGATTGGATTGCTGCTTAAGCTGATTTCCGACCTGACCTATATGTGGGTAGATCCGCGTATCGACTTCGCTTCAAGGGAGTCGTGAAGATGTCTATCAGTTCACGGCTTTCACCGATTACGCTGCGTCGGCTTGCGGCTTTCAAGGCCAATCGACGGGCGCGCATTTCGCTTTGGTTATTTGGCGTACTGTTTATTTTAAGCTTATTTGCTGAACTCATCGCCAACGACAAGCCGCTCATTCTGCATTACGACGGCCAGTGGTACGCACCGCTGCTGGTTGACTATCCAGAAACCGAGTTCGGCGGTTTTTTACCCACTCGAACAGATTATCTGGACCCTTTTATTCAGCAGCAGATTAACGAGAATGGCTGGGCGCTATGGCCGCTTATCCCGTTCTCCTATCAAACGCTGGATATGCAGATGACAGAGCCTTCCCCCGCGCCGCCCGATACCCGCCACTGGCTGGGTACCGATGATCAAGGCCGCGATGTATTGGCCCGCGTCATTTATGGCTTTCGGCTTTCGGTCGCCTTTGCCCTGGTGTTAACGGCAGGTTCATTGGTAATGGGTGTACTGGCAGGCGGTGTGCAGGGTTATTTTGGTGGCAAGGTGGATCTTATTGGCCAGCGGATAACCGAAATATGGTCGGGTCTTCCCGTCCTGTTTCTGCTGATAATTCTGGCAAGCTTTGTGCAGCCGGGTTTTTGGTGGCTGCTGGGCATTATGCTGCTGTTTTCCTGGCTGGGCCTGGTCGATATTGTCCGCGCGGAATTTTTACGCGCCCGCAATCTGGAATATGTCCGCGCTGCAAAAGCCATGGGGCTGCCTTCACGCCTGATAATGTGGCGCCATGTCCTGCCGAATGCCATGGTCGCCACGCTTACGTTTATTCCTTTTCTGTTTACCGGAGCGATCGGTACGCTGACTGCGCTGGATTTCCTGGGCTTTGGTTTGCCACCAGGCTCTCCCTCGCTGGGTGAGCTTGCCGCCCAAGGTAAAAACAACCTTCATGCGCCGTGGCTTGGGATTACGGCGTTCATGACACTGGCCATTATGCTCTCGCTACTCGTGTTTATTGGCGAGGGCCTGCGCGATGCCTTTGATCCACGCCACGTAAAACCGCGTCTTAAACCCGCGCAGGAAGCTAACCATGCTTAAACCACTGCTTCGCCTCGACAACCTGACCATTGCTTTTGATGGCGCAGTGGTAGTGGATGCCCTAACGCTTACCGTCAATGCCGGTGAAACCCTGGCTATAGTGGGTGAATCCGGGTCTGGCAAGTCAGTCTCAGCATTAGGCGCCATCAATTTATTGCCCAGTAATGCCGAAGTAAGCGGTGGGCGCTGGCTTGAGGAGACAGACCTTAATCAGCTTACCCGCCGAGATTGGAATGCGGTACGCGGTAATCGTGTTGGATTTGTCTTTCAAGAGCCCATGACCTCGCTTAACCCGCTGCATCGTATAGGCAAGCAGATTGGCGAAGCGCTACGCCTGCATCAGGGGCTTCGCGGGCAGGCAGCACGTACCTGGGCGAAAGAACTTCTAGAGCAGGTCAAACTGCCCCGCGCTGATGAGTTGCTTGAGGCATGGCCACACCAGCTTTCCGGCGGCCAGCGCCAGCGGGTGATGATTGCCATGGCCATCGCCAACAACCCGGCGCTGCTGATCGCCGATGAGCCCACGACAGCGCTGGATGTTACCGTTCAGCAAGACATACTCGCCCTTTTAAAAGAGCTTCGTGATCAGCACGGCATGGGTATGCTGTTTATTAGCCACGATCTTAACCTGGTACGCCGTTATGCCGAACGGGTTTGCGTCATGTATCGCGGTAAAATTCAGGAAATAGGGTCGGTTGAAGAGGTGTTTAACAACCCGCAAAGCGACTACACCAAAGCGCTTTTAGCGGCAGAACCTGAAGGCAGGCCTGCGGCACTTGCCGCCACCAAGCCACTACTCACCGCGCGCCAGCTAAAAGTCAGTTTTGAGCGCCCCAAAACGGGATTATTCAAGCGTCAGCCGCCCCCTTTCGAAGCCGTCAAGGCAACGGATTTGACGATTGCTCCGGGGGAAACGCTGGGCATTGTCGGTGAATCAGGCTCGGGCAAAACCACGCTCGCCTCCGCGATTATGCGCCTTGTGCAAAGCCAGGGAGAAATCAGCCTGGGCGATGTTCCGTTAAGCCAGTTGAAGGGCAATGCATTACGCCGCCAGCGCCATCGTTTACAGATGGTCTTCCAGGACCCTTATGGCGCGCTTTCGCCGCGTATGCCGGTATTTGATATCGTCAGCGAAGGGCTGCGCTTTCATTACCCTGATTTGCCCCTCAGCGAAGTAACCCAACGCGTGCATCAAACTCTGCATGAAGTGGGCTTACCGGAAAGCTGTGCGGCGCGTTACCCGCACGAATTTTCCGGCGGGCAGCGCCAGCGTATTGCCGTGGCCAGGGCGATTATTCTGGAGCCTGAGCTATTAGTACTGGATGAGCCGACCTCGGCGCTGGACCGCACCGTGCAAAAGCAGCTAGTTACCCTGCTGCGCCAGCTACAGGAACGCCGCCAGCTGAGCTATCTGTTTATTAGCCACGACCTGGCCGTCATACGCGCCATGGCGCACCGTATTATGGTGTTAAAAGATGGTGAAGTGGTTGAACAAGGGCCCTGCCTTGACGTTCTCGCCTCGCCCCAGCACCCGTACACCCAAGCGTTAATTGCGGCCGCCCAATTGCGCCAACTACCTGCTTAACGATTTAAGCGTTAAAGGGAGAATGTGTGATTTCAAGACAACAAACAAGATAACGGTATAAATTATAGGGGTTGTTCCGACGCTATTGCCTGGTGCAATAGCGCCGAGAACGCATGACGTGCTTTAGAAGCTGGCTATTTCTTCTGCGGTTAGCTCACGCCATTCCCCTGGGGCCAAATCATTGGGTAACGTTATATCGCCTATCGATTGGCGGTGCAGCGCATTCACATGATTCCCCAGGGCGACAAACATGCGTTTCACTTGGTGATAGCGCCCTTCGGTAATGGTCAGCTCGGCTTGGGTCGGCGTTAGAAAGCGTAGCAATGCGGGCTGAGTTGGCGTCTCCTCACCTTCCAGCATAATGCCTTCGGCTACCTGGTTAATGGCCCATTCAGCGGCGCTACCTTCTACCGGTTCAGCAAGTTCGGCAATATACACCTTCGCGCAGCGATGGCGTGGCGAGGTAACCCGGTGTGACCACTGGCCGTCGTCGGTGAGCAACAAAAGCCCCGTGGTATCGGCGTCCAACCGCCCTACTGGTTGCAGGCGCTCGACTTTAGGCAGGTCAATCAAGTCGATAACGCGCGGATAAAGACCCCGCCTGGCGGTGCACTCCACATCCGTGGGTTTATGCATCATAAGGTAGCGAAGCCCGACCAGTTCGAGCTTTTCGCCATTAAACGTTACCTCATCTTGCTCGGTATCAATCTGGGTGGCCGCTTGCTTGATAGGTTTGCCATTTAAGGTAACGTCACCATCTTTAAGCGCCCGTTTGGCCAAGCTACGCGTTAGCGGGGTTGTTTCACTTAGAAAGCGGTCAAGGCGCATTATTGACCCACTCCTGGCAGTAGTGAAAAGCGGTCGGCATCTTGCCAGGCAGGAAATTTTTCACGAAAAGCATCTAATTCCATTTTATCTAGCGTTCCCGTTTCAATAAACGGTGTATTTGCAGGGTGGTCAATGAGCGGTTCGCCCTTAAAATCAACCAGCATGGAGTCACCACTGTAAGCCAGCCCTTTGGCATCTTCCCCTACCCGGTTGACCCCAACGACATAGGCAAGGTTTTCAACCGCTCGGGCTTGAAGCAGCGTTCGCCAGGGTTGGCGGCGCGGCGCTGGCCAGTTGGCAACACAAAGTAGCGCATCATACTCGAAGTGCTCATTGTCTGCTGGCTGCTGGCGCGACCAGACAGGGAAACGCAGGTCGTAGCACACGCTTAAGAGTAATTTAAACCCTTTAAGCTCGACTACTTGCCGGGTTTTGCCCATGCCATAGCGTTCGTGCTCACCCGCCATGCGAAACAGATGCCGCTTATCGTAGTAGCTAACCTCGCCTTCTGGGGTGGCCCATACCATCCGGTTGTAATACTGCCCGTCATCGACAATTGCGACACTGCCGGTCATCACGCAGTTACGTGCCTTCGCCTGGTCCTGCAACCAGTTAACGCTTTGGCTTTCCGCCATCGGCTGGGCCATTTCACGGGAATTCATGGTAAATCCCGTGGCAAACATTTCAGGCAAGACAATAAGGTCGGTGTCGCGGCTGTCCAAATCGCCTAGCAGCTGGGCTAGATGTGCATGGTTTGCCTGCGGATCTTCCCAGCGCAGGTCGCACTGAACAAGGCTCGTTTTAAGCTGACTCATGCCACTTCTCCTTTCGGCCAGTGTGTTTTTCAAATTATGTGCTAGATTAGCATTTTTAGTTAATGAGGCTGCTATGCTTTCCACGTCAACTCGCGATCCCCAGGCAGTCAAAGGCGTCACGTTTGGCTTAACTGCCTACATTATGTGGGGATGTTTCCCGCTATTTTTCGCGCTGTTTGACGGTATTCCAGCCTTTGAAATTCTTATTCATCGAATTTTATGGTCGTGCCTTTTCCTGGTCGGCTTGATTACGTTTTTAAAGCGCTGGGCACCTGTGACCCAAGCATTAAGCCAGCCCAAGCGCCTGGGCCGCGTGCTGATCTGTGCATTGCTAATTGCCTTTAACTGGGGCCTTTACATTTATGCTGTCGAAAGCAAGCAGGTGCTCCAGGCAAGCTTAGGCTATTTCTTGACACCTTTGGTCAATGTCGCCCTAGGCATGCTGGTGCTGCGTGAAGTGATGGCCCGCCTACAACTAGTCGCTCTGGGGCTAGCAAGCCTTGCCATCGCCATTCAGTTTGCGATGTTGGGTGAGCTGCCTTGGATCAGCCTGATGCTCGCGCTCAGTTTTGGTAGCTATGGGCTGTTTCGCAAGCAGGTGCCGCTTGATGGTTTGTCGGGGCTATTTGTGGAAACCCTGCTGCTCTTCCCCCTCGCGCTTATAGCGATTAGCTGGCTTAGTTGGCAGGGCGACTCGCACTTTCTTTATGATATGCCCATGAGCGGGCTGCTCATCATCAGTGGCGTATTAACCGCACTGCCGTTAATGGCGTTCGCGGGTGCTGCCCGACGCTTGAGGCTCTCGACGCTGGGCTTTTTGATGTACATCAACCCCAGCATTCAGTTTTTGATC
Source organism: Halomonas colorata (assembly GCF_014897985.1). GTDB lineage: Bacteria > Pseudomonadota > Gammaproteobacteria > Pseudomonadales > Halomonadaceae > Vreelandella > Vreelandella colorata. The sequence continues at coordinate 32,861 of NZ_JABUZA010000036.1, forward strand.
GCGCTAATCATTTTTGGCGAGCCGCTGGGGATGATTCAGCTCGCCACCTTTATCATGATCTGGCTGGGGCTTGCGCTTTACTCATGGTCATCCTGGCAATCACGCCCGCGCCAAGCCGTTGTGAGCTAGCTGATTCTGGCCTGAATGTGATACCGCCAGAGAAACCTCATTTCTGCCAGAAACACGCTCCGGCTGATAGCCCACGCGAAAACCGCCCCAATGCTTACCGTTAATAAAAATCGGTACGGAAAGGTCATGCATCACCTCACCCGTATCGCGTTTATAGGTTTGTAGTAGTAAGGGCTGGGTATGTGTGCCGCACCGGCTGCCGGTAGGATCATCAAAGATGCGCTTACTCCGGCAGTATTTTAAGTCATGCGCACTATCACCCGTTGGTGCGCGGCTTACCGCAGCATTATGGGTAGGCACGTAGCCGTTGCGGTCACAGGCAATCGCGTAGCTAAGTTCATACCCTGTAAGCAGCGGCTCCTGAAGGTCAGGTAGCACTTGATCGGTAAAATCATCAAACGCCGTACGATACAACGGCGGCTGAGTGCCCGGTATTTTTTGGTAGTCCGGCTGAAATAGCGCTGACTCTGAAAGCGCACCGCTTTTGAGAGCTTTCTCAAATAGCCTGCCAATGTGATCAGCGGCTTGGCGTGCCACACTGAATACCTGCTGATGGCGCCCCTGCAGGCGCTGCTGGGCCAGCTCTCCGTCCACCCCTTCGGCTGCCTCCATCAAAGCCCGCGCCTGCGCCGCCAGGTCATGCATATTGCGATTACCTTCATCTACATCACTTTCCAACTGACGTAGGCTGTCGGCCACGGTTTGACTATGGGCTTTGGTCGTTTCCATGGCGTCAGCGACGCTGGTGATTTCACGCTGAACATGATCGAACTCGTGGGTAATAGTACCCAGCCCCTCGCCTACTTGGCTCATACCCTGGGAGCGCTCGCGGATACGCATCATTAGTGCCCCCAGCGTAGTGGCAACATCCTGGCCGCTTTCGTGCATATCTTTAACCAGCGTCTCGACACTTTGGGTTGCGGTTGAGGTTTTTAATGCCAAGCTGCGTACTTCGCCTGCAACTACCGCAAAGCCCCGCCCATGCTCCCCGGCTCGGGCGGCTTCGATGGATGCGTTAAGTGACAGCAGATGCGTTTGCTCAGCGATACCCTCAATCATTGAGGTGACTTGGCGTACTCGCTCAATTTTATCGTTGAGGAGCGTTAACATCTCAAGCGCCTGGTCCGAGCGTTCAGCTACGTCACTCATATCACTGACGATATCGGCAAGCTCAGCGTGATTATGGTGGCTGGATTGACGGGCTTTTTCGGCAAGTGCTGCCACTTGGCTAGCACTGGTACTCACCTGCAAGATAGCGGCATTGATCGCCGCCACGCTGGAGGACGCCTCCCGGGCCATTGTTTCCTGCTTGCCAAGGCGCTGATCCATCAGATCGGCATAGTGTGAAACCTCAGCCGATGCGATGGCCGTACTGCTAGCTCGCTGCATCAGCCGATACGCCATGGCCCGTAGCGATCCATAATCCTTAAGCGGTTTGAATCCACGCATAGGCTGGGCCAGGCGCTGTTGACTGGCTAAATACACGCTTAGTTGAGTATTGGCGACCATTCCGGCGCCAGCTAGCCCGGCACACACAAGCGCAAGATAGGTTAATAGACTGGCCTGCGCTACTAACCAGACCGATAGTCCCAGCAGCGCCAAAGGCGCCAGCAAACGAAGTAGCCGCATGTGAAGTACTCTTTTGTAATTAACGTTATTGAGCAGCGTTACAGATTTGGCGCTTGTAAGCTTTTTTCATGAGCTTAACGGGTTACGCTTATGAAAGAAGTAGCACTTTGGGGGAAGAGATAAGTAATTTATCCGGCAACGCCGCAATGATGGCTTTAACGCGTTAATATAGTCATATAAAGAAAGAACTATCGGTTCTTAAAACTAGTCTTTAAAACCTAGTCTTTAAAACCTCGGTTTTTAAAAAATACAGCTTCCAAACGGTCCATAAGTTCATGCTGAAGCGTTACTTGCCTATTTTTACGTGGCTGCCTCACTATCATAAGCGCTTGCTGGGCGCTGATATGCTGGCGGGTGTCATTGTTACGGCCATGGTGATTCCACAGTCGCTGGCTTATGCATTGCTGGCGGGACTGCCTGCCGTTGTTGGTTTGTACGCCAGCATCCTGCCCCAACTGTTTTATACCCTGATGGGAACAAGCCGCACGCTTGCCGTAGGGCCAGTGGCCATTATTGCGCTAATGACCGGCGCGGCACTCTCATCTATTGCCCAGCCTGGCACAGAGGCGTATCTGCAGGCCGCGTTAGTCCTTTCGCTACTTTCAGGCCTGATATTGGTGACCATGGGCGCGCTTCGCATGGGCTTTTTTAGCAACTTTTTAAGCCACCCCGTTATTTCAGGCTTTTTAACCGCCTCAGGCATATTAATTGCGGCAAGCCAGCTAGGTAGCTTGCTGGGTGTGTCCAGCAGTGGTTTTACCCTGATTGAACGAGCCATCACGCTAATCCCCAATTTACCCGCGTTTAACCCCTACACACTTGGGATAGGCGCCGGTACGCTGACGTTTTTAATCGCCATGCGCCGTTATGGCAAGCAGACCCTTACCCGGTTTGGTATCCCCCCCGCCCTTGCTGATTTGCTCACCAAGGCAGGTCCGGTGTTTGCGGTAGTTGCTACCTCACTGATCACCTGGCATTGGCAGCTGGCAGCGTCAGGTGTCGCGGTGGTCGGCGACATTCCCAGCGGCTTGCCCGCCCTTAGCTTTCCCTGGGCAGACGCCTCACTATGGCGAGCGTTATTAATCCCGGCGCTGCTGATCAGCTTGGTAGGTTTTGTTGAGTCGGTTTCCATGGGACAAATGCTCGCTGCTAAGCGGCGCCAACGTATTTCCCCCAATCAGGAGTTGATTGGTTTGGGAGCAGCCAATCTTGCGGCCGGTATCACTAGCGGCATGCCGGTCACTGGCGGCTTATCGCGCACCGTTATCAACTACGATGCTGGGGCACAAACGCCCGCTGCTGGCGCCTTTGCAGCCTTGGGTATTGCGCTGGTCACCATGTCGTTTACCGGTTGGCTTTACTACCTGCCCATTGCCACACTGGCTGCGACTATTTCGGTATCCATACTCACTCTGGTGGATATCCCCATGCTGCGCCAAACGTGGCGCTATTCGGGCAGTGATTTTGCCGCAATGGCAGTGACCATCCTGCTAACCTTGGTAGAAGGTATTGAAGCGGGCATTATCGGTGGCGTCACTCTGTCTATTGCGCTCTTTCTTTACCGTACCAGCCGCCCGCATAGCGCTATTGTGGGCCGGGTGCCCGATACCGAGCATTTTCGTAATACCGCCCGCCATGATGTGGAAACCGTCAGCAACGTGGCGTTACTGCGTATTGATGAAAGCCTCTATTTCGCCAACGCTCGCTATTTGGAAGATACCGTCTACAACCTGGTTGCAAGCCATCCTGAGCTTGAGCACGTTGTGTTGATTTGCTCCGCGGTTAACCTGATTGATGCTTCTGCTTTGGAAAGCCTGGATGCAATCAATGCCCGGCTTAAAGACTCCAACGTGAAGCTGCATCTATCTGAGGTGAAAGGCCCCGTCATGGACAAGCTGAAAAAGAGTGATTTTCTGGACGCTCTGACAGGCCGGGTTTTTTTGAGTACTTACGCAGCCTGGCGCGAATTTTCGTAATTACCTTACTCTTCTAATCTTCTGAAAAGCCAGGTCTTTACCTGGCTTTTTGCATTTCTAAAGGGTGAGTTTTATGTCTGGATTGATAACAGCATTGACATTTCCCCATTGGCTTACCTACTATCATCCGACCACCAAGCAAAACCAAATACCGCATAGCAAAACACTAAGTAACTAAATGTAACGACAAACATAATAATGGAGCCTGCCAATGCGCCCTTTCGCCCATCGCCTTCTCATTGCCGCCTTACCACTTTCGTTGTTAAGTGCCGCTGTTACCTATGCCAACGAGGTTGAATTGCCCTCCACCATGGCATGGACTGCCTACGGCACTAATTCGAGCGGTTACGCTCAAGCCGTGGCCATCGGCAATATGCTGCAAAACAAATACGACTCATCGGTGCGCATTCTGCCAGGAGACAACGATGTCTCGCGCATGACACCGCTAAAGCAAGGGCGTGTTGACCTTTGTGCGTGCGGTATCGCCAGTTACTACGGCGCTGAAGGCGTGATGATGTTTGCCGATCGCGACTGGGGCCCTCAGCCGCTACGCGTAATTACCACGTCGACTGCCTCTTTTGGCCTTTCTCTGGCGGTGGCGGGCGATCTGGAGGTTGAAACACCCGCAGATCTGGCGGGCAAACGCATTGCCTATATACGCGGCGATGATGCGCTCAATAAAGGCACTGAAGCGTACCTGGCGTTTGGCGGGCTTACCTGGGATGACGTTGAACGGGTCGATTACCCAGGCTATGGCCGTTCGTTTGATGGCATTATCGCCGGTGATGTAGACGCCTCATTTACCACGACCGTCACTCCTCCGGCCCAGCAGCTTGCCAGCAGCCCGCGCGGTATCAGTTGGCCGGTGCTAGATCCTAACGATGAAGCAGGTTGGGAGCGCATGGCCGCGGTGGCGCCTTATTTTCGCCCTCATGAAGCCACATCAGGCGCTGGCGGCATCAGTGCGGATAATCCGGTGCCCAGTGCCAGCTATCCGTATCCTATCGTGGTGGCCAATCAAGACTTGGAAGACAACGTTGCTTACGGCCTGATCAAAGCCATGCAGGAGAATTTTGACGACTACAAGGATAACGCTCCCGGTGCGCTTGGTTACGCCTTGGATCAGCAGGACCTTCAGTGGGTAGTGCCATTCCACGACGCCGTGGTGGAGTACTACAAAGAGATCGATGTATGGACCGATGAAATGCAGGCGCACCAGGATAAACTGGTCGAGCGTCAGAACGTGCTGTTAAGCGCCTGGGAAAGCTTTATGCAGGACGCACCCAGTGATGACGAGGCCTTTACTACCGCATGGATGGAAGCCCGCGCCAGCGCATTGAGTGATGCCGGCTTCGAACCGATCTTCGAGTAATACTCAAGTCTTCGGGCAATACGTCAAAGGGCGGCGCTCGCCGCCCTCTGCTGATTGACGATCTTTCCATATCATAGTCGCCATAACTAAAGATACTTCGCCATGACTACAGATACTGCTCCTGCCAATAATCAGCAGGTTAAAGAAAAGATCAGCCAGATCCGTGAGCTGCCCCCGGCGCTGCGCTGGGTTCCCGCCACAGTGACCGTCATTTTGATGCTGATGACGCTTGATTTTCTTTTCAACCTGGGGTTGCTTACCTTTGTCACGGGCCTGGAAACACAATTTTATTACGCTGTGGTCGCGCTTCTGCTTCCCTTGGTTTTTTTGCTTTGGCCCTTGCGTAGCAGCCAGCAGGAGCAGCCTATCCCGTGGTACGACTATCTGCTAAGTGCTACAACGCTCATCGTGGGTGGCTACTTTGTTGTTAACGCGGTGCCCATTCTGGAACGCGGCTGGGCGTTCGACGCTCCGCAGCTTGCGATCTATGCAAGCTACGCCTACTGGTTATTAATCGTTGAGGCGGCCCGGCGAGCTGGCGGCTTGCCCATTGCGATTATTGCAGGTGTGTTCTCGCTTTATCCGCTGGTGGCTGACATTGTCCCTGGGCCAATCCAGGCGTTCCCATCCACCCTTGAACAAACCGCCATGTACCACACCATGAGTACCGAAAGCATCATGGGTGTACCGTTACAGGCATTCGCGGGCCTGGTAATCGGCTTTTTGGTATTTGGCGTTGTGCTGCAAAAAAGCGGTGGCGGCAAGTTTTTCATCAATCTGGCGTTTGCGTTGCTAGGCCATGTGCGCGGCGGCCCAGCTAAAGTTTCGATTTTCTCGAGTGGCCTGATGGGCTCCATGAGCGGTAGCGTCATCAGTAACGTGCTCACTACCGGCGTATTATCAATTCCGGCCATGCGGCGTATTGGCATGAGCCGCTCTTTTGCGGGCGGCGTTGAAGCCTGTGCCTCAACAGGCGGCGTGTTAATGCCTCCGGTGATGGGTGCCACAGCGTTTGTCATGGCGATGTTTCTGGACATTCCCTATTCGACTGTAGCGCTTGCCGCCGTTATTCCCTCGATTCTGTATTTTTTAGGCCTGTTTATTCAGATAGACGCCTACGCCGCGCGTCACGATATCAAAGGTCTGCCGGCCATTGAGCTGCCTTCGCTGAAGCAGACACTCAAAGAGGGCTGGTACTTTATTTTCGTTTTCGCCTTACTCGTCTGGATGCTGCTGATCATGCAGCGCGAAGCCGTGGCGCCGTTTTACGCCACCGCCCTTCTGCTGGTGCTCAATCAGTTCTCCAAGCACAACCGCTGGGGCTGGAAAGATGTGACCGATACGCTGTCATCGGCGGCTAAGCTGTTTGCCGAGCTAATTGCCATCTTGGCAGGCGTAGGCATGCTGGTCGGCGCGCTTTCTATGACCGGCCTTTCCGGTACCATCGCTAATGATTTCATTAATATCGCCGGGGGCAGCGTGCCCTTGCTGCTGATTATGGGCGCCGTTACCAGCTTCGTGCTTGGCATTGGCATGACCGTCACCGCGGCTTATATCTTCCTGGCAGTGGCTCTGGCACCAGCCTTGATTCAAGGCGGCGGCCTGGACCCCATGGCAGTACACATGTTCATCCTCTACTGGGGCATGCTGAGCTTTATCACACCGCCGGTAGCGCTGGGGGCGTTTGCTGCCGCTACCGTTGCCGGTGCCCGGCCGATGGAAACGGGCCTACAAGCGATGCGCCTGGGTAGCGTCATTTACTTTATTCCGTTTTTGTTCGTACTTAACCCCGCGCTAATTATGCAGGGCGCGCCGCTTATGATCGTTGCCGTGTTTATCCAGGCGGTTATCGGCATCATCTTGTTTGCCTCAGCCATGCAGGGTTATCTAATGGGCGTTGGCCGCCTGGGTTATGGCGCCCTGCAGGAGATCATCATTCGTAGCTTGATTCTTATCGCGGGGCTGTTGCTGGCATTACCCGGGGGTGGAATGGTGCCGCTGAGCCAATGGGAGCTAATTGGTCTGGCACTTGCCGCACTAGTGCCAGGCATTTTGTTGGCACGCTTAAGCCAACGCTATCATCAGCGCTCTCATACCCCGACGGCCATAGAACCTTGATGCAGCCTACGGCACGTTAATTAATGATTTATATAGTCAACTAACGATTTACCTAGATATTACCAATGCCACTAAACACAGCACGGGAGCAGGCCATGTCCGTTCATTATCAGCGCCACGGCGATATAGGCGTTATCCAAATTGCCAACCCACCGGTTAACGCCCTGGGTCAGGCAGTGCGCAGTGGCTTGATCAATGCGCTTGAAGAAGGCATTGCCGACTCTGACGCTAAAGCGCTGGTGCTATTAGCAGATGGGCGAACCTTTATCGCCGGCGCGGATATTCGTGAGTTTGGCAAGCCGCCTCAAGCGCCGCTTTTACCGGATGTGATTGCTCAACTCGAAGCCTGCCCGAAACCTTTAATTGCGGCACTACACGGTACGGCGCTTGGCGGCGGCTTGGAGGTAGCGCTGGGCTGTCACTACCGCACCGCACTGGAAGGCACCCGCGTAGGGCTGCCAGAAGTAAAGCTGGGCCTACTGCCCGGCGCGGGAGGCACCCAACGGCTGCCACGCCTGGTTGGCGTTGAGCGTGCGCTCGAAATGATTACTAGCGGGCGCTTCATTGAGGCTACAGAAGCGCTTGAGGCGGGGATCATTGATGACGTTAGCACCGCCAAGACACCGCTTGAAGCGGGCTTATCAGCGGCACACGCGGTGTTATCCGGCCAACAAGCATCGCGTATTACCGGCACCCTGCCTGCGCCTGAAAGCGACTCGCAAGCGATTGCCGATACGCGTGAGCGCCTTACTCGGGAAACGCCGGAACTTTTTTCACCGTTTCGCATTGTTGAAGCAATCGAAGCAAGCGTAACGGCTGACTCGCTTCAAGACGGGCTGCGCCGCGAGCGGGAGCTTTTTGTCGCCTGTATGGATTCACCTCAGCGTGCGGGGCTTATTCATCTGTTTTTCGCTGCGCGCAGCCCGCACATTGTCCCTGGGGTCGAGAATGCCAGCGCCTTTAACCAAGTGGCGTTAATCGGCGAGCATCCGCTATTTAAACGCTTACAAAAAGCCGCCCAGCGGGCCGGCATTCAGTTAACCGATACTGCTAACGAAAACACCGAGCTGTGCCTTATTGCATCGACAAGCCATGCGGAGCAACCACTCCATATGACTACCATCACCCTGACCGAAATTGGCAACCAAGGTGACATCAACACCGCGTTAAGCCTGGTCATTCCCCAAAGTGATGATTTGATTGAGCTGGTCAATCTAGGCGCTGAGCCGCTTACTCAGCAACGCGCCGCGCTTACGTTAAAAGCCCTTGGGGCAAACGTAGTGGTCAGCCAGAAGCGTAGCTTGCTCAATACACTGTACGAAGCGACTCAGCAGGCCCCAGCCTGCGAGAAGCGCTCAGCCCTTGAACAGGCAAGCATCGGCATTGCACAGCAGGGCTTTTGCTACCGCGAAAGCGATATCGACTTACTCGCGGTAGAGGCGCTGGGCTACCCGAGCCACCTAGGTGGGCCGCACCGCCAGGCAGCGCTCTCAACGGCTAAGGACGTATAACCAATGAATCTTACCTTTAGCCCCGAAGAGCAGGCATTTCGCGCCCAGGTTCGCCGCTTTCTAGCCGATGCGTTGCCCGGTGATATCCGTGAGCGCGTGCGCCTGGGGCGTCATCTGCGAGCCGATGATCATCTGCGCTGGCAGAACATTCTTAGCGCGCAGGGCTGGCTAGCCGCTAATTGGCCAACGGAGCACGGCGGCCCCGGCTGGGGGCCTGTCGAGCGGCATATATTCGATGAGGAGTGTGCCGCAGCTCACGCGCCGACGGTCGTACCCTTCGGGGTTAACATGGTGGCCCCGGTTATCATGAAATTCGGCAGTCCTGAGCAGCAACAGCACTATCTGCCGCGCATTTTGAGCAACCAGGATTGGTGGTGCCAGGGCTACTCAGAGCCAGGCGCAGGCTCTGACCTGGCGGGGCTGAATACTCGCGCCGTACGCAAAGGCGATCACTACATCGTTAACGGCCAGAAGACCTGGACCACGCTGGGCCAGCACGCCAACATGCTGTTTTGTCTGGTGCGCACCAACCCGGATGCCAAGAAACAGGCAGGCATCAGTTTTTTACTGATTGATATGCAGAGCCCAGGCATTACGGTGCGCCCGATCATTACCCTCGATGGTGCCCACGAGGTAAATGAAGTGTTTTTAGACAACGTCCGGGTACCGGTTGAAAATCGCGTGGGTGAAGAGGGCCAGGGATGGACCTGCGCCAAGTTTCTACTTACCCATGAACGTACCGGTATTGCCGGTCTGGGCCACGCCAAGCAGGCACTGCGTCATTTGAAATCGCTGGCCAGCCGTATTGAGCATCGTGGCAAGCCTTTGCTGGCGCTACCCAGCTTTCGTTTACGGGTGGTAAAGGCGGAGCTTGAACTCATGGCTCTTGAAGTCACCAACCTGCGCGTGATTGCGGCCACCCGGGATGGCGGCGCCCCCGGCGCGGAAAGCTCGCTACTCAAGGTACGCGGGTCTGAGCTTCGCCAGAAGCTAAGCGAGCTGACTCGGCGTGCGCTTGGCCCGGCGGCGCTGCCCTTCTTTCCTGATTTTCTGCACGGCGATGCATCGTTGGATGACGCCAACGCGCAAAGCGCGTCCGCCAGCGCGCAGTATTTTAATCGCCGCAAGCTATCGATTTATGGCGGCGCCAATGAAATACAAAAAAGTATCGTCGCCAAAACCATTCTCGAAATGTAAGGACGCCACCATGGATTTTGCTTTGACCGACGAGCAGCGCATGCTCGAAGAGACGCTCACCCGCTTGGTGGCTGATCAGGTTTCCCCCACCCAGCGTCGCGCCATGCTGGATGCACCCCGCCAAGAGCCCTCTACGCTTTGGCGTACCTTTGCCGAGCTTGGCTTGCTGCATATGCCCTTTAGCGAAGCGGTGGGCGGTTTAGGCGGTGATGGTACGGATCTTATGATTATCATGCAGGCGCTGGGCCGTGGGCTGGTACCCGAAGCCTATCTGGCAGGCCTGGTGCTGCCGGGCCAGCTCCTCGCCTTGACCGCCAACAGCGCGCAGCAAACCCGCTGGCTGGCCCCGCTTCTTGAGGGTGAGCATCAATTGGCGCTCGCCTGGCAAGAGCATGGTGCCCGCTACGATGCCTTTGACGTATCTACCCAAGCTATAAAGCACAACGCTCAATGGCGGTTAACCGGCAAAAAAGATGTCGTGCTGAACCTGGAAGCCGCCTCCGCCTATCTGGTCACCGCTCGGCTGGAGAGCGGTAAGCTAGGCCTATTTATCCTGCCTGCGGGCACGCCCGGCCTATCGCTGCACCTCTACCACACAATGGATGACCAGGCCGCCGGCGACCTAACCCTTGATGACGTTACGCTGCCAGATGAGAACTGCCTGAGTGAAGATGTCAGTGAGGCGCTGGCCGACGTGCTTGCCCTGGGCCGCGCGGCGCTATGTGCCGACGCCATTGGGGCGATGGAAGAGGCCTGCGATCAAACCCTGGCCTATTTAAAGGATCGTAAGCAATTTGGGCTGCCGCTCGCGACGTTCCAAGCGCTTCAGCACCGCATGGTCGATATGCACCTACACCTTGAGCAATCGCGTTCCATGGCGATTTTAGCTTGCACCAGCCTGTCACTGCCCGCTGATGAGCGGGACTATAAAATTGCCGCGGCCAAAGCGTATTGTGGTGAGTCAGCACGCTTTATTGCCGAGCAGGCGATTCAGCTCCACGGCGGCATGGGCATGACAGAAGAGTGCCATGTGGCTCACTATGCCAAGCATCTGGTCATGTTTGATCACTATCTTGGCGATAGCGACTATCACCTTGAGACGGTCAGTGACCAGCTAAGCGTTGCTTAAGGAGCTTTGTATGCCGGATAACGCTAGTGAGCTGATTAGTCTCAGTGCGATTGAAAACGGTATCGTCGAAGTTGCCATCAACCGGCCTGAAGTCCGCAATGCGCTAAATGAGCCTACCGCTCTGGCGCTTAACGAAGCACTCGCAAACGTGGCACAGGATGACCGGGTGCGCTGCGTGATTGTTTACGGTTCAGGTAGTGCATTCTGCGCTGGCGCCGACCTTGCCGAGTTTGAAAAGGCGGCCTCTGAACCGGCTAGTGAGCGGCTTGAGACACTCTTTTTACCCGCTTTGCGCACATTAATGACGATGGAAAAACCGGTGATTGCGGCGGTCAGTGGTGCGGCAGCAGGCATTGGTGTTTCCTATGTCCTCGCCAGCGATATGGTGGTGATGGGACGCTCGGCTTACCTTAAGCTTGCCTTTATCAATATTGGCTTGATTCCCGATGGCGGCGCCTGCTGGCACTTGGTGCGCCAGCTTGGTCATGCCCAGGCTTTTGAAATGGCCGCGCTGGCAACCCCGATTACTGCTGAACGCTGCATGGCACTTGGTCTGGCCAATCGCGTTGTGGAAGATGACCAGGTGCTGGTGCAAGCCCGCACGCTGGCGCAGGCATTGGTAGGTCAATCACCCCAAGCGTTGAGCGCAACCAAGCATGCATTGCGAGAAGCAGCGCAACTTTCGCTTGGCGATACCATGAAGCAGGAAGGGGAACTGCAGGATCAGTGCAAAGCATCCGATGATTTTCAAACGCGTGTGGCGGCCTTTCGTCAAAGCCGCCGCAAATGAGTCAGCGCCTGCTGATAATCGTTATGTAGCGTGGCCACTTCTTCGGCGACGCTATTAAGCGTAGTAATACTGCCCACGCCCTGCCCCGCGCCCCAAATATCACGCCACGCTTTGGATTTACTGCTGCCGCCTGAGCCATAGCGCATCGAGGCTTTGTCACCTTGCGGCAACGCTTCGGGGTCTAGCCCCGCTTGCTCAATACTGGCGCGCAGATAGTTACCGTGAACGCCCGTAAACAAGTTGGTATACACAATATCCACCGCCGCCGAATCCAGCACCATCTGCTTATAAGCCGATGAAGCATTTGCCTCCTGGGTGGCGATAAAGCGCGTGCCCATGTATACCAAGTCCACGCCTAGCGCCTGGGCAGCGGCAATCTGTTCACCTTGAGTAATGGCGCCTGCCAGCACCAGCGGGCCGTCGTAAAAGCGGCGCACCTCGGCCACAAAGGCAAACGGATTGAGCCCGCCGGCATGCCCGCCTGCTCCATGGCAGACTAAAATCAGACCATCGACGCCGGCATCAATCGCTTTTTTGGCGTGTCGCAGCGTGGTCACATCATGAAATACCAGCCCGCCATAGGCATGCACCTGCTCTACCACCCGATTAGGAGCATGCAAGCTGGTAATCACCAGCGGCACCTTGAACTCGGCGCACAGCGCCACGTCATGCTCCAGACGATCATTCGTGGGGTGTACGATCTGATTAACCGCAAAAGGTGCAGAGGGGCATTCGGGATGGCGTTTATCATAGTCAGCCAGGGCTTGAGTGATCTGTTCTAGCCATTCCCTGAGCGTTTCAGCGGGCCGGGCGTTTAGGGCCGGAAAAGCCCCGATAATGCCAGCCTGACACTGGGCAATGACCAGCTCTGGCCCAGAGACAATAAACATTGGAGAGCCGATCACCGGCAGAGTTAACGAAGCGGTTAAGCGCGTTAGCATGGGCATCTCGCTAGTTATTTTTACGAGGCTGTTAGCGCAAAAAGGCCCCCGGGGCCTTTTTGCGCCTTATGACTTACAGCTTGCTTTCAAGCTCGGGCAGGATCTCGAACAGGTCGCCCACCAGGCCGTAGTCGGCCACCTGAAAGATCGGCGCTTCGTCGTCCTTGTTGATCGCAACGATCACCTTGGAGTCTTTCATGCCCGCCAGGTGCTGAATGGCGCCGGAGATTCCCACCGCGATATACAGATCTGGAGCGACGATCTTGCCCGTCTGGCCGACCTGCATATCGTTGGGTACAAAACCGGCGTCCACCGCGGCGCGCGAGGCACCTACCGCCGCACCCAACTTGTCGGCAATCCCGTTGAGCAGCTTGAAGTTGTCGCCGTTGCCCATGCCGCGGCCACCAGAGATGACGACCTTGGCACCACCGAGTTCGGGGCGGTCGGACTGCGCCAGTTCCTGTTTCACAAAGCTTGACTGGGTGTTCTCGACGACCACGTCTACCGCTTCCACCGTGGCGCTACCGCTGTCACTGACGGCGTCAAACGCGGTGGTGCGTACGGTCATCACTTTAAGCGCATCGTCGCTTTTCACCGTGGCGATGGCGTT
>NZ_JABUZA010000037.1 GCF_014897985.1 Halomonas colorata
CGAGAAGGATGCTGGCATCAGCCCCCGGTGTTGCACTCGGATAATGGCGCGCCGATGACGTCTTATACGCTTAAAGCAAGGCTAACAGAGCTGGGAATGCTGATGTCTTACAGCCGGCCGAGAGTGAGCAATGACAACCCTTACTCGGAAGCGTTGTTCCGCACGGTCAAATACTGCCCAGCGTGGCCTACAAAGGGCTTTGCATCGCTCAACGCGGTACGTGACTGGATGCTGGCGTTTGAACAGGCTTACAACGAACAGCACCTGCACAGTGGCATTCGGTATGTGACGCCCGCTGATCGGCACCAAGGCGTTGACCGTGAACGTCTTGAGCACCGCAAAGCGGTGTATGAAAGCGCTAAGCGCCGACATCCACAGCGCTGGTCAGGCAACACCCGAAACTGGGAGATACCTGGCTCGGTATCGCTCAACCCTGGCAAGCTGCACGAAATCGAGCGTAATAAACAGGCTGCCTAGAGGCAGCCATTTGGACAACTGGGTTGAAAATCACCGCTAATGGCCACTGCGCGTATGGTGCGCGGGGTTGTTGTGCATCAAGCGCGTTGCCAGCTGGATGAAGCGCTGTGATTCCTCACCGCTTGATTAGATGGGTGGAGCGGCATCCGGTGGTGGGGTTTGTGCTGCTTGGGTTGGTGATTGCTTCATTCGTGACAGGATTGGTGAGGCTGATTTTTGGGCATTAAAAAGCCCCGCGGTTGCGGGGCTTATTTGTTTTTAGATGGATTAGGCGGCTCATTTAATATTGGCCCTAAGTATTTAATGATAGCCGCGCCGACTGCCCCACTAAACATCATCTTATCCACTTCTTGAATGGTCGTGCTGGACATCCAGTGCCAGCTTTCAGGCAAAATAATATGCAATACGCGAACGACAAAAATTAAGATCAAACTAATGCCTACAACACGCAGGCCCATTATGAATAGAGAGTGGAATGTCGACCGCGTTGTTTCATTACGTTGTTCATTCGCTTCAATTAAGGATTTATTCGTATCCGTTTCGACACTTTCTTGATTAAATCCCCTGCTTTCTTCTTGTGCGATGGAATCGTCTAACTGTATTCCGAATAAATCAGCACCAATCGCATCTAATGGGCTTCGGCGTTTTTTATTATCTTCCGTCACGCATACCTCATTACATAAAAAACGCGAGCCTCATGCTCGCGCTAGTTGATGATAATGATCTCGAATTAGCGGCGTCGGGATAATCAATCCGTGAAAACCACGCCTGTCCCACGTTGTATCCCAAGGCGTTCCGGGCTGATGGGTAATTGCAGATAGCCTGATGCCATCATGCTGCCCATATTTAGCCCAAACCTGATTAATCAATGCCTGATCATTTTCGTCAAAATGGTTCCCACAAGAACTTTCTGGCAACTCATGCTCGATTGGGCTGCTACGGTATTGCTTCACCTGATCGTACAGCTCAGGGATGACCGGGCCAAACTTCCAAGCCTGAACCTCTTCGAGAAAAAGAGGCCGATTATTGATACCTAGGCTCCAACCATGCGCGATATAAACGAGTTTCAGCAGCTTCATGGGGGTAAGATCATTCCGTCCCGAGTCACGGGCCTTGCGAATGAATGCGTTTGCAACAGTGTTTAGTTCGTAACTCATCACGCCCTCCTGCTTACTTTCAGCGCCCCTTGCTGTGTAATTATAATTTTGTACCTACGCTGCGCGTTGGGGGTTCAGCAGCCTACCTTATAACACCTTATATGACAATATTAGACGCTGTTTTGCTCAATTGCGCCTTAGCTTGTGTGAATTGTTTGTGTCTCCATCCGAATACTGCAGGTATAACCGCGTTCGGAAAATTCGTGGATCACTTCGTCAATGATCCATGACGTAGCGTCGATCTCTGGCTTGTAGCCTTGTGTGGTCACCGGCGTTTCGGGGTAAATATCCGCGCGGCCTTCGGCTAGATCCAGTGTTAGCTCGGAATGCTTGCGTTGCAGGCGCGTAAGCTCGGCGGTGGCTTCTTCGATGGCGTGGGCTTCTGTGGCGTAGGTATGCCGTAGGCGTTTGGCATTCTCGCTATTGCCCACCAACACCTCCTTTCGCTCCGCTTCGTCCAGGTCGCTCCAGTAGGCAATCACGCCTGTAAACTCTTCGCGGTCTGCAATCAGGTAGCGGTGCGTATCGCCGACGCCGCGCTTTAGCGTGAGCATGGGTATCGGCGTGCCGCCAGCGGTTACGCCGCCGTTCATTGGCATAAACAGCAGGTTGCCGTTTTTGGCCATGCACAGGGCATCAAACCGCTCGGCCAAGCGGTAGAGAAAATGCAGGTCTGATTCGTCGGTCTGGTCGATGTGGTCGATAAAGATGCCTGCCAGTGGCGCGGCAATATTGGGGGCCAAGCCCAAGCGGCCGGCAGCAGTGGCCACGATCTCTTGCAGGGTTTTTTCGTGATAGCTTTCGCAGCGCTTGGCGGGGTTGTCCTTGCGCAGGTCGGCGCTGCGGGCGCGGATCGTGAGCACGTCCGGTGCGCCTGAGTGTTCGACTTCATCCACCGTGAAGCTACCACGATCCACCAGGGCCTCACCTTCCCAGCCCAGCGCCACGGTCAGGATCTTGCCGCGCGGCGGTATCGCCAGGCGGCCGTCGTGGTCTTCAAGCGTGAGGGTGAGTTCATCGGTGGTAGTGCCGCGTCGGTCGGTGATGGTGAGGCTTTGCAGGCGGCCGGTCGCGGCCATGCCGCCGATGCTATATGCGGGGCGTCGGGCGGGGATCATTACACCAACCTCGGCACGGCGCGCATCGCCATACCGGCGAGCGGGCCGAGCATGGCTAGCAGGTTGCCGTTATCGTCCTCGACACGGTTCAGCACCATGTCGAAGCCGATCTGTTGCGCTGCGCCGTCGCGCGTCAAAGCTACCTTGCGTTCTTTCAGGCTTTCCAGCACGTAGTACCCGTAGTTTTTACCGGTGCCTTCAATGAGTGGCCAGGCGTTGCCTTCGTTGGCCATATCGCGCAGCTGGTCAAGGTGCGGCTGGCCACCGGTGAACTGCGGGTGCAGTGTCCCGGTCAGCGTGATGGTGTCTTCACCCTGGCCGAGGAACTGCCGCGCGGGTAGCAGGCCCACACGGCCTTGGGCTTCTTGCCGCCACCGGGTTTGGCGTTGCAGCTCTTGATAAGCAGCGGTATCGAGTGAAAACACGAACATGCCGTAGATCATCATCATCTTTAGTACCTCAATCAATGTCGTGGAATGCCGAGCGGCGCGAGGCTTGGGCGCGGCGTTCGGCATCGCGTAGGGCGCGCTGCACTTCGGCGTTCACCAGACGCGCCAGATCCTGTTCGCTCATGCCCGGCGCGGCGTGGATCTCGATATTGATGCCGCCGTTGATCGTTAGCCCGCCGCTGTTAGGCTCGGCGTGATTTTGCAGCGGCGGGCGCGCATCGATCTGTACGCCGCTGGTGTCGATACGCAGCGGGTCGAATTGGGGAAGTTCTGGCCACTCGAATGCCAGGGTTTCCAAGCTGGGCAGCTCGGGCCTCTGGATTTCAAGCGAGCCCAGCTCGGGCAGCGTTGGCCGCTCGATGCGCAGTGCATCTAGCGTGGGTGTTTTTGGTGTGGCCACCTCGCTATACAGGCGCGGCAGGTCGGGCGCGTGGATTTCTAACGCGCCTGGGCTGGGTAACGCAGGCAGCGTTGGCCGCTCGATGCGCAGTGCATCCAACGTGGGTATTTCTGGCGTAGCCACCTCGCTGTATAGGCGCGGAAGGCTGGGCGCCTGGATCTCAAGCGCCGCAAGCTCGGGTAGCGTTGGTCGCTCGATGCGCAGTGCATCCAGCGCGGGAGTTTCTGGCTTAGCCACCTCGCTGTATAGGCGCGGAAGGTTGGGCGCCTGGATCTCAAGCGCCCCAAGCTGGGGTAGCGTGGGCCGCTCGATGGGCAGTGCATCCAGCGTGGGTGTTTCTGGTGTGGCCACTTCGCTATGCAGGCGCGGCAAATCGGGCGCTTGGATCTCAAGCGCGCCCAACTCGGGCAGCGTTGGCCGTTCGATGCGCAGTGCATCCAACGTGGGTGTTTCTGGTGTGGCCACCTCGCTATACAGGCGCGGCAAATCGGGCACTTGGATATCAAGCGCGCCCAACTCGGGCAGCGTGGGCCGCTCGATGCGCAGTGCATCCAACGTGGGTGTTTCTGGTGTGGCTACCTCGCTATGCAGGTGCGGCAAATCGGGCGCTTGGATCTCAAGCGCGCCAAGCTGGGGTAGTGTGGGTCGCTTGATGCGCAGTGCATCCAGCGTGGGTGTTTCTGGCGTGGCCACCTCGCTATACAGGCGCGGTAGCTCCGGTACTGTTGGTGGCGATACTTCCAGCGCGAAAGCGGGCGAGGCAATCCCGGCACCGAGCATTAATCCGGCTGCCGCATCACGCAAACGATCCGTTAAGCTGCGCACTTGCTTCACCGGGCCGTCGGCATCGGCCTCGATGCCTTTAGCCATGCCTTGCGAGACAAAGCCACCAATAGTGGCAAACACGCGGCTGGGGGAGTGAATATCCAGCCAGCCGCGTACCGTATCGGTCACGCCGTTGGCTAGATTGGCGGCGCTTTCCGTGGCGCGATTGGCGCCGTCGCGGATGCCTTGCCCTAAACCTGCAGCGGTATCCTTCCCGAGCTGAATAGCACGGTTGGCACCATTGCTTAAAGAGTCCAGCGCGCTGCCCATGGCGTCTTGTACCCAGCCCGCGATGCTGCCTGCCATGCCCATTACTTGATCTCTCAGCGCGCCGACCATGCTGCCGATGCCATTGATCATGCCTTCGACGATATTGACGCCAAACCCGGCAAACACACGGCTGGGGGAGTTGATACCCAGCACGCCTTTGAACCAGTCCTTGATGCCCGTGGCGATGCTGGTAATACGCTCGCGCAGAGCGGCCAGCTTTTCGGTTACTCCACCGATCAGGCCATCGATGATGAACGTGCCTAGGCTGCGGAAGCCCTCGGGTACCTCGATGCCCAGCATATCCAGCGCTGATATGAACGCGGTATGCAGTAACCCGATGGGCGACCAATCGATCAGTAGCTTGGTAACGCCGCCGATCCCATCGCCAAACGCGTCGTTGACCGTCGACCATACATTGCCCGCTGATTCACGTACCCATCCCAAGGCGCTAGTCATGCCGTTGGCCAAGCCGCCAATCATCTTGCTGCCCAGCTCGGTTAGCGATCCGGGCAGTTCAATGCCCAGGCGGCCGAGCGCGGATGAAATGCCGCTATAGAGCAAACCGAGCGGCGACCAGTTGACCAGCAGGCGGGTAACGCCGCCGATCCCTTCGCCGAACGCGTCTTTGATTTGCTGCCAGACGCCACTGAAAAACGCTTTGATGGGCTCCCAATATTTGTAGATGACGAGGGCAGTGGCGGCGATGGCGAGAATGGCCCAGCCGATGGGGTTGGTGGCCAAAAATACTGCCGTTGCTTTTAACGCGCCGAGCAGGCCGACGGTGAGGGCGCGGCCGACGGCAAACAGGGCGGTGCCGGCCGTTTTGAGTATCGGCGCGAGTACTCCGGCTTTGATGCCTAATGTGGCCATGGCAAAGCGGGCGAAGAGCAGGGGGGAGAGGATGCTGGCAAAGGTCATCGTGACCGCACCGCCAACCGTAGCCAGGGCGATCATGCCCGCCGCCACCTTGGCGATAGTGCCCGCTAGTTCGGGGTTAGCCTTGATCCAATCGCCTACGCCGCGCGTGATAGCGGTAATGTTTTGCACTAGCCCGCGCAAGGGGCCGTCGTTGGTGTCGGTGATTGAGATTCCGACTTCTTCCCAGGCGCTGCGCAGGTTCTTTAAATCGCCACCGATGTTATCGGCCATGGTTTCAGCCATACGGGCGTTTTCACCCATGTTCTCGCCCAGGGCATTGATGATCTCATCGAGCTGGCCACCGCCCATGGCGTCGACCAGTTCCGCCATGCCGGAGCCAGCCTCTACGCCGAAGATATCCTGCATGATGGCTTTGCGTTCGACGTTGCCGAGGTCGGCAGTGGCTTGGCTGATATCGCGAAGTATTTCAGGCATGGCGCGCATGTTGCCGTTGGCATCGGAAATTTGTAGCCCGATATTTTCAATAGCAGCTGCGCCCTTTGCTGCTGGGTTGGTGAGCCGGTTCATCATCGCGCGCATAGTGGTACCGGCCTGGCTGCCCTGGATGCCGATGTTGCCGAGGATCCCCGACATAGCGGCGGCTTGCTCCATGGTTAGCTTGAGGTCTTCGGCACCGCCCAGGTATTTCATGGTTTCGCCGAGCATTTCAAGATCGACGTTTGCCCGGCTGGCGGTACCGGAGAGAATGTCCGCGACCCGGCCCATTGCCCCATCGACTTCCATATCGACTTTGAAGGCGCCGGCAATGTTGGAAGCGATATCTGCCGCGCGGGCTAGCTCGGTGTTGTTGGCCAGGGCGAGGTCGAGCACATCACGCATGGAGGCTTGAATTGCCTCGCTGCTCATGCCCGCGCGCAATAGAAACTCTTGGCCGCCGCCGACTTCGGTGGCACTAAACGCGGTGGTGCCGCCCAGGTCGCGGGATTGTTGGCGTAGGGCTTTGAAGCGTTCATCGTCAGCATCAAAGCGGCCAACGGCTTGTAGCGTGCTCATCTGTTCCGCCCAAGCGACGCCAGGCGTTAGTAGGCGACTAGCGGCGTAGCCCTGGGCGATGCCGGTGCCGAACATGCCCATGCCGACGCCCTGGGCGCGGGCGACGTTGGCCATGCCATTTTGATAACGGTCGCGGGCTTCTGTTAACCGTCGTTGACGCTGGGCAACCTCGGTTAAGTGTCGCTTTTGTTCCTGCAGGGCGGTGTTTAGCCGCTCCTCTTTGGTTCGCAGCTCACGTGCGCTGCGGCCCAAGTTATCGGTGCTGATACCCGCTTCATCCAGCCGCGTTTTTAGCCCACGGATACGCTCGGTTTGGGTCGCGTGGTTCTGGGTGAGCCGCTTTACTTCCTCGCCTGCGTGACGGGTTCGGTTGCGGTATTCGCGCAGGGTGCGGGCGGATCTGTCGAACTCGGTCTGCGAACTGTGCAAGCGGATGCGCGCACGCTCAAGCGAGGCGTTAAGCTGGTCGGTGGGTTGTTTGGTGTTAAGCAGCTGTTTAGCGAGGCGGTCGTATTCGCGTCTATTTACCGTCAGCCCTGATTTGATACTGGCGTGGGCTTCGCGCTGCTGGTCCAATGCCTGGGTATATTGCCGGTTGCGCTCGCGGGCGTCGCGCATTGCACGGGTAGTAGTGCGTAACGCGGCGTTCGCTTTGCGGTAACTTGTGACGTCGCCTTGCTGCCTCTGTAGGTCGCGGATTTGGTTCTGGGTTTCGCGCAGTGCCTGGCCGGTTTGGCCAGCACCTTGACGCATTTTTTTGAGCGGGCCGGTGACACGGTCCACGGCGTTGAGCATCACTTGCAGTCGTAGATTACGTGCCATCGGTTTTCCTTACTTATTGCCTTGCTTGGGCTTGCTGCCTTCGTGGCGTTTGCGGGCGCGTTCGCGCCATTCCATCAACTCTTCCAGCTCCATGCCGTCCATGGCCTGGGGTTCCCAGTGGAAGACCATGGCTAGATCCGCCATGGCGTCTTCGACGAACTCGGGCAGGCTTAGGCTTCGATGTCCTTGTATTTCTTTGGGGTCAAAAAACCGTTCAGCGCCGTACCCAGCTGCACCAGGTCGACGATGTCCATGGTTTTCAGCTCGGCTTCGGTGAGGCCGGGGGTGGTGATGCGTGGCATCACTTTTGTGAGCGCGGCGACGTCCAGGTTCATGATGTCAACCAGGGAGACGCCACGCATACCGCCGCTCATAGGCTTGCGGACGGTGATTTCAGTCACCTCGTTTTTGCCGCGCTTTAACGGGGTTTCCAGCTCGACTACTTCGGTTGGTACGCCGGGGGCGGTTTGGGTTTCAGCGGCTTGTGCTTCGGTTGCCTCAACGGCTTGGGATTCAGTTTTAGTCGTCATGGTGCATTCCTATTAGTTGAGTGTGGCCACCGTTGGGTGGCCGCTGGTTTGAGAGGAAAAGGATTTAAACGCCGAGAGCGGCGCGACGTTCTGCCAGCCGGTCTACACCGCGTACTTTGAAGATGTAGCCGGGGACATCGCGCTCGATGACTTCTTCGCCATCCACGATCAACTTGAAATACGAGAGTGTGGTGGTGACGCTGATCTGGTTGTTGTCGCCCTTACTCGCGTCGCCCATAGAAATCGTCTTGTGGCGGCCGCGCATGACGATCTCGACCGGGATAATTTCGCCGTCTTCGTCGGATTCGTAAGAGCCGGTCATGCGCAACATGGCGGCATCGTGAATGGGGCTTCCGTAGCTGTCGTAGATATCAACGATCATGCCGCCCGCGACCCATTCGAATTCCTGCAGCTCATTGCCTTGGTCGACTTCGATGGGGCCTTCCATACCGCCGCCTTCATACTCGACCATTCGACGCGAAAGCTCGGGCAGTGTGAGTTCGGGGATCTGGCCTTGCCAGTTATTGCCATCGCCGAACAAGTTAAAATCTTTGAGGATATGGGGTAATGCCATTTTGGCTTGCTCCTGTTACTTGTTGATCGGCGGCTTAGGCGGCGATGCGGTCGGCAAAATCGACCAGGTATTGGTCGGTGATGCGCTGCTGCAGCATGAGGTTTTCGAGCGGCGGCACCGGCGTGTAGTCGTAGTCGATGTAGAGCTTGCCGCTTTTCAATACCTCTTTACTGTTCAACTCGGGGTCGAACCAGGCTTCGCCGCCCAAGATGTAACCCTTACGCGTCAATTCCCGGAACTTGGCATTGATGCCTTCGATAATGTCGCGCACCAGTGAGGGGTGCATCGGCTTATCAACGGCCCAGAGATGGGCTTCGGCGATGGTGTCCGCGAGTACCTGCGCGGTGCGGGTGTAGCTCTCGAACGCGAAGAGCGGATCTTCCGAGCAAGTGCGCGAGCCCCAGAAGCGGAAGCCTGATTTATTGATTAGCGTGGTGACGTCGGCGGCGTTGAGGTAACCGGCATCGGTGGCGGGATCTTGCAGATCCCAAAACACATCGTGGCTAATACCGGTGACGCTGTTCACGGCCATGTTTGAGATGGTTTTGTGCCAGCCGATTTCGTTATCAAGGCGGGCGCGGTGGCCAAGAGCCTTGGCGACGGCTGACAGTGGGCGGCTTTCCTTGGCGTTCACGTCGAACGCTTGCCAGTTCGGCCAGATCACCATCGCTTCGCGGGCGTCGAAGTTCTCGCGGTACATCACCGCTTCTTCTTTTGTCTCGCAGTCATAGCCGGAAACATAAGCGAACGCGCGCAACTTTTTAGCCACGCTGACCAGGGCGGTGGCCACGTTTTCATTATCCAATTCCGGCACGCCGAGGATCCGAGGTTTCACGCCGAAACGTTGCTCAGCTGCAAGAAGTGCCTGGATACCGGTTTTCTGGCCGGTAGGGGTAACGCTGCCAATGAGGTTGGCGGTGGTTGTGTCTTCGTCTTCGCCTTCGGCAACGCGAACGACCACGCATAGCGCGCGGGCTTCTTCGACAATGGCACGTAGTGAGCGTGCCAGCGTGCCGGTTTTACCGGCGGCGCCAATCGCGCTGTAAATATCGGTTATTAACACCGGGGTATCGAGCGGGAAGCGCTCGGCGTCGGCTTCGGGGCCGGTGGCCACCAGCCCGATAACGGCGGTGGCCACGGTACGGATCGGGCGGGTGCCTTCGTTGATTTCGACGACGCGGACGCCGTGATGGTAATCGGCCATATGTGCTTGGCTCCTGCGCAGGTTCAAGCGGTATCTGTTTTGGTGTGGCGACCATGGTGGGCGGGCTTCGCGCGGGAGGGTAGCGGCGGGCGTTGTGCCAAGAGCGGGGGACAAGGTATAAGTTTACTTTTGAGCAGGAGAAAGATATGAGAATGCGGTTTTTGTATGGATCGGTCGTGGCGGGTTTTTTTATAGGCGTCCTGATATCTATCTGGGTCGGTGATGTTCTTCATATAAAAAAATGGGATGCGGGATGGATTCAAGCTATAGGGTCAATATGTGCCGTTGCTGTGGCGATCTACGTACCATGGAAAATTGATAAAGATAAAAGGCAAGCAGAAGAACAGAGGGTATACCAGTTGAGAAGGCTGTCATTAAAAGCTTTAAGCCATGAAGTATGGACTATGAGGATGTTTTTTATAAATGGCATAAAGGCAGTTGATAATAAGGATTTATCTAAACTGTCTCACTTGGTCAAGGAGTATGTTCCAGAGGATTCAGAAAAAATTCTAGCCATAGATTCTGAGAAATTTCATGTGCTCTTGAATATAGAAGACGAGATAACAACTTTTTATTTTAATGCTATTTCAAGAAAACTTTATGCAACCGTATACGCAGGTAACTATTATTTTGAATTGATGGAGCCTACTGGGTTAGATGTAAATAAACATAAGAATGAGGCAAAAAGGTTTTGTGAAGAGGGTTTATGTTACTGCGATTCCATTTTAGATAAAGTTAGTAAAGAATTCGGAGCGATATCTACTGATTTGGAAATTAAGGTCAGTGATTAAACCTAATAAGCTGAAAGCCTGCCAAAATGGCAGGCTTTCATCATTTCTCGGGCTGACGTCAACGGCGTTGCTAATTGAGCATCGGGGTATGGCGGGAAAGCGAGGCGATTACCACGCATGCAAACAACGGCGCGAGAACGTCGAAAACAGACTTGCGTGTCCACCCTCGCCAAGCGCCTTCGTACCAGTTAACCGGCGGCACCTGCCCCCACGTCCAGCCTCGGCGGTGTGCCACGCGGTATTCGTTCTGGGCAATTTCACGCCCCAGAAACAGCGCCACGGCAACGCTACCGGCTACCCACATATCCATGAACGGCAATAATGTGAACTGGATTAAAACCGCAATCAGTGCGTGTTCAATATAGGAACGGTTCATAGGGCACCCATTTGCGGACGGTACTTGTTGAGCTGTTCGATGGCTTGCTGGGCCGCCTCTTCTGCGGCTTCGATGGTATCGGCGCGTTGCACGGCGGCTTTACCACCCAGGCGCAGGTTGCGGATATCGCGCAGGGCGGTTTCCCATTGGTCGGCGGTGGCGACGATCTCTTGGGCGGCGGCTTCGGCGCTGACCCCAAACATCTCGATGTGATCCTGCACGCTGGAAGGAATCGCCGCTTCATCCTTGCCGCCCGCTAACCACTCGCTGGCTTCCTGCTTGGCCAGCAGGTACTCCTGATCGATATAGCTGCCGGGGCTGACGAAGGCGGCGCGGGCTTTACCGGCGGCGGTGTCGATATTTTCACCTAGCTGCTTTTGAGCGGCTGGCAATAGCGCTTCCAGCGGAATGCTGGTGTTGTGGGTCGATACGCCAATAGTGATCTTCCCGTTATAAACCACTTTTTCTAAATGCATGATGGGCGACCTTAAATAGTGAAGGATGAGCGGACGTTCTGAGTATTCAGATTGCCAAACAGCTGGGAAACCGAGGTGATGTTCCCTGAGATAGTTAGCGTTGAGGCAATAATGTCGAGCGGGATTTTGGGGTTGTCGTAGCAGTAGAGCAGGCGTGGCGAGTTAGTGAAGCTCGCGCTTGAGCCTCCTGCAGGCTCCACCGAAAAATCACACGATGCGCCGATGATGATTTGATACGTGGAAAAAGAGCCCATGCTTCCGCCCATGTAAACCATGCTCAGCGGTATATCGTGGAGTTTTACATCCACATTTCGCAGTTTGAAGCGTGGTGTATTTTCCAGCATTGAGCCGACGTAGCACATCCATGCGGTGTTTTTTCCTGTCGCTTCTTCCCAGGTATGACCGTCTTTAAATTCTGCTGTATGCAGCTCAACGTTTCCGTTGGTTTTATCGTCGATTTCTACGTAGGGCGCGCGGAAAGGCTGCATAGGCCGACCAGCAGCAGAGCCTCCGTAGAAGCCTTGGATGAGTTTAGTTACTCCTCCCACAGGCCCATCTTGGCAGACAATACGTATCTCAGATTTGGCATAGAGCGCACCATCCAAGATAACAGCAGAACCGCCAGCCACAGTAAGTTCGACAATGTCGTAAATCGTATCGCCGCCGCCGATTACTCGGCTAACTTGCCGATAGGTTTTTACAGGGTTGGATGCAGAAAGCCCTGTGTTTTCATCATTTCCTTTAGCTGTATCGAGAAAGACTTTGATGCTGCGCGCTTCGCTGACTCGCTTGGGGAAATCTTTGCCGGTGAACTCATCAAACTTGCGCTGTGCAGCTGACAGCGTGTTATCGATGCCCTTCATCTTCCCAGCGATTTCGCTGGTCAACTTGCTCGCTGCGCTAACCAGCGCGCTGACTTGGCTTTCTAAGCTCATGAGGCCTCCTGAGTGCTGTTTTGAATAGTGGCGGCGCCCTGGGTAAAGGCGTCGGTTAAGGCGGTGAGTGATTCACCGAGCTGGTTTTCCAACTCTGTGACGCGGGTTTTGGTGGCTTTCTTGGCCAGCTCTTCGGCGATGGTGGTGGCGAAACTCGGGTTGTTTCCCAACGCCTCTGCGATCTCGGCGAGGGTGTCGAGGGTTTCTGGGGCGCTGCCGATCAGCACTTGG
This sequence comes from Halomonas colorata, assembly GCF_014897985.1. Classification (GTDB taxonomy): domain Bacteria; phylum Pseudomonadota; class Gammaproteobacteria; order Pseudomonadales; family Halomonadaceae; genus Vreelandella; species Vreelandella colorata. The sequence goes on from NZ_JABUZA010000037.1 coordinate 12,568, forward strand.
ATACGTGCGTCGATCTGCTCGGTGGTGAGTACGTCGGTTTTGTTCGCCTTGTTGCGAAGCTTGCCGTCGATCACGCCGAGCGTGTGGGTCACTGCCTGGCGTAGGGCGATGAGATTTTCATCAAAGCTCATTTTGTGGCGTCCTCCTGTGCGGCGATCATGCCGCCGTGGTAACTGATGGCATCTGTTAAGGCGTTCAAAACGTTGCCCAATTGCTGGGTGGCCATGCGTGCTTCTGCGACCTGGGCGAGGATCTCAGGCGATAGCGTGCCGGGCGGTCCCTGCAAGCCGTGGCTAATGACCTGAAAACGTGGCGGTGCGGGTAGGTGAACCGTTACCGAGCGCGCGGGCATGTTGACGGTGAGGCGAGTAGCGTTAGCCATGGACTACCCCCGGCTGCAATTGGAAGTGACCGCGCAGCAGGCTGAATACATCGCCGCTTGGGAACGTAACGCGCAGCTCGTACCGTGCGCCGGACCAACTCGGTGAGACGGCACCGGCCGTTTGCTCGGGGCGGATATGCACGTTGATGCCGCCTTGTTCTGGTACCAACTCGATACCGTCGCCGATTTCACAGCTGAGCAGCGGCCCGCCTTGAGTGGTGGCCACCACGAATACGGCTTCGCAGCCGGTGATATCCACCGGGGTGGCGGCGGCGTCTTCGCTGGCCCAATTCGCACTAAAGCGATATGTGGTACCTGCAACCATGGAGAGCGTGGGGGCCTGGGTACTCATGCGCGTTTCTCTAACTCATGCACGCGAAACAGCAGATCCACCTGGCGGGCCATGTTGTCGACGATGGCCGCCGCGTTGGCGGTGTATTGTTCGCCCCAAGCGGCTAGCGAGAGATTGGCACCGGTGCCTTCCACCGTGACGGATTCAGCGGGTAGGGCGTCCAGGCGTAGATCGAACGCGAGCAGCAGCGGTACCGCGTTGGAGATATAAGCCAGCGGATTGGCGTCGGACCAGACAGCGAGCAGCGTACCGTCTTCAAGAAAGAACCCCACTTCGTGCACCCAGAATTCTGGGCCCTCGCCATCCACCACGCCGGTGAGATGAATTTGGTGGTCGCTGACGCGCTGGCCATCGGCAATGCTCACGCGGCGGCGTTCGTTGACCAGCTTGAATTCGTTTTTACTGGGTTTACGGGCGTTGCCGCCCAGCGCGATATGAGTAATACGGGCGGCTAGGCCATCGCTTGCGGCATTGAACACGGCGGCGAGGCCCGCCGTGGTGATAACGGGTACCAGGGCTGTCATGTGGTGCTCTCCATTGTGTGATGAGTGACGGCAAATCCGCGACATGCCCCGGCGACTAACAGCGATGCTGCTGGCAGGTTCGCTTGGGCCACTGAGTCGGGCAGGTGGGTATCGGGTGCGTTTGCCATGAGCCGCCGTGTAACGGCTAGCCCACGATAGGCACCGGTAATGGCGATCCGCGCCGGGGCCAGCGTGGCGTCAGTTGTTATTTGTGCCGCTCGGCGCGCCAGAGCGCTGGCTTTATGCACTGCCGTTACGCTCATTTCGGCGCCGATTTCGACCTGCTGTTGAATCGGGTGCGCCGCATTCCGCGAGAGGGCGCCGGGTTGCACGATGCTCGCCGTTGCCAAATTAGTAGCCATTTCAAGTGGCGGCTGGGTTGGGCGGGCATCGTTGCGGGCTAAACCGGCGGCGCTTTGGGCGCTGGCCACGCCAACCCGGCTTGGGCCGAAGTCAGCGGAGAGGTCAAAGTCGTAATGGCTGCGTAGGTTCTTCGTACTTTGAATGGCGTGGTGAATCTGCTGATAAAACGCGCCGCTGAGCTGGTCGGCTACGGCCCGGTTGTCGTTGAGGTGCAGCCGAGCGCGGAAGGTACCCGGCTGGGTGGTGGGCTGCTGCTCGAACCACTCGGTAAGCGTGACCTTGATGCCCATGGCGGCTAGGGCTTTTTCCACGGCTAAGCGTGTGCCTTTGATGCGGTGCACGGCAAAGCTTTCGGCGATCACGGCGCGCTTGGTGGCCTCTGGCCAATCGGCTTCCCAGACATCCACGGAAAACGCCCAGGCGAGGAACGGCAGCAAATCCGCCGGGCAGGTTTCCGGATTCCAGAGCGTGCGCAGCGGTACCGGCAGGGCGAGCGGGTGCGACGCGGCGACGCGGGCTTCTAATTGGCTGCGGTTGGGCGGTAACAGGTGCATGGTCATGGCAGCCGCTCCGTGGACAGCGTAATGCCAGTGCATCGGGGCGCCTGGCTGGGCGCGCTGCGCAGATCCTGCCAGCCGTGGAGCGTGACGTTTTCGACGCCTTGAACGGTGAGCGCGGCGCTAATGCCGGAGCGCGTAACCCAGCCGCCCAGGCGATACCGGGCGTCAACATAGGTGCTCAGTTCGCCGCGGGCTTCCTTGGTGACCAGTTCGGCATCCGGGCCTGAGCGCAGTGTCAGCGTGGCATTGACCTGGTAGTCCGTGCGCTCGGCGGGCTGCAGGGTGAGCCTGTCTGTTAGAGGACGGTATGGCTCCAAGTAGTCACGCACGATATTAAGTAGCGCGGGTGTGGCGATGCCTTCGTTCTGGCGTGATAGGACAGTAAGCACCACATCAACCGGTGCGGGGCTTTCCACCGCAATATCGCGCACATCGGGATGCGCGGCGGCGGCGTGGAATTGATAGGCGCCTACTGGCCCGGCCACCGATAGTCCTTCAAAGGCGAGCTGAATACGGGCGCGAAAGTCGCGGTCGTGTTCATACGTGGGCGGTACCGGCGGCACGGCTTTCGAGTCGCCGGGGTCGAGCATCAAGCGGGTGACTTGGAAATTGGCGCCGAGCTGGTCGAGGTCACCACCGGCGGCGTAGGCGAGCATGACGGCGCGGGCGGCGTCGTTGATGCGTTCGCGTAGTAGCAATTCGCGGTAAGCGTTTTCCTGCAGGAGCTTGGTAAGTGGCTCGCTTTCCAGTGCGAGTGTGGCGGCGAGATCCGCCCGATCATCAATGGGCGTGAGTTCGATTAGCCGCGCTTTTCGCTCGCTGAGCAGCGCTTCATAGTCCAGTGGCTCGATAACATCTGGCGGCGTGATCTGGGAAAGATCAATCGGCGTGCTCATGTGAACGGCACCTCGATGTGTAGGCGCTGGCCATCGTGGGTTTGGGCGTCGATCCCGAGCAGGGCGCGGCCGTGCTGGCTGGCATCCACTTGCCGATTAACGCGCAGCACGCGCACGCGGGGTTCCCAGCGGGTGATGGCCATCACGGTGGCGGCGTAGGCTTGTAGCAGCGTGGTGTCGTTTAGCGGCTGGTCGATCAACTCGGGTAGCAGCGAACCGTATTCCCGGCGCATAACACGGGTGCCGATGGGCGTGGTAAGAATGTCGCGAATGCTTTGCTGAATATGAGCAATGCCGAGTACTCGCTGGCCGTTCGATGTGTGCATGCCCACGGTTAGCCCCCTACAAAAACGTTATTGGAGCCGGTGGCCACTAATGAGCCACACGCGACCGGGTCACCGACACGCCCCTTGGGACGGCCGTTCACGAATACCGTTTTGGAGCCCGCTGCTAGTACCGATTCATGTGTGCAGTGCCGCGCCCAGGCATCGCTTACACGATGGCTGGGAATGCCGTTCACAAATACATCGGGCGAACCGGTGACGGATGGGCGCGGCGAGCATGAGCCGTGGCCGGTACACATATCGCCGAGGCGGGTAGCTGCGGGCATGGCGGTCTCCTATAGCGGCGTGGGGGCCGCCATTTCCTGGCGCACGTTGTCGAGTTGGTTGCTTTGCTTAAGTGCGTTGATCATTGAGGCGCGACTTAGGCCACCATCGCCGTAGGGGACCGGGCGGGTATAAAGGCCCAGGCGCTCATGGCTGGCCCGTTGGAGGATCTGTTCAATGCTCTGGGCCATGGCATGCTGGCTGGTGGCCAGCGCTGCACCGCCTGCTTTTTTATCGGCATAGAGCGCTTCACGGATCAGCGTTAGCTCTTCATGTATTTGCTGGCCAACGGCGATCATTTTCGCGAAGTCGTCGGTGTAGTCGATAACGTGGCTATCGCCGGTTTTAACGCCCATGTAATCGCCCCTTAGTTTTCATAAATGTTGCGGCCTTTAAGGTGCATATCGCCGCTGGCAGTGATGCGGATATCACCCGTGGCCTTAATCGTGATATCGCCGGGAATGTCGACCGTCAGGTGATGCTCTACGTGGTTGTAATCAATCACTGCGCCGTCAGGCATCACGGCGTGAAAGTGGTCGCCGTTATCGCTGGGTGCGGGGTGAACATTTCGGAATAGCCCGGTCATCACTACGGCGGCGTTTAGATCCCCGCCGGGGGCGAATACAAGTACCTGTTCATCCACTGTGGGCGGGCACCAAGTGCGGGTAGTGCCCGCCCGGCTTTCGATCCAGTGCAGCCAGCCGGTTGTAAGCTCGCCGATATCGACCCGCACGCGCGGCGGTTTCGGCGGCGCGGCATCGGGGTTGCCGTGATCGACTTCGGCAATGGTGCCGATGCGAATCAAGTTGGCGATAAGGCGTTTAAGTTCGGCGACGTTGTTCATGCCGCCATGCTGCTTGGCTTTCGCGCGGGTGGGTAGCGGCGGGCGTTGTGCCACATGCCTAGGACAAGCAGGCGATTATTTGCCGGGCGTGGTGAGGTGGTTCAACACGCTGTTGGCGATGCGGTTACGGTCGGCGGAGGTGATGCCGATAAGTTCTCGGCGGGCGTATTGGTGCTGTGGGCCGCCTTTTTCGACGCGGTCGCGTAGGCCGTAGTGATGCACGCGTGCGATTTTTGCGACGCGGCCCATGAACCCAACGGTGGCTTCATCGGCGTTGGTTTTGATCTTGAGGTATTTGGCCGTGCGTAACTTGGTGAACATGGTTTTGCGGCGTATAGCCCCACGACGACCGCGCAGCTGAGTGCGGGGTTCAAAGGGTGTGCCGTCGGGGCTGGTTTGTGTCTTGATGCGTTCACGGTTAGCAATGCGCAGATCCCGCGCGACGTTTCGCGCGAGTACCCGACGCTCTTTTGGCGTGAGCTTGTTGATAAGGGGCGTTAGCCAAGTATCAAGCTGCTGCAGTTCGTCGCTCATTCGCTATGCCATTCGCTTTTGAGTACGTGTTCAGCGTCGGTTGGCCCTTTAACGTAGAGCTGCCAACTTTTCGCGGGGCATGCATCAACCGGGTATTCCGGCATCCGGTGTTCGGATTCGATGCGGCCGCTTTCACAGTCGACCTTGGAGACGACGCGTTCAGTGAGGCGGACAGTTAGCGCGAGATCCCAGCTGTGGTTGTTCAAGATCTCGGCTTCGAGCTGGACGGCTTCATCGGGGTCAAGATCTGGTTGGTAGCTGTTGAGCCATTGGAGTAGCGGCACCATTACCGTATCGAGTGAGCCGCTGTAATCGGTGATGACGATCTGCGCGTCTACGGTGTACTGGTGGCTTAAGTTCGTGCCTCGCGCGAATTTTATTTTGCCATCGTTGATGAAGGTGTGGAGCTGTTCGGGGCTACGTGCTAATTGCGGGACACTAGCGAGTATATGGGCTCTTAAGTGCTGTAATTTGATCATTGTAGGGCTTCGCTATGGCAAAGAATAATGGCGTCGACCTCGGCGGCGCACTGCGCCCAGGCGCCTTCGGTGCGTTCAAGCTGCAGGTGCATTTCGCCGTTTGATTGCGGGTTACTCGCTGGCAGGGTGCAGGGGCTGGGCGTCGCGCACTGATTGATAATAATCACGGGCACCGATGACGGCGGGGCGGTTGCGCAGCCGGATAACAGCAGCAGGCAGGCGAGTGCCAGCCCAATCGCGTAGCGTGGCGTTTTCACGGTGTAGATCCTCAATGGTGGCCAGGCGGTTAGCGGCGGTGCGGGTGAGTACCGCTTGTTGATCTGCCAGCGCCCGGCGTTGATTTTCCAGGCGCCGGGCGTTTTCCCAGAGAGCATTAATGACCACGATGCTTTCCTGTTCCCGCTGATGAGATTCGGCGAGCTGTTGTTCGGCGAGATCGGCGCGAGCCTCGGCGGCGTTGGTGCGCTGCCAAAGTGCCCAGGTAATAAGAACGACCAGCAGCAAGATGGCCAGTGCGGCAAGTAGGCGGCTCATGGTGCTGGCCTTGTGCTTTGCTCAACGCCTGCAAGACACAATTCACGTTCAGTGGCGCGACGTTTGACTAAGCCGTTGAGCTTTCGGCCACCGGCGTAAACCCAGCGAGAAAGTTCATTACATGCGCCGCGTAGATCCCCAGCATTGAGTTTGCGCAGCAGGGTGGAACGGGCGAAGGCGCCTTCGCCGACGTTGTAAACAAACGAAGCTAACGCCGCCTGGGTCGGGGGCGGTAGTTCGACCTGGGCGCGGCGATCCACTGCAGTGAAGGCGTCGCCCAGGTCGGCTTCCAGCAACGCGGTGCATTCTTCTTGTGACAGCGTTTGCCCCATGCGTGCCGTGGCGGTGTGGCCATAGCAAATGGTGGGGATACCGACGGGGTCGCGGTAGGTGGTGGGCTTATAGCCTTCGTAGTAGGAGACGACGGCGGTGGCGATGCTGAGCGCTCCGGCGGTGGCCCCAATGGCAATGCGGCTTTTAAGACTCATCGCGTGGTCCCCAGTAGTTGCGTAGCTGTTTCAGGTAACGCGGTACCAGCAGGCCGATCTGTAACGCCAGATAAAGCAGCGTTAGCACGGTGACCCAGTCGGCCGGGGTCATGCCGCCCACATGGAGCAACGAGACGATGGCCGGCGGCGCCAATTTTGCGCTTTCGGTGGTGATTTCAAATGGGTGGCTCATGGTCGCTTAGTTCCAAAGCTGTATTTGGGGTTTGGGCTCGCGTGCTTCCGGCGGTGGGGGCAGCGTGACCGGGGTTCCTTCTTTCAGCACTGGCCCTTGGTTAACCAGGTGCGGGTTGAGCCGCAGTGCTTGTTCGGTAATCGCAGCGGTTTTGCCGTAGACGCGGTAGAGCAGGCCGTCGAGCGTTTCGCCCTGATTAGCGTAGGCCACACGGTTCATATCAGCTCGACCGTGGTGTGATTGCGGCCGGTCAGCTCGGCGATGGCTTCGCGGGCATCGGCGCGGTAGTCGTCTGCGGCGGTGTCCATCGTTTCGCCACGTTTTTTGCCTTCACCAGTGGCGGAATAGTCGCGGTAACGCTCCTGTAAATCCGCTTGGGCTTGGGCGTAGATGGCTCGGGTATAGAGCAGCTCGATATCACCGGGTGATTGCCAAGGTTCGGGCGGTATTGCGTCGCATGCCATGCGCCCAGCTTGCTGCTGGTTATGTTGGTAACTAGCCAGCTGGCGATTGATATCCGCCATGGCGGCGCGCAGGCTTTGGCGAATACGCACATCGGTTATGCTCGTAACTCGCTCTTCATCGCGGAATGCGTTCGGGTCTACATCTGGCCAAAAGCCGTTATTAATGATGATGGCCAGCGTTTTGCTGGGTGGGTTTGAGCTGTGGCCAAGCATAATGGCAACCTATTTAAGAAGGGGGTGGACCACTTCGCGCGAGGCTATAAGCCCTTGCTTAGCGGTGCCCCCTTGCCGTCGGGTGCGACTCTGTTGGCGTCAGGCGGTGGCCTGTTCGCCCTGTTTTTTGAGCTGACTTTCTAGCCGCTGGATATCCTGCTTTACGCCAATTTTTTCATTCAGCTCTAACGCGCGCTTGAGCTGGGCAAGTGCGCCTTCGGCATTTTCGGCGGCGCGGAGTGCGTAGCCGTAGCTTTTATGCACTTTGGCTTTGATTTGATCGTGCATATCGGCATCACCGACGATTGCGACGCAGCGAGCCATAACGTTGGCGAGCGCGTCGGCGTCGACGCTTTCTTTTTCCAGCGCTGACTTGACGCCGTCGGCGATCTCTTCGGCCAGGATGCTGACGGTGTCGCGGTCGTATTGGTCGGGCGTTTCGATGTTGTGTTTCACCGCGTAGGCTCCAATTTCGAGGGCTTTTTCGTAATCGCCGACGTCGATGCACCAGACCATTAGGGTCATGAGTACGTCATCTTTTGCGCCTTTGCCTTCGCTCAGCACGCCGTTGATATAGGGCAGGAAGTCGGGCAATAGCTCGCACTTCTTCTCGACCTTGCCTTGAATGGATTTAATGGCCTTGAGCGTGCGACGGGCTTCATAGAGTGCGCGAGCGTGTAGCTCGTATTGCTCGCCCTGTTGTTGCTCGCCGGGGGTGGCAGCGCCCGCCGCTTTCGCGGCGGTCACTTGTTCAAAGTGCTTACGGGCTGGGCTTTTCATAACGTCCCTTTTTACGCTTCGACGATTTCGATGTTTTCGACGACGCAGCCGAACCCGTAATCCTCAACGACGTAGGCGTCGTTGCTGGATTCGTAGTTCTCTACGCGTTTACGCTCGGGCTTATCTTTGATGTAGCGGCGGCGGCTGCCGATCTGCCAATAGATCGAGAGGTTGGCCAGCGACGTAATCATAAGGGTGCCTTCCGGCACGAACGGGGCGCGCACCGCTTGCAAGCCCCCCATACGCTTTTGGCTGAGAAGCAGATCTAACGCGATAGTTTCGGTGGGCGTTTGGCCGTGCTGCTGGATCATGGGGAAGTATTTATCTTCCAGCATTTGGCTACCCATAATGACCACCAATGACGGGTCTTCACGGTACCAAGGCTCAATCAGTTGGCTTTTAACGTCGGATACCAGCGCATCGAGGTTCGCATAGTCGCCTTTGATACCAGTGACCTCACCAGCATCATTCTTAACGGGGGTCTTATCGATAACGACTTTTCCTGCGGTTTTACCTTCTTTTAGTACGCGCTCGGGCGAGTTGTCGCGATACTGCTGAAGCCAGCCTTTGTTAACGTCCTGTAAAAGCGGGTTTGCAACAGGGTCGGTTTCCACCGCTGCATTGGTTCCGTTAAAACCGATCATGATGCGATCAAGCGCTTGGCGTTGAATGATCAAGTTGCGAATACGTGCCTGGAAGTCAGGGAACCGTGCCCAGGCATCCAGCCGCGCCCAAGGAATGTGAGTATCAAACTCGGTGCTTACGCACTCGTACTGTTGGCTTGATAGGTCGGTAACGCTTCGGGTTTTGCGATCCTTCTCTTCTACATTGGTACGACCGGCAATCGGGCCGGAAACACCCATGCCGATTTTTTCGCCTTTAATTTCATCTACGCCAATTACGTTGATGCTGCGAAGGAACTGGCTGGATTCCTGCATTTTGCTTTCCAGCGTCTGCTGGACACTGGGCTCAACGCTGAAATGGTCGCCGGTGTTATCGACGCCGTTCAACTGGGCTAGTCGGGTTTTGAATTTGTTAAAGGCCTTGCGTGTATCGTTGCGCATTTAGATGTTCCCTTGATCAAGTGGCGGCGGCTGGTTTTTCGTCTGGCCAGCGCTTAGCAGTCGGTTTCTTCAACGACGCCGCCACCGGTAGCGGGGGCGCGGTACGTGGTATCCGGTTCGTTATCGATCTGGTTATAAAGCTCTTCGAAGCGCTTTTTCAGATCGTTGTGTTCGGTTTGGAGCTGGCCGAACTGTTCGGCGGTGGGGCGGTTTTCCAGCTCATCGGCCAGGGCGTTGTAGTGGTCGGCGACCACTTCGAGGGTGCCTTCCAGCTCAGTGCGGAAAGCTTCAAAGCCCCTTGCCGTTTTGGTGTCCTGGCGGCCGAATAAGGCGGCGATCTTGGCTTTCAAGCCGTCGGCGGTCGGTGGCTTCTCTTCGGTGAAGTCGAGATCAATTTCCACGGCCTCGGTGAAGAGGTTGTCAGCGTGCTGCTTGCGAGTGGCCAGCGGTGATGCAGCGCCTTTATCTCGGCTGAATTGCAGCATGTCCGTACCCAGCGACGCGGGGGAGTCGGTTACCGCCAAGCCTTCCAGATACGCTTCGCCGGTGTCGCTGAACTTAGGGTTTACCTCAATAGAGCTGTAGACCTTCTGGCGTCGCTTGTTCATCGCCTTGAGTTCGTCGGTGGGATCGATCTCGGCGAACAGGGCGAGCTTCCCGTCTTCCACTTCGCGTGCTTCTACTGAGAGGACATCGCCCAGGGCGTTAAATACGCTGTCCGCTGTCATGCCGCGAATGTGCTCCATCCAGACGCGCGCGCCGTATTTCTTGGGGTCGTAATTTGCGGCCATTTGCTCGATCCATTCGCGCTGAATCTCGCGGCCGTCGGTGGTTGCGCCTTCGGTGGCGACGCGGAAAAACTTGGGCATGTTGGGGTTCCTGGGCGGTGGCTGTTCGATATGCGCTCAGGTTCCGCGTGTATGCGTTTGGGCTCAACGGTTACACGTTGTGCGAGCTGGGCAAGACAAAGCAAGGCAGGCGTGGGCATCGCGCGCGACGGGTACGCTGGCGACATGACGACGACAGCCCCCGACTTGATCCCTAGCGCGACAGAATCCCCGCGCATGACCGCCCGGCACCTCTACTGGCAAGGGTGGCGAGTTGCGCGTATTGCCGAGCATATTGGTGAGAAACCCGCGACCGTACATAGCTGGAAAGCCCGTGATAGGTGGGAAGATGCGACGCCGACCGAGCGTGTAGAGCACTCGCTTGAAGCGCGGATGGTTCAGCTCATTGGGCTACCGGAAAAGGAAGGCAAGCATTTCAAGGAAATTGACCTACTAGGCAGGCAGATCGAGCGCTTGGCCAGGGTTCGCAAATACCATGAAACCGGCAGCGAAGCGGATTTAAACCCGAACATCGAAGCGCGCAACGCGGGGCCGAAACGCAAGCCACGCCGTAACGCGCTTGATGATGAGCAGATTGAGGCGTTGGAAGCAGCGTTCTTAGATTCGCTGTTTGAGTATCAAGCAGTTTGGAATGAGGCGGGGCAGAAGCACCGGATCCGCAACATTCTCAAAAGCCGCCAGATTGGTGCTACTTGGTATTTCGCACGCGAGGCTATCGTCGATGCGTTTAAGCATGGGCGTAATAAGATCTTCCTTTCTGCCAGCCGCGCCCAGGCGCATATCTTCCGCAATTACATTATTCAGTTCGTTAAAGAGACCTGCGACGTTGAGTTGAAGGGCGACCCCATCGTATTGGATAACGGCGCCGAGCTGCACTTTCTGGGTACCAACAGCAAAACCGCCCAGGGCTATCACGGCGACGTGTATCTGGATGAGTATTTTTGGATTCATCGCTTTGCCGAGTTCCGCAAGGTTACGTCTGGCATGGCCATGCACAAGAAGTGGCGGCAGACGTATTTCTCTACGCCTTCGAGTGTTGGCCACGAGGGTTATCCGTTCTGGAATGGTGATCTGTTCAACAAGCGCCGTAAGAAGAGCGAGCGCGCCGAGTTTGATGTATCCCACGAGGCACTGAAAAACGGAAAGCTATGCCCCGATGGTCATTGGCGGCAGATCGTCACCGTCATGGATGCTATCGCGGGCGGCTGTGACCTGTTCGACCTTGAACAGCTGCGTCTTGAATATTCGCCGGAGGAATTCGACAACCTGCTGATGTGTGGGTTTGTCGATGATAGCCAGAGCGCTTTCCCGCTGGCGACGATGAAGGGTTGCATGGTCGATAGCTGGGAAGTGTGGGACGACTACCGGCCCTACGCGCCTAGCCCCGTTGGCGATCGTGAGGTTTGGATAGGTTACGACCCGACCGGTACCGGTGAAGATGGTGACGGAGCCGGGCTAGTTATTGTGCTGCCTGCACGCTCAAGAGAGGAAAAGCACCGCGTGTTGGAGCGCCACCGCCTCAAAGGCCAGGACTACGAAGACCAGGCCGCGTTTATCGAATCCTTCCGCGATAAATACAACATTGCCCATATCGGGATCGATACGACAGGCATTGGCGGCGCTGTTGCTGAGCACGTCGAGAAATGGTTCCCAACGGTGGTGCGCTATCGCTATGACGTGGCATTGAAGACATCAATGGTGCTGCAGGCTCAGCAGATCATCCGCAAGGATAGGTTGGAATTCGACGCGGGTTGGTCTGATCTTGCCGCGTCGTTTATGTCGATCAAAAAAGAACTGACCGCCAGCGGTCGCCAATTCACTTACGTGTCAGGTCGCAACAAGGCGACCGGCCACGCCGATTTAGCGTGGGCAACGATGCACGCTCTACATTTCGAACCTATCGACGGCCCGACCACCGAGGGCGTGGGTAAATCAATTATGGAGGTTTACGAATGACGACCAACACCGCTGCGGCAAAGCCCCGCCACCGGGTCTATGCGTATGAGACTGAGAAGGCCGCGCCGGTGGAGGCCACCGGCGGTGGTAGTGGCAGGATGGAGGCGTTTAGCTTTGGCGACCCTGAGCCGGTTACATCGATGCGGGACGTTTGGTATGAGGGTGTGTGGCTAACGCCTGATGAATGGTACGAGCCACCGATTCCGTTGAGCGTACTGGCTCAAACTTACCGGGCCACCCCACACCATGGAAGCGCTTTGCAGGTTAAGCGCAACATTCTATTAAAAACGTTTATCCCCCACCCCATGCTATCCCGCCGTGATTTTAGCGGCGTGGCTCTTGATTACCTCACGTTTGGCAATGGATACCTGGAAGAGATCCGCGGACGCCTGGGGCGGCGGCTAAAATTGCAACATCGATTAAGCAAGTACATGCGGCGGGGTAATGACGATCGGTATTGGTGGATACCCAACTACATGGAGCGCACAGAGCTACCGGCGGGGCGGACCATCCATTTACTGGAGCCCGACATCGATCAAAGCGTTTACGGGGTGCCTGACTATATCGGCAGCCTTCAAAGCGCCTGGTTAAACGAGAGCGCTACGCTGTTTCGGCGCCGGTACTACCTGAACGGCTCGCACGCTGGTTTTATCATGTATGTGAACGACCCGGCGCATGATCAAAAGGATATTGATGACATGCGCAAAGCGTTGAAGGATTCAAAGGGACCGGGGAATTTCCGTAACTTGTTTTTATACTCGCCCCGGGGGAAAAAGGACGGTGTTCAGATTATCCCGGTAAGCGAGGTAGCGGCTAAAGATGAGTTCTATAACATCAAGAATATTACCCGCGATGACCAGTTAGCGGGGCATCGTATACCGCCGCAATTAATGGGCATTATTCCGCAAAATACAGCAGGCTTCGGTGACATTGAGAAAGCCGCACGAGTATTCGTAGCTAATGAGCTGGAACCGTTACAAGCAACGATGCGGGAAATAAACGAACACGTTGGCGAGGAGATAGTGAAGTTCAACCCTTACCGGCTGGACGATCCCGACGCCGAGTAACCGGCACCCTCAATCGCAGCCGCCCGCCTGGGCGGCTTTTTTGTGCGCGTACGAATGAAGCATATATAAATGAAACGCATTAGCCTTTTTATTAGCTCTATTATTCGCTGTAAGCGCTTCTAAAAATACGCAGCCCTGACCACTCAAAGACTAAGAAAACTTCCTGTGCGAGCTGTACGGCCTAATTACCCACCAACGGCGGCGACCCGCGCCGCGCTATCGTCACCCCGCCCCGCCCGCGCGCTAAATATAGTGGTTTTTATGCACTATTGCGGCAGGTACTCAGGCCGCGCCACTGCTGGGCGGAAGGGCGGTTATAAGGGGTGATATTTTTATGCGTTTTCATGCGCAATTATGCAGTTTTTGCATTGGTTAATCAGACGCCGTGAGGTAGTGCGCGGCGAGCATTTCAAGTATCGGTTTACGGTGAGCTTCCCAGGTTCGTTCATCGACCAGATCCGCAACCACGGTGGGCATTTCCGCGTAAGTCAGCCATAGCTCTTCGGTATCGGCTGGGGTTAACCCGATCTTTGCGCCCTGGCTTTGTGTGCGGATATCAAACTGGATGTAGTAATCAAGGCGGGGGGATTGGCGTAGGTAATAAGTGAAGCGTTTGAGCTTTTGGGGTGATCTGTTCATTAACCACTGCCCCTGCAATATTTTGTTTTGCTACCTATTTGCTACCTAGAACCAGTCAAATACAAAAACGGCCACTTGCTGATTTAGCTAAGTGGCCGTTTTTAATAGTGTTCTTGGTCGGAATAGCAGGATTCGAACCTACGACCTCTGCCTCCCGAAGGCAGCGCTCTACCAAGCTGAGCTATATTCCGAACGTTGCTGGGCAGTGCTCAACAACGGGGCGAATCTTACACAGTTAGGGGCTTTTTATCAAGCCCCGACACCGCTGTAATGCGAATTTTATGCTTGCCGGTCAACGGCCAGGCGGGCGAGCTGAGCCATGCTGTCACGGTAAGGGCTGGGCGGAAGGAACTCTAATTGCGCCAGCGCTTTATCGGCCATCTCGTCGGCGCGCTTACGCGTGTACTCAAGCGCGCCTGTGGCGTGAATAATGGCCAGCACTTCATCCAGCTGCTCCAGGCCGCCTTTACGGATCACCTGGCGAATCAGCTTGGCCTGTTCTGGCGTGCCCTGCTCCATGGCGTGAATCAGCGGCAGGGTGGGCTTGCCTTCGGCCAGGTCATCGCCGACGTTTTTACCCATGGCGTCTGCATCGCCCTGATAGTCCAGCAGGTCATCAATCAACTGGAAGGCAAGGCCGAGGTAACGGCCGTAAAGCTTGAGCGCCTGCTCTTGTTCAGGTGTGGCGTCGGCAAGCACGGCGCCGCTGTGGGTGGCGGCTTCGAACAGCATGGCGGTTTTACCTTGAATGGTTTCAAAGTAATCCGCTTCAGAAATACTCGGGTTGCCAATATTGGTCAGTTGCAGCACTTCGCCTTCGGCAATGGTGCAGGTGGCGCTGGAGAGAATCGCCATGATCTGCATCGACCCAACATCGACCATCAGCTGAAACGAGCGTGAATAGAGAAAGTCACCGACCAAGACAGACGGCGCGTTACCCCAGGCATCGTTGGCGGTTTTTTTGCCGCGCCGCAGATGCGACTCATCCACTACGTCGTCGTGGAGCAACGTCGAAGTGTGCATAAACTCGATCAGCGTGGCCAGAGTGATGTGCTTGTCACCCTGGTAGCCCAGCGAGCGGGCTGCCAGCAGAACCAGCATTGGCCGCAAGCGTTTGCCGCCGCTTTCAATAATGTACTGGCTAATGGTTTCGACGAGCGGGACTTTCGAGGTGAGCTGCTCAACGATCGTCCGGTTGACGGCTTCAAAGTCATCTGCCACCACGGCGTGCAGCGGTGAGGGCGTTGGGCTGGCAGTCGGGGGTGGGGAGACGTTGGCGGTCATGGGTTCCGTTCATCGCGGCAGGTGGAAAGGACTAAATTGAAGTCATGCTATGGGGCTGCCGGGAAAGCGTCAAGGCGCGTTCAAGGCATGGTGCGTACAGCAGATAATAAACATCAATTGACAACGGCCAGTAGTCTTGTGGTAGAGAGCGATTGTCGTTATAATCCGCGACCCACTCATCATGCTCCCTGTCAGATGGCTGCCAAAAGGGGCGCCACTCGCAGCAGGTTGATAAGAGCACGACTCGAAAGAGCGTAAGTGATGAGCGCTGGTTATGCAGGGCATAGCCGCATTAACGACAAGTCCGGAGAGCGACATGTACGCAATTATCAAGAGCGGTGGCAAACAGTACCGCGTTCAAGAAGGCCAGACCCTCAAGCTTGAGAAAATCGAAGTCGCTACCGGCGAAACGATTGAGTTTGATGAAGTGCTGCTGGTTGCAGATGGCGATGATTTCAACATCGGCGCGCCGCTGATCAGTGGTGCCAAGGTTTCCGCTGAGATCGTTTCTCACGGTCGTGGCGACAAGGTAACCATCATCAAATTCCGTCGCCGTAAGCACAGCATGAAGCGTCAGGGCCACCGTCAGTGGTTCACTGAAGTCAAAATTACTGGAATTTCCGCGTAAGCGGTTCATTCCCTGAAAGGAGAATTTTGCAATGGCACATAAAAAGGCAGCCGGCTCCACGCGTAACGGTCGCGATTCCGAATCCAAACGCCTCGGTGTTAAGCTTTTCGGTGGCCAAGCAGCGAACGCCGGTAGCATCATCGTTCGTCAGCGCGGCACGCGTTTCCACGCGGGTACTGGCGTTGGCTTAGGTCGTGATCACACTTTGTTCGCACTGAACGAAGGCTTTGTGAAGTTTGAGACCAAAGGCCCGAAAAACCGCAAATTCGTTAGCATCGTTTCTGAATAAGCAACTCAGGTTGCGTAGAGCGTAGTTAATGAAAAAAAGCCCCGCTATGGCGGGGCTTTTTTGTCTGTTTAAGTCCTCTTGTTCTACTCACGGAAACAAGGGGGTTGCATATAGGGCGGCGAAAGCGGCCGGGAGAATCTATGCAGTTCGTCGATGAAGCCTCGATTATTGTTGAGGCGGGAAAAGGCGGCAATGGCTGTCTGAGCTTTCGCCGCGAAAAATATGTACCGAAAGGTGGCCCCGATGGTGGTGACGGTGGTCATGGAGGCAGCGTTTACCTGATTGGTGACGACTCGCTCAATACGCTGGTCGACTTCAAGTTTCAGCGTTTCTACAAGGCTGAAAACGGCCAGGGCGGCATGGGCCGTCAGATGAGCGGTAAAGCCGGTGAAGATTTACACGTTAAGGTCCCGGTAGGCACCACCGTTGTGGACGTTGATACGCTGGAAGTCATCGCGGATGTCACCGAAATTGGCCAGGTAGTACTGGTGGCTGAAGGCGGTCGTCGTGGGTTGGGTAACATCCACTTCAAGTCGTCTACCAACCGTGCGCCGCGACGCACCACGCCAGGTACCGAAGGCGACCGACGTAATCTTCGTCTTGAAATGAAAGTCATGGCGGATGTTGGCCTGTTGGGCATGCCCAATGCAGGTAAATCCACCCTGATTCGCTCGGTCTCAGCGGCCAAGCCTAAAGTGGCTAATTACCCATTTACCACCCTGGTGCCGAACCTGGGGGTGGTGAAGCTGGGGATGCACGAACACTTTGTGATGGCGGACGTACCGGGGCTGATCGAAGGTGCTTCTGAAGGTGCTGGTCTGGGGCTGCGCTTTCTAAAGCACCTGACCCGTACGCGCCTGCTGTTTCATGTCGTAGATGTAGCCCCCTTTGATGAGTCTGACCCGGTAGAAGCCGCTCAGGCGATTGTGCATGAGCTTGGCCAGTTCTCTCCGGCGCTTTCCGAGCGCCCGCGCTGGCTGGTGTTGAACAAGTTTGATCTGCTGCCTGAAGATGAGCGTGAAGAACGCGCTCAAGCGATCATTGACGCGCTTGGCTGGGAAGGCCCGGTGTTCCGCATCTCGGCGATTAGCAGTGAAGGCACGGACAAGCTGGTTCAGGCCGCGTACCGCTGGCTGACCGAGCAGCGTCGCCTTGAGAACGAAGATGAAGACGCGCTTGCCCGCGAGCAGGAAATGCGTCGCCGTATGGAAGAAGAGTCGGTAGCCCGCATCGAAGAGCGTCTGGGTCGTCGTAAGCGGCCTGATGACGAAGATGACGAAGATTTCGATGACGATGATTACGACGTTGAGGTCGAATACGCGCCCTGATGAAATATGCGGGCGTGCTTGCTCAATGTGCTAGCGCTTAGCGGTCAACGTACTTAATAACGTGCCTGATAAGGTAGAAACGGATGGAGAGTCATGAGCTGGGGGGCGGCCGCCGTGCGCTAAGCCGCGCTCGCCGAGTGGTGGTTAAAATTGGCAGTGCGCTACTGACCAATGACGGGCGTGGCCTGGATGAAGCGGCCATTGGCGGCTGGGTTGACCAGGTGGCCGAGCTGCATCAGCAGGGTATCGAAGTGGTGCTGGTGTCCTCCGGTGCCGTTGCGGCCGGCATGGTGCGCTTAGGCTGGCAGGCACGCCCGAGTGCGGTGCATGAACTGCAGGCTGCCGCGGCCGTGGGTCAAAATGGCCTTACCCAGTGCTATGAACAGCATTTTGCCCGCCACGATATGCTCACGGCGCAGATTCTGCTGACGCATGACGATCTCTCCAACCGCAAGCGCTACCTGAATGCGCTATCGGCCCTGCGTACGCTGGTGGAAATGCGCGTGGTTCCCGTGATCAACGAAAACGACACGGTGGTCACCGATGAAATCCGCTTTGGCGATAATGATACGCTGGGTGCCTTGGTGGCCAACCTGTTGGAAGCCGATGCGTTATTGCTGCTTACCGACCAGGAAGGCTTGTTCGACGCCGACCCGCGTCATAACCCTAATGCCCAGATGATTGCCGAAGGGCGTGCCGATGACCCGCGCCTTGCCGCCGTGGCTGGTAGTGGTGGGGCGCTGGGACGTGGCGGCATGAGCACCAAGGTGCGTGCGGCCAAGCTTGCCGCGCGTTCGGGGGCGGTGACGGTGATTGCCAGCGGTCGTCAGCCTGACGTTATTACGCGAATTATGAGCGGCGAGGCGCTAGGCACGTTACTTCACCCTGAGCAGGCGCCTATGGCGGCGCGTAAGCGTTGGCTGGCGGGTCAGCTGCAGGTGCGCGGTACGCTGGTGTTGGATGCCGGGGCGATAAAAGTCCTGCGCGAAAAAGGCTCCAGCCTGCTGCCGGTGGGTGTGCGCGACGTCAAAGGGGTCTTCAAGCGTGGCGATATGGTGGTCTGCGTTGATGAGCAGGGCATGCCCGTTGCCAAGGGCCTGGTCAATTACGGTGTCGAGGAGGCGCGACGGCTGGTCGGACAGCCTAGTCATCAGATCGAAGCGATTCTAGGCTACGTAGAAGCCCATGAGCTTATTCACCGCGATAACCTAGTGGTGATCTAGCGCAAGCGCGCTTTAGCTGAAAATAGGCAATACAAAACGCCGTTTACTGTGATCAGTAAGCGGCGTTTTTATATGGACCGTGATTGCATGCGTGAAGGTAGCGGTACTTGGCGGGGCCAGCTATTGGGCACGATAAACACCCGTTCAACGCGCTGCTGATGAGGTATATACAGCATCACCTGCTGCGGCCCGTACTGCTCAATCAAGCGCTCTACGCCCGGCATTACTGCGGCGATTGGCTCAAAATCCTCCACTTTGGGCGGCGCTAACCAGTGAGGCTTGCGTAGCCAAGCCATGCGTATCGGTGTGTCTAGGCTCTCCATTGAGTTCTCCATTGAGCTTTGCATCGAGCCATCCACCAAGCTATCCACTAGCGCGGGCCAGTCACGTAAAAAGCACCATAAGCCACGCCGATGGTTAAGCGTTGCCCCTTGAGGGGCGGGCAATGGCGTATGCCAGGGATAAAACAGCACGCCGGGCATAGCGATGCGGTGGGTAAGAAGCTCACCCACATCGAGTGAATAAGGCATCGTGTCGCGTGGGGTTAACCAGTGTGCAAGCGTGGCAAGCGCCAGCGGCGTTGTGGAAAGCGGCAGCTGGTGGCGGCGCAAGTGGGCGCATTTCAACGCCAGGCTATCCAGCCCTCCCGGGCCAATCCAGCGGTCTAGGCTGTTCGCCGGGCCATGGCCTTCAGGCAAGCCGAGATAAAACTTGATGGCGACTTCCAAATGCACCGGCGCCGGATTATCGCGCGTGCGGTAGACCATATCCAGCTCACCCAGCGTGATGCGCTTATGATAAATCCGCACGTTCTTGGCGAGCAGGCGCGTATTGGGGGCGGTGTCTAACAGAAGATGCCACAGCCGTTCATGATAATGGCCCATGCGCGTCGCCTTCTGATGGCTGGCCGCCGCAAGCGATGCGGGAGTAAGCGCCGAAAGCCAGGCGGTTAAATGGTGCCCCAAACCTAGTTCGTGAAGCGTCGGGCGTCCGCCATCGGGAATGGGGGGCGGCAGTTCAATAAGGTCAGGTGTGAGCGCAAGCCATGCCAGATCACAGAGTACAGTCGACCCCGACGACGGCAATTCTGGCGAAGGGTAGCGTTCGCGGCAAACGCCTTCAGCAGGCGGGGCATTCAGCAAGAAGTTCTCCTTTAGGTGGTCGTTCTTAACTGGCGCTGAGCTGCTACGCTTTCCTATACAGCGACATTAGCGTGATAACCGCCACCCGCCAAGGAAAGGAGTGTGCTAAATGGGCAAGACCAAATCGAAAAAGGCCAAAGCGAAAGATAAAAACGCCTCGAAGAGCCAAGCACAGAAGACCGCCCCGCAAGCATTAACGCCGCAAACCGGCGCATCGCTGTTTGAAGATGCGCGCTCGCGTCTTGAAGATGTTTTCAGGGAGCTGGACATTCACCCTGACGCCCAAGCGCGCTTAATGCAACCGAGCCTGTCGCTTCAGGTAAGCGTTCCTGTACGCATGGATGACGGCAGCTTGAAAGCGTTTCCCGCGTGGCGGGTGCAGTACGATACAAGCCTCGGGCCTGCCAAGGGCGGTGTACGCTTTCACCCCGATGTTAACCAGCACGAAGTCACTACGTTAAGTTTTTGGATGGCGATTAAATGCGCGGTGGTGGGTCTGCCTTATGGTGGCGGCAAAGGAGGCGTCCAGGTCGATGCCAAGGTACTTTCGGCGCTTGAGCGCGAGCGTTTAGCGCGAGGTTATATTCGAGCGATTGCCGACATCATGGGGCCTGACCGCGATATCCCCGCGCCGGACGTTAACACCGATGCCATTGTCATGGGCTGGATGATCGATGAGTACGAACATATCGTGCGTGCCCATGCACCCGCAGCGATAACGGGAAAACCGCTGTCGCTGGGCGGCTCGCCTGGACGCGTTTCGGCGACCGGCCGAGGGGCACTAAAAGTGTTGGATTTATGGGCCGAGCAGAATGAACGTGAACCTCAGGAAACGATCGTGGCCGTGCAGGGGTTTGGCAACGCTGCGTACCATTTTGCCCGTTTAGCCAGCGAGCGGGGCTATAAGATCGTTGGGCTTTCCGACTCGAGCGGCGCGATCTACAGCGCTGACGGTCTGGACGTTGCTGCGGCTAAACAAGATAAAGACCAGCACGGCCAGCTGGCCAAAAGTCAGGCCGGTACACAAATCAGCGGGGAAGAGCTACTGGCGTTGGACGTAGATGTACTGGTGCTCGCCGCGCTGGAAAACCAGATTCATTGCGATAACGTCGAGGCAGTACAAGCGGGGGCAGTTCTGGAAATCGCCAACGGGCCGCTCACCAGTGACGCTGACGCTGCATTAGCCAAGCGCGATATTCCGGTATTGCCCGATGTGCTGGCTAATACGGGGGGAGTAATCGTTAGCTACTTTGAGTGGCTGCAAAACCGGGCGGGGGAAACCTGGAGCGAAGAGGATGTGAACCAGCGTCTGGATGCGCGGCTAATCAGTGAAGCGAATAGCGTCTTGACCCGCGCCGAGCAGGAAAACATTACCTATCGGCAGGCCGCTTACCGCCAGGGCATTGAGCGTATTGCCGGTGCCCTTATGGCGCGCGGTAACTGTCTGGATTGCCGTTAAGCGCAGGCAAACGAAAGCGGGCGCCCAAAGGGAGCCAGCTTAACGATTAGCTACTGTTCTTTAATCACTGTTCTTTAATCACGGTCGATCTGGGTAACTTCAGAAGAGCCCTGACGTACGCTGATTTCAAGCTCGCGGCCGCTTTCGTCACGTCCTTCGATATCGATGATGCCACTTTTATCGATATCCAGGTCTTCAAACTCGGCCATGCCTTCCTGAGCCGCAACCTCCAGCGCCTGACGGATATCGTCTTCACTCATTCCCCATGCGCCGGTAATTAAGCGCTCACGCTTCTCTTGTAGCGTTTCACCGTTATCGAGCGAAAACTCAATGTCGGCATACCACTCATCGTCCAGCCAGCCTTCTACCTCAGCACGGCCACGGCTTTTAATGCTGATTTCTTCATAGTGGCTGAACCCGTACTCTGAGGCGTGGGTTAAGACGTCGTCAATGCGATCCATGGGCAGCGAGTCTGCCTGGGCGCTACCTGCCGCTGCTGCGAAGAGTAGGGCGGAGGTCGGGATCAACAGCATTTTCTTCATAGCGTTCATGGCAAAATCCTTCTCTAGTCTTTAAACACTTCTCTAGTCTTTAAACACTTCTCTAGTCTTTAACTACTTCTTCAGTCGTTAAATGCTTGAGGCAAGTAATGGCATTTCGTGAATGCGGCATTTCGTGAATGTGACAGAGTATTTATAGCACCCCGCTTATTTCCCTAGACTGAACGAGCCGTTCATCTGGCATTCATGTTGCCTTTGGCATCCTTGTCCTATGAAAGCACTTGCGCGTTTTAACATATTACTCAAGCAATCCCGCCAGCACCTGATGTCGTTTATCGGTGGCGGGGCGCTCTCGGCTGCGCTGCTTTCGGGTAGCGCCGTGGGCGATCAGCACTGGGAAGCGCTGCACGGCGAAGTGCGGCGTGGCGATGTCGTGTCGTTAGAAAGCATATTGGACTGGCTGGACGCGCATTATATCGGTGAGGTATTAGAGGTAGAAGTTGAGCGTGAACACGGTGCTGTCGAGTATGAAATAAAATTGCTGGGCCCTCAAAATCAGGTGGTAGAGTTTGAATTTGATGGTCACAGCGGTCAGTTGATGTCGATTGAAGGCGTGCGTATCAACGAAATGCGCCGCCCCTGAATCTGTCAAATCAAGCCCGCATAAGGCATATAACATGAAGTGTTTACTGGTAGAGGATGACCAGGCGTTGGCGCGCGAGCTTAGCCAGGCACTGCGCGATGGTGACTGGCTGGTTGAGCATGCAGAAAACGGCCAGGAGGCCGACTTTCTAGTGCGCACGGAAACCTACGATACGTTGATTCTTGACGTAGGCCTGCCCGATGGCGACGGCACCCGCTGGCTCGCCTCCTGGCGTGAAGATGGTATCGATCTGCCGGTGCTTATATTAACCGCCCGCGAGCGCTGGGCCGATAAAGCCGCCGGTTTTACTGCTGGGGCAGATGACTATGTCACCAAGCCTTTTGAATCCGCTGAAGTATTGTTTCGCCTGCGTGCCTTGGTGCGCCGCAGTCACGGCCATTCGCACCCGGTGCTTAAAGTCGGTGAAATAAGCCTGGATACCCATACCCAACATGTCACGCTGGCGGGAAGGCCGGTTGGGCTAACCGCCCAGGAAACGCGTCTGCTGAGCTATTTGATGCACGCCGCGCCGCGTGTGGTTAGTCGCATTGAGCTTTCTGAACACGTTTACGACCGCGATCATGAGCCTGATTCAAACGTTATCGATGTACAGATAAGTCGGCTGCGCCGTAAGTTGGGTGCCTGGCGGTTTGCCACGCTTCGAGGGTTGGGCTACCGCCTGTTGGCTGAAGCGCCAGACGATCAATGAGTAAGCCTGCGCCCTCATGGCGAACCCGCTGGTCGGGCCGCTCGATTAGCCTGCGGTTGCTGCTCGCTGTTTTACTGATGATTGGGATTGCCCTGCCGGTGGCGGGCACGCTGTTGTCACACCACTATCGAAAGGCCGCGACGGAGTCTTTTGACGAGCGGCTTGAAGCCACTCTAAATGTGATAATTGCAGGCGTTGCCTTTGATCCTTTCACTCAACAGCTGCGCTATGAGCGGGCGCTGGGTGACCCACGCTTTGATCAGGTGTTTTCAGGCTGGTACTGGCAGATTACCGACCAGCAGGGGCATTCTGTTACCTCGCGCTCGCTGTGGGATCAGCGTCTGCCGGTAACCGATGATGAAAAAACCAACGGTCGTGAAGTGACGGGCCCGCGGGAACAATCACTGCGCGTGGTGGAGCGCGATATCTATCTGGCGCCATTAGAAGCACCGCTACATGTTAGTGTCGGCGCTCGGAATGACGAGCTGGTCAGCGATATGCACGAGTTCCAGCGTTTGCTGTGGCTGGGGCTGCTGGGCCTGGGCGCGCTGCTGCTGGGCGTACTCGGCTTGCAAGTGCGTTGGGGGCTTGCGCCGCTACGGCGTATGCAGGCTAATTTAAAAGATGTCGAGCAGGGGCGGGCCGAGCAGCTAGCCGTTGATCTTCCTGATGAGCTTGCCACGCTCGCGGCTTCCATGAACGCCGTATTGGCGCGTGACCAGCGGCTGATCGAGCGAGGGCGGCATACGGCCGGCAATTTGGCCCATGCGCTGAAAACCCCGTTAAGCGTGATGCGCCTGTTGGTACGCCAACTGCCCGAAGAGCGCCGGAGCGCCTGGGATGTCGAATTAACCCGCGTGGACAGCGCCGTGCGGCATCACTTGGCGCGGGCCTCGGCCGCTGGTGAAGGTGGGCGTTTTGCGCCGATTGATGTGTATGGCACGCTTTCTCCCTTATTAAGTGGCCTGGGTCGGCTTGCGCAGCGGCGCAATATTACCTTACAGCAATGCTGGGAAAGTCAGCCGCGAGTACATATGGACACTCAGGATATTCAGGAGCTTATCGGTAACCTGTTGGATAATGCGCTACGCTGGGCAAGTCACGAGGTAACGCTTGAGGTGCAGGCAGTGGATTTGACCCTTCAACTGACCGTGGGCGATGACGGCCCCGGTATGACGGAAGCCGAGTGCCAGGAAGCGGTTCAGCGCGGCAAGCGTTTGGATGAGCAGCGCTCACAAAGCGGTCTGGGCCTGGCAATCGTGGCAGATCTCGTCACTCTCTACCAAGGTGACATGCAACTTCAACGCGCCGAGGCGGGAGGGTTAAAGGTATCTATCGAACTTCCTGTAATAGCCCGTGGTTAACAACCCGTGGTTAATAAAGAGCAAACGCTATGACCGCTGTGGATAATGCACTGCCTGATGTGCTGGTGGGCCCGCTGCTGCGGCGTATTAGCCCTACACGCCTGGTAATGTGGCTGGTTGCCTCGCGCTCACTGGCGATGTCGTTGGTGCTGCGCCCCGGGGATCGCGACGAGCAGCGGTTTAATGTTAACGATCACCACCAGCGCTTGCCCATTGGCCGACATGCTTTTATCTATCTGATCGATGTTCGCTTACCTCAGGCGTTGCCCACCGACGAGCGCATAGAGTACGACCTGCGTATCCAAACGACGCAAGGCGAATGGCAATCCCTGCCCGACTGGGCGCCCTGGCTATGTTATGAAGGCGCGGCCTATCCGGCATTCGTCATCGCCTCGCGCCATCATCGGCTAATGCACGGTTCGTGCCGTAAACCCCACCATCCCAGCGCCGACGGACTAGTGCGCGCTGACCAATTTCTATCCGAAAGGCAGCAAGCGACTATCGAATGGCCAGCGTGGCTGCTGATGACCGGCGACCAGGTCTATGTCGATGATGTGGCAGGCCCCATGCTGCGCGCCGTGCATACCTTGATTGAGCGCTTGGGGTTGGTAGACGAGCTGCTTGAGGGGGCGACGGTCAAGGACAGCCAGGCGCTTTACGCTGCCCCTGAAAGTTACTACCAGCGTGAAGCTTTACTACCTGATATCAACAGTAACGTGGCCCTGCGCGAACGCTTTTTTGGCGGGGTGAAGAAACCGGTATTCACCTCGGCCAATGCGTCTAATCATTTGATGACGCTGGCGGAAATGCTCGCCATGTATTGCCTTGTCTGGTCGCCGGTTCCCTGGCAGATCATGACGCCTGATGAGCCTGCCCTTAACGCCAAGGATGCCGAGAACTACCGGCAGGAGCAGGCCATTGTGGATGACTTTGTGGCAGGCTTGCCGCAGTGCGCAAGGCTTTTGGCCCATCTGCCCAGCCTGATGATTTTTGACGACCACGATGTCACCGACGACTGGAACCTGACCGCCGAGTGGGAGCGCTGCGCTTACGGCCATCCGTTTTCAAAACGCATTATTGGCAACGCGTTGGTGGCCTATTTGCTGTGTCAGGGGTGGGGCAATGCACCGGATAAGCTCAATCCGCTGATCGAGCAGGCGACTGAATTACTGACTGAGACAGGACCGCTTTCGATTAGTCAGCAGGATGCGTTGATCGAGAGATTATTGCGTTTTCAGGGCTGGGAATTTCAGGTGCCCGGCACGCCCGCCTTGATTGTGCTGGATACCCGTACTCGTCGCTGGCGCAGCGAGCGTAGCCCCAAGCATCCTTCCGGCTTAATGGATTGGGAGGCGCTCATGGAAATGCAGCAGGCCCTGCTGGGTTGTAAAAGCGCCGTGATTGTCTCGCCGGCGCCCATGTTTGGGGTAAAGCTGATTGAGGGCGTTCAAAAGCTGTTTACCTGGGTGGGTAAACCGTTGGTGGTGGATGCCGAAAACTGGATGGCCCACCGCGGGGCGGCCAACGTGCTGCTGCAAATCTGGCGACACTCAAAAACGCCGGGCAACTACGTGATTCTGTCTGGCGATGTGCACTACTCGTTTGCTTACGACATTATTGTGCGCCGCCAAAAGCAAGCGCCGCATTTATGGCAGGTGACCTCCAGCGGCATCAAGAATACCTTCCCGGTTCAGCTGTTAAACACTTTTGACCGGCTTAACCGCTGGCTTTACGCGCCCTGGTCGCCGCTTAACTGGTTTACCAAGCGCCGTAAGCTGAGTATTCATCCCCGCGACCCCAGTGGAGCCAGTGCCGGGGAACGGCTCTGGAATGCCAGCGGCATTGGCTTGGTAACCCTGGATGATGAAGGCCGCCCGGTAGATATTCGCCAGCTAGATGTCAATGGCAATGATGTCGTCTTCCCACCCCCCGATGATTTACAGCAGTAAGGCTATCGATAGCCTGCTAGTAGTCATACAAACGTCATAAAAATGTCGCACGCTGGCTGATAAGACAGCCCGCGTTAAAAGCCTTTCTTAACACCCCCTAAGGTCGATATTAAATTTTGATTATGCTCGCTCCTGTGGGCCGTTTTAATGACGCTGCTATACGAACTGTCTTTAACGACCGTCCTTAACAACAGTTTTAGTAACAGTCTTTATAAACAAATAGCCCTCATGACGTTTGATAAGGCAACCCACATATGACCGCTCAAGAAGCACACTGGCTTAATCGCATTATTGAAGCAGAAGATCTGCATGTGTTGTTTCAACCCATCGTGGATGCGAGCCAACAGGCCATTTATGGCTATGAAGCGCTGATTCGCGGGCCTGAAACGTCGCCGCTTCATTCGCCGCTGCGCCTATTTGATGTGGCCATGCAGGCGGGACTTTTAGTTGAGCTGGATCTGCTGTGCAGGCGGTTGGCCATTCGCCGCTTTGCCGCGCTTGAGCTTCCCGGGCTGTTGTTTTTAAACGTCATGCCGCTGACCATTGTTGAGCGCGATTTTGAGGAAGGGCTAACGCTAGGGTTTATCCGCGAAAGCGGGCTGCCGCCTGAGCGGGTGGTCATCGAGCTTACCGAGCACGTGCCGATTCACGATTACGAGTTAATGCGCCAAGCGGTCGATCACTACCGCGATATGGGGTTTAAGGTGGCACTTGATGACCTAGGGGCAGGGCATTCAAGCTTGCGCCACTGGTCGGAGCTGCGCCCTGATTTCGTCAAGCTCGACCGGCACTTTATTTCAGGTATCGATCAGGAGCCCGCCAAGCGGGAGTTTTTACGCTCGATACTAGACGTGGCGCGTAGCCTCGACTGCCAGCTGATTGCTGAAGGGGTGGAAACCGCGGCTGAACATCTCTGCCTGTGGGAGCTGGACCGCAGCTTGGCGCTTCTTCAGGGGTTCTACTTTGCCCGCCCAAGCTTTGAGCCGCCGTTGCAGCTACATACCCTGCTGCCGGCCACTCACCAGCTAACCAGTCCTGCCGGGCGCTCGGCACGCTCTATTTTTCGCATGATTGAGGCCGTCTCGCCCGACTGTTCGGTACCTATATTGGCCGAGCGGTTTAGAAATAACACCGGCTTGCGCTGTGTCGCGGTAGTAGATGCTGGCAAACCTATCGCGGTGGTACGCCGTAACGCCTTTTTAACCCTGTTCACCAACCCGTATAGCCATTCGCTCTATTCCAAGCGCCGCGTCTGGGACATCGCGGATGCCAATCCATTGATAGCCCATGCGGATACCCCGCTTGAAGTATTGAGCCAGCAGTTGACCGACAGTCACGATATCGAACAGGAGGACTTCGTGATTGTGGATGCCAATGGTGACTATCTGGGGATGGGCAGCATTATTGATTTGCTGCGTGAGATTACTGCTATACAGGTGCGTCAGGCACGCCATGCCAACCCGCTCACCGGACTTCCGGGTAACATATTAATTAATGAAACACTGACCAATTATCTTGCCGCCGAGCAGGGCTTTGCCGCGGCCTATGTTGATCTGGATAACTTCAAGGCGTTTAACGATGCCTACGGCTATGCGCGTGGCGACCATGTCATTATTGCCTTATCCCGTTTGCTTCAGGCCCAGGTAGACAACGCGGGCGGCTTCATCGGTCACATTGGCGGCGATGATTTTATGATGCTGCTGCCGTTAAGCCATTGGGAAAACGTATGTCAGCAAATCCTGGACTCGTTTGAAGTGATGGCTCCGGGTTTTTATGAGGACAGCGACCGTGAACAAGGCGGCATCTCGATTGAAAACCGCCAGGGCAGCGTAAGCTTTTTTCCCTTTGTGAGCGTCTCTGTCGCCGTTAAGCCGGTTATCGACCCCGCCGTCTGCAAAGCGCTGGACATTGCCGCGCAGCTTTCAGAGTTAAAGCATCAGGCTAAGAAGATCGTAGGTAACAGCATGTTTGTGGAGCGTCGTACCTGCTAATCCAAGGCGCTTTGATCTCTATTGGTTTTTTTCTGATGCGTCATTAATTAGTCATTAGAGTGTCTTAGGGTTGTCATCTAGTGTCGGCAGGATAGCGCTATCTTCGAACAACACATTAGGTGACCTATGCACTCTTTGTCTCTGCCCCGCACGTTGATCAGCGCGGCTGTCATCAGTGCTTTTGCTCTGGTAGCGGCCAATGCCTCGGCAGATCTTTCTACGCGCTACGTGGATAACGATGGCGATATGGTGGCGGATACGCCGAGCGACGAGTCGCAGTGGGTCGACCCCGATACATTGATTTTTGCCTATACCCCGGTTGAAGACCCGGCGGTTTACGCCGATGTATGGGCTGATTTTCTTGATCACCTAAGTGAAACAACCGGTAAAAAAGTCCAGTTCTTTCCGGTGCAGTCCAACGCTGCTCAGCAGGAAGCCCTGCGCGCTGGTCGTTTGCATGTAGCAGGCTTTAACACCGGCGGTGTACCGGTTGCCGTAAACTGCGGCGGTTTCCGTCCGTTTGCCATCATGGCCGCCGATGACGGCAGTTTTGGTTACGAGATGGAAATTATCACCTACCCAGACAGCGGCATTGCATCGGTCGAAGATCTGGAAGGCCGTCAGCTGGCGTTCACTTCTGAGACGTCCAACTCAGGATTCCGGGCGCCTTCCGCGCTGTTACGCTCTGAATATAGCCTGGAAGCCGATGAAGACTTCGAGACGGCTTTCTCTGGGTCTCACGATAACTCCATTTTAGGTGTGGTAAATAAAGACTATGACGCTGCTGCCATTGCCAACTCGGTAGGCAAGCGCATGATTGCCCGCGGCGTGGTCAATGAAGGCGACTACGACATTATTTATACCTCTGAAACCTTTCCCACCACGGGCTACGGTTTGGCGCATAACCTGAACCCAGAGCTTGCTGAGAAAATTCAGGATGCGTTCTTCAGCTACGACTGGGAAGGCTCTGCGCTGCAGGAAGAGTTTGCTAATTCCGGTGAAGCCCAATTTATCCCTATCACCTACGAAGAGCAGTGGGCGGTTATTCGCACTATCGCTGATGCCAACGGCGTGACGTACGACTGCGACTGAGTCAGCCAATAATTTTTGTAGACATTCGGCCAGGAGGTTAACCCCTTCTGGCCGTTACATTATGTATAAGAGGTAGAACGATGTTGACACTCAGCGGCGTTACCAAGCGTTATCCCACCGGAGATCGTGCGCTCACCGATATCGAACTTACGCTGCCCAAAGGGCAGGTGATGGCGCTGATTGGGCCATCCGGTGCGGGCAAAAGTACGCTGATTCGCTGTGTGAACCGCCTGGTGGAACCTACCCAGGGCAGCATTCGTCTGGACGATGTAGAGCTTACCCGTCTTTCAGGCAACGGGCTGCGCAAGGCGCGCCGCTCAATGGGCATGATTTTCCAGGAGTATGCGCTGGTTGATCGTCTAACGGTCATGGAAAACGTGCTTTCAGGGCGGCTTGGCTATGTGGGCTTCTGGCGCAGCTTTCTGCGCCGTTATCCCCAGGACGCCGTCGCCGAAGCTTTCCGTCTACTTGAGCGGGTAGGCTTGCCTCATGCCATTGATAAGCGCGCCGATGCGTTGTCCGGCGGCCAGCGTCAGCGTGTGGGTATCGCCCGAGCGCTGCTGCAGAGTCCCAAGCTTTTACTGGTGGATGAGCCCACGGC
The DNA here is from genome assembly GCF_014897985.1 of Halomonas colorata. Classification (GTDB taxonomy): domain Bacteria; phylum Pseudomonadota; class Gammaproteobacteria; order Pseudomonadales; family Halomonadaceae; genus Vreelandella; species Vreelandella colorata. The sequence goes on from NZ_JABUZA010000037.1 coordinate 42,558, forward strand.
AAGCCTTGACCCCAAAACCTCACGCCAGATTATGCGCCTGATTCGCGAGCTGTGTGCTGAGCGTGAATTGGCGACGATTATCAATATTCATGACGTGGCGCTTGCCCAGCAGTTTGCCGACCGCATTGTGGGCCTCCGGGCCGGTCAGATCGTATTTGATGGCCGCCCCGACGAGCTGACCAGCGATATCCTGACCACTATTTACGGCGAAGAGGATTGGGATACGTCGCCGGAATCAGCGGATGAGCCTGAAAGCGACCCCGCGCCTGCCCAATATGAGCGCCGGGATATTACTGGCGCCATGGCGAGCGGAGTCGCGCCATGAGTGAGCACGCCGAGGCGTATTTAGACGCCCGCCAACAGGCGGCCCGCCAAGGACAGTGGCGCAGGCTACCGCTGATCCATCGCCAATGGTTACGCTGGGCTATCGCTTTGGGCGTCGTGGTGTATTTAATTCTGGCGCTTGCCTCTGTTGAGGTTAACTGGGCGCGTGTGGCCGAGGGTACCAGCCGCGGCCTGCGCTTTATTGGCGCGTTTGCTCAGCCTGATTTTATGAGCCGCAGCGGCGATATCGTCGACGGGCTGATCGAAAGCCTGACCATGACGCTGACGTCCACCGTTATCGGCGTCATGCTGGCCATTCCCGTGGGCCTGGGTGCAGCGCGCAATATTGCGCCGCTGCCGGTTTACGTGGTGTGTCGTAGCATCATCGCCGTATCGCGCACCTTCCAGGAAATCATCATCGCGATTCTATTTGTGGTGATGTTTGGCTTCGGGCCATTGGCCGGGATGTTGACGCTGGCGTTTGCCACCATCGGCTTTATGGCCAAGCTGCTGGCGGAAGATATTGAAGACCTTGACTGGCGTCAGGTAGAAGCCGTTCGGGCGACCGGCGCCAGCTGGTGGCAGACCATGAATCACGCGATTCAGCCGCAAGTCATGCCGCGCCTGATCGGGCTTTCCATGTACCGCCTGGATATCAACTTCCGCGAGTCGTCAGTAATCGGCATTGTCGGCGCCGGCGGTATAGGCGCCACGCTGAACACATCGCTTAGCCGCTATGAGTACGATACCTCGGCCGCCATCCTGCTGATCATCATCGCCATTGTGCTGCTGTGTGAATACAGCTCAAGCCACGTCCGCCGTTGGACGCAGTAATACCCAGGCCGGGTAATTTTGGAGAACTGATATGCCTGTTTCGACTTCCCCACACGGGATACCTGTCTGGCGACTGCGTACCACGCGCGCTCAGTGGCTGCAGTTTGGCGCATGGCTTTTGGGAATCAGCCTGTTCCTGCTCTGCTGGAAGGTGATTTCCGACAATACGATGTGGGTGTTTGTGGAAGACGCCGGTCGCCAGGGGAGTGATCTTCTCAGCCGGATGATGCCACCCAAGTGGGAGTACGCCAGCATCCTCTGGAAGCCGATGTGGGACACTCTGAATATCGCCACGCTCGGCACGGCGCTGGGGATTGTGATGGCGTTTCCCGTAGCGTTTCTCGCCGCGCGCAACACAACGCCTCACCCGCTGGTGCGTAGTCTGGCGCTAATGGTGATTGTCTCGTCACGCTCTATCAATTCGCTGATTTGGGCCATGCTCTTGGTCACCATTCTGGGGCCGGGCGTTTTGGCCGGCATTATTGCCATTGCGCTACGTTCGATCGGTTTTGTGGGCAAGCTGCTTTATGAGGCCATTGAAGAAATTCACCCTACGCCCGTTGAAGCGATCAGCGCTACCGGCGCCAGCCGTTTGCAGATCATGAACTATGGCGTTCTACCCCAGGTCATGCCAGCGTTTGCGGGTATCAGCGTTTATCGCTGGGATATCAATATTCGTGAATCCACGGTGCTGGGGCTGGTTGGCGCTGGCGGTATCGGCTTACAGCTCAATGCGTCGATCAATACCCTCGCCTGGAACCAGGTCAGCGTCATTTTTGTGATGATCTTCGCAACGGTGCTGGTTTCTGAGTGGATATCCGCGCGCGTGCGCCATGCGATTATTTAAAGCGGTTTGATGACAAGCTTTTAAATGAAATGTACCAGATGAGGGGCCCAGGATGCGTTTTCCTGATGCAAGCGTTACGACGATTGATTTATTGCGCCACGGTGAGCCCGTGGGCGGGCGTATGTTGCGCGGCACCACCGACCATCCGCTAAGTGAAACCGGCTGGCAGCAGGTCACTGATGCCGTGATGCGCCATACCGTGGACGGCAGGCCACCCTATGATGCGGTGGTGACGTCACCGTTAATGCGTTGCCGTGAGTTTGCGCTGTGGCTGGGTGAAGAGTTTGAGCTGCCGGTACAGATCGAGGATGACCTTGCTGAGCTGCATCTGGGAAAGTGGGAAGGTAAAACCCACGCAGAGGTATTCAGCGAGGAGGGCACCGCCCCCATGAGCGCCTTCTGGAATAGCCCGGCGACGGTTTCACCACCGCAAGGTGAAGCCATTGACGCCTTTGATCACCGGCTGGCTGAAGTATGGCGCAATCTATTGGCCAATCCGCCCGGCAAGCATGTGCTGGTCGTGGCCCACCTGTTTGTCTGCAACGGCCTGCTGCGCCAGGTACTGGAGCAGCCGTTGGGGCGCGTATTGGCGATGGATTTGCCCTACGCTGCAATGAGCCGTGTGCGCCATGAAAAGCATGCGCTGGGCGAAACCAGTTTTATTGAGTGGATTGGGCGCTAGGTTCTGCCTGAAAAGTGCCTACGCTCGACAATACGGCGTTAAAAATCGGCTCAGAATACTCATTTACAACCTGTAAACTCCGTTTCTTCGCCGATTTTTGCCTTGTCTTGCCTTCGCTCGCCAAATTTTCAGATAGAACCTAGTTACGCTTGGCGGCACCATAAGGTTTGCGCCATGATAAGAGGCGTTGCCACAAGGAGAGTCGCCAATGCCCGTCACGTTGGGAAAACTTACGTTCGTTTTGATGTTGTTAATGTGGCTTTCAGGCTGTGCCAGCCGTGGCACTGACATCACTCAGCTCCCGCCTTCAGGGTCTCAGGAAGGTCTCTCCATGGAGCGTGTATTGATCCTGGCGCATGCGCAGCAGGCTATCGGCACGCCGTATCGTTTTGGCGGCAATACCCCCGATGGCCTGGATTGTTCAGGTCTGGTGGAACTGGCCTATCGCGCCGCCGGTATGCGTGTACCGCGCACCGCTGATGAACAGTTTCGGGCCCTTCCCACGGCCGACACGCCCAAACCCGGCGACCTGCTGTTTTTTGGCGAGCGCAGCAAGGCAACCCATGTGGGCATTTATCGTGGCAATCGACAAATGATTCATGCCCCTGGCAGTGGCCGCGCTGTGGTCAGTGTTCCCCTGGATATCGACTATTGGCAGCAGCGCTTTTTAGGCGCGGCTACGCTTGCGCCTTGACACGCCTGCTATTTTTTAACGTAGCCTCCCAGCCTGTTGCGGTCTAGATTGTCTAGTAGGTGAGGCCGTTTTTTTAATTAACTTTTCTGAGACTAATAAAGTAGTCTTGATGTATAAAAACATCTAATAAGGTCTAGGGAAGCTCTGAAAAAGTCACTGCCATCAGCGATAATACGGCTATCGTCAACTGCATAGGATTCAGTGCGGCCATGGATCAAATCACCTTCTCAGAAGCCGAGTACCAGAACAAGAAGCGAAAGACCCGCCGCGAACTCTTTCTGGA
>NZ_JABUZA010000038.1 GCF_014897985.1 Halomonas colorata
GAATCTCGCGCACCGAGGCGTGATACAGATGCCCGAGCCAAAACGCCTGCATGGAGTTGAGTTCTTGGATCATGAGGGTCTCCTGGATGAAGAAACCTCAGTGTGGTCAGCAAAACTCCGCTTGAGAAGATGTGGTTAGTGGCGCGTTTACGGAGATACCTGGCTCGGTATCGCTCAACCCTGGCAAGTTGCACGAAATCGAGCGTAATAAACAGGCTGCTTAGAGGCAGCCATTTGGACAACTGGGTTGAAAATCAACCGTAGCTCAGCAAGCTCTTTTCATGGGTAGAAGAGGCCAAAGTGCAACACATATGATGTCTTTTCAACTAAGAGACGGTGTACAGTTATCACCTGGCACTCAACCTAATGAGTTAATTCATCATGGCTCACTAAGAATTGGTCGGCAAATTGAAAGCGTGACATATGCTGGACCTAATCCAAATTAAAAGGATGAATAATTATGATGTTTGAAAGCTATTTTGAACTTTTGTTTTTGCATCGAGCTTTGCTTGAGGCTAAGTTTTCAGAATTGCCAAACGATCCAGATGTGGCAGCTAGCCCTCAGATAGCAAAAATATCAAATCAAACTGTCGATGAAATTATTGCTATCTTAGAAAAACAAGGAAACAAAAAAGAAGCAGATAGCTGGAGAGAATGGAGGGAAACTTTAAAATCACGCCCTAGAGAGCTGAAAATTATAAAATCAAACATAGACCTAATGAAGGCGAACAACTCTTGGGCCTCACTTTCCAATAATGAGAAAAAAGATACTATTAAAGACCTTGCTGCACCATTTTTCTTAAATAAAGATGAAATTGAAAAAATCATTGGTACATGTGAAAACATAATATTATAGAATAATATATCACTATATTGAAAAGAAAAGTAGTCAATGCAAAACTGAACACTGGAAAACGCATGCCAAAATTATCGTTAAAAGCTGCGTTTATTTTCATGGATCAATTATAAGGAAGGTGTTTTAAATGATTTAGGTTTTTTTAAACTCAATCTATAAAAGCACTAAGGATGTTATGCCTATATGATGTTCGTAAGAGCAGACATCTGACGCCCTGAATGTATCTTAGATTAGCTGTACTCCAGTCAATATCCTACTATGACTTTAGTTTTCGATACTAACCGGGTGTTCGGCGGTATAGACGTCCCTGTAAGCTCCAGAACCTATCACTTAGCAGTAGGGTAATCCCCCCGGAAAATAATCGCGCAGTTAGAAACGCCAAGCCAGCCCAATCAACTCAGCGCATTAGTGAATTTTTAGGCTCAATTAAAATCTCTTTACCTACCCTACTGCTCACTTTTCTCGGGCGGCGTCCAGATAGGTACATCAGCGCGCTCGGGTTCTTGCCAGTCTTGCTGCATCGCGCTGTTGAGTGATTCCTCCAGTTTCATAAACAGCTCACCGTAACGTGGGCTAAAGCTGATGCCGCCTTCAATCTCTTGCCAGGCGTTAAACAGCTCGTCCTCGTGAGCCTGCTCATTTTGCACAAACGACCAGGTCATTTGTTTCGCCCGCATGGGATGCACGCCCATGGCCGTCAACGCGTGGCCACCCAGTTCCAGCGCGGAGTGGTAGGTTTCACTGACCACATCATCGGCGCCAGCTTTACGCAGCTGATACCCGTGCCCGCGGTCAAAGGCCCGCGCCAGCACCCACACGTTAGGGTAATAGTGCTTAACATGCTGGATCATGTGCACCGCGCGATCACGGTCGTCAATGGCCACCACCAACATTCGGGCGCTTTCGATGCCCGCTCGTTCCAGAAGGTCCGAGCGGCTGGCATCACCAAAGTAGCTTTTGATATTGATCCGCCGTGAGTTTTCAATCTGCTCAAGCTCAAGATCCAGCACGACCATGGGAATATTATTAGCTCGCAGCAAACGGCAGATGATCTGCCCAAAACGCCCTACCCCAGCAACGATTACCGGCGCCTGTTCTTCGATATCATCAGCGTCGCGCGCCTCCCCTTTCGCACTCAGGTAACGGGGTAGAACAAGTCGGTCATAAGCGATAAAGAGAAGCGGTGTTAAAAACATTGAAAGCGCCACCACCAGCGACAGAATCTGCGCGGTATCCGGCGCAATAACACTGTTCTGTACGCTGTAGGTCAGCAACACAAACCCAAATTCACCGGCCTGGGCAAGGCTGAGCGCAAACAGCCAGAAGTTACTTCCACGGATCTTGAACAGCCAGGCTAGCGCCAGCAAAACGATGGCTTTAACCGCAATGACCGCTAACCCCAATGCAACGACCGTGACCCACTCGGCCGCCAATACTTCAAAATTGATCCCGGCGCCCACGGTGATAAAGAAAAGCCCCAATAAAAGCCCTTTAAATGGCTCTATATTGGCCTCAAGTTCATGCTTGAATTCACTGTTGGCAAGCACGACGCCCGCTAAAAATGCGCCTAACGCGGGTGATAAATTCACCAGGCTCATCAGTGCGGCAATACCAATTACCACCATCAGCGCGGTGGCGGTGAATACTTCGCGAAGCCCTGCCCCTACCACGTAGCGAAACAGCGGCGGGCCCAGGTAATAACCGCCCGCGATAACCGCGACAATGGCCCCGATGACGACCAGGGCATGGGCCCATCCAGGAAGATGCGTTACCAGATTAAAACTGCCGTGGTCATCTCCACCGCCACCGGTTCCCATCAACTCCGGCAGCGCCAGTAGCGGAATCAACGCGAGCATAGGGATTACGGCAATATCCTGAAATAGCAGCACCGAAAAAGCGCTACGCCCGCCCTCGGTTTTAGCCAGGCCTTTTTCATTTAACGATTGCAGTACGATAGCGGTGGAGGAAAGCGCAAAAATTAACCCAACCGTTAAGGCGGTTTGCCATACCAGGCCCAGCCACCAGGCAATGGCCGTACCCGCAATGGCGGTTATCACGACTTGCAACCCGCCAAGCCCCACCAAACGGACCCGCATTGCCCAGAGGCTTTTGGGGTCTAGCTCCATACCGACCAGAAAAAGCATCATCACCACGCCAAATTCGGCAAAGTGCTGAATAGTGGTGGTCTCTTGCCCTACCAGTCCAAAGACCGGCCCAATGGCAACCCCGGCCACGAGATATCCCAGCACCGACCCCAAGCCAAACCGTTTGGCAAGCGGCACTGCGATTACTGCCGCCAGAAGGTAGATAAATGCCTGGATAAAATAAGCCGTCATGCCGTACCCCTTAATCAAGATGACGGTATAGTAATCTATTACCGTCTGCGAACAAGCACCTTCCTCAAGACCCATTAGCGCTGAGCATTTAACGCCTATCCGTCTGCTTTCTCATCAATCCTATCGCTAACCCCAATGCCAGCCCTATTTCTTCCAGCCCTATTTCTTCCAGGCCTATTTCTTCCAGGCCTATTTCCAAGTCTGGGAATTACTTGACTTCTTCGCCAATCAATATATCGTACTAGTACGCTAGTACAGCCTTTCTATTATCGGTGCGCTCATGTCTTCAAAGAATTCGTCTTCACATGATTCCTACCACACCGAATTGATTACCTATCTATTGGCGATTGATAGCCCTGACGCCATGCATGAAGCGCTAAGCAATCTGCTAACGCCAGCGGAATATCTGGAAATCAGCAAACGGCTGCAAATTTTCAATCTGCTTCGTGAGGGAGTTCCCCACCGCAAGATTGCGGAAATGTTAGGGGTTGGCATTGCGACCGTTTCGCGTGGTTCACGCGCGCTAGGCACTTCTCACTCATTAATGGACCGCTGAACCATGACCATCCAAGCTACGCCTCAACAACACAGCCCGCGCCCGTTTACGCTGCCGCGTAAACCTCACTACGTCACGCTCGCGGCAGACTGTGATTTCTTTGCCTTATTCAAGAAGATAGAAAAGCAGTTTGCTACCTGCTACATGCTGGAGTCACTGGGCGAAGATAGCCATATGGCGCGCCATTCGATTATTGGCTTTGACCCTGAGTACACTATTTACGCGAATGGCCAAACGCTGAGTATTGAAGAGCGCGACGGCCATACCGAGCACTATTCAAGCGACAACCCTTATGCCCTGCTGCGTAGCCTGATACCGCAAAATATTATTTCGCGAAAATATGCCGGCGGGCTAAGCGGCTATTTAGGCTACGACGCGATGCAATACTTCGAGCCTACGCTTTCGTTAAAGGCCAATGATGACTTCGATACGTTTCGGTTTGGGCTTTATAAAGACGGGCTTATCCTCGACAAGATGACCGGCGAGGTAACCTACTTCTATTACGACCATAGCCGCTTTGATTTTCTGCAAACACTTATCGACGCCGAGGATATCGAGAGCGACGAACTGAAAATTACCGCGCTGGGCGACACCATGAGCCAGGCAGAACACGCCGCGGCGGTCGCCAAGGTCAAGCAGGATATTATCGACGGCAAGGTGTTTCAGTGTGAAGTCGGCTTTAAAAAGCGCTTTCGGGTAGAGGGCGATACGGTCGCCCTTTACGATCAGCTGCGAACAATCAACCCTTCGCCCCAGATGTACTATATGAAGTTTGGTGAACAGAAGCTGATTGGGGCAAGCCCTGAGCTGCTGTTTCGTCTACGCCAGGGTGAAATGGAAACTTTTCCCTTGGCAGGTACGACGACGCGGGGGCAAACGGCACAGGAAGATACCCAACTGGCGCGGGCGCTGCTTAACGATCCCAAGGAGATTGCCGAGCACAATATGATCGTTGATCTGCACCGTAATGATATTGGCCGGGTTGCCCAGTTTGGTACCGTTAAAGTGCGCAGCCTAATGGATATCAAGCGCTTTAGCCACGTTCAGCATATTTCCAGCGAAATTGTCGGCATTATTGCAGAGGGCGAAGACATGTTTAGCGCCCTGGCCAGCAACTTCCCGGCCGGCACGTTGACCGGCGCGCCCAAGATTGAAGCCATGAAAATCATCGATGACCTGGAAACCGATGGCCGCGGACCGTATGGCGGCGCGGTGGGCCAGTTTTCGTTTAACGGCGACTGCACTTTTGCCATTCCTATTCGTACCGTGTTTGTAAATGGCGAAAACGCTTATGTGCAGACCTGTGGTGGCAACGTGTTTGATAGTAACGCAGACGACGAGTATGAAGAGATTCGACGTAAATTCGCGGGTACACGTAAAGCCCTAGCGCCCTTTATGGATTCGGAGAGCCCGGCATGAAAGTGTTGATCATCGATAACTACGATTCGTTTACCTACAACCTTTATCAGTTCATTGGTGAGATTCTCACTACGGAAAAAAACCGCGGCTCGCTTGACGATTTTGACATTATCGTTGAGCGCAATGACCAGATTGAGTTTGCCGATATTGTCGCGATGGCGCCTGACCGTATTATTATTTCACCCGGGCCCGGCTCGCCCGATGACCCGCGCTACTTTGGCGTATGTGCCGATGTAATCAAGGAGTTGGGTAAAACCACGCCCCTGCTGGGGGTTTGTTTAGGCATGCAAGGCATCGTGCATGTGTTTGGCGGCAAGGTGGTAAAAGCGCCATTACCCATGCATGGCAAGATCAGCCCGGTCACCCATGATCAGCAGTCGGTATTTAAAGGCGTACCCGACCAGCTAGAGGTAATGCGCTACCACTCGCTGATTGCCGATGCAGACTCGCTACCTGAATGTCTGGAAGTGACCGCTACGGTGGGTAGCTTGCAGGCTGCTGACTTTGAACAGCGCAGTCGCTGGAACACTGTCGGCGAGTTCGAGCTAATGGGGGTCAAGCACCGCGATTATCCGATTCACGGCATTCAGTTTCATCCGGAATCCTTTGCGACCGAAGGTGGCAAAGAGCTGATTGCCAATTTTTTGCTGGCATAGCGATTGATTGACATTGCTTAACTGCATAAAAAAACTGGGGTTGCGGTCTGCAACGCCCAGTTTTTTTAGTGTTGAAGGATGAAGGCTTAAGCGTAATGCCTCCGTTAACGCCCTTTGCCTTCATCACCCAAGGTAAATGAGGGCGGGTCACTGGCGGGGAACGTATCTTCGACCGTATCGTCCACGTCGCCTTCGGTCCAATCGCCATTGACGCTATCAGCCGAGTAAACCGTGTAATCTTCGGCAAGCGTCAATTGACCATAATTTTCGCTCAGGTCATTTCGCTCTACCCAGATCCGATTACCGTCTGATTTGAGTATTTCAAGTTTCGTTTCAGCACTGGCATCCGACACGGTGCCTAGTACACTCCCATCCTGGGTATATATTATGGCATCTTGCAGCTCAGGCTTTGCCATCACAAGGTCCTCCATTGATATCCGAGTATCAATACCTTAGTTGGCGTTCTCATACTTGGGCAAGGTACGGGCGTCAACTTTGCTTTATAGCAATATTGAGATTTCTAAGCCTCATTTGCTTATTGAGGATAACTGTAACCAAAGCCCGTGCAAGCGCCTAAAAAGCCTAACGTTTTGTTTTGGGACGCGGTGCTTTTCCACGTGCAGCGGGTTTTCCAGCACTGGGGCGAGCTTTACTCGTGGGCTTGGCACTGCGCTTGCCTGCCGCTGCCGGTTTCCCCCCCGAGGCGGCTTTTGCCTTGGGATGTGTCTTGCCAGCCGCACCGGGCTTACCCTTAACGCTTGAGCGCGTTTTACCCGAAGCTGATTTTCCAGAGGCAGCTTTACCATTAGCCGGTTTACCAGAGGCCGCTTTACCAGCGCTGTGGGATTTTACCCCCGGCTTGCCCTGACGCGCATTTTGGCCGTTTTGCGTGCGGGGCTTGGCTTTCGGTTTAGCCTGTTTGGGCGCTGCCGGGGTAGCTTCAGAGCCCTCGGTAAGCGTGATAATCGTATCGATCTCTTTGGGCGTTAAATCGCGCCAGTCCCCTAGTGCTAACCCTTTAAGCGATACGTTCATGATCCGAGTGCGAATTAGCTGAGTAACCTCGTAGCCAAAATATTCACACATACGGCGAATCTGGCGGTTCAGGCCTTGCACCAGCGTAATCGTAAACGCAAACGTGGAGACTTTCTCTACGCTGCACTTTTTGGTCACCTGCCCCAGAATCGGCACGCCTTTTTGCATGCCTTCAACAAATTCATCCGTGATCGGCTTATTGACCGTCACTTGATACTCTTTTTCGTGATTGTTGTTGGCGCGCAGGATCTTGTTAACCAGATCACCGTTATTGGTCAGAAAAATCAGACCCTGGGAGTCTTTATCCAGCCGACCGATGGGAAAAATACGCGCGCCATGCTTTACAAACTCAACGATATTGTCTTTTTCACTCGACTCCGTGGTGCTCACAATGCCCACGGGCTTATTGAGCGCAATCAGAATCAGATCTTCCTCTTCCTGAGGCTCGATCTCCTGACCATTCACTTTTACCCGGTCGCCCGCCACCACCTGATCACCCGTGGTGGCCCGTCGGCCGTTAATCCAGACGTTACCCTGCTCCACAAACCGGTCCGCCTCTCGGCGCGAGCAAAGGCCGCTTTCACTGATGTACTTATTGATTCGGGTCGATTTTCGTAATGACATAACACGCCGTAAGGCTAAAAGGAGTTAAAAGCACCGCTAAAAAGAGGAGCCTGGCTGTTTTAAAAAGGCGATCTCTTCATCGGTTGATGCCCTCCCCAAAACCGCATTGCGGTGTGGGTAGCGGCCAAAGCGATCAATAATCACCTTATGGCGAATTTCAAAATCCAGGTTGTTTTCAAGCCCTGGCTGGTCAAACAGGCTAAGCGCCAGCGCGTGAATTGCCTTGGACTCGCTGTGCATATACGGCATATATAAAAAGCTGCGCTCTGCGGGGCTTAGCTCATCATCCGCACCTGCCGCCACGGCTTCCTGTGCCAGGGCTAAGGCCAACGCATCATACCCAAAGGCGCGGGCGTTATCGCGGTACATATTGCGAGAAAATTGGTCAAGCACAATAATTTCGGCCAAGCGGCCGTGGGAGGTCTCGCGCCATGAGTAGCATTCACATTGGGCAACTCGGGCATACAGCTCTGCAAACCGGGTAACAATTATCCGATCCATCTCGAGATCTTTTTTAAACCATTGCGCTGGCGTTAGTTCGTTAAACCAGAACTGTAGCACCGCTTGGGCATCTGGATTCATTGACGACTCCTGAAGTGTTAATTTATGCCGCCAGCGGCGCTGGCGGCATAAGCACAACTAGCCTGGGCACCTAGCCGGTATTGCGTAAGCCCGCGGCAATACCCGCCATCGTCACCATTAACGCGCGGGAAAGATCTGCGCTAATGGCGCCATCGGCATCGCGGTTACGCTGTAAAAGCTCGGCCTGTAACCCGTGCAGCGGGTCAATATAGGGGTTACGCACATCAATCGCCTGACGAATCAGCGGCGTATTCTCAAGCAGCTTTTCCTGCTGCAGAATATTCAACAGCACCTCTTCCAGGCGGGCAAAGCGTTCGCGTAGCTCTTTGCCCAGCAATTTAAGCGACGGCTCGTCGACCAGGCGGTGTTCATAGTACGCGGCAATGGCGGTGTCGGCCTTGGCGAGCAGCATCTCCAGCATGTCCAGATAGGTGCCAAAAAACGGCCAGTTCGTACGCATCTCCTGAAGCACTTCCAGTCCGCCCGGCTCCTCCAGGCGGCGGGCGAAGGCCTCGCCACTTCCCAACCACGCGGGCAGCATCAAGCGGATCTGTGTCCAGGCAAATATCCAGGGAATCGCGCGTAGCGTTTCAACACCTCCATCCTGGCGTCGCTTGGCGGGACGCGAGCCGAGCGGCAAACGCCCCAGCGCGCCTTCCGGCGTCACCGCGCGGAAATACGGCACAAAATCCGGGTTTTCACGCACGACGCCCACGTACCCTGCATGCGCAATGTGGGCGAGTTTGTCCATCTCTTCGCGCCAATGGGGCTCTGGCGCGGGAGGCGGCAGCAAGGTGGCCTCAAGCACAGCACAGGCATAAATTTCCATTGAGCGAAGGGCAATGTCCGGCTGGCCGAACTTGAAACGAATCATCTCGCCCTGCTCAGTGACCCGCAGGCTGCCATTTACCGAACCCGGGGGTTGCGACAAGATAGCGGCGTGTGCCGGACCGCCCCCACGGCCCACGGTACCACCACGCCCGTGGAACAGGGTCAAATCAACGCCATGCCGCTCACAAACATTCACCAGCGCTTCCTGGGCGCGGTACTGAGCCCAGGCAGCGGCTAACTGCCCGGCATCTTTGGCGGAGTCGGAGTAGCCGATCATGACTTCCTGACGATCCCCGATCAGCGCTCGATAACCGGGTAGCGTCAGTAGCTGCTCAATCACATCGCCCGCATGGTCCAGATCGTTGAGCGTCTCAAATAGCGGTGCAATGGGCAGCGTGACCTCACCACCAGCTTCTTTCATTAACAGCGCCACGGTGAGTACGTCCGACGGCTCGGCGGCCATGGAGATAATGTAAGTGCCGAGCGCTTCAGTATGTTCCTGAGCGATCACCTTAAAGGTATCCAGCACCTCACGGGACTCAGCGGAGCACTCCCAGCGGCGCGGAATAAGCGGGCGCCGCGAGGCAAGCTCTTCGAGCAGAAAGGCCTGGCGCTGGGCTTCGTCCCACTCTTCATAGTGGCCCAGCCCCAAGGTGCTGGTGAGCTCTTCAATGACCTGAGCGTGGTGGCTGGCTTCCTGACGCAGGTCCAGCTTGGTAAGCGTAACGCCAAACACGGCGACACGGCGCAGAGTATCCAGCAGTGAACCGTTGGCGACGGTATCCAGCCCCACATCGCAAAGCGAGCGATAGCAGGCAAGCAATGGCGCGTATATCTGATCGCGGGTTTCAACAATCGGACCGCCATCATAATTACGACCATCCAGTTTGGCCTTGGCCCAGTCGCGGGTGGCTTCCATTTTAAGCAGCAGGCGTTTAAGCAGTTCGCGATACGGCTCGGCCACATCGCCGACTTCGGCTTTCAAAGCGCTGTTGGCCTTCCACATGGAGAGCTCGGTTTTGAGCTGCTCTAAATCGCGCAGGTAAAGGTCTGCCGCCATCCAGCGCCCTAACAGAAGGACTTCGCGAGTAACGCGTGCGGTCACATTGGGGTTACCGTCGCGGTCCCCACCCATCCACGATGCATAGCGAATAGGCGCGGCATCCAGGGGCAGGCGCTCGCCGGCATTTTCCAGAAGCAGGTTATCCAAGTCGCGATGAAAATCCGGTACGGCCTGCCACAGCGAATTCTCGATGACCGCAAAGCCCCATTTGGCCTCATCAACCGGGGTAGGTCGTTCATGACGAATTTCATCGGTATGCCATGCCTGACTAATAAGCTCTTCGAGGCGCCCCTGGGCGCGAGCGCCGCGCTCGGGGTAGTCTTCAGAACCCTCAATCGCGGTCAGACACTCATCGATAGCATCGTATTTTTGAATCAACGTGCGGCGGATAACCTCGGTGGGATGCGCGGTAAGCACCAGCTCGACACGCATGTTGGCGAGAGTTTCCACCAGTTTGCGCGGTGAGTTACCTGCCTGTTGGGCACGCGCCAGCAACTCGTCCAACGCTGGCTGTGAGCCAGGTTTGTAATCCTCTACGCGCCGAAAACGCGCCCGATAGTGCTGCTCGGCAATGTTGGCAAAGTTTAAAAACTGGTTAAAAGCGCGCGTTACCGGCAGCAGGTCACGCTCGGGTAATTTGCGTAAATATTCGATAAGTTCGCGCTGCTGAAGGGAGTCCCCTTGGCGGCCACGCTTGGCATGTGCCCGGATTGTTTCTATTTTATCGACAAAAGCTTGGCCCAGATCATCGGCGATTGTACGCCCCAGGCTATCGCCCAGAATACGGACGTTATCGCGCAGCGATTCGTGTAGGTCATGACTCATTGGCAAGGCCTCCTAGCGGGGTCGCGTCGTTATCAGGTTAACGTTAAAAATTTATTCTTGATCTTTAGCCGCCTGCCAGTGGGCTTCCATCTCATCCAGGGAAGCCTCGGTTAGCGGACGTTGGCTCGCATGTAACGTGCGCTCCACATAGCGAAAACGGCGCTCGAACTTGGCATTGGTACCACGTAAACACTGCTCAGGGTCAGCGCCGAGCGTTCGGGCTAAATTTGTCACCGCAAACAGCAGATCCCCCACTTCCGCTTGGGCGTGGCGGGTATCACCTTCCGCCAGGGCTTGTTCCACTTCCTCAAGCTCCTCACGGATTTTATCGACAACGCCGCGCGCATCGGGCCAGTCAAACCCCACCCGCGCCGCACGTTTGGAGAGCTTGGCGGCGCGGCTTAATGCTGGCAGCGTATGGGGCACATCATCCAATACAGAAGGTGCATCAGCGGCGGTGCGCTCGGCGCGCTCTTCTGCCTTAAGCGATTCCCAGCGGCGGTTAACCTGTTGGGTTTGTAGTTCTTCAGCGCTCACACCCGGTGGGCGGCGCGAGGCAAGCGTGCCCTCTGGAAACACGTGCGGATGACGGCGCAGCATTTTAGCCGTCAGCGTATGCACGATATCGTGAAAATCAAACCGCTGCTCTTCCGCGCCAAACTGGGCGTAATACACCACTTGAAAGAGTAGATCGCCAAGCTCGCCCGGCAGCTCATCGAACGCGCGCCGCTCAATGGCATCGGCAACCTCGTAGGTCTCTTCCAGGGTATGCGGCACAATACTGTCCCAGCCCTGCTGAATATCCCACGGGCAGCCCTGTTCAGGGTCACGCAGCACCTGCATCAACGTCAGCAGGTCATCCAGGTTATAGCGCATCAGCGCCCTCCATGCTGATCGTCTTTATTAGGGTCTGCGTTTCGAAGACGACGTACTTCAGTCACATTGGGCAGCTGCTGGATACGCGAAAAGAGCCGACCCAGTGACTCAAGACCATCTACCTCGAGCGTAATCCGCAGCCGCGCGATGCCTTCGTTGGTGTCGGTCAGGGTATTGACCGCCAGCACATTGACCTTTTTATTGCCCAGCAGGCCCGTTACATCCCGCAGTAGACCGGAGCGGTCCCAGGCCTGAATTTCGATGGTGACCGGGTAGCGGGTATGTGCGCGTTCGCCCCACTCCACTTCAATAATCCGCTGCGGTTCTTCCATGCGGAGCTGCAAAATATTGCTGCAATCCTGACGGTGAACCGTCACTCCTCGCCCCTGGGTAATAAACCCGACAATCGACTCGCCCGGAACCGGTCGGCAGCAGTTGGCCATGCTGGTTTTTAAATTGCCTACGCCGAGTACCGTGATGTCGCTTTTGGGCGTTTTACTGGGTAGCCGACGGGGCTTGGCAAGCAGGCGCTCCAGCTGTTCCTGATCGTCGGTTTCGCCAAACAGCTGCTGCGCTTGATGCAGCACTTGTCCGATCCGTAAATCTCCCGCACCAATCGCTGCGTACATATCATCAGCGTTTTGATAATTGACCGCATCAGCAAGCTTGGGTAGATCCAGCCCATCGACGTCCAGACGGCGCATTTCTCGCTCAAAGATTGCGCGGCCCTCGTCCAGGTTTTGATCGCGCGCCTGATGCTTGAACCATGCCTGAATTTTGGCGCGCGCCCGGGAAGTGCGCACATAGCCCAGACTGGGGTTTAACCAGTCCCGGCTCGGACCGCCTTTGGTGGCGGTAAGAATTTCCACCTGCTGGCCCGACTTGAGCTTGTAAGTCAGCGGTACAATGCGGCCATTGACCTTGGCGCCCCGGCAGCGGTGGCCGATTTCGGTATGAACGCGGTAGGCAAAATCGATGGGCGTGGCAATCCGCGGCAAGTCGATAACGTGCCCGTCGGGGGTAAATACGTAGTTGCGATCCGGCGCGACATCGCTTGAAAGCCCTTCGCGTAGATCACCAAAGCCGCCCACTTCATCCTGCCATTCCAGAACCTGACGCAGCCAGGCGATTTTTTCTTCATAGCTGCGGCTTTTGGCGTTGGTATCGTGGCCCTTGTAACGCCAGTGGGCACATACTCCAAGCTCGGCGTCATCGTGCATGGCAAAGGTTCGGATCTGGATTTCGAGCACTTTATTTTCAGGCCCGACCACCGCGGTGTGCAGCGACTGATAGCCATTTTTCTTGGGGTTGGCAATGTAGTCGTCAAACTCGTCGGGTACGTGGTGCCAGCGCGAGTGGACAATGCCCAACACGGTGTAGCAGTCGGTCACTTCGGGAACCAGGATACGCACTGCACGGACGTCGTGAACTTCAGAGAAGTCGATCCCCTTGCGCTTCATTTTGCGCCAGATCGAATAGATATGCTTGGCCCGGCCGCTCACGTCATGATGGGTAATGTGCTGCGCTTCCATCAGACCTTTGAGGGTTTCCACCACGTCATGTATGTAGCGCTCGCGATCAAGACGCTTCTCGGCGAGCAGCTTGGCGATTGCTTTATACTCATCTTCATGCAGATAGCGAAACGAAAGGTCTTCAAGCTCCCACTTGATCTGTCCGATGCCCAATCGGTGAGCGAGCGGCGCGTAAATATCAGCCACTTCCCGCGCCACCTGCAGGCATTTTTCAAGCGGGGCGTCCTTGACCTGACGTAGCGCACAGGTGCGCTCGGCAATCTTGATCAGCGCAACGCGAACGTCCCCCACCATGTTGACCAGCATTTTGCGCAGATTTTCCTGCTGATTATGCTGGCTCATACCGTGATTGGGGGCGAGCGGATAGCTGATGGCCGCCATTTGCAGCACACCATCGATCAAGGTGGCGACTTCACTGCCAAACCGCTTGGTAACGGCGTCCAGGCTGAGCAGTTCTTCGCGCACGGCGCGATAGAGTACGGCGGCTTCCAAGGTTGCCTGGTCGAGTTTCAGGTCGGCCAGGATATCGGCCATTTCAAGCCCCATACGGAAGCTTGAACCGGGAGATAGCCATACGCGATGGTTATTAGGCGCCTCACGATCCAGCTTTTCAGCCAGCTCACTGGCCTCTATAAGGCGTTCGGGTTCACGTAAGCGCACATCTTCTTGTAGGCGCGTTAACCATTGTTGTATGTCCACCTTGCCGCTAGCCATCAGCGGTTGGTCTTCACGCACTTTCACCATGACTATGATTCATCCCTTCAGGGTGTTAGCCAACACTGGCCAACACCGTGGCTTGATGCGATGGGCAGGCTAGCCCTCGTACTCGAACAGCATCAGCGTTTCCATATGCGCAGTGTGCAGGAACATATCCGCCACTGCCACTTGCTTGATTCGGTATCCTGCATGCAACAGATGCGCCGCATCACGGGCAAGCGTTGCCGGGTCGCAAGAAACATAGGCCACACGGGGGACCGGGTAACGGCCAAGCGCCTGACAAATACTTTCGGCACCGTTACGGGGCGGGTCCAGCACCAGTGCATCAAGGTTGCCCTGGGCCTTTAATAGCCCATTAATCGCCGCGTCATCGCTTAGATCAGCCTGTTGGGCACTAACGTCTAGCTGATTACGAGCTGCGTTCGTCTTGATCCGTGCCACCATGCTGGGGCTACCCTCGACCGCATGAACCTGGGCGCCGCCCATTGCCAGCGGCAGGCTGAAATTGCCCATTCCGGCAAATAGATCCACGATGCGCTGGCCGGGCGAAGGCGCTAACCACGCTACCACTTCAGCTACCATCAATTGGTTGACTTCAGCGTTTACCTGCAAAAAATCGCCGGGTAAAAATGTCAGCGGTAGCGGCGGCTGGCCCTGTATACGCAAGGTTTCTTCAAGCACGGGTTCTGCGCTGTACCAATGCAGTTCAGCTGACTCGCGCCCCACCCAGGCGCCAAGCGCGATGCCCTGCTGCTCGGCAAACTGCTGCCAACGCTCGGTATCACCCGCATGCTGTTTAAGCTGACGCACCAACAGCACGCATTCAGAGGCGGTTGCCAATAGCTCAATATGACCTACCTGACGGGGTGCCTCAAGCGTGGTCAAGAACGTCCGTAAAGGAGGCAATAGCGCTTGTAGCGGTTCGACCAGCACGTAACACTGGTTGATATCGATAAGCCGGTGGCTATGGGCAGCCCGAAAGCCAAGCAGGACGTTATTTTGTCCATCGACCTTAACGCCCAGCCGTGCCCGGCGCCGATAGTGTTCCGTGCTGCCGTGTAGTAAACGGGGAGTATCTAATGTAATCCCTTGGCGGGCAAAGAGCTCACGCAACACGTCCTGCTTATGTACGCGCTGAGTCTCGATATCCATATGCTGCAGCTGGCAGCCGCCGCACTGGCCAAAATAGCCACACGGCGGTTCAACACGCTGCGCTGAACGGCTCAGCAATGCTTTTACATGCGCTTCATCAAAGCGCTTACGGTTAACGTGCACGGCCACTTCGACCCGCTCGCCAGGCAGCGTGCGGTCAACAAACACCGCCTTGCCGGCGGCGTTGTGGGCAACGCCCCGGCCATCATGGGCCAAGCGTTCAATGACTAATGAGTCGCTCTCAGAAGAGACCGGCGTTTTTGGCGCGGACGTTCGCGTAAGCCCTGATTTTCCTGACGCAGCACGCGATGGACGCCGCTTACCCAGCATGGCCATTTATAGCTCCGGGGCGTACAAGCCCGTTGAGAGGTAGCGGTCACCCCGATCACAGACAATAAAGACAATGACCGCATTTTCGGTTTGCTCGGCAATTCGCAAAGCCCCTGCCAGGCTGCCGCCGGAGGATACCCCAGCAAAAATGCCCTCTTCACGCGCTAGGCGCCGCATATGTTCTTCGGCCTCTTGCTGGCCAATATCCAGAGTGGTATCCACCCGTGGCGCTTCAAAGATGCTCGGAAGATAGGCTTCGGGCCAGCGACGAATACCCGGGATGCTCGCGCCATCGGCAGGCTGCAGGCCGACAATCTGAATAGCTGAATTTTGCTCTTTCAGATACCGCGAGACGCCCATAATGGTGCCTGTAGTGCCCATGGAGCTGACGAAATGGGTGATCTCACCCTGGGTCTGCTGCCATAACTCCGGCCCCGTGGTACGGTAGTGCGCCAGCGGGTTATCCGGGTTGGCAAACTGATTCAGCGGCTTGCCCTCGCCTTTGGCAATCATGCTGTCAGCAATATCCCTAGCTTCTTCCATGCCGCCGGCTTTGCTGGCAGAAATTAGCGTGGCGCCATAGGCGGCCATCGCCTGTTTGCGCTCTTCCGAAGAGTTTTCAGGCATGATCAGGACCATTTTGTAGCCCTTGATGGCCGCCGCCATGGCAAGCGCAATGCCCGTATTGCCCGAAGTAGCCTCGATGAGCGTGTCGCCGGGAGTGATATCACCCCGCGCTTCTGCTTCATTGAGCATGGATAACGCGGGCCGGTCTTTAACAGAACCAGCTGGATTATGGCCTTCAAGCTTGGCGAGCAGCGTATTGTTGCGTCCTGCGGTAATTCTTTTTAGGCGCACCAGCGGCGTATTGCCTACTACATCCTCTAGCGTGGGATAATTCATCTTACGTTCCTTATCATAACCGTTATGCTGCATTATATCGGTGCTGCCTTACGCTTGACAGGCAACCTTATTGAATTGCGGGCTTCTTTCATGTCATTGAACACGCGTTTGTTATTTGCACTACTCGGTTTTCCGCTATTGGTGTATGCCATGATGTCTGTTTTGTTGATGGTACAAAGCGAGACAGCACAGCGCGATGCTTTTAAAGAACGCCTTCAAGATGTTGGCGAGTTACTAGCCCCCAGCCTTCAAACTGCGATGGTAGAGGCTGATTCTGAGCGTCTGGAAAGACTGGCTCGCCAATTATTGGATCATCACGGGCTCAGCGCGGTGAGCCTTTTTGATGAGCAGGGCAACCGTTTGTTGGCACTTGGGCGCTCAACCAAGCTCTCCCCACGACTAATGCCACCCCTCTCAACCCAGGTGGAAGAGGAAGATACTATCTGGCGACTGCTGGTGCCCCTGGGTAATGCTCAGTTCGACATACGCCGCACCGGAACAGGCTGGCTTGAAGCAGAAGTGAATACCCATCCACTGACACTTGAACGCTATAAGCTTCTAGCCAGTTTAAGCCTGGGGGGTATGCTGCTGGGATTGCTGCTGTTTCTCGGCGCCTTCGCCCTCAGTCGGTATATTTCCCGTCCTATCGAAGAAGCCAACCAAGCGCTCTATCGCTTGTCGCGGGGTGACTACCGGCAGTATTTAACCCCCGCCCGGCCTATTGAGCTTAACCAGTTAGCGGTTCATGTAAATAGCCTGACAGAGCACTTTCAGCAGTCGCAACGTGACATGCAAACGCAAATCGAGCAAGCCACCAGCGAACTGCAAGAATCAATGGAAACCATTGAAGAGCAAAATATCAAGCTCGACTTGGCGCACCGCAGCGCGTTGCGGGCCAATGCGGTTAAATCAGAATTCTTAGCCAACATGAGCCATGAAATACGCACACCGCTCAATGGTATTATTGGCTTTTGTCGTTTACTGGGCCGCTCAACGCTGGATCATCGCCAGCAAGAGTGGCTTGAACACGTTCATCGCGCCTGCAATAACCTGCTAATGCTGGTCAATGACGTACTCGATTTCTCCAAGCTTGAGGCCAATCGCCTAACGCTTGAAGAAGTCGATATTGATATTGTGCCCCTTCTGGATGAAGTCATCGGCCTGCATGCGCCAGAGGCCCAGCGTAAACGTCTACATCTGGTTACCATGGTTTATGATGATGTGCCCACGCCGCTTAGCGGCGACCCGCTGCGTATCCATCAGGTACTTAGCAATCTAATTGGCAATGCCCTCAAATTTACCCATGAGGGTGAAGTGATTGTGCGCGTGATGCTCGACAATCAGGAAGGTCAGCACGTGGTGCTGCGTATCAGTATCAGCGACACCGGCATTGGCCTGAGTGAGGAGCACCAACAGCAGCTATTTAGCGCGTTTTCCCAAGCGGAACCCAGCCATTCACGCCAGTTCGGCGGAAGTGGCCTGGGGCTTACCATCTGCCGCCAACTGATTGAACGCATGGGGGGCGAGATCAGCGTGGAAAGCGAGCTTGGCCAAGGAACGACGTTCTCCTTTACCCTGCCCCTACTGGCCAACCAAAGCGGTGAACGGCTGCCCGAGCTAAATCTGGAAAGCCCTCTCATACGCCTTTATGAGCCGCATATTCCTACCCGTCATGCATTGGAATATTTACTGGAGCGCTGGGGTGCAATCCCCATGGCGTTTAGCGCCAAGGGCGAAGAAGACCTGCTGATTTTAGGCCTTGAACAAGAAGAGTTTGAAGCTGCGAAAAGACATGAATGGCAACAATTAATTGAACAGGCCGGCTGCCCAGTGCTGATTCTGGCCAACACCACTAGCTTTGATTTACCCCCCTGGGAGCTTCCCCATGGCGGCGAAATGCTGTGTAAGCCGTTTACCCGCGTACAGCTAGCTACCACGTTGCGCCACTTACTTCAGCCGGTGCAAAAAAAGCTCGCGCCCCCCATATCCCGCTCACTTAAACCGCCGGTCGCCTCGGCTATCCATATTCTGATCGTTGACGATAATGCATCCAACCGAGAACTACTTAAGGCTATGCTCGAAACTGAGCAAATACGCATTACGCTGGCATCCAGCGGTCAGGAGGCGCTGGCCTTTGCGCTTAATCACACGGCGGATATCGTGCTTATGGATATCCGCATGCCCGGCATGGACGGTGTTCAAACAAGCCAGGCACTACGCCGCATCAGCAATCGCTGGTCGCGCTGCCCGATTGTCGCGGTCACCGCGCATGCCTTAAGTAACGAGCGCCAGCAGTGGCTGGCGGCGGGTCTGGATGATGTGCTGATCAAGCCTATTGATGAAACGCAGCTTCAGCAGCTATTGCAGCGTTTTTTGGACATTACAGCTTATCTGCCCGCCAGCACGCAGGCCACTTCCCAGGAGAGCTCGCTGAGCTCCCCGACGAGCGAAGCGCTGCCTGCCGTCGATCTGGCGCTGGGCACACGGCTTGCCGGAGGTAAGAAGCACCTTGCCTACGAGCAGCTAATTCGCTTGATCGATAATCTGGAAGAAACCGAAGAAAAAATACACACAGCTTATGCGCGCAAGGATGTAGAAGCCCTCATTGACTGGGTGCATGGTCTCAACGGCGCTAGCCGCTACTGTGGTGCGCCTGAGCTTGCATTGCTGGTTGAAACGCTGGAAACACGGCTGCGCACCAGTGGGTTGAACCACGCCGAAAGCCTGCTGGAAGCGCTTTATAGCGCCATGGCCCGCCTGCGCACGCAGCGTAGTATGCTGGCCCGTGGGGCTAACGCTCAAGAATGACAAAGGCGACGGCATACTCGGCTTCATCACTTAACGTGATGTGGCTGGTGGTGGCACCCGATGCCTGCATTAGCCGCTTGGCTTCATGACTTAACTGCAGATGGGGCTTACCCAGGGCGTCATTGGCGACCTGAATATCGCCCCACTGCATACCGCTGCGAAGACCCAGCCCTAGCGCTTTTACAAAGGCTTCTTTAGCGGCGAACCGTTTGGCCAGATAGGCCGTTGGTTTGCCCTTTTGCTGCCAGGTGGCGTACTCATCAACCCCCAGAATCCGCCTGGCAAAGCGTGGCCCATGACGCTCCATCGCCTGCGCAAAGCGCGCAACCCGGGCAATATCCGAGCCGATACCCACGATCATGATTTAGTGACCGCAGCATTCATGGTGGTTATGCGCATGATCATGGTCGTGTTCGTGGTCATGCGCATCTAAAGCGGCCATCAGGCCTGCTTCCTGACCGGCGATAATAAGCCGTTTCATTTCCTGCACGGCCTCTTTAAGGCCGACAAACAGCGCGCGGGCAATAATGGCATGGCCAATATTTAGCTCATTAACCCCGGGCAGCGCGGCTATCGCTTCTACGTTGTGGTAGTGAAGGCCGTGCCCTGCGTTAACCACCAGACCTAGCGATACCGCGTGCGTGGCGGCAGTGGTCAAACGCTCATACTCTGCATTGGCCACATCACTGCCCGGCTTGGCTTCGGCATAAGCGCCGGTATGCAGCTCAATGGTCGGTGCGCCAGCGCGATGGGCCGCGTCGATTTGCGCTTCTTCAGGGTCGATAAATAGCGACACGTCACAACCGGCTTTTTTTAGCCGTTCACACGCGCTGGCAATAGCGTCAAAGCCACCGACCACATCCAATCCGCCTTCGGTCGTAAGCTCTTCACGCTTCTCCGGTACCAGGCAAACGTGAGCCGGACGCACTTCCTCGGCCAGCGCAAGCATCTCCTCGGTCACCGCCATTTCCAGGTTCATACGAGTATTGAGCATCTCGGCCAATAGCCTTACATCGCGAGGCTGAATATGGCGCCGGTCTTCACGTAAGTGCACGGTAATACCATCGGCGCCCGCTTCTTCGGCAAGTAAAGCGGCCTGCACCGGATCAGGGTAGCGGGTGCCGCGCGCCTGACGCAGCGTGGCGATATGATCAATATTAACGCCTAGCAAAATGCGAGGAGGATGCATAACTGTCTCCAATCAAGAAAAGTCGTAAACGTAGACTATGGTTGACGTCGGCGGGCTAGCGCCACCATAAGCTCTCGAGAACGCAGAGCGGTCGACCCCAAGTGCGGCGCCAGCGCGGCACGCATAACGGATTTTAGAACGTTGGCAAGACCCGCATGCTGCCAGTCGCCTTGTTCCACATAGCGCAGTGCGCGAGCTTCGAGCCCGTTATCTGCGGGTAGAAAAGCGCGGCTCTGCGGATCAAACCGGTAGCGAACCTGTGGGTCTAGCGGATTGCCGTCGGGTGTACAAAAACGCGGCGTCGCTTCGAGCGCTTCAAGCAAAGCCCACTCGTAGCGGCGCAAGGCTAAAGCCCGTTCAGAAGGGATAGGTAGCGCTTCAAGCAGGGCCGTATAGAAGGCAAAAACATCGCCCGCAATAAGCTCTAATGGCAATAAGCGGGTGGCAATTTCATTGGCGTAAAGGCCGCATAGCAAGCCCTCACCCGCCAATAATGCCGTCTGCCCACGCGACTCCATTAAAGTAAGCCGCTTGAGATCCCGCTCACCGCGCCAGCTAACAAACAGTGGCGTGAACGGCTGCAAGCGTTGACGTGACTTTGACCCCGGCCGTTGCCCGCCATGGGCAACGGCGCGTATGCGGCCATTATTCAGCGTTAATAAATCTACCAGTGCACTGGTTTCACGATAAGGCTTGCGGTGCAGTAAGAACGCGGGCTCCGCTGACATCGCAACACTCAATCGAGGTCGTAACCCAGGCTTTTCAAAGCACGCTCGTCATCGGACCAACCGCGCTTCACTTTCACCCACATATTAAGCATGACCTTGGTGCCCAGCGCACGCTCCATATCCAGACGCGCTTCACGGCCAATGCTCTTGATCCGATCGCCGTTTTCACCGATCAGAATCACCTTCTGACCCTGGCGTTCCACCAGAATCAACGCGCTGATATGCGTGACGCGCTCGGTTTCGCGGAACTCTTCGATCTCGACGGTCATCTGGTACGGCAGCTCGTCACCCAGCTGGCGCATGACTTTTTCGCGCACCAGCTCCGCGGCCATAAAGCGCAGGCTCTTGTCGGTAATCTGATCTTCGGGGAAGAAATGCACGCTTTCCGGCAGGTACTTGGCCACTTCCTCTTCCAGCGTATCCACCTGAGTGCCGTGTTTAGCCGAAATAGGCACTACCGCTGCAAACTCGCGCCGCGCGCCCACTTCCGCAAGCCAGGGGAGTAAATCACCCTTGTCCTGAAGGCGATCGACCTTGTTGACCGCCAGAATCACCGGCGCTTTAACGTGTTCAAGGCGCTTGAGTACCGCCTGATCTTCCTCGGTCCAGCGAGTGCGGTCGATAATAAACACCACACAGTCGACATCACGCAGCGCCTGGGTAGCCGCCTGGTTCATAAAGCGGTTGATGGCTTTATTGCGGTCTTTCGACATGATGTGCATGCCGGGCGTATCCACGTAGATAAACTGCGTGTCCTCAACCGTTTTAATGCCCATTACCTGGTGACGCGTGGTTTGTGGACGCCGTGAGGTAATGGAGATTTTTTGCCCCAGAATTCGATTCATGAGGGTTGATTTGCCTACGTTAGGCCGTCCGACGATGGCCACAAAGCCGCAGGATTGGCTCATGATTTGTCTCCTGATTTTTTCTCAAGGTACGAAAGCGCTTCTTCGGCCGCCTGCTGTTCAGCATGGCGGCGGCTAGGGCCTTTACCGGTGGTATGCTCGCTTAGTAGCTCAATGTAGCACTCCACGGTAAAGGTCTGGGCATGCGCCTCGCCCTTTACAGAGACCACTTCATAGCGCGGCAGCGCTGCCTGACGCGATTGCAAAAACTCTTGTAAGCGTGTTTTAGGATCTTTCTGGGTATCTTGTAACGAGATATTCTCTAGCCGCTCGGCGTACCAGGAAAGAACGCGTTCTCGGACGACATCCATACCGGCGTCCAGATAAATGGCCCCGATTATCGCTTCAACCGCATCGGCGAGGATCGACTCGCGACGATGCCCTCCGCTTTTCATTTCCCCGGAACCCAGGCGCAAGCATTCGCCAAAGGTCATTTCACGGGCTAGTTCAGCCAGCGTCTGGCCTTTCACCAAACGTGCACGAAGGCGCGACAACTGCCCTTCGCGCGCCTGAGGGAAACGCTGAAACAAAGCTTCTGCGATAACGAAGTTAACAATCGAGTCGCCTAAAAACTCCAGGCGCTCATTGTTACGCCCACCGTAGCTTCGGTGAGTCATGGCCAACTCCAAGAGCGATTCGTCGCCAAAGGTGTGGCCGATTCGTCGGCAAAAAGCGTTTAAGGAATTACTCACAGAGCTCCTACGTCATTGACGTTAACTAAAGTGACATGATTGATCAAAACCAACCTAAACCCGTTCATTCAATGCTTCGCACACTGCTAAAGCTTGGCAGACCGCCATCCCAATGCATCCATACGGCAAAGGCACGCCCCACGATATTTTCTTCGGGTACAAATCCCCAGTAACGGCTATCGTTGGAGTGATCGCGGTTATCGCCCATCATGAAGTAGTGGCCTTCGGGCACTTCGACTTCACGCATCTGCGGCCCAGGGTCGCGCGGGTTGTTATAAATGGCGTGGCTCGCGCTGCCCAGCTGCTCTTGCAATAATAGCTCTTGAGGCGCGGTTTCGGGACCTTCTTCGACCAGCGTCTTGGCTATCGGCTCATCGTTAATGTATAGCTGCTTATCTTCGTAGCGAATACGGTCACCCGGCAGGCCTACCACACGTTTGATGAAGTTGACCGATGGCTCGTCGGGAAAGCGGAATACCATCACATCGCCGCGTTCAGGATCATCCACTTCCAGGATACGGTCATGAACGACAGGCAGGCGAAGTCCGTAGGCAAATTTGTTTACCAGGATAAAGTCACCAACCTCGAGGGTTGGCCGCATTGAGCCCGAGGGGATCTGGAACGGCTCGACAATGAAGCTGCGTACCACCAGCACCACCAGCAGTACCGGGAAGAACGAGCGCGCGTAGTCCACAGGCCATGGCTCTTTGAGCAGCTTATCCCGCGTAGGCCCATCCACGCCTTCAACCGTCGCCGCCTCCGCCTTGGCCAGGCGTTCACGCCGCTTGGGACGCAGCCAGACAGCATCAATGAAATAAATGACCCCTGAAATTGCAACGGCCAGTACCAGCAGTAATGAAAAATCCATAGAGGACGTATTCCCTAGTCGTTAACCTTGAGCACAGCGAGGAAGGCATCCTGGGGGATTTCAACACGCCCCACCTGTTTCATCCGCTTTTTACCGGCTTTCTGTTTTTCCAGCAGTTTCTTCTTACGGCTTACGTCGCCGCCATAACACTTGGCGGTCACGTTCTTGCGCAGTGCCTTGACCGTGGAACGTGCCACGACCTGACCACCAATGGCCGCCTGAATAGCCACGTCAAACATCTGACGCGGAATCAGCTCTTTCATTTTCTCGACCAGCAACCGGCCACGGCTGTGGGCGTGGTCACGGTGAATGATCACCGCGAGGGCATCTACCTTTTCGCTGTTGATCAGTACATCCAGACGCACCAGCTTGGCCGCTTCAAAACGCTCGAAATTGTATTCAAGCGACGCATAGCCACGGGAGATGGATTTCAGACGGTCAAAGAAGTCCATGACCACTTCCGACATCGGCAGCTCATAGGCCAGTTGAATCTGATTACCCAGGAACTGCATGTCCTTCTGGGTCCCACGGCGCTGCTCACACTCGGTGATCACGTTGCCCACGAACTCCTGCGGTACCAGAATGCTGGCCCGTACGATAGGCTCACGCATTTCATCCACGTCTGCCATATCCGGCAGTTTGGAGGGGTTGGAGACGTAGGTGACATCGCCATTTTTCATGGCGAG
The DNA here is from genome assembly GCF_014897985.1 of Halomonas colorata. GTDB lineage: Bacteria > Pseudomonadota > Gammaproteobacteria > Pseudomonadales > Halomonadaceae > Vreelandella > Vreelandella colorata. The sequence continues at coordinate 24,170 of NZ_JABUZA010000038.1, forward strand.
TTCGTATACCACGGTAGGTGCAGTGGTAATGAGATCAATGTCGTATTCGCGCTCAAGCCGCTCCTGGATGATTTCCATGTGCAGCGTGCCGAGGAAACCAACGCGGAAACCAAAGCCCAGGGCATCCGAGTTTTCCGGTTCATACTCTAAAGAAGCATCGTTGAGCGCGAGCTTTTCAAGCGCATCACGGAAGTCTTCGTAATCATCGGCGCTGACCGGGAACATCCCGGCATACACCTGAGGCTTCACCTTTTGGAAACCCGGCAGACGCGGCACATCGGGCGTTTTGGTATGGGTGATGGTGTCACCCACCGGCGCGCCGTGGATCTCTTTAATCCCGGCGACAATAAAGCCCACTTCACCGGCGCGCAGAATGTTGGTTTCTTTGCGCAGCGGAGTAAAAATGCCCACTTCGGTGGTGTTCCAATCGCGGCCCGTTGACTTGATACGGATTTTTTCGCCCTTGCGCAGCGTGCCGTCAAACAAGCGCACCAGCGAAACAACGCCCAGATAGTTATCAAACCAGGAGTCAATGATTAGTGCCTGCAGGGGCGCATCCCGGTCGCCTTTGGGCGGCGGAATATCCCGAACCAAACGCTCAAGCAGACCATCAATACCGATACCGCTTTTGGCTGACACCTGACAGGCGTCAGTAGCATCAAGGCCAATGATTTCCTCGATTTCTTGCGCTACCTTGTCCGGGTCGGCCTGGGGCAAGTCGATTTTATTGAGGACGGGCAGCACTTCCAGGCCCTGCTCAATAGCGGTGTAGCAGTTAGCCACCGACTGCGCCTCGACCCCTTGGGCCGCATCCACAACCAGCAGCGCCCCTTCGCAGGCATAAAGCGAGCGCGATACTTCGTAGGAGAAATCCACGTGCCCGGGCGTATCGATGAAATTGAGCTGATACACCTCGCCATCGGCCGCGGTGTAATCGAGCGTCACTGACTGCGCTTTAATGGTAATGCCGCGCTCGCGCTCAATATCCATGGAGTCGAGCACTTGCTCTTTCAGCTCACGCTGGGTCAGGCCGCCACAGGTTTGAATCAAACGGTCAGAAAGGGTCGATTTCCCGTGGTCAATGTGAGCGATAATTGAGAAGTTTCTTATGTTTTTGAGCTTGCTGCTAGAAACGTCATGGGACATCGAAAGTGTTCTGCCTTAGTGGTACGCAAGCGGCTCTAAAACTGGCCGCCTCGAAAGTTTAAAGCTCGAAAACAGTCGGCCCATTGGCCGCTTTATCTATTTTCGTTAAAAAGATAAGCGCTATTGTAGCGATATGCGGGGGATAGGAACAGCAGTCCGGCGTGAACCGCCGGACTGAATAGGCAGGAAAAGCGTTTATTCTAGGCGCAGAGCGACAAACAGTGAGCGACCATCACGATAAATACGCAGTGGAATTGCCCGATCGCTAGGCAGTCCTTCAACAATGCTTAGCAGCTCATCGGCTGATGACACACCCCGGTGGTCAATGCTTACCAGTACATCACCCACTTGCAGGCCCGCCTGTGCGGCAACGCTACCCGGCTCAACCTGGCGAACTTCAACACCTCCATCGATGCTCAAGCGCTCACGCACGGTATCGTCAAGCTCAGCGACCGAAATACCTAAGCGAACCTGGTTATTGCTGCCCTCGCCCTCGGCCTTTTCAGAATCCGGCCAATGGCCCAGTTCAACGGTTTCGGTGACCTGTTCGCCATCGCGCATCAAGGTCAGTTCTACCTCACTGCCTGGAGCTGCACGACCAATCAAACGCGGCAATGAGCTTGAACGATCGACCTCATCCCCATTAACGCTAATGATCACATCGCCTGCACGTAAGCCACCTTGGGCCGCGGGGCCTTCGGGGTCTAGATCCGCAATTAGCGCGCCACTGGCGTTTTCCATACCAAACGATTCGGCTAAATCACGCGACACCGGTTGAATCATGACACCCAGCCAGCCGCGGTCAACGTGGCCGCCTTCGCGCAGCTGGTCGGCAACGTCCATGGCCACATTAATCGGAATCGCAAACGAGAGCCCCATAAAGCCGCCGCTGCGGGTAAAGATTTGCGAGTTAATCCCGACCACTTCGCCGTCCAGATTAAACAGCGGGCCACCTGAGTTACCGGGATTTATCGCCACATCGGTTTGAATAAACGGAACGTAAGCATCCCGCGGCAGCGTACGATTAATCGCGCTCACAATGCCAGCGGTTACCGAATGGTCAAAACCAAAGGGAGAACCGATGGCAGCGACCCACTCGCCCACTTTCAAATTATCAGAATTACCCAGGTTTAGAACGGGCAAACCGGTTGCTTCAATTTTTAATAAGGCCACATCCGTCTGGGCATCGCTACCAACGAGCTCAGCGGGAAGTTCACGACGGTCATTTAAACGCACCAGAATTTCATCGGCATCCTGCACCACGTGGGCATTCGTCATGACATAGCCGTCTTCGCTAATTACAAACCCGGAACCCAGCGATTGGCGCTCTTCGCTACGCCCCGGGCCACTCCCTGGCGGCGAGGGGAAACTATCGCCAAAACTATCGCCAAAGAAATGCCGAAAAATTTCCGGAATTTCCTGCCCGCCGAATCCCCCAATAGAAGGAGCATTACTACGTTGAACGGTACGGCTTGTTGAGATATTGACGACTCCAGGGGCGGCGTCCTCAACCAGCTCTGTAAAATCAGGTAAATCATAAGCGTAAGCACTTTGACCTACCGTCAAGAGTGCCATCAGGCATAGCCATAGTGCCGAGGGGAGAACCAAGCGCTTCATGCAAGAGCTCCTACTAAAGCAGACATCAAACGAAAAGAAATGCAACTCATGCGAGGTGCAGGACAATTAACTGACCAACCGGGGGCGAAAGCGTTCCGTTCGCCCGCTAAGCAAATGCTTTAAACCTACCACCCCGATTAACAGGGTTGCAAAAAAGCTGGCAGGCACGATCCAATCCGTCACCCTTAGCGCAACCAGACATCCAGATAACGCCAGTGCCAATAAAAGCGGCAACGCATAGATGAGTAACGCCAACAACGTTATATCTGAGCGCTCAAGGCAAAGCGTTACTGGGCTACCCAGCGGATAGCGCTCGCCAAGTAAGAGGACAGGATGGGAAGAGATTACTTCGATGCACTGGCGTTGCTGCCGGGCCAGTATGCCCATGCCACAACCTCGACCCTGAGCACACTGCTGACACGTCTCTTTAATCGATACATCGACTAACAATCCATGCTGGGTATAGCCGACGACGTTTCCATAACGCGTTAAGGCATCACATGAGGGCTTAATCACTGCACATTACTCTGACGTAATTTACTCGTAGTAAAGGACATTAATAGTAAAGGGCATCAACCGTTAACGACGTTTAATCAAACTCGACCGAATGAACGATACGCTGAAGCATGGACGGAGGGACTTCACCAATGCCTACCAACTGCCATTGCAAGTCACCTTGGGTATGCGCTTCAACCGCAATCGAGGAGACACCAATTTGGCTAACGCCACTTTTAAGATTTTGTGTGCCAGCCTGCGGCTCAGCAAAAATACTTACCGTTGCCAAGCCATCGCTATACAGGCGTTGATGCGCCTCTTCATCTCGCGCGGAAACGGGCTGCGCGACAAAACCTTCGGGCAACCACTCTGCATGCCAAGATGGCTCAGAGGCGGGTTGCGTGGCGTCCACGACAATTTGCCCCTCGTAGCGCTCGGGCTCATGCAGCTGGGTTACCTGAAAGGTTTCGAGAATTCGGTCGGTAGGATCACTGAGCACGTGCTTAAGCAACAGTCCCGTGGCGTTATCTAACCACCATTCATGGGTATAGCGCTGATTATCATGCGGTTCAAAGCGCAACTTCACCGCGTCTCGCCCAGCAACACGCGCGCCCTCTTCTAAACTAATGTCGTAAACCTCTGACGTGTGCTCCGTCCAACCTTTTAGCGAAGGAAAGCCATTGCTTCCATTAGCTTTCCAGGCTAGCTGCCCTACTCGCGAGCGGCGCTCAACACTGATGGAAGGCCCATCAAGTTGCTGCACCACCTGCTGGCGGATGCCATCCTGAATGCGATGGGAAAGCGCTAACGTGCGCACATCGATAGAATTAATCGCCACCGCTCTGGCCTGGAAGGTATAGCAGTGGCTCGCCTGTAAACTTCGTTCGAGCCACTGCTCAATGCTGGCGGGCGTTTCAGCAGCAGACGTATCAACACAAAGGTTCTGGGTATCGCTTTGTGCATACGCCTGTAAAGGCAACAGGCTGACGCTCATTAATGCGCCCAGAGCCACCAGCCTGCTTCGCCAAGTTACCATCATGCGGGGTATTCCTTCACTAACGATCGTCGCCTTATTAAGCCAGCGCTATCAACGCTGACCCAGCGGCTCAGTGACGGAAGAAGAACGCATCAACGGCATCCAGCTGTCGCCATTACCGTAAGCGGCACCTTGAGAGTGCTGCTCCAAATACGACTGCAGAAGCCTTATTTGATCAACATCAATGGCAGTACTTTGTTGCATGGTGGCAGTTTGCGGCACGGCTGCCGACTCAAAGCCCGCATCGCTTACATTCATAAAGCCGCTTTGCGACTGCCCCGTTAGCCTGAACGGCGTCGGTTCAAACATGGGCATGTTGGCAGACATCACGGAGGCAGGCTGAGAAGCGCCCAGGCTTACCGGCTGCACCTGCCCAGCCATAGAGCCGCCGTTTGATGCAGTCACCGCCATGTCGCCGCCAGTGCTAACACCCGTGCCACTGCTGTTACCGTTACCTAAAAACTGCACACCAGTGATCACCATCAAAGATACAGCAGCGGCCACACCCGCACCCCGTGCAAAAGAGATACCGTTTGAGCGCATGGGAGCGCGTTCTTGAGCATCATCAAGCAGCGGCGCAGGCTCGTCTTGCAAACGCGCCATAATACCGGCCGACAGATCAACGCTGATATCCACGCCTTGCTCACGCTGCATCATGCTGCGGGCCAAGTGGTAACGTCGCCACGTATCTGCCGCGTCAGCGTCATTTGGTAGTGCCTTCAACACTCGGCGTAGTTCCAGCTCATCACTTTCGCTATCCATTAATGCTGAAAGTGATTCCCGTGTGTTTTGACTCATACTTCACACCCTCACACTGTGTTAAATGAAGTCCTACCGCAGTACGGCAAATAAGCAGTGACCGCTGTAATAACTTCACAGGCTAAGACCTGAACAACTTGCCCTGCAATAAGCACTTACGTTAGTTCTAACTTAGGGCTTGTTGCTTAAGGCGCTGCTGTAAATAGCGTCACGGCTGTTAACTCTCTTCCGCTTATCGAAAGCGGTCAGCCTGTATGACGCTCCACTTTCCAGACAGTTCACAAAAAAAGTAAAAACGTAATTATTTGTGACCAATCCGTTAGCTACCCGACAAGGTCTAATGCGCAAAATACGCTATTGGGTACTGCTGTTATTGACCATTAATCGTCACGACTGTTCCGTGCGGTAGTCACCAAAGGGCGAATATGTTCATCCACCGCTTCACGAGCACGGAAAATTCGTGAGCGCACGGTTCCCACCGGGCACTGCATTATCTGGGCAATATCTTCATACGCCAGGCCATCAAGCTCACGTAACGTAATGGCGGTACGTAGATCATCCGGTAGGTTTTCAATCGCCTCATAAACCGCTGCCTCAAGCTGATCACGGGCAATGGCGGCTTCCGGCGACTCGGCATCGGCCAGCCGACCGCTTTGATCAACAATTTCGGCATCGACAATATCCAGGTCGCTACCGGGCGGGCGACGACCACGTGACACTAGGTGGTTTTTAGCCGTGTTGATGGCGATCCGGTACATCCAGGTATAAAAAGCGCTCTCGGCACGAAATTTACCCAGCGCCCGGTACGCCTTGATAAATGCCTCTTGCGCCACGTCCTGAACTTCCGAGTGATCATGTACGTAGCGTCCGATCAACCCAATAATTTTATGCTGATATTTTTTTACCAGCAGATCAAAAGCGCGCGTATCGCCTTTTTGGGCACGTTCGACAAGCTGTTGGTCCGTTTCCCGAGTGCCCATTCACACGCTCCTCCAGCTCGTACGACGTGCGTCGAGCCTTATTCCTATTAGCCCCTTTGCGCGGGCCTTCACAGCAAGCAACATAGTGTCCCTTGGGGATTAATTAATGATAGTGATGAAAGAGGCTAACAAAACAATGCCCCATAAATGATTCATAGCGCTAAGTGTTACGCGTTCTGTGCGACGCATCAAGCGCTTACCCCCTACTTGCAAAATCCAGGAGCTGACACTGTTCAACGCTGCCAAGTTCCTCAATAATTGATTTTTACCACTGTGACACGCCATAGTAGGTGCCATTTTCCGTTCATTGCGCAAGCATAGGTAGCTAGATGTCAGAACAGCAGGTTCACAATCTTAACGTCCTCGCTCAGGATGTTCTCACGACGCCGGACGCGCTTAAACAGGCCGTTCCTCTTACCGACGCGGCTGAACGCACGGTTATAGAAGGGCGCCAGACTATCCAAAATATCCTGGATGGCAAAGACCCCCGCCTATTGGTTGTGGTCGGCCCCTGCTCCATCCATGATGTTGAGGCAGCCCTGGATTATGCCCGTCGCCTTCGCACACTGGCCGACCAGGTAAGTGATAGCCTGTACATCGTGATGCGCGTTTACTTTGAAAAACCGCGCACCACCGTTGGCTGGAAAGGCCTGATCAACGACCCGCACCTTAACGACTCGTTTGAGATCGATGAAGGACTGCACATTGCTCGCAAGCTGCTCGTTGACCTGGCGGAGCTTGGTTTACCGCTTGCCACAGAAGCACTTGACCCCATTTCGCCCCAGTATCTTCAAGACTGTATCAGCTGGTCTGCCGTGGGCGCGCGTACCACAGAATCACAAACCCACCGCGAAATGGCTTCCGGTCTTTCCTCGCCAGTCGGTTTTAAAAACGGCACCGACGGCAGTCTGGATGTTGCCATCAACGCGCTGCAGTCCGTTGCCAACCCACACAATTTCTTGGGCATTAACCAGGCAGGTCAGGTATCGGTTATTCGCACTCGGGGCAATGCCTACGGCCACGTCGTGCTACGCGGCGGTAACGGCAAACCCAACTACGATAGCGTAAGCGTCGCCCTGGCGGAAAAAGAGCTTAAAAAAGCCAATATTTCGCCCAACATCATGATCGACTGCTCCCACGCTAACTCAAACAAAGACCCTGCTCTGCAGCCACTAGTCTTGGAAAATGTTACTAATCAGATTCTGGAAGGTAACACATCCATCATCGGCCTGATGATAGAGTCCAACATCGGCTGGGGAAGTCAGAAAGTACCTGCCGACCTCAGCCAGCTAGCGTATGGCGTCTCAATTACTGATGCGTGTATCGACTGGGATACCACCGTTGATGCCTTTAAGCGTATGAACGATAAACTGGCGTCGGTATTAGCCAAGCGTATTACTGTGTAACGATGCCTTGCCTTACCCCACTGCAGTAAGCTTCGCAGCGGGGTAAGGTTAGTGTATTTCTCTTCGAAATGGCGGCAACGCATCTAACAGCGCCTGACCATAGCGGCGAGTTATCACACGCTTATCAAGCAGTGTAATCGTCCCGTGGTCACTCTCTTTACGAATGAGTCGCCCGCAGGCCTGCACCAGTTTGATGGAAGCATCAGGTACGCTGATCCGCATAAAAGAGTTTCCCCCCTGACTTTCAATCCATTCGGCAAGCGTTGCGCCCACGGGGTCATCGGGCACCGCAAACGGCAGCCGGGTAATCACCACGTGGGTCAGATAATCTCCAGGCAGGTCGATACCTTCGGCAAAGCTTGCCAGCCCGAAAATAATACTCCCCTTACCTTTATCAACCGCCGCGCGGTGCTGAGTGATGAGCTCCCGTTTGGGCAGCGCATCCTGGGCAAGCACACGCTCCTTGATAGCCGCTGGCAGGCCCTTTTCCACGGCGCGCAGCTGCGCCCGTGACGAAAACAGCACCAGGGCAGCCTCTTTATCGGCTAGTTGCGTTACAAATTGCACAATAGCGCTTTCATGCGCTTCCCGGTCACTGGGATCGGTAGCCTCTTTGGGCACCCGTAGTACCGCATTAGCATAATTGAACGGGCTAGGCAGCGCCTGATAACGGTAGCGGTTTGCCAGCCCCGCCCGCTCCTGCAGCCGTTCAAACCGACCCAGTGCGGTAAGCGTAGCCGACGTTACCACCGCACCGTGGCAGCGCCCCCATAAATGCTTGGCCAGCGTATGGGCGGCCGATACCGGGCTTGCCGAAAATTCGATTTCAGGTTCACCCGCAACGCGGCTAAGCGTTACCCACCTGGCGCTGGGCGGCGCGTTGGGCGGGTCCTGCTCGCTAAAGGCCTGCCATAGCGCATGGGCCTCAAGCGCCCGGCCATGCAGTAAGGCCACTAGCGGTAGCCAGCTTTCGGCCTGCTCGCGATCAAGGCCGGTCTGTTTATCCGGATCAAGACTCTCACGTAAAATATCGCTGATACTCTCCAGACACCGCGAAAGCGTGGCGAACATGACCAGCAGTTGCTGTGCCTGGTCGCGCAGCGCATCGGGCACCTGGCCCTTTTCAAAGCGCGACTGCAGGGTGTTTTCTTCCTCTGACAGCCCGTTGGACCGGCCGGCAATCTGATGCCCGACGCTGAACACATCGCCAAGCACCGGCTCAAGACCCTGAATCACCTCTGGCAGACCCGCCAGCAAACGCGCGATGGTTGGCTGTATTGCCAGCGCTTGGTGCAGATCTGTCAAACTGCTTTTCAGCGTTTTTAGCCAGCGCACACAGCCGTGTACCGCAAATCGATGGGCAAAATGCGAGAGCGCCTTATCGGGCAGGTGATGGCCTTCATCGAAGACAAAAATGCAGTCCGCCGGATCGGGCAGAATAGCCCCGCCCCCCAAGGCCAAATCAGCCAGCACCAGATCATGATTGGCCACAATGACGTCGGCATTTTCAAGTTCACGCCGCGAGCGAAAAAAAGCGCAGGCGCCAAAATGGCCGCAGCGCCTTCCCGTACATTGGCGATGATCAACGGTAAGCCGTCGCCAGTGCGTATCCTCAATGGCGACTGGCCAGTTATCACGATCACCTTCCCACTCGCCCTGCCCGTAGGCTTCCGCCATATCGGTAGCCAGTACGGAAAAATCACTGCTTTGGGTTTGCAGGGAATGCTCGAATAGCGAAAGCGTGGGGTTAGGTTCAGAGCCTTCCAGCACCTCATCCAGCTTCGCCACGCAAACATAGCGGCCGCGACCTTTGGCCAGCGCGTAACGAAAGGCAATACCGCTATGGCTGGCAAGCGCGGGCAGATCCTGGTTAAGCACCTGTTCTTGCAGGGCGACCGTCGCTGTCGAAATGACCAGCCGCTTGCCGCGGGCTTTCGCAATCGGCAAGGCGGCGATCAGGTAGGCCAGCGTTTTTCCCGTGCCGGTACCCGCTTCAAGCACGCATACATGGCTGTCGCTTACACGCTTACCTTCACTATCGCTTTCGATATCCCCCAGCGTACGGGCAATTTCGGCAATCATCAGCCGCTGCCCGTAGCGTGGGGTAAGCTCGAGCTTTTCCACCACGCGACGGTAGGCGTCTTGAATATCGCTTTTTAAGGCATTATCGAGCATGCGCTTTACAGCATGCCTTCCGGCGGATGCTCGCAGGGAAGCTTGTCATTGATATAACGCTCGATTTCCGGCAGCGAGAAGGCATCTTCTTCACCCACAAAGCTGATCGAAACGCCTTTAGCGCCCGCACGACCGGTACGGCCAATACGGTGAACGTAGTCTTCCGGGTCTTCAGGCAGCGTATAGTTGATGACGTGGCTTACGTCTTCAATATGAATACCGCGCCCGGCCACATCGGTGGCTACCAGCACTTGAATTTCCCCTTCACGGAAACGCTCAAGCGTGGTGATCCGCTGACTCTGCGGCACATCACCGGACAGCATGGCAACGCTGACGCCGGCTTTCTTAAGCAGATCATCCAGCTTGCGAACCAAGTCACGGCGATTACCAAATACCATGACGCGCTCGAAACTCTCCTGCTCAAGCAGATTCACCAGCAGGCGCTGCTTGTCGTCATCGGAGACAAGGTAAACGCGCTGGTCGATATCGGCCTGGTTTTCAACCGTGACTTCAATCTCAACGTGGGCCGGGTTCAGCGTCCACTGACTGGCCAGATTCAGGATATCGTCGGTAAAGGTTGCCGAAAACAGGAACGTCTGACGCTCTTCTGTCTTTGGCGTGTAGCGAATAATACGCTTCACGTCTGGAATAAAGCCCATCGACAACATGCGGTCAGCTTCATCCAGCACCAGTACTTCGACTTCAGAAAGGTCGATATCGCGCTTTTGATGAAAATCCAACAGGCGGCCCGGGGTGGCAACCAGGATATCGATCTTTTTACCCAGGCTTTCACGCTGCTTTTGATAGTCCATTCCACCGACAACGCTTGCCACATTCAACTGAGTGAAGCGGGCTAGCGCTTTGGCATCTTTTTCTATCTGCAGCGCCAGCTCACGGGTAGGCGCAATAATCAGCGCACGCGGCGCCCCCGCTTTTTGACCATCAGGCGTCGGCTCTTCCAGGAAGTAAGCCAGCACCGAGATTAAAAACGCTGCGGTCTTGCCGGTACCGGTCTGCGCTTTACCGACAATATCGCCACCCAGCAGCGTTTGGCGTAACGCCTCGGCCTGGATCGGCGTGCAGTATTCAAACCCTTGGGCATGGATAGCGCGCATTAGCGGTAGCGGCAGATCAAAGTCATGGAAGCGCCATTTGCCGGCCACGGCAGGCACCTGAAACTGACGAAGATCCCAGCTAGACTGACGACGACGCGGTTTCCGACGGCGGCGTTTTGGCTTACGGTTCTGGGCCGATGCTATGGTCTGTTCCGACTCGCTCATAGGCTATGTATCTGTCCATTGCTGTGAATATTAGGCATCACGAAGTGCGCATTGTATCAGGGGTTGGCGTTAAGAGCGCGTCCTGCTGTCGAAGGTAGGCCAGAGCCTGTTAGAATGTGGCTTAAATCGACGTAAGGAGCGCGACATGACGCGTAAGAAAAAGACACGTTCGCTGGCCGACAAGGTGACGATCCGCACGGGGCGACGCAAAGATTACAAAAAGTGGCGCCACGATAACCCCGATCAGGTGGCGCCGTCACGCCGCTTTGTAGCAAAAAAGCAGCAGCAGCGTAAATTGCAGGCGGTTAAAAAACTGGCCCGCCAGCAAAGTGGTCAAAACATTGCGATTCATCCAGACAAAGGGGCTGAGCAAAAACCAGAGGATAAATCGTAATGCGTTTGGTTTCTTTCAATATCAACGGCATTCGTGCTCGACTTCATCAGCTACAGGCCTTGATTGATACCCAACAACCTGACGTTATTGGCCTGCAGGAAACCAAAGTTCAGGACAGCGAATTTCCCCTGGCCGATGTGGAAGCCATGGGTTACCACGTGTATTACCATGGTCAGAAAGGTCATTACGGTGTGGCACTGATGTGCCGCCAGAAACCTCAGGACGTTTTTTACGGATTCAGTGACGATGACGAAGACGCCCAGCGACGCATGATCGGGGTACGTCTGCTGGCCGATGACGGCGAGCCGATCACCGTATGGAACGGATATTTCCCTCAGAGCGAAAACGTCGAGCACCCCACCAAATTTCCGCACAAGGCGCAGTTCTATCGCCAATTAAAGCGGCTGCTTGATGAACAGCACCGTCCTGACGAGCGCTTGGCAATAATGGGTGATTTTAATATCTCCCCTGAAGATCAGGATATTGGCATTGGCGAAGATAGCCGCAAGCGCTGGCTGCGCGAAGGTAAAGCCAGCTTTCAACCGATTGAGCGTGAATGGCTTGAAGGCATTAAAGCCTGGGGCCTCACCGACAGCTATCGCCTTTGTCACCCAGAAAACAACGAGTGGTTCAGCTGGTTTGACTACCGCTCCAAGGGCTTTGACCGCGAGCCGAAACGTGGCCTGCGTATTGACTACATTCTCGTGACGCAGCCTTTAGCCGACTGCGTTCAGGCCGCCGGGATCGATTACGCAATGCGTGGCATGGAGCGCCCGTCTGACCATGCGCCGACCTGGAGCGATTTTGCGATCACGTTAAAAGCGTCTGCTTAGCCAGCTAGTGCCTGCCGCCACTGCGCGCAGGCAATCTCCCCCCTTAGTCCAGGCTAATTAGTAGCCGAAACCACTCAGTCGAAATTACTCAGCCACTGGCTTGCTTCTTCATCCCCCAGGCTAGCGGCCTGCTCTAATGCCTGCTCGGCCTGTGTTTCCTCTCCCCAGGCATAGGCTAGCTGACCATACTGGCGCCAGTCCTTGGCTGCCTGGGTTTGCTCAGCCAGGGCCTGCCACGCGCTTAACGCATTGTCGACGTGCCTGGCCTGCTGCCAGGCCGTCGCCAGCAGCCGTAACGTCTTTTCATCGCTTTCAACATCGCCGTTTTCCAGCGCTTGAGCTAAATGCTCGGCAGCACGCGCAGGCGTTCCTCCGGCCATATGCAGCTGAATAAGCAGCCACTGATCTTCTGGCGTCTCAAGCTTACCTAACTGCCAGGCCATTTCCCAAAGACCCGCCGCCACACCGGCCTGACCTGCCTGCTGGGCAAGCCCTGCCGCCTGACGCCAGGTTTCTATATCACTATCAGGGCTCAACCCATCCACCAGCCAGCTTAGTGCCTGCTCGTTCTGCCCGGCATGGCGCATTACGGCAAGCGCCAGCGCTTGCTGGCTTTCGTTGAGCTCTGGCGTTTGGCCAATGGCTTGCTCCAGCCGCTCAGCGGCGGCGTCCCACTGCTGCTCTTGCGCCATCAAGCCGACCAATCGCCATAACGCCTGGGTGTCCTGCTCGCTATCCAGCCACTCGCTTAGTAAGCCAATCGCCTGCTCATTTTGGCCCGCCGCGCGGCGCAGCGAGGCTTCTTCACGCAGCCAGCGCGCCGCTTGGTCTGTACCAACGCCACTGGTTTGGCGTGCCGCGGCTAAATGGTCGGCTGCCTGCGCGGGCTGATCCTGGCGAGCCAGGGCGCCGGCGGCCAGCTGATGATAGAGCGCACTCGCCCAGCGATCAGACGCATTGCCTCCACTTAAGCGCTGGGCCTGGGAGGAAGCGCGCTCGGCCACCGCCTCAACCGCACCCTCCTCCAACTGCTCCTGCAGGGCTTTCAGATCACGGATGATATCGCCAGGCAGCGGTGCATTGGCCTGGGCGACAGAAGCCCACACGCTGAACATTAGAATCCACGCTAAACGCTGCATACCGCTACCTCAACTGAAACTCTATGCGTTGTGTGGCGCGCCGTATCTGCTGGCTGCCCGCAAACTGCCATTGCGCAATCGCATCCTGCGCGGCATCTTCAAATACGCGCCGCGGCTGAGCATTGGTTACCCGAATGGAGGAGCGATCAACGCTGCCGTCACGCCGAATAATAAATTCCACCTCAACAAACCCTTCCATGCCTCGACGCTGTGCGCGTGAGGGGTACGTGGGGTTGACGCGGTTGGTGGGCGCTACCTGGCCTACACTCACCGGCTCATTAGACGGCGGTGCTTCAGCGACGGGCGCTGCTTCACGCGGCGCGGGCGCTTCGGTGGGCGTCGCGGCAGGTGCTGGTTCAGCTGGCGGCTCAGGCGTTGGCTCCGGTGCAGGGTCTGGCCGCGGCGTTGGCTCGGGCGTGGGCTCGGGGGTAATTTCCGCTAGCTCCGGCAGCTCATTATCCATTTCAACCGGCTCGAGGGGCACCTCGGGCAGCTCGACCTCAGGTAGCGTAATAGCGCTATCGGTTACCGGAGGAGGCTCAGGCGTTGGCATGGGGGGTGGCGCCTGCTGGGGAGCCGCCTGTGCAGGCTGAGGTGCAGGCGCCTCTTGCTCAGGCGCGACCTCAGGTGCTTCAACCATATTCATCGTCATGGTCATTATGGGCTGTTCGGGCTCACTTTCTGGCGGTGTTACTAATAGCGCCAGCAGCCAGAACAGCCCGACTGCCAACGTAATTCCCACAAGAAACGATACCGTATGACGTATCATGGCGCGCTCCGACTCGCCGCCACGGCCACCTGGTCAACGCCAGCCTCTTTCAAGCGGTCCATGACTTCAATCAACAGCCCCGTGGTGGACTCACGATCCGCCTGGATAACGGCAGACCCCTGCTCGGTCAACATTCCGGCCACTTCGCGCCCGACCTGATGGACATCCACGGGCTTGCCGTCCACCCAAACGGCGCCTTCAGGAGTAATGGCCACCAGCACCTGGGCTTCCGGACGCGGGCTTGCCGCACTCGATTCTGGGCGTTCAATCTCGATACCGCTTTCTTTAATAAAACTGGTCGTTACGATAAAGAAGATCAGCATAATGAACACCACGTCCAGCATGGGCGTCAGATTGACCTCATTGCTTTCTGCGTTTGCGTCCATTGAACGGCGTCTACGCATCATTCTCCTCCAAGGCACGTGCCAAGCGGTCATGTAACCGCTGGTCTTCGCGACGAATCACGTGCTCTAAACGACTAATAAACAATAGCCCCACCACTGCAATCGCCATACCGGTCAACGTGGGCAGCGTTGCACGCGCCACACCGTCGGCCATGGCGCGCGCCTGATGCGTGTCACTCATAGAGAGGCTATCAAAGACAGTAATCATGCCGGTGACGGTGCCCAACAGACCTAACAGCGGGCAGAGCGCCACCAGCAGTTTTAACCAGGGCAGCGGACGACGAAGCCTGGCAACCAGCGCTTCTGTCCATACGTGGCGCAGCGTACGCGCGCTCCAGCTGCGGTGGTCGCTGCGCGCAGTCCAGCGGCGAATCAACTGCCGACGGGCGGAGCGCCAGGTAATGCGGTAGTACCACCAGCGCTCTATCGCCATGCCAAACACCAGCACCGCGACCAACGCCAGCACGACCAGCACCGCACCACCGGCATCGACCAGCCGCTCTACCGGTTCAAGCCAGAGAGGTAGCGTGGGCATATCAATTCACCGCAGTGGCATGAACAGTAGATTGAGCTTCCAAATGATCTGCCAGGGTCGCGCTCGCCTCGCCCTCGATCACTTGGCTTAGATGACGGCTGCGGCTCGCCAGCGCCGTTTGCGCAAACAGCAAAGGCACCGCCGTAATCAGGCCTAGAACCGTGGTGACCAATGCCTGGCTAATCCCCCCAGCCATTAACTGCGGGTCGCCGGTACCAAACACGGTGATGGCCTGAAACGTTACGATCATGCCGGTGACCGTACCCAGCAGACCCAGCAGCGGCGCAATGGCGGCCAGCAGCTTAACAATCGGCTGGCCCCGTTCAATGCGCGGCAACTCTGCCAGCACCGCCTCATCCAGGCGCGCTTCCAATGCTTCAGGGGTCTGGTGTTTATCCATCTCCTTAAAGCGTAGCAACACGCGGCCTAGCGGATTATGCGTCTGCAGCTGGTCAAGCGACTGGCGCTGGCGGCGCACGCGAACGCTCTGCAGTACTAAATAGATATATTGAACCAGTGCTACCAGCAGACCCAACACTCCCAGCACTACAATCACGTAACCCACGTATCCGCCTTGCTGGAAACGCTCCCAGAGACTTGGACGCTGGGAAAGCGCCTGTAAGACGGGTCCCTGAGTGGGGTCGATCATGAACTCCCGACTGTCACCCTGATGGTAAGCCGCGAGAACATTCTGAATTTCAGCTGGCGTACGCGGCACTTCAGCCAAATGGTCATTATCACCATCCTGACGCAGCAGCGCGGTTTCGGTAAACGCGGCAAAATCGCCTAAACGCACCACGTCACGCGGCGCAATAGTGCCACTAGCATCGGCTACCGGCAGCTCCAAACGCTCAGCCTGGCCGGTTTTTGCCGTTAGTCTGGCTAAACTATCGACCACACCTTCCAGCTGGATACGCTCAAGCACTTCGGCATCATCCAAGCGAGGGGGCAGTACTTCTTCATGTAAGGTTAACCAGCTTTCTTCGCCTAGCGCGCTGCGCACTTCGGTGCTATGCCGGGCAAGGTTTGCAAGCAGCCCCGAAAGCGCTTCGCCCTGTTCATCTTGTCGCGCGGTTAATTCACTGGCCTGCTCAGACTGTTCGGCCTGCCGAGCTTGCAGCGCCTCACGCCGCTCTTCAGCCGACTGATGGGCCGCTCGGGCGTCTTCAAGCGCGGCGTTTAACGCTTGCTGGTCTTCCAGAAAGTTTTCCAAGCGCTCCTGGTCGCGCATTTCGGCGGCCTGACGCGCTTCACGCAGTGATGAAACGCTATCGCTTTGCGCCGAAGACACACCGCTGACAGCAAGAAGCCCCATCAGCAGGCAGGCGCCGCCCAGACGCTGAAGACGCTGGCTATTCAGGCTCATGGCTGACCTCCCTGTTGTTCTGAAAAGATTGTTCTGAAACGGTGATCGACAGCGGCAACCGCAGCAGATCCGGTGTGCGCTGGTCGGCCGCGATACGCAGACCGTTGCGCACTTCGCGTCGCGCGCGTTCATCCAAGGGCTGCCACTCGTTGCTCGCAGCGTCCCAAACGCCCCCTTCACGTGCATCAGGCGTCAGGTAATAAAAGCCGATACGGCCTACGCGCAAATAGTCCACTTCGCGCACGCTGCCTTCAGCGCTCTGCAAACGTCCGCGCCAGTTATCGATTTCACGCCCGTAGTCCAGCTCGGCTCGCCATGCTTCCAGCAAGCTATTGATGCGCTCAACCGTATCTTCGCCCTGCTGCCCTTCAGAAGTTGTCACTCGCGCCAAACGCTCATCGCGTAAAAACGGCAGGTCGCGCTCAATCCAGCGGGTTAGCTGTTCTTGCATATCCTGCTCGATCAAGGGTAGCGCGGCACGGGTCTCTTCGAGCGTATCCAGCGCGGTATTTAAACGCTGCTGGCGCTCGGCTTCCTCTGCCAGACGCACGCTTAACGAGGCGTTTGTGGCATCCATTTGGCGCGTTTCACGCTCCAAACGGCGCAGTTCTTCTAGCGCTTCTCGGGTTTCTTCATCGGCTGCGTCAATTTGCTGTTGCAGAGCCGCTTGGGTTTGCTGGGCTTCTACACTCTGGGCCGCCTGGCCCGCTGTTTCATCGCTTGCCATTAGCGTACCGCTGACTAGCACGCAGGCTAGGCAGCACCCACGCAAGACAAAGAAAGGCCTGTTCAGCACGTCGACTCTCCGTTACTGCCCAGCGGGCTTTAAAAATGGCCGCGCTAGAAACTAATTAGTTATAAGAACGATTTGCGTTTAAATTCTACGTGCCTAGCCTACCACTATCACAATAAATGACAATATTTATCATTCACATCAAGGCGCTTTTTGCTTTCTTTCGGATATAAAAAAGGGCGCCTACTGGCGCCCTGGTTATAATGCTGAATTAGCCACTTAGGCTTGGTACTTTTAAACGTTCAACATTACATAGTCTTTGGTTAGCGGAGCCAGAGGAAGCTCCCACGCCTGCTCACGGCTGACCCATATGGCTTCTGCTATTTCAGCCGCAGCCTCTACCGGCTCATCAATCACCAGCCCATAAAGCTGCGCTTCTATAGTCACGCCAGGCTCATTCGCCGCCGGTGCTGTTTGCACACCCAAAGAAAGCAGCCGATCTTCAGTGACCTGCAAACCTAGCTCTTCTTGAAGCTCACGGCATAGCGCCGCCAACGCGGTTTCGCCCGGGTCGATCTTGCCGCCCGGCTGCATAAAGAAAGCCGTGTCCTGTTTACGCACCAGCAGCAGGCGACCATCGGGATCACTCACAACGGCCGCTACAATTTTCATTACGCTGACTGTTGGCGTTACATCTGGCATGGCTCTTCCCTCTTTTTATACGTACCACTTACCACTTACCACTTACCACTTACCGTTTACTCTAACACTTATCGGGCTAGCGCTATTAGAATGCCCAGTCGTCATCTTCTGTGGCAATGGCTTTACCAATCACATACGAGGAGCCTGAGCCTGAGAAGAAGTCATGGTTTTCATTAGCACTGGGCGATAACGCCGCCATGATCGTCGGATCAACGTCGGTAACGCTGCTTGGGAACAGAGGCTCATAGCCCAGGTTCATCAGCGCCTTATTGGCGTTGTAGTGAAGAAACTTCTTCACATCTTCAGATAGGCCAACCTCGTCATACAGCGACTCGGTGTAGCGCACTTCGTTATCGTAAAGCTCAAGTAGCAGCTCGTACGCATAATCTTTGACTTCCTGCTGACGCGCGGGTGTCGCTTCCGCCAAAGCCTGCTGGAACTTATAGCCAATGTAGTAGCCGTGTACCGCTTCATCACGAATGATCAGGCGAATAAGATCGGCGGTGTTGGTCAGCTTGGCATGGCTTGACCAGTACATGGGCAGATAGAAGCCGGAGTAGAACAGGAACGACTCCAGGAACACGCTCGCCACTTTACGCATCAGCGGATCATCGGAGCGATAGCGCTCCAGAATCAGCTCTGACTTGGCCTGAAGCGTGGGGTTCTCTTCGCTCCAGCGGAAAGCGTCGTCCACATCACGCGTGGCACACAGCGTCGAGAAAATCGAGCTATACGAACGCGCATGCACCGATTCCATAAACGCGATATTGGTATATACCGCTTCTTCATGGGGGGTACGGGCATCTTCCATCAGCACCGGCGCACCAATGCTACTCTGAATGGTATCCAGCAGCGTCAATCCGGTAAACACGCGAATGGTCAGCTGTTTTTCCTGCTGAGTCAGCGTATTCCACGATTGAATATCGTTGGACAGCGGCACTTTTTCCGGCAGCCAAAAGTTGCTGGTCAGACGGTTCCACACTTCCAGATCCTTGTCATCCTGAAGGCGGTTCCAGTTAATCGCATTAACCCGCGATAAGCGTTGCGTGGTGGTCATGAATTACTCTCATCAAAAGCGCCGTATTATATACGGCGCGTAAAAACGGATATCAGATGCTGGCGCGAGCCCCAGGCACAAAGATTAAAGCGTGCAGGAAACGCAGCCTTCAATTTCCGTACCTTCCAGCGCGCTTTGGCGCAGGCGGATGTAATAAAGCGTTTTAATGCCTTTGCGCCAGGCGTAAATTTGCGCCTTGTTGATATCACGCGTTGTGGCGGTATCCGGGAAGAACAGGGTCAGTGAAAGCCCCTGGTCTACGTGCTTGGAAGCCTCGGCATAGGTGTCAATAATCTTCTCAGGACCAATTTCGTAGGCATCCTGGAAGTAATCGAAATTGGCCTCGTTCAAGAACGGCGCCGAATAATAAACACGCCCCAGCTTGCCCTCTTTACGAATTTCGATTCTGGCCGCTACCGGGTGGATACTGGAAGTCGAGTGATTGATATACGAAATCGAACCAGTCGGCGGCACTGCCTGCAAGTTGCGGTTGTAAAGCCCGTGTGCCATTACGGACGCTTTCAGCTCCTGCCAGTCCTGCTGAGTGGGTAGCGTAATATTGCTACGCTCAAACAGCCCACGGACTTTCTCGGTACGCGGCAGCCACTCTTGATCAACGTACTTATCAAAAAACTCGCCCGTTGCGTACGTGGAATCTGCAAAGCCTGCAAAGGTATCGTTATGCTCAACCGCCAGACGGTTGGACGCACGGATAGCGTAAAACGCAATGCAGTAGAAGTAGAGGTTGGTGAAGTCCAATCCTTCTTCAGAGCCGTAATAAATGTGCTCGCGCGCCAGGTAGCCGTGCAGGTTCATTTGACCAAGGCCGATCGCGCGGGATTTGGCGTTACCTTCAGCAATGGAAGGCACGCTTTTCAGGTTGCTCATTTCAGAAACAGCCGTTAACCCGCGAATCGCAATTTCAACGCTTTCGCCAATATTGCCGGCATCCATTACCTTGGCAATGTTCATTGAGCCTAGGTTGCAGGAAATGTCCTGACCCATTTGGCGATAGCCAAGGTCATCGTCATATTCTGTCGGCGTGTTCACCTGCAGAATTTCCGAGCATAGGTTACTCATATTGATACGCCCGGCAATCGGGTTCGCCCGGTTTACCGTATCTTCAAACATGATGTACGGATAGCCTGACTCGAACTGCAGCTCTGCCAGCGTCTGGAAGAACGCGCGCGCATTGATTTTCTGCTTACGAATACGCGCGTCCGCTACCATCTCGTGGTATTTCTCGGTGACGCTGATATCGCCAAACGGTACGCCGTAAACACGTTCGACATCATAGGGCGAGAACAGGTACATATCGTCGTTACGCTTGGCAAGCTCAAACGTAATATCCGGAATGGTGACGCCCAGCGACAGCGTTTTGATACGGATTTTTTCATCCGCGTTTTCACGCTTGGTATCCAGAAAACGCAGGATATCCGGGTGGTGCGCGTTGAGATATACCGCACCTGCACCCTGGCGAGCACCCAGCTGGTTGGCGTAGGAGAAAGCGTCTTCGAGCAGCTTCATGATCGGAATAATGCCCGACGACTGGTTCTCGATGCGCTTGATGGGCGCGCCAGCCTCACGAATATTGGTCAGCAGGAAGGCCACGCCTCCACCGCGCTTGGAGAGCTGCAGCGCTGAGTTAATCGAGCGGCCAATCGACTCCATGTTGTCTTCAATACGCAACAGAAAGCACGATACCAATTCACCGCGCTGCTGCTTACCGCAGTTAAGAAACGTTGGTGTCGCTGGCTGGAAGCGACCGCTGATCACTTCATCGACCAGGGATTTTGCCAGTGCTTCATCACCACGGGCCAGGGTCAGTGCCACCATGCAGACGCGGTCTTCATAGCGCTCAAGGTAACGCTTGCCGTCGAACGTTTTAAGCGTATAGCTGGTGTAGTACTTAAAGGCGCCTAGAAAGCTTGGGAACCGGAATTTGTAGGCATACGCCTGCTCAAAAAGCGCCTTAATAAAGGCGAAACTGTACTGGCCCAGCATTTCTGCTTCGTAATAGCCCTCTTCCATCAGATAGTCGAGTTTTTCTTCCAGCGAGTGGAAAAAGACCGTGTTCTGATTAACATGCTGCAAGAAATACTGACGCGCAGCTTCACGATCTTTATCCAGCTGTAATTCGCCGTTGGCACCGTACAAATTAAGCATCGCGTTGAGCGCGTGATAATCCAATGTACGCGCCTCGGAGGCTCCCGTAGCCGGCCGTTTTGATTCAGCCAAGTTTTTCGTGACTAGGTTTGTCGTTTCCAAAACTCTTCTACTCCTTTGCGGACCTTGGCGACGTCGTCGTCGGTGCCAAATAATTCAAATCTATATAACAATGGCACCTGACACTTCTCTGCAATGACGCGTCCAGCCAGGCCATACGCTTCGCCAAAATTAGTGTTTCCGGCAGCAATGACGCCGCAAATAAGGCGTCGATTCTGTTCATCGTTGAGAAAACGGATCACTTGCCCTGGCACTGCGCCTTTTGCTTCTCCGCCCCCATAGGTGGGCGTGATCAATATGTAAGGTGTAGTGACATGTAGCATCGGTTCATCACGCCCAAGCGGAAGCCGTTGAGCAGCCAGACCAAGTTTCTGTACAAAACGATGAGTGTTACCTGACTTGGTGGAAAAATAGACCAGGCTGCCAGCCATTGGTGATTCAGCGGCGGCGTCCACCAACATAAATATTTACGCCAATGCTTGAATACGATCAGGACGGAAGCCTGACCAGTGGTCATCGCCTGCTACCACAACAGGAAGCTGACGGTAGCCAAGGGCTTCTACTTCTTGTTGGGCACCCGACTCAGCCGTAATATCGATAACGGTATACTCTAAACCGTGCTTATCCAGAGCGCGATACGTGGCGGTGCACTGAACACAAGCAGGCTTGCTATAAATCTGGATTGCCATGGTCATTTTTCCTTTTCATAGCGGTATTTTTCAGGTAGAGCAGCGTTAGTGCTTCACCCTCTCTAAAGACAGCACGCATACTATATATAGACCATGAGAAAATCAATTCAAGCATATATGGTATTTTTTCATCCACAGGTTATTGACAGCTCATACCCAGCATCCCCTTTAGAAATAAAAAAAACCGCCCCACGAAGGAGTATATAGTGAACTTTATGTACTTCACTGAGTGAGTGAGTGAGTGCCCCATGAGCAGCGCCTTTT
>NZ_JABUZA010000039.1 GCF_014897985.1 Halomonas colorata
ATAACTTGTCACCGGTTGAGTATGAAAGGCGTTACTTTAAGAGCCTAACGGGTGTCTAGAATATCCGGGGCGATTCATACATAGCAAGTTTGTCGATTACGCCCCACGGCTTTTGCCGGATATGCGTTCAGTTAAAGTGTTCCAGCGGATGGCTGAGCGCTCACAGATAGAGCATAGGTATTCGTTTCTTCAGCCTCATGTAGATGATGATAAGCTGGATGCGGCAGATTTTTATCAAAATGAGGCTTTTCCCAGCACTCAGGCACGCATGAAATTTTATGAACGCTTCGCTTTCATTTTGGCAAAGCGAACCCTAGACCAGCTTGATCTAACCGGCACCACTCATTTAATTACCACAACCTGCACTGGTTTCTATGCGCCGGGGTTGGATTTTCAATTGATCAAACATTACGGATTGCCTGCGGGTATTGAACGCACCACCGTTGGCTTTATGGGCTGTTACGCCGCGATCAACGCGCTCAAGCTGGCTCGGCATATTGTTCGCTCGGAGCCACACGCTAAGGTGCTGTTGCTCAACCTTGAACTCTGCACGTTGCATCTCAAGCCTGCGGGAACGCTCGAAGAGATTTTATCGTTCGCTATTTTTTCTGACGGCTGTGCGGCAAGTATCGTGTCGGCAAATCCAGTTGGCCTTGAAATACAGAGTTTTAACTCGGATGTGCTGCCAGAAACCGAAGCGTTAATTACCTGGTATATCGGCGACCAAGGTTTTGATATGCACTTATCCGGCAAGGTGCCGGGTGCCATCGCCAACAATCTTCCGCTTGTAATGAATACGCTGTTGGACGGCGCTACGCACAGTGATATTGCGCTCTGGGCCATTCACCCCGGTGGGCGTACGGTGCTGGATGCCGTAAGGGCAGGCGCAGAGCTTGAAGAGCGAGCACTTATAGAGTCGCGAGAGGTGCTTAGGAAGTTCGGCAATATGTCCTCGGCCACCATCATGTTCGTGCTTCAGGAGATGTTGAATAACCCAAAAAAAACAGGCCCCGGCTTGGCAATGGCGTTTGGTCCTGGGCTCACGGTTGAAAGTATGCGATTCGTTCTTTAGGGATAAAGAAGCTATGCCGGATTTCAGTCAACGCAGCGATGAGAAGGAACTCATGGATGATGCCGATATCTCGTTTGAAGAATTTCATGATTGTCTTGAAGGCCTTGAGCGTATCAATCATCTCACGTTGGCCTATCGTCCCACCCTACAATGGCTTCGCCCTTGGATAGAAAACCATAAACGTCTTTTTGTGCTAGATGTGGCCAGTGGCGGTGGGGACATGCTGCGCCAGATCGCCAAAAAATGGCCTGCTCGTGTTACGCCGAATTCCGGTTACCGTATGGTCGGTGTTGACCTGAATCCATGGTCAAAAAAGTCCGCGGAATCCTGGCCGCAGCCTTCAGCTATACGTTATGAAACTGCAAATGTGTTTGCTTTCGAACCCGATGAGCCCATCGACCTCGTTATCTCGTCATTATTCACCCATCACCTTGCCGATAGCCAGATCGTGGATTTTCTGCGCTGGCTGGACGGCCACGCGAGTAAGGGGTGGTTTATTAACGACCTGCATCGGCATCCCATTCCCTATTATTTTATCAAAGCGGCCACCGCACTCTTCAGCCGTAATCGATTAATCCGTAATGACGCCGCTGTATCAGTGGCACGTGCGTTAACGGTGGCCGATTGGCGGCGCCTAATTGATGAAGCGGGGCTTGATGGGGATGTGCGAGTTCAGTGGTTTTTTCCTTTCCGCTTGTGCGTCTCCTGTAACAAGGAAGCACCGATCCAATGAGCGATGAAACGGTAATCATAGGTGGCGGGCCAGCGGGGTCGGCAGCGGCGATTAAATTAGCCAGGCAAGGCATACCGGTGCGCCTTCTGGAGCGCAAACCGGGCCCGCATCATAAAGTTTGCGGCGAATTTATCAGCTATGAAGCCGCCCAACATCTAGAAGAGCTTGGGTTGAATTTTGCGGCGTTAGGAGCTGAGCCTATTCGTCATGTGCGATTTTATAATGGCGAAAGCGAGCTCATCTTCGACTTGCCGTTAACTGCATGGAGCCTTTCACGGCGCCTGCTGGATTCGGCCTTATTAGAGCAGGCGGAACGTGCGGGTGCAAACGTTGCGCTAGGTACGGTGGTTAGGCAGTTATCTCGCACTGATGATGGCTGGAGATTGGTTGCCAGTAGCCAGTCGAGTGTAAGGCCAGCCAGCATGGAGTTTTCAGCAAAAACGGTGTTTCTGGCCAGTGGAAAGCATGAACTGCGCCATTGGAAACGTAATGTAAAAGAGTCCCATCGCCAAAACATGATTGGCCTTAAGATGCACTTTAGCCCCAGCGTATTGCATCAGGATCAATGGAGGAACACCGTTGAAATTCATTTGTTCAATGGCGGTTACGCCGGCCTGGAGCCGATAGAGAATGGGAATATTAATCTCTGCTTTTTGATCAGCCAGGACATATATAAAGCCTGCGGCGGTAGTTGGTCGGGAATACTCGAGCGGCTTAGCCGTACTTCATCCCATATGAAGCAGCGCCTCGCCACGTTAACGCCCTGCTGGTGTGAACCTTTGGCTGTCTCCGGGATTCCTTATGGGTATATCCATTCACCCGATGACGCGGTGCCCAACCTGTTCTCGCTGGGGGACCAGGCCGCGGTGATCCCATCGTTTGCAGGCGATGGAATTGCCATTGCCTTGCACACCGCTTTACTTGCCGCCCACATTCACGCTTCTGGTGGCGATTCCAGAACGTATCAACGCCTAGCCTTTAACGATTTAACCCAACCAGTACGGGATGCCGAACGGCTTGCCGGTGTGCTGTCCCATCGCTTGGGACGCAAGACGGCCTTCGCTTGCGCACGGCTATGGCCGGGGCTAACGCGTGAAATGATACATCGGACGCGGGTTGGCCAATCCAATCGTATGCAATAAGAGCCTCAGACAAAGGAGTGATACATGTTTGATTGGGATTTGTGGCGCTCATGGGAAGAGTGGGTATCTCAACCTATCTTTTTGAACTTCGTCTTAGTCATCGGCATCGCTATTGTCAGCTACTTTGCGCTGCGAATACTGATGAGCTCAATTATTGCTCGCCTTACCCGCTGGTTAACACACAGGAAAGGGCGCCTGAGCCATTATGGTATCGAAGTGTTCAGGCATACCAGTCGTCTGCTTATTGCCGCGATGGCCTTACAAATTGGCTTGGCCGTCGTTGATTTGGGGCCGGAATGGGAAGATCGAGTCAGCCATTTATGGTTTTTGGTGCTGGCGCTGCAGTTCGGTTTATGGGTTGGCGCTGCTATTACGTTATGGAAAGAAGAAACCATCCGTGACAAGGCTGGCCAGGATAATCAGCTCACTGTGACTATGGTCGCGCTGACGTTTCGCATCATCCTTTGGGCCGTTGTGCTGTTGTCGATTCTAGCCAACCTGGGCATCAACATTACCGCATTTGTAGCAAGCTTGGGGATTGGGGGCATAGCGATTGCTCTTGCCGTGCAGGCACTGCTGAGTGATTTGTTCGCTTCTGCTTCAATTGGGGTTGATAAGCCGTTTACCACGGGCAACTTTATTGTCTTCGATGATATTGCCGGAACGATTGAATATATTGGCCTGAAAACCACGCGTATCCGTAGCTTGAGTGGCGAGCAGATCATTTGTTCGAATACCAAGCTGCTCCAGCAAACCCTACATAATTACAGCAGGATGAATGAGCGGCGGGTGGTGTTCAGTATGGCTATCTCGTTTCGAACGCCGATTGATAAAGTGCGTGAGATCCCACTGTTGGTCAGACAAGTAATCGAGTCAATACATCAGACCCGCTTTGATCGTGCGCATTTAAGCGCGTTTGCTGATTACGCGTTGAAATTCGAGGTCGTCTATTATGTGTTGAGCGCGGACTACAACGTTTATATGGACATCCAGCAAGCGATTAACTTCTCTCTACTGGAAGCGTTGGATAAAAGGGAAATCAAGTTTGCCATGCCGGTACGTGCGCTTGAGTTTCTCGATGAGGTTCCTTTGCCTGATGGAAGCTGGCCGGGTAAAGACCCCGCCATTTCGCAGGCGGGGCATTAATGTTTAGTGATCAAACGTGTTGTCGGAGCGATGCATTGGTGAATTGCGTGGCGTGGGGCGCGGCCGGTTCGATGAACGTCTTTGTGTGCTATTTCCCCGGTACTTGTTCCAAGCGTCCTTGGCTTTCTGACGGTTGGCTGGCTTGCGTAGCCAGTTGATGAGCGCCAACATGATCCATTTCCTCATACGAACCTCCTAGTTCTTGATGATGAGATGTGCACGCGTGTTTACCTTGAAACTATAGCTTAGCTACTCAAGATGGGTTAAATACTCTACTCGTTTTTTTGACGCTCGGTCTTTCCCCCCAGTTCCTGTGGAGCTAGCCGGGATAGAAAGGCAAAATTTTTGCCTTGCCGAGCAGGGACTGCCCTTAGCGTTGAGCTAAAGGCTGCTGGCGTATTATTTGAAGAGAGAGGCTATACGATTTTTAAGTTGGTTAGCTGATTCGCTTGGTAGGCGACCTCAATTTTTAACCTAGCGTTTTCAGCGGCGAGCAATTGATTTGCAGACGCAAGCTCGTATTTCTCAGCTTCTAAAAGCTCAAGCCGCCTAATTAATTGATTAATAACCAGTCGGCGATAAATGGCTGAGAATTCCACTCCGGTACCTTGGTGAACAGCAATCATGGCTTCTCTCCGTCATGCTGAGGGGGCTCAGCGTGTAATATCCCGCTACTATAGGCTCTAGAGAAGTATTTTTTGTATGAATATTCTTAACCTTAAGGCATGATTTGACTAGTATTTAAATTTGTTAATAAGCTTAGGAAGCTAGTCGCTAATAAAAAAAGTTAAAAATCGCGGCTTTTATTTGTTTAATATTATCTTTGAACTTATCTGTTTATACGATACCTAATAGACATGTTGAGTAAGGAGGACTGCTATGAAACATCCTGTAACATGCCAAAAATGCGGTCATGAGTATGTGCCTGAAGCTGAGGCCGAAGTTCCCCATGACCATCCGTGCAGCTCATGCGGTGCCGAACTTTATGGAGGGGAGCCTCGATCCGCTGAGGATGATTCCAGTGAAGATGAGCATCCCATTGAAAAGGGGCTTCGGAAATTTACTGATGGAATAACCGGTGATAAGCATGATGTGTGATTGATCCTCCTGTGAACCTACCTATTCTCGTTGCCAGCCCTTTAAGGCTGGCATTTTTTTATCTAAATGTCGGCTTAGTAGAGTAATTAGTGATATCGCTCTATCACTTATACTATGTTACTTACAAATCAACGGTAAGCTGGCAATCTTTACTCACTGGGCAAGGACGTTCAGCAAGGAATAGCGAGTTAGGATGACTCCCTAAGGATGGGCAGGCAGGAAGCCTGCGTAGTGTACAAGGATGCAACCTTAAAGCCCGGCCTCTGGTCGGGCTTCTTGCTATGAGTTAATAAAACATGTTTTATATAAGTTAAAATATGAATGGTGTTAAATGTAATGCTTATGTTTTTTATTATTTTAATGGTGTTGTAGTGCTTAAACCTCATTGGCCAAACTTGGATCTGCCTTGTCCAAGTGTAAATAATTGGCATCGAAATCACTAAACTTTTTCATCTTTTCCCAATCATTTATTTTTAGAAATTTATTTTCCCACGAAATCAATCCTTCTTGGCGTAGCTTGCTAATCACTCTGTTGGTATGAACGGGCGTAATACCCATAGCTTCGCCAACTTGTTGCTGGGTAAGGGGCATAACAAAGCCATGATCAGTGGTTAGACCTGCTGCACGAGAGCGAATAAGCAGCTCGCAAAATAAATGCCCCATACGTTGATCAGCTTGCCGGCTTGCGATATTGACTATCCATTCACGTAAGGTTGATTCATCTACCAGCATGGACCAGAAAAAGGCGCGTGCAAGCCTGGGCTGCAATGCATACATTTCTTCAATTTTATGCTGAGGAATCGAGGTGAATTTTGAGGGGATAACAGCACATATGGAATGATCCATGCGGTCTATGAGCGTAATATGCACATCACAGGCATCGCCGGGAATTAAAAAGCTTAGCGCCTGATACTTACCCGCATCGGTGATTTTATACCGGCTGGCCCAGCCCTCGAGCAAAATATTAACTTCATAAGGTTTATCTGATTCTTGTATAAGGTCTTCTGATTTTTTAAGGATACGGACAGGCGTGATGTAACTTTCTAAAGCTTTGACCTCTTCAGAAGTGCAGAGTTGAAAATTTTCTAATTTTTTTATGAGATTTGTGAGCAAGGAAATCTCCCAGTAAATAAATTTTATATTTATTGTAGTTTTATTACGATAAGATAGATATTTATTAATGGTTTTAATCTATTATTTTAATTGATATTGACTATTAGCTTGCTTACGTTTGTGGCCATGACTTTTATTATTAATCTCTTGGGTGGAAAAATTTCTAGCTTTGTTATCTAACATGATAAAAATAAAATCAGAGCATAATAATAGTTAACAAGTCGCGTTACTCAGTTGACCTTTACGGAGATCAATATCTATACCTATATGCCTAGTAAAATTTATAGGCAGTGATGAGCTAAAGCGAAGCTTTGCCATGGAGGCTTGAATGAGTAAGCAGCTGGTAGGTGATTTTTTAGTCCAACGATTAGGTGAGTGGGGCGTAAAACGCATATTTGGTTATTCGGGAGATGGCAGCAACGGCATCATGGGGGCGCTGAACCGAGCAGGTGACCAGTTTGAGTTCGTGCAGGCCCGCCATGAGGAAATGGCCGCTTTTATGGCGTGCGCCCATGCCAAGTTTACCGGAGAGGTCGGCGTCTGTACCGCGACATCAGGACCGGGAGCCATTCACCTGCTCAATGGTCTTTATGACGCCAAGAAAGATCATCAGCCCGTTGTCGCTATCGTTGGGCAGCAGGCGCGTGCTGCCTTGGGGGGTGAATACCAGCAGGAAGTCGACCTGGTGTCACTATTTAAGGACGTCGCACATGAATACGTCCACATGGCGACAAGCCCAGCTCAGATCCGCCACCTTGTTGACCGCGCCATACGTATTGCCTTAGCCGAGCGTACCGTAACGGTTATCATTATTCCCAATGATCTTCAGTCTCAGCCAGCAGTTGAAAAGCCCGCTCATGCTCACGGCACGATACATTCGGGCGTCGGCTACTCTAGGCCGCGTACGGTTCCGTACGACGATGACCTTCGCCAGGCAGCTCAGGTACTTAACGAGGGGGAGAGAGTAGCGATTCTGGTGGGCGCCGGGGCGCTGAATGCGACCGATGAGGTTATTCAGGTCGCTGAAAGGCTGGGAGCCGGTGTCGCTAAAGCGTTGCTGGGCCTTGCCGTGCTTCCCGATGATTTACCTTTCGTTACCGGCTCCATTGGGTTATTGGGTACCAATCCAAGCTGGGAGTTGATGGCCAACTGCGACACGCTATTGATGATTGGCTCAAGCTTTCCGTATTCGGAATTCTTGCCTGGAGAAGGCCAGGCACGAGGTGTGCAAATCGACATTGATGGTCGCCAGGTAAGCATGCGCTATCCCATGGAAGTAAATCTTGTAGGGGATAGCGCGGCTACTCTGCAGGCGCTGTTACCCTATTTGGAGCAGAAAACTGATCGTGGCTGGCGTGAAGATATTGAAAAGAGCGTGGGCCAATGGCAGGAGGTGCTTGAGGAGCGCGCCATGGCGGCGGCTGAGCCGGTCAATCCGCAGCGAGTCTTCTGGGAGCTGTCGCCACGCCTGCCGGATAATTGCATTCTTACCAGTGATTCCGGTTCTGCTGCCAACTGGTACGCACGCGATCTCAAACTGCGTCGTGGCATGATGGCATCGCTTTCGGGTGGGCTTGCCACCATGGGGAATGGCGTCCCCTACGCGATAGCCGCCAAGTTCGCCTACCCCGAGAGGGTGGCTATTGCCCTGGTGGGAGATGGTGCCATGCAGATGAACGGTAATTCGGAGCTAATTACCGTTGCCAAGTATTGGCAGCAGTGGGCTGACCCACGCTTGATCGTCATGGTGCTCAATAACCGGGACCTTAATCAGGTTACGTGGGAAATGCGTGTGATGGAAGGTGATCCGAAATATGAAGCCTCACAGGATCTTCCCAACTTTCCCTATGCTGAGTATGCCGAGCTCATCGGGCTTAAAGGCATTAAGGTCAGCGACCCTGAGACGCTGGGTAATGCCTGGGATTTGGCTTTGAGCGCCGACCGCCCGGTAGTGCTTGAGGTGCTCACTGACCCTGATGTTCCGCCAATTCCGCCGCATATCAAACCCGAACAGGCAAAGGCCTATATGTCGGCGCTACTGCATGGCGATCCGGATGCTGTGGGTATGATAAAAGCATCATTTCGACAGTTCGCCCGACAGATAACCCCCAAACTGCGCAAGCATTAACACCTGTCGGCGAAGCCGCCTTTATCTACAAGGCGGCATCTACAAGTCGGCATAGCCCAATAGCATGAACGCCCTTAACGTGTAGAAGGAGAACCCTATGCCTTTAAAAGCGCTGGCTATCAATTGTACGCTTAAAGCATCACCTGCTGAGTCTTCCTGTGATCGGCTTATATCCGAGATATTGGCAGAGTTTGCGCGCCATGGTGTTGTTGGTGAGCAGATTCGGGCCGCGGACTTCAATATCAAGCCTGGTGTGACATCTGATGAAGGTGAGGGCGACGATTGGCCTAAAATACGCAAGCAGATTCTGGATGCCGATATATTCATTTTGGGTAGCCCCATCTGGTTAGGGCATCACTCGAGCATCTGCCAGCGTGTACTTGAACGGCTTGATGCTTTTCTTGAGGAAACGGATGATCAGGGACGAATGGTCTCTTATGGCCGTGTCGCGGGTGTGGCGGTAGTAGGTAATGAGGATGGTGCCCATCACATCGTCGCCGAACTCTTCCAGGGCTTGAACGACGTTGGTTTTACCATACCTGCGAATGCCTGTACCTATTGGGTGGGTGAAGCCATGCAGGGGGACGACTACAAAGATTTAGACCAAGCACCAGAAACCACGCAGAGCGCGACGAAAGCGCTAGCACTTAACTGCACCCACTTGGCCACGTTATTAAAGCAAAGCCAGTATCCTGAGCAAGAGAGCTAGTCCTTCAAAGAACTGTTGATGTTTCATTCACTGATCTGTTTGTACGAACCTGTTTATACGAACCACTTTGTAAGAATCTGTTTGTACGGACCTAGTTCCACGGGCTGAGCCGTAAAGGAGGCTTGGATGGGTAATTTTATAGCTGAGTATGCAGCAAGCTGACTATACGCAGTTATTTTTGTTATCAGCTAAGCTATAGGTATGCATGGCATGATGCTTTGCATACAACAAGGAGAAATTTTAAATGGCATTTCCGAAACGATGTGCCCAGTGCGGCAGCGAAGATTTCCGTTTTCCTGGTAACACCGATGAAGATGAAACTATTTACTGCAATTCCTGTAATGCTGTGGTGGGCGATAAGAAAGAACTAGCAAAAGAGGAGGTCGATGATGAAGGTGAGGGCGACCATCAAGTGGAGTCGCTGCTTAGATCGTTAAGTGGTAAGAAATAGTCGCATCGTTCTGTTTCTGCATTATTACCGTCCACCAGTCCGTGTTGCGCTAAGACTGGTGGATGTTCCTTCGGTGATAGACACCAAATTCATTCTGGCGTCTTTATGGAGCTTGCTTCGTTACTTAGCGGGCAGGCTGCTTAGCTACTCAACCAGCATATTGTTCGTTAAGTTCATTCACCATTTCATCTGCTTCAGGCTTGGTCGTGCAGCGTTTACGTACTAGCTCACCATCTCGTTGATCAGCGTCACGCATATCCACTACCCACCACTCTGGCTGTGCGTCAATTTCTATGCCTTCCTGAACTGCTCTGTAAACTATAAACGTCGCCATTATCCTCTCCTTGGTTTGTCAATCCGGTTGATTAATCCTTTTATAACGTAGCTTATGAAGCACGGGTTGAGTACCAAGCCTGCAGCTAACCAGTCGATTTTAAAAAACTTCTTAACATGTATTAGGCGTCTGACTGCGAGCTTGGAAATAACTACCCGGCGGTGCTAGCTTAAAATGGAGCTGGCGGCTCATGGTCTATTAATGAGAGGGAGAGAAAGGTATGGATAACCACACGCAAGGCCTTACAGGCAACGGATTGGACGTTATCAACATTTTAACGACCGATCATCAAGAGATGTTGGAGTTATTAACCCAGGTAGAAAACACTAACGACCCCAAGCAGCGCCGGGATTTAATAGATACCGCGATTGCTGAAGTGATGCGTCATGCGGTAGCCGAGGAAATGTATGTGTACCCCGCCATGGAGAAACATATACCTAATGGCCATGATGAAGTTGGACATGACAAGAAAGAGCATGATGAGTTGGTCAAGGTCATGAAAAAGCTAGAGGACGTTGATGCCTCTGATCCTTCTTTTATGACGCTTACTAAAGAGATGGAAAAACAGCTCCGCCATCACATCGATGATGAAGAATCCGACCAGTTTCCCAAGCTACGCACCCATATTCCTGGCAATGAGCTTATCAACCTGGGTGAAAAAGTCGACAATGCCAAGAAGCTGGCGCCGACACGCCCACATCCTAGCGCGCCTCATTCAGAGCTATTCCATAAGAGCGTTGGGCCTGGGGTAGGAATGATTGATAGGCTCCTGGATAAGCTTCAAGGGCGTCATACCGGTTAATACTTCCTAAGAGAGCGCTTCTATAGCCCCATGGATCATTCCCTGGGGCTTTTATGTGTCTATCGTCTTAATGGCAATGCCTCAGGGAGAGTGACGTGCTTTCCACTTGTCGCATTGAATTGTTAACCGTTATACGGCATAACAAGGCGGCAGAAATTTCCTTTTCAGAGATTGACTATGTCGATGTTTTTTAAGCGTCTTAACGAAGTGTCTTCGCCTACTATTGGGCTTGGCTGTATGAACCTGTCTCATGGTTATGGCCAGCATGTGCCGGAGATAGATGCCCTGCGTGCATTGCATGAAGCGTTTGAAATGGGATATCGACATTTTGATACCGCAACGCTGTATGGCGCCACGGCTAATGAACGCCTGCTCGGCAATGCCTTAAAAAATAAACGCCAAGAGCTGTTATTGGCTAGTAAGTGCGGTTTGGCCATTGAGGCTGATAGTGGAAAGCGGGTTATTAATGGGCGCCCGGAAATATTGCGCCAACAGTGTGAGGAAAGCCTTGCGCGTTTAAAGACCGATCATATCGATATCTATTACCTGCACCGGCTAGACCGCGAAGTGCCTGTTGAAGAGAGCGTCGGCGCGTTGGGTAAGCTGGTCGACGAAGGTAAGATTGGCGGCGTGGGGCTGTCTGAGGTGTCAGCACAGACTCTTCATCAAGCGCATAAAGAGTATTCGATAGCAGCAGTGCAGTCGGAGTACTCGCTCTGGACACGTAACCCGGAAATTGCGCTGATTGATGCCTGCCAAGAGCTTGATGTGGCTTTGGTGGCATTTAGCCCGCTTGGGCGTGGCTTTTTGACGGGTGCTATTCAGGCCGATACGGTGTTTGGCGAAGGTGATATGCGGGCTAATATGCCACGCTTTAATGCTGACAATCTGGCTAAGAACTTAGCGGTATTCTCACGCTTTCAGTCGCTCGCCCAATCGCTTGAAGTTACTCCCGCTCAATTGGCACTGGCCTGGGTAAAAGCCCAAGGTAGTCATATCGTTCCTATCCCCGGGACTTGCTCAGTCGCCCATATGCGTGAAAATCTGGCAGCTGATAGTCTGACACTAGACAGTAACCTCCTCCGTGAGCTCAATTCGATGATGACGCCTGATCAAATAGCGGGGGAGCGGTACAGTGCGGCGCAGCAAGTGGATATCGATACTGAGGAATTTAATCAGTAAGCAAAGCGCTGGGAATGCCTTTTTAATTGCATGGTTTGGCTAGTGCAGCTATTGCTTTCAGCAACCTTTGAGCTAGCATTCAGCAAAAGGTTGGCTATCGCCAGCCTGGTTCAGGAAAGCCGACATGATCAAAGGTTTTATCATCTGTTTTGCAGTGCTTTTTGTGCAACTCGCAGTACTGCATGTCGTTGATGCCAGGTTATACACTGCGCAGGATATTCGGCACACCGCGAGTACAGTGGTTACTCCGGCGAAAAATGATGACGAAGAAATAGAAAGCTAAAAGACGCCACTGGCGATAAGAACCATCGCCAGTGGCGGTTTACGTTACTGCAACACCATTATTCCAATACGCTGTTTAGCCATTGAGTAAACGAGGCCCAGGAACGCTCGTCCGCTCGCGCCTGGTAGCGGTCGCTGCCGAATACGCTGAATGCATGGGGGGCGCCTGAATAAATATTTACTTCATACGCTATCTCAGCTGCTTCTAACGTGTCCATGAGCGTAGTAACTTCTCCAAGACTGACGCTTTCATCAGCACCCCCATGCGCAATAAAGATCGGCGGCGTGGCTTGCGGGTAGTCTTGCCCTTCAGGCGTGGCTAGCCCGCCATGAAAGCTTGAGTAGGCTATAACATCATCCGCCTCGCCAGAGCGGGCTATTTCAAGCGCAGCGGCACCTCCAAAGCAGTAGCCGAGCAATACGGTTGATTCGGCAGCGCCTTGCTCCCGGGCCTGGCTTAAGCCTGCCAGGGTTAATTCACGCATTCGCGCTCTATCTTCATAAAGCTGGCTGGTAGCCGCTTGTTTGTCTTCGACTGCCTGGGGGCGATTTCCGGCACCGAAAAGGTCAATAGCAAACGCGTCATAACCTTCATTGGCCAGCATATCGGCTCGCTGGCGCTCATAATCATCCACGCCATCCCAGTCATGAATAATAAGTACCGTGCCTTTTGATTCGTTAACGGCTGAAACGTAATAGCCTTCAAACGCTTCATCGTTAACTGTATAAGCAATATCTTCACCCATAGGCGAGAAGGCAAACGCATTTGCGGCGTAACAAGTCAGTACCAACGATGAGAGAGAAAGTGTTTTAATCATTGTCAAAGTATCTCGGTCAGTCGAAAAAATAAGCATAGCTGACTATCCTTTCGTTAGAAAAAGGTTGGGTACTTTAGTTTCGGTACGATAAGGGCTTGCGTCTGGAACTTGGTGACGGCATGCTGGTCTATTGTAAGCAACATTATATGGGGAGCATTAAGAGATGGCTTATAACGACCTGAACACGGCACATACGCGATCAAGCGGTGTTGCCAACAGCGTAAGCACCAACAAAGTGCTACGTAACACTTACGCATTACTCGCAATGACACTGCTCTTCTCCGCAGTGATGGCAGGCGCATCCGTTGCAATGGGCGTCCAACAAATGAACATATTTGTGTTCTTTATTGGTGCTTATGGCTTGATGTTCCTGGTGCATAAAACGGCTAACTCAGCGGCTGGCTTACTGGCCACGTTTGCCTTTACCGGTTTTATGGGGTTCACGTTAGGTCCGATTATTTCAGCCTATTTGACGCTGCCCAATGGCGGCGCGCTGATCATGAATGCATTGGCGATGACAGGCATTACGTTCTTCGGCCTTTCAGCAGTGGCGTTAACCACGAAAAAAGATTTCAGCTTCCTGGGTAACTTCCTGATGGCTGGCGCGATCGTTTTGATCCTGGCCATGGTCGCTGGTTTAATCTTCAACATCCCGGCACTTTCATTGATGGTATCGGCTGGTTTTGTGCTGTTCGCATCAGCTGCGATTCTTTATCAGACCAGTGAGATCATTCACCGCGCCGGTGAAACGAACTACATTTTGGCTACTGTGACGCTGTATGTCTCTATCTATAACTTGTTTGTAAGCCTGCTGTCTATCCTGGGTATTATGAGCAACGACTAATTGCGATTAGCGGTTAGTAAACGGGCAGACCCTACTTGTAGGGTCTGTCTTTTTTTGGCTACCGGATTCGGATTTAACGCAATGGAGTATGGTTTGTTGGTGATGGGTGCGCCGTATACCAGTCAAGCGCCTCACTCTGCTTTGCGCTTTGCTCAAGCAGTCATCGCTCAAGGGCACCGTTTGGCGGGGGTGTTCTTTTATCACGAAGGCGTCCATAACGCCTCATCTCTTATGACCCCCCCACAGGATGAACTTAACCTGCGTGATGCGTGGGTTGAGCTTCATCACTTACACAATGTTGCGCTGGATGTATGCATTGCCGCAGCCCTCAGGCGTGGGCTTCTCAGCGAAGCAGAAGCGCAGCGCCACGGCAAAACATCGTTTAATCTGGAAGCGCCATTTGAATTAACGGGGCTTGGCCAACTACTCACCTTGCAGAAGCGCTGTGATCGGCTCATCACGTTTGCTTAAGAGGGCATAATGACTGATTCAGAAAATTTGCTGGTGATAATTCGGCATGCGCCGTATGGCTCTAATTTGCTCCGCGAGGGGCTAGATGCGGCGCTGGTCGCCGCCGCCTTTGGCCAACCTGTCGATTTGCTGTTTCTGGGGCAGGGTATAATGGCGCTGGTAAAAGAGCAGGGCAGCGGAGCCCCAGGGCAGAAAGCCAGCTTACCTACCATGGATATGCTGGAAATGTACGATATTGAGAACCTATGGACCTCTGAGGCCTCTTTGGCGGCCATTGGCGTACCTTTAGCTGCACTGCGTGATAACGTGCGCCTGTTGAAGCCTGAGGCTATGCCTGCGTTCATGCAGCAATATTCGCATGTACTTAATTTTTAGCGGAATACCTACCATGTTGCATATTTTAACTAAGGCGCCGGGTAGCGATGCAGCGCAACAGATGCAGCAAGCCGTTGGCTGCGAAGATGCAGTGCTGTTGATCGAAGAAGGCGTACAGGCGGTACTAAAACCACATTGGGAAGGCTGGCAGGACTATCACTCACGTATCTATTTACTGGCGGAAGACGTGTCATCCTGGGGGCTTGGCGAGCAGTTAGAAGCGCATGTATTTCCCACAGTAGATATGAACGGCTTTGTCTCCTTAACGGAGCACCACCTTCAGACCGTGACATGGTATTAATATGTCAGATGTGAAAATATACCGTTATCTTGATTCATCCAAAAAAATTGGCCTTGATCCCGAGGGATATCTAGTTGAACAGTCAGCGTGGTCGAAATCGGTCGCTGAAATGCTCGCGTCAGATGAAGGGCTAGTACTGACTGACGAGCATTGGGAATTAATCGACGTTGTGCGGGATTTCTACCAGCGCTATGAAATGGCGCCGGCCATGCGGCCACTGGTTAAAGCTACCAAGAATGCATTGGGTGAAGAGAAGGGCAAATCGATATACCTTATGACGCTGTTTCCCGGCAGCCCACCTAAGCGCATTGCACGCCTTGCCGGGCTGCCCAAGCCAACTAACTGCCTTTAAGCCGCCTCGCCTCGAGTACATACCGAGAGTACGACGGCGTCATCCGCACTGGTGGACACCAGTGCGTGGCCCATATCGCTATCAAAATAAATGCTGTCGCCTTCGGTAAGTATCAAAGGGGCATAAAACTCGCTGTAAAGCATGATATCGCCGTGAAGTACCATCAAAAACTCTTCGCCATCGTGGCGTACCCACTGGTGGTACTCGTCGAAGCTGCGCGCTCGTACAATGGTTTTAAACGGAATCATGCGCTTTTGCGCCAACTGATGGCCAAGCAGCTCATGTTCGTAGGTAGGGGTTGGGTGCAATTGCCCTTTGCCTTGGCGGGTAAGATCACGTCGGCCCATGGTATAGCGTTCACGCTTGGGTGGCGTAAATAGCTGGGGCAGGTCGATATTAAGCCCTGTGGTAAGTTTTTGAACCACGCTAAACGTAGGCGAGACCTGATCATTTTCAATTTTTGAAAGCGTTGAACGCGCTAGCCCCGTGCGCTGGCTTACATCTTCTAGCGTCCATTGGTTAGCAAGACGAATCTGTTTAAGACGCCCGCCCAGGCGCAGGGGTTCGACAAACGGCTTGCTGCCGGAAGCAATACGCAGCGCAGCATGTTCTTCAGAAGTGGCGGTCATAGGGATCACGTTGAAAACAGCAGTAATCGCCATAGTACCATAGCGCCAAGGCGTTCCAGGGCATTAGCTGATGCATTAATCGCCTTCTTTGAAAGGCAGCCCCAGCAGGGCTTTTAAATGGGCTTCGGCGCCGCTGCCTAGCGATTTGGGGTTGTAGCCACCTTCCAGTACGGAAACAACCCGGTTATCGGCGTACAACGTAGCAATTTCCATTGCCAGATGGGTCACCCAATAGAAGTCTTCATCATCCAGGCAAATATCACCCATGGGGTCATCGCGATGAGCATCGAACCCGGCGGATATCATCACCAGATCCGGTTTGAACGCGTGCAGGGCGGGTAGCCATTGGCTTTCGATAAGACGACGAAATTCGGGTCCCTCGGTACCGGCTTCCAGAGGTGTATTGACGACATTTTTCCATTCGCTGCGTAGATATCGCCATGGGTAGAACGGGTATTGAAAACTCGTGCAGATCAGCACATCAGGCTGGTCTTTAAAAATATCGATCGTTCCATTGCACTGATGAACATCGAAATCGAGTATGGCAATACGCTTGGCGCCGTAAGTTTCGCGGGCATGCGCAGCACCTACGGCGATATTATTGTAAAAACAAAACCCCATGGCATCCGTTGCTTCAGCGTGGTGGCCTGGGGGTCTTACCGCGCAAAAAACGTTATCTGCCTGACGTTTAAATACCTGGTCAACGCCTTTAACGACGGCACCTGCAGCTACCCGCGCAGCCTTTAAGCTATCCGGGTTCATCAGGGTTTCGCTATCCAGCGCTGCAATCCCTTCACTCGGCAAACACTTATCTAGAGCATCCAGGTGCCTGATTGGGTGTACTCTGATCAAGGCGTCACGGCTAGCTTCTTTGGCATCGGCTTGCATGGTCTGCTGTAATAAACCCGCAAGCGAAAGACGCGCGCGGATAGCTTCCAAACGCTGCGGGCTTTCAGGATGCTCAGGCCCCATATGGTGCAATGAGCAGTCGGGGTGGGTAAGGTAGGCAGTAATCATTCAAGCGCTCCATTGTATTGAGGCCACCTTAATCGCCTCCGGGGCTTGCGCGACAGTGTCAATAAGTCGTACACCGTCGCTATCTATTTCAGAGGAGGCTCACATTTGAGTACGCGCTTTTTGCATCATTTCTTTGAACCTCGCACGTTGGCGGTGTTCGGTGCCTCTGAAAAACCAGCCTCGCTGGGTGGACTAGTGCTCGGCAACCTGCAAGAAGGCGGCTTTAAAGGCACGCTGTGGGCGGTAAACCCCAAAGGGTACAACGCGGTATTGGACGTACCCTGTTTCAGCAGTGTAGCGGATTTACCCGAAGTGCCCGACTTGGCCGTAGTCTGCTCTCCGATTGCAGGCGTGCCTAGGTTAATAAAGCGCCTGGGGCAGTTTGGCGTTAAAGCCGCGCTTGTGCTTTCTGGCGGCGCCTATCTGGACCGCGATAGCGACAACAAGGGCTCTATCCGTGAGCGAATGCTGAAAGCGGCGCTAGCTTCGGGTATCCGCGTGCTAGGCCCGGAATGCATGGGATTGATCGTGCCGGGCAAGCACCTGAATGCTTCCTACGCCAGCCAGCCGGTTAAAGCAGGTCGCGTGGCGTACTTAGGGCAATCAGGCATGCTTGCCAACGGCATGATTGATTGGGCAGCGGGGCGTGATGTCGGGTTTTCGCATTTAATCACCGTTGGCGATAGTGTGGATGTCCTGTTACCGGATCTGATCGATTACGTCAATCAGTTTTCCCCCGCCCAGGCAATCTTGTTGCACCTGGAGCGCATCACCGATGCCCAGCACTTTATGACCTCCGTGCGGGATGCTTCGCGTAACCGCTTGGTACTGGCGATAAAAAGCGGCCGGACACCGCAATCGGATATTTCCGGCATGGCGCCTACGCCCGGCATAGCCAATCGCGATGTGGTGTTTGATGCGGCATTCGCGCGCGCCGGGGTAGTGCGGGTCGATGATTCCGATGAGCTGCTGGATGCGCTGGAAACGCTTTCGCGCATGAAACCGCTGCGTGGCGATCGGCTTGCCATCGTTTCCAACGGCTTAGGCCCGGCAATGCTGGCGATTGATAAGTTGATTAGCGCTGGCGGTAAGCTTGCAGAATTTAGCCCGGAAACCCAGGCCGCGCTGCATAAAAGCCAGGTCGATATGAGCAAACCGGGCGAAAATCCAGTAGACCTTGGCGGTAACGCAACGCCCGAACGGTTTGTTGAAGCGCTGGAGATTGTCGCAGCCGATAGCAACGTTGATGCCGTGCTAGTGGTTCACGCCCCGACACGCCTGGCCCCTTCGGCGATCACTGCTCAGGCATTGATAGATAACCGTAAGCAATTTCGGCGAAACTTGCTCACAAGCTGGATGGGCCTGAAAGAAGCGCTCAACGCGCGCCACCTGTGTAATGGGGCAGGCATTCCTACCTATATTTCCCCTGAGAAAGCCGTTAAAGCGTTTATGCATATGGTGGATTACCAGCGTGTTCAAGCTTTGCTGCACGAAATTCCCCCAAGCTTGCCGTTTTCAACCAGCCCAGAAATACGCGCTCAGTGTCGGGCGCTGATTGCTCAGGCAAAAGAGCAGGGCCGGCAAACGCTTACCCACTCAGAAACGGCTCAGGTGTTGGAGGCGTACGGGATTCCAACGGCGCCAAGCGTCTATTTGACCAATCCAGATGAAGCCGAAACTGCGGCGCAACAAATTCAGGGCCCCATGGCCCTCAAAGTCATACACGAAGGTAATTGCCGGCCTTACCGATACCGTAAGCATCCCCACAAAATTTCCGCAGGCTTGCTGCAAGACCTGGAAACGTCCAGCCAGGTTGCCCAGGGCATGCGCCAGTTGGGTGACAAAGTGCAGGAGAAGTTTCCGCAGTACGCCATTCGCGAGTATTGCCTTCAGCCCATGCAACGTGGCAAGCACTCCATGCAGATTTGTGCGGGTATTACCCGTGATCCGGTTTTCGGCCCGTTAATCGTGTTTGGTATTGGTGGCTACAAAGTTAATATTTTGGCCGATCGACAAGTGGCACTGCCGCCGTTGAATATGAGCCTGGCCGCCGACATGGTGGGTAGAACTCACGCGGCATCGTTGATTATCGAGCACTCAGCAGAGCCTGAACGTGATATCGAGCGGTTATGTCAGCTGCTGGTCAAACTCTCTCAGATGGCCTCGGACTTAGTCGATCTGCGTGGCCTTGAGATTAATCCGTTACTGCTAAACCGTGACGGCGTGCTTGCCGTGGATTTTGCGCTGGACTTAGGCGCCCCGGCGCGTTTTGCCATCATGCCTTACCCGGAGGAACTGCGCGAATGGGTGACGCTTAAAAACGGTTGGCAGGTAGAGGCACGACCTATTCGGGCCGAAGATGCGCCGTTGATTACCACGTTTCATCGCCAGCTCTCTGAAGAAAGCATTCGCTTTCGCTACTTTCACAATAAATCCAATCTGACCCAGCGCGATTTATCGATACTTTCGCATATCAATTATGATCGACAAATGGCGTTTATCGCTGAACATCAGCACGCCGATGGCAGTAAACAAATGCTGGGCGTCGTGCGGGTATGGAACGACCCTGACAATATACGCACCGAGTTTTCAGTAATTATCCGCGATGATCTGCAGGGGCTGGGGATTGGCAGTTTGCTAATGAAGAAGATGATCGACTACTGCACCCATATTGGCACGCTCGAAATGATCGGCAAAATCATGGTGGACAACCACCCCATGCGCGCGCTGATGAAGCACTTGGGATTCAAATGCCGTTACAACATGGAAGAGCAGGTGATAGATGCCGTGCTGCGCTTGAACGAACCCGAAAGCGAGTGGCAGCGCCACCGCCTGGAAAGCTTGCCCGACTAACCAATTCAGCAATCATCGCCAGAATGAATCAGGCCTGCATGAATCAGGCCTGCATAGTTAGCAGGCCTGATCTTATTTGGCTTCAGCTTTACGGGGCCAGGCGGAATTGCCCCCACTCACCGCCATCACGGCGCTCAAAGCGGATACGGTCGTGCAGCCGACTAGGCTGCCCCTGCCAAAACTCAATCATCTCGGGAGAGAGACGGTAGCCGCCCCAATGAATAGGCCGGGGTATTTCTTGACCCTCATAGGCTTGCTCAAAGCGTTTTTGACGCTCTTCGATCCAGTGTCGGTCAGGAATCACAACGCTTTGCGTGGCAATCCACGCGCCCAGCTGGCTGCCGCGCGGGCGGCTGGCAAAGTACTCATCCGACTCTTCAAGGGCAATCTGTTCAACCGGGCCTTCGATACGCACCTGGCGCGCAAGCGAGGGCCACCAAAACGTCATGGCGGCAAACGGAACGTTACTCAGCTCGCTGCCTTTGTGGCTATGGTAATTGGTAAAAAACACCATGCCACGCTCGTCAAAGCCCTTGAGTAACACTACGCGTGCGTGAGGGCGCCCTTGGCTGTCAGCCGTTGCTAGCGTCATGGCATTAGCGTCTTTAGGCTCCTGTTCCATGGCAAGGCTGAACCATTCATCAAACAGAGCGAAGGGCCCTTGGGCTGTGTGCGCCTCATCAAGCCGCCCACCTTCGTAGTCACGCCGGATGTCGGCAATATTACGGGTCATTAGCAGATCTCCCCTTAAATTTTATTTATGTTGGCTACTCTTCATATAAAGCTCAAGCGCAGATACTACCGTTTGGCTTGGCGCTGTTGCCGACTACGAAAGCGCGCATAACCCATACAGCCTATAAACAGGGCCAACGATACCAAGGCCTCTATACCACCGCGCACCGTTTGCCCAGGCACGGCGGCCAGCATAACGCCTTGAGTAAAGTACAGAAGGCTCACAAAGGCGAGCCAGGCATGGCCACGGGCACGTTGGCCAATAATAGAAGGTAAGAAAAGTACCAACGGTAGTACA
The DNA here is from genome assembly GCF_014897985.1 of Halomonas colorata. Lineage (GTDB taxonomy): Bacteria > Pseudomonadota > Gammaproteobacteria > Pseudomonadales > Halomonadaceae > Vreelandella > Vreelandella colorata. Next base: position 20,883 of record NZ_JABUZA010000039.1, read on the forward strand.
AAGGCCACCACAGGGCGCCAATCAACCGCATCGCCCTGAATTAAAAAACCTCGGACAATCACCAGCAACAACAGTATGGCAAAGCTTAGAAGCACGCACTGCCGAAAGCGAAGTGCCAGCGTATCCAGTCCGTAACGTTGCTCAAGCCCTTCCAGCCACTCTCTCATGACGCCTCCTGACGCATCGCGTTCAGGGCCCGGGCAAGCTTGGCTATACGCTTGCCCTGGGCCACGCACAGCTCGCGCTCCTGATGATCGACAGAGCGGTCGCTGCGTGTACCCGCTAGGTGGCTTGCACCGTAAGGGGTACCGCCCCCCTGAGTGCTTAACAGAGCTGTTTCGCTATAAGGAATACCCGCATACACCATGCCGTGATGCAGTAAGGGCACCAGCATGGTGAGAAGGGTGCTTTCCTGGCCGCCATGCAGGCTTGACGTAGAAGTGAACGCGCAGGCGGGCTTATCCACCAGGGCGCCGTTCATCCACAGGCTGCTGGTGGTATCCAAAAAGTATTTTAACGGGGCAGCCATATTGCCAAATCGTGTGGGGCTACCCAGGGCCAGTGCGCTGCAATTGCGCAGATCATCGAGCTCCACATACACCGCCCCCTCGTCAGGAATTTCCGGGTCAACCGCCTCACAGGTGGGTGATACGGGCGGCACGGTACGCAGGCGTGCCTGTATACCCGAAATACTTTCAATACCCGCCGCCATTTGCCGAGCCATTTCAGCCGTGGCCCCTGAGCGAGAGTAATAAAGCACCAATACGTAGGGGGTGGTGTCACTCATAATATTTCCTTGGTCCTGAAAGAGGGCTCAATAAATGCTATCGCTTAGGTGCTTATGGTATCAGAGCTACCTGCCTGGTGAGAGGTGGCATAAGCAGATGACTGAATTCAGATAATCTGACATACACCCACGCGCTACTGCCATCCGCCAGCTGCTTTTCGATCCGCTCATAGCGAATCCCCAGGCGTTCATAGCGGTCGAGCCGAGCCAGCTCCTGGTGCGTTACGGTTAACTTTAAACCCTCGACATGGCTCTCAGCTTGTCGCGTTAGGTTCAATCCATCACGCTCGTAACCTTCCAGTACGGCGGCTTCGGGGTTGCCGGACCCACCAAAAACGAGCCAGCGGATAGCTGCATAACGTAGCGTTCCATACACAAACAGCTGATGCGTGCGTTGCTCTACCGTCTGTCCGTCATCGGGGGGCGAATATAACCAGGGGCTTAACATCGTAAGCCACAGCCATGTGGCAGCTGCCAACACTAATAAACCCGCTATGCTGATCACTTTTTTGACCCAGGCCATTGGTTAACCTTTAATAACGTTGGATGTATAGCTTGGCGTGCGGTTTTAATCGAGGCAAGCCTTGAGCAATCTACTTAAGCAATGCGCCAGGGTTTGCTAGGATAATGGTTAGACCTTATCGGAGGAGCCTGTAATGAACCAGCCACTTCGTGATGATATGGATTTCCGAGCCTTTATTGGCGATGTAAAACCGCTGCCGCGTAGCAATCGCGCCGATGCAGGGAGTCGTCGACAAAGCCCCTCCGAAGCACAGCTTGCCAGGCGGGAAAGTGCTGAAGAAGCCATTGGCGAGCGTAACTTTCTATCCGATGACTTTGTCGATTTGCTGCCCCCCTTTGACCCTATTGAATATCGCCGTGAGGGCACCCAGCAGGGCGTCGTCGATAAGCTGAAGCACGGTGGGTATAGCGTGCAGGCCCAGCTGCACTTACTGCGGCGTCCGCTGGCTGAGTGTCGAAGAATGGTGTTTCCCTTTATTCAAGAGGCTTACGCCAACGACTTGCGCTCAGTAATGATTGTTCACGGCCGGGGGCGTGAACTGGATAGTCCCGCCAACGTTCTGCGCTCGTATTTAGCCAAATGGCTGAGCCAATTCGATGAAGTGCAGGCTTATGTATCCGCGCAACCTTCAGAAGGCGGCCTTGGCGCTACCTGGGTAATGCTGCGCAAAAGCGAGCGAGCAAAAGCCAATAACCGTGAGCGCCAGCAAAAGCGGCGGGGTTAAAGAATAATTCCAAGTCTCTGAGTATTAATGCGTTTCGCATATCTAGTTTTTTTCCTTATTTCATTTAAACTTTTCATTAAGTGCCTAAAAAGGCACTTAATGACTCATTTTTGCGCTTTAAGTCCAAATATAAGCACTTTTAAAATGGCCTCATTCTTTAATATGCTATTATAGGGGCTTAAAGAGCGTTTTTCGCTTTTAAGTACTTTTTAGAGGACTTTATGGGCATTGAGAGCATGTCGCCCTCTGCTTTGGTGGAAGAGCTGGGGCATCGCTTGAAGCAGGCACGTCTTAACCAGGATCTGACGCAGCAAGAAGTGGCTAAGCTTGCTGGCTTATCCAGAAAGGTGGTACTGAATGCTGAAAAGGGTAGGGCTCAGCTAGAGGCGTTCGTTGCCATTATGGTGGCCTTGAATTTGACAGCACAGCTGGATCACTTCTTGCCACAGCAAATGATTTCCCCCTTACAGCTCTCCAAACTCCAAGGCAAACAGCGCAAGCGTGCTTCTGGGCAGAGCACCATAGCTGACGGGGAGACGCTTGAATGGTAATGGAAGCTGCCGATGTTCACTATCTGAACCACTACGTAGGTGCGGTTAGTTTCGATACACGTACTGGTCATGGCGCATTTGAGTACGATACTTCGTTTATTAAGAGAGGTATCGAACTTTCCCCTTTGAAAATGCCGTTAGCCCGTAGAATATACGCGTTTCCTGAACTTGATTTTAAAACCTTTAAAGGGCTTCCCGGGCTAATTGCTGATTCTTTGCCCGATGATTTTGGTAACGCCGTATTGAATGCCTGGGTTGCCAGCAAGGGCGGGCAACCCAGTGATATTACGCCGCTTCAACGGCTGCAATATACTGGCAAACGTGGCATGGGGGCCCTGGAGTATTCGCCTGCAACGCGGCTAAAAAGCCTTAATGCCTCCAGCCAAATAGAAATAGCATCACTGGTAAGTATTGCCCAGGAAATACTGGATAACCGTGCTGGCTTTTCCGTAGAGCTCACGAAAGAGGGCCAAGATGATAGGGAAGCAATGATGGCACTGCTTTCTGTTGGAATGAGCGCAGGTGGCGCACGGCCTAAGGCCGTGTTGGCATTTAACCAAGATTTCTCCCAGGTGCGCTCAGGCCAAGCGGATGTGCCTAAAGGGTTTGCTCACTATTTAATGAAATTTGACGGTGTTAGCGAGCATAACCAAAACCGCGAGGTTTTCGGTGACCCGCTAGGTTATGGTGCTATGGAGTATGTGTACCACCTGTTAGCGAAATCCTGCGGTATCGAGATGATGCCTTGTCAATTATTGCAGGAAGGCAAACGCCGTCATTTCATTACTCAGCGCTTTGACCGTATCGGGAATCACAAGCGGCATATGCAGACGTTAAATGGCATTGCCCATGTAGATTATAAAAAACCAGGATCTTTTTCTTACGCAGAGTTATTTGGTGTTGCAAGACAGCTACGCCTCTCCGCAGAAGAGGCCGATCAGCTTTTCAGACGTATGGTGTTTAATATCGTGGCAAGAAACCATGATGATCACGCAAAAAACTTTGCTTTTATGCTGAAAGGAGAGCAGTGGTCACTCGCGCCAGCTTATGATCTTGCGTATAGCTATAAACCGGGAAGCCAGTGGGTTAACAGTCACTGGATGAGTTTGAACGGTAAGCGCGATCACTTTACGCGAGAAGATTTCTACTCGCTTGAAAAGCTCAGCCCACGCTTTACCCGGCCAAGAATCAACGCCATGATTGACGAAACGCTTGAACACGTTGCGCAATGGCACTTATTAGCGAAGGAGCACGAAGTACCTGTTTCATTGATAGACGAAGTAACTTCTCATCTTCGCCTGAAGCTGTAGACAATGCCGCAGTAAAAAACTGTTCATTTCAATAGAAAAAAACCGGCCAGGGCTGACGACCCTGGCCGGTTTTTTACAGAAATGCTAATTAGCGGCTTATTGGCTAGCGGCTGTCCAGCGACGTTCAAACAATGCCTGACGCTCTTCAACGTCCGTTTGGTAACGTACGCTAAAAGAATTCAGCAGGCGCAGCGCATCTTCAGGATGCTGATCATCGCGTAGTGCCATGGCGTTAAAGCCACAGCGGCGCATATAGTCGAGCTGGTCAACCAATACATCACCTACGGCACGTACTTCACCAGCGTACTCAAAGCGCTCACGCAGCAGGCGGGCGATGGAGTAGCCACGGCCATCGGTAAAGCTGGGGAAGTCGATTGCCACGGCGGGCAGCGGGTTCAGTTCAGCCGCCAGCTCAGCGTTAAGTTCGGTGTCGCTCAAGAGCAACGGCGCAAGCTCGTCATCCTGCTTGTTGGCCTGCCACAGCGCCAGCGGCACGAAGGCCGGACGCTGTTCGGGCAAATTAACGCCATCGTAAGACACGCACCAGGCATTTTCAGCCGCTAATTCGCCGTCAAGCAGAAGGTGATCAACGTGCACCGGAACCAGTGCTTCTTCAGTCGGGGTATCCACGTTATTTGGCATAAACACGCTCTTTAAAGGGTTTCAGGCCAATCCGGCGATAGGTGTCCAAGAAATGCTCGTCTTCGTGACGTTCGGCAACGTAGACCTGCAGCACCTTTTCGACCACTTCCGGAACGTCCTGGCGGAAGAAGGAAGGACCTAGAATCTTGCCCAGCGACACGTCGTCGGTAGAGTTCCCGCCAATCGATATCTGGTAAAACTCTTCGCCTTTCTTGTCGACACCTAGAATACCGATATGGCCCACATGGTGGTGGCCACAGGCGTTCATGCAGCCTGAAATATTAAGATCCAACGGACCCAGGTCATACAGGAAGTCCAGATCTTCAAAGCGTTCCTGGAGCGCCTGGGCGATAGGAATCGAAACCGCATTGGCCAAGCTGCAGTAGTCGCCGCCCGGGCAGCAGATAATATCGTTCAGCGTACCCACGGTGGGGTTGGCCATGCCCAGCGCTTCGAGCTCGTTCCACAGCGCTTCGATTTCATCGACGGGAACATCGGAAAGCACCAGGTTTTGCTCGTGGGTCACGCGCATTTCGCTAAAGCTATAGCGATCGGCTAGATCCGCCACGGCATCCATCTGATCAGCCGTGACATCGCCAGGGGCATGTTCACGCCGCTTGAGCGACAGGGTCACCGCTTTATAGCCAGCTACTTTGTGATCCGTCACGTTATTGGTCACAAAGCGTGCGAAGCTGCGGTTTTCGCTGCGCAAGCGTTCAAAATTAACCACGGCGCTCTCTGCCACCGGGCGACGTTCCGGCTCGGGGAAGTGGCCTTTGGCAACATCGATCGCTGCCTGATTGAGCGTCTGCGGGCCATCTTTTAAATGCGCCCACTCTTCATCAACGCGACGGCGATACTCTTCAATGCCCAGTGCTTTTACCAGGATCTTGATACGCGCCTTGAACTTGTTATCGCGGCGCCCGAACTGGTTGTAAACGCGGACACAGGCTTCAAGGTAGGTCAGCAGGTGTTGCCAGGGCAGGTCTTCACGCACCACCTCAGCAATCATGGGTGTACGACCCAGGCCGCCACCGGCTAGTACTTTAACGCGCAGCTCGCCTTCCTCGTTGCGCCATAGGCGCAGGCCAATGTCGTGTACCTGAATCGCCGCGCGATCTTTTGCGGCGCCAGTCACGGCAATTTTGAACTTACGCGGCAGGTAAGCAAATTCGGGGTGAAGCGTCGACCACTGGCGAATAAGCTCACACCAAGGGCGTGGATCTTCCACTTCATCGTTGGCGATACCTGCAAACTGGTCGCTGGTAGTATTACGGATGCAGTTACCACTGGTTTGAATGGCGTGCATCTGTACTTTCGCAAGCTCGGCCAGGATATCCGGCACGTCTTCCTGGGCAGGCCAGTTCAGCTGAAGGTTTTGGCGGGTCGTGAAGTGGCCATAACCTCGGTCGTACCGGCGAGTAATATCCGCCAGGGCGCGCAGCTGGTAGCTGGCTAGCATGCCGTACGGGATAGCGATGCGCAGCATCGGAGCATGCCTTTGGATATAAAGGCCGTTTTGCAAGCGAAGCGGGCGAAACTCTTCTTCTCCCAAACGTCCGGCCAAGTAGCGATCCATTTGATCGCGAAACTGAGCAACACGCTCATCAACCAGCGTTTGGTCGTGAATATCATAGCGGTACATGTGGCACGATCCTGCTAAAAAGCGAAATGGTCACGTTAAGACGGGCATTAATATAGTGTCACCTTAACGCGTGTCTCATATTCTACAAAAGAATATATAATTATCTTTTTATCGTTAAACGCTATTTAAAATATTTGGGGCCAGCCATCGGCGGCGCTGCCAGATCCATAAAAAGCCGATCGAATTTAAAAGCCGGTAAAATAGCTGCATTATCCAGACCCCAAGCAGCCCCTGTTCTAAACCAACGCCTACCCACCATGCAAGGGGAAGAAACACTAACCACTGCATGCTGAGTGTCAACATCATCACCGTTCGCTGAGCTCCCGCGCCCATAAGCGCCTGGGCAAGCACAAGGGCGGCGGCATCCAGAACGATCATCGCGCCGGTAATCTGCAAGGGCAGAGTGCCTAGCGCAACCAGCTCATGGCTTGAAAAGAAGATACCCAGTACCTGAGCGGGCATTACCAGCATGGGTAGCGCTAGAATCGCCAGCAGTAAGCCCGCCACGCGCAGCGCATCCAACCCCCAGCGATGGGCCGCTGCCTGATCATCACGCCCCAGGGCTTCACCCACCAGGCTCATGGCCGCGACACCCACGCCAACGCCCGGCAAAATCAGCAGAAGCGACAGATTAACCAGCACATGGCCCACGGCAACGCTGGCTGTACCTAAACGGCTTAATAACCAAAACAGTACTACGTAGCCGCCTGCAAAGCATACCTGCTGAAGCGAATGCGGGGCCGCCAGCGCAAGCGTCGAGCGTAGCGTTTGGAATGACAGCGAGCGCTTTAAAAAGCCGTTATCGCAGCGTTGTTGAAACGTCACGCCTAGCCAGATGAACAGCCCTAGAAATAAGGAAAGCGTCGTGCCTACGCCCGCGCCGCTAGCCCCGAGTTTAGGCAACCCCGCCAGGCCATAAATCAGCCCGCTGCTGGCGATAACGTTAAACACCTGAACGATGAGGATGATACGTAGATAGAGCTGCGTCTGCTGACGGCCATTCCAGTACCCGCGAAAGCACAGAGTTAAAGCAATGGCCGTCAGGGCAACCACGCGCCAGCGGAAGTAGTCGACGGCTACGCTATGAACATCGGACGTTTGGGTAATGAGATTGAGTAGGGCAGGCGCCTGCCACCAGGCAAGTAGCGAGAGAGGCAGGCCAATGGTCGTGCCAATTGCCAAGCCTGCCTGCAGCGGCTGAACGGCTCTATGACGGCCGGATTCAAGACGCTGGGATGTTTGTGACTGAACGCTGGAAGAAAGCCCAAACACCAGCGCGGTCATCATGAACATGCCGTAGCCGCCAACCCCAACGCCTGCCAGCGCCACCTGACCCAGGTGGCCGACCAGAGCCGCATCGATAATATTGAGCATGCTCTGAGAGAGCATGCCCAACATGATCGGTAACGCTAAGCGCATCACTTTGCCGTGACGCCGGGATGCTAATGCCATGCGAATCTAAAGCGGCAAATTAGCTGGGGTCGTAAGAGAGTACCGGCGAGAGCCAGCGCTCCATCTCCTCAAGCGGCATCTGCTTACGCTCGGCAATCGCTTCCACCTGATCGCGGGTGATCTTGCCTGTCGAGAAGTACTTTGACTGCGGGTGGGCGAAGTACCAGCCTGCAACGGCCGCGGCTGGCCACATGGCGTAGCTTTCGGTCAGCGTAAGGCCGGTGTTTTCTGTAGCGTTTAACAGCTTGAACAACGTGCCTTTTTCGGTGTGATCCGGGCAGGCCGGATAGCCGGGCGCAGGGCGGATACCTTGATACTTTTCGGCAATCAGCGCGTCGTTATCCAGCGTTTCTTCAGGTACATAGCCCCAGAACTCTTTACGCACCCGTTCGTGGATGCGCTCGGCAAAGGCTTCCGCCAGACGGTCAGTAAGTGCCTGTACCAAAATTGCGTTGTAGTCATCACCGGCGGCTTCATAGGCCTTGGTAAGTTCGTCAACACCGTGGCCTGTGGTGACTGCAAATCCGCCGATCCAGTCGGCCTTGCCGCTGTCTTTAGGTGCAATGAAGTCCGCGAGGCTATAGCAGATACCGTCGCGGCCCTTGGTGGTTTGCTGACGAATATGGTGAAGCCGTTCGATGACTTCGCTACGCGATTCATCGGCATACACCTCAACAACATCATCATCCACACTGTTGGCTGGCCATAGGCCGATAACGCCCCGGGCCTGAACGCGCTTCTCATCGACAAGCTTACGCAGCATGGCTTGCGCATCGGCAAACAGATTGCGTGCGGCTTCGCCAACCACTTCATCATTAAGGATTTTTGGGTACTTGCCTGCCAACTGCCAGCTCATAAAGAAAGGCGTCCAATCGATACGCTCGATCAGTTCTTCAAGGGCATAGTTATCAAACGTCTTGAGGCCCAGGAATTTAGGCTCAATCGGCGTCTGGGTATTCCAGTCAGTGCGGAAGCGGCGCTTGCGCGCCTGGGTGTAATCCAGGTCTGCCGCTTTAGGGCGGCGCTTGGCGTTACGCTCACGTACCTTGACATACTCTTCACGGATTTCCGCGACATACGCCGTTTTGAGATTCGGAGCGAGTAGTCGACCGGCGACACCCACCGCGCGAGAGGCGTCGGTCACGTAGATGACCGGGTGCTCATACTGCGGCTCAATTTTGACTGCGGTATGCGCTTTGGACGTCGTCGCGCCACCAATCAGCAGCGGCAGGTTCATGCCCCGGCGCTGCATTTCCTTGGCCACGTGGACCATTTCATCAAGCGACGGAGTAATCAGCCCCGAGAGGCCAATAATATCGGCGTTGTGATCGATAGCGGCTTGAAGAATTTTCTCGGCAGGCACCATTACGCCAAGATCAATCACTTCATAGTTATTACACTGCAGCACGACCCCAACGATGTTTTTGCCGATATCGTGAACGTCACCTTTAACCGTGGCCATGACAATTTTGCCCTTGGCCTGGGTACCTTCGCTTTTTTCCGCCTCGATATACGGGATTAGGTAGGCAACCGCCTGCTTCATGACCCGCGCGGACTTCACTACCTGGGGCAGGAACATTTTACCGGCGCCAAACAGGTCGCCGACGACGTTCATGCCATCCATCAGCGGCCCTTCAATGACCTCGATAGGACGCTCGGCCTGAACACGGGCCTCTTCGGTGTCATCTTCAATATACGCCGTGATGCCTTTAACCAAGGCATGCTCGATACGCTTGTTAACTGGCCAGCCGCGCCACTCAAGATCCTCTTTCTTGGCAGGGCCGCTACCGTCGCCCTTGTACTTGTCCGCCAGGTCGAGCAGGCGCTCGGTACCGTCGCTGCGCTTATTCAGCACAACGTCTTCTACGGCATCACGAAGCTCGGCAGGCAAGTCGTCGTATACCGCCAACTGCCCAGCGTTAACGATACCCATGCTCAAACCCGCACGGATGGCGTGATACAGAAACACGGAGTGGATCGCTTCACGTACCGGGTTATTGCCCCGGAACGAGAAGGAGACGTTGGAAACCCCACCAGAAATCATCGCATGCGGCAGGTTTTCATGAATCCACTGAGACGCCTCGATAAAATCGACGGCGTAGTTGTTGTGCTCTTCGATGCCCGTGGCAATGGCGAAAATGTTGGGGTCGAAAATGATATCTTCGGCCGGAAAGCCGATTTCATCGACCAGCAGGCGATAGGCACGCTCACAGATTTCAGTCTTGCGGGCGAACGTATCGGCCTGGCCATCCTCGTCAAAGGCCATGACCACGATAGCCGCGCCAAAGCGACGACACTTGGTGGCCTGCTCGCGAAACGCCGCTTCGCCTTCTTTTAAGGAAATCGAGTTAACAACGGCTTTGCCCTGTACGCATTTAAGGCCTGCTTCGATGATGTCCCATTTGGATGAGTCGATCATGATCGGCACGCGAGCAATATCCGGCTCGCCAGCGATCAGGTTCAGAAAGCGCACCATGGCTTCCTGTGACTCCAGCATGCCCTCATCCATATTGATATCGATGATCTGCGCGCCGCTTTCAACCTGCTCCAGCGCTACTTCCAGGGCCGTGGTGAAATCTTCTTCAACAATAAGCCGCTTGAAACGCGCCGAGCCCGTAACATTGGTACGCTCACCCACGTTAACGAATAAGGAGGCTGCATCAATATTGAAAGGCTCAAGCCCAGACAAACGGCAAGCGGGGCTACGCTCAGGAATTTGGCGTGGTGGCATGGGGCGCACCGCATCTGCAATGGCACGGATATGCTCAGGCGTTGAGCCACAGCAGCCGCCAATGATATTGACCAGGCCGCTCTCGGCAAACTCGCTGACGATAGACGCCATTTCCTCCGGTGTCTGATCATATTCGCCAAACTCGTTGGGTAGACCCGCGTTGGGGTGCGCGGAAACAAACGTATCGGCTTTGGTGGATAGCTCTTCAAGGTAAGGGCGTAACTCTTCAGCCCCAAGCGCGCAGTTTAGGCCCACTGATAGCGGCTGCGCGTGGCGAACCGAGTTCCAGAACGCTTCGGTCGTTTGCCCGGAAAGCGTCCGGCCCGAGGCATCGGTAATAGTGCCTGAAATCATCACCGGTAGACGCTTGCCCAGATCCTCAAACAGCACCTCAAGCGCATAGATCGCGGCTTTGGCGTTGAGTGTATCGAAGATGGTTTCGATCATGATCAGGTCAGCGCCGCCGTCGATCAGCGCTTGGGCGGCTTCGTAATAGTTTTCACGCAGCTCATCAAAGGTCACGTTACGCTTGGACGGGTCGTTCACATCCGGCGATAACGATGCAGTGCGTGAAGTAGGCCCCAATACGCCCGCAACGTAACGCGGCACGCCGGTTCCAGCGGCAACTGCGTCACATACTTCACGGGCCAAGCGTGCAGATTCGCGGTTAAGCTCGACAACGATGTCTTCCATGCCGTAGTCGGCCTGTGAAAGGCGCGTACTGTTAAAGGTATTGGTTTCAATAATGTCCGCGCCTGCTTCCAGATAGTCGCGGTGGATACGTGAGACCACGTCGGGGCAGGTGAGTGCCAGCAGGTCATTATTGCCTTTTAAATCCGACGGCCAGTCGCTGAAGCGTTCACTGCGAAAGTCTTCCTCGCTCAGCTGGGCATTTTGCAGCATGGTCCCCATACCGCCATCCAGAATGAGAATGCGTTGGGCAAGGCGTTGGGTGAGCGAGACGTTCAAATCACTAGCGGCCATAACAGGGGGAATTCTCCAGCGTCTTAATCGAATTTGGCGTTGGTTTTATCGTATCGATAACGAAACAGGCCAATATGATACCAAAGGCCGCCAGACACGGCAGCTATGAATGCAGTCTATGAAGTTTCCTTTGCTGGCCTTAGCTTAAATAGCCTACTAAAACAGTCGGGATTGTGTCGGCGCGCCGTTTTGCTTACCATAGCGTGAAAATGACATGTGAAGTGGTATTGCCACAGTTCACGGGAGGGAAATAGCCTCATGACCACGACTATCGAAGCACCCGGTATCGACATTACCGACAGCGCCCAGGAGTACCTTGCGGAATTGCTTGAAAAGCAAAACGTTGAGGGCATCGCCGTGCGTATCTTTATTACCCAGCCCGGCACGCCTTATGCAGAAACCTGCTTGGCATACTGCCGTCCCGGTGAAGAAGAACCCGCCGATGTTAAGCTTGAGCTTGAAAAGATCAATGTTTTTCTGGATAAAAACAGCTTAGCGTTTTTAGAAGAAGCCGTCGTTGATTTTAACGCCGATCGCATGGGTGGGCAGCTGACCATCAAGGCACCCAATGCCAAGATGCCCAAGGTGAATGCCGATAGCCCCTTGGAAGACCGTATCAACTACGTGCTGTACAGCGAAATCAATCCAGGGCTTGCTTCTCATGGCGGCGAAATCAAACTGATTGAGCTGACTGAACAGAAAATGGCCATTTTAGCCTTTGGCGGCGGCTGTCAAGGTTGCGCGGCAGTAGACTTAACCTTGAAGGATGGCGTTGAAAAAACTTTGATGGAGCGTATTCCAGAGCTTGCCGGAATCCGTGATGTTACTGACCACACTGATACCACCAACGCTTATTACCGCTAAACGATGTTGCCATAGCCTCAAAACCCAGCCTTTCGGCTGGGTTTTTTTATTTTATTTAGGTGCCTTTCAACAGTACCTACTGCGTTGAAAGCGTTTCTAGCACGCTTTACAAAAGCGTGTAATTATCCAATAAAGATTGAGCAAACCTTATACATGGACGTCGATTGAGCGTAAGGCTCAATGCCGGTGGTGGGTACCCGGCAAGCGGCTATCCCCAAGGAGACACCACCATTAATATTCAGCGCGCATTTTCAAATATCCATAAGCCTATCTTTTTTGGCTCACTAGGCCTGCTGCTAATCGTCACGCTGCCATTAATTGCCTTTCCCGAAATGGGCCGCGTGTGGGTAATGGCTGCGCAAGGGTTTGTCACTCAAAACCTCGGCATGCTTTACCAAACGATGGGCATCGCGTCACTGGGATTCATGATTTACATCGTGTTTAGTGATATTGGCCAGATCAAGCTCGGCGATGTCGACGCTGAGCCTGAATTCTCGCTATTTTCATGGGGCGCCATGCTGTTCGCGGCAGGGATTGGGGGCGCAGTGGTTTTCTGGGGCATGGTCGAGTGGATGTATTATCTGCAGAACCCACCGTTTCATGTTGAGCCCTTCTCCGAGGAAGCGACGGCATGGGCGGCTACCTATGGCATGTTCCACTGGGGGCCTATCGCTTGGTCTATTTATCTTGTGCCGGCACTGCCTATGGCCTACTTCCTCCATGTGCGTAAGCACAAGGTACTGCGTATCAGTGAAGCGATCCGGCCGGTTTTGGGTGAGAAGCTCGCGCGTAGTTGGCTGGGTAACATTATCGATATCCTGTTTATCTTTGGCATGCTGGGCGGTGGAGCGACCTCATTAGGCATTTTGGTACCGCTGATTAACCAGGGGTTAGGCAACCTGTTTGGCTTCACCCCTAACCCAGTCAGTCAGATCGGGGTATTGGTGGGTACTACTGCGCTATTTGCCATCAGTGCCTGGCGGGGCTTGAAAGGGGGCATTGAGATGCTCTCCGATATCAACATGTGGCTCGGCCTGGCGGTACTGCTGTTTGTGCTGACGGTAGGCCCTACCGTATTTATTCTGGACACGGGCCTTAACTCGATTGGATTAATGCTCAGCAACCTGATTCAGATGGCGACCTGGACAGAGCCGTTTGGCAACTTTGATGGTTTTGAAGAGACCGGTTTTCCGCAGGCATGGACGATTTTTTACTGGGCGTGGTGGCTGGTGTTTGCGCCCACCGTGGGTCTTTTTATTGCGCGTATTTCAAAGGGGCGGCGGATCAAGACCATGGTAGCGGGCTCGATTTTCTTTGGCTCCTTAGGTTGCGCGCTGTTTTTTATCATTCTGGGCAACTATGGCCTTTATCTGCAGCTATCAGGCACGCTGGATGTTATTCAGTTGATGAACGATCAGTCAGCAAACGTGGCCTTCTATGCGGTTCTCGCTGAACTGCCGCTTTCCTGGTTGGTCACCTTGGCGGTGGTGATTTTGCTGTCTATCTTCACCGCGACGACGTTTGACTCGATTGCTTATATTCTGTCATCCGCCGCGGAAAAGAATCTGGATAAGGAGCCGGCACGTTGGCATCGCCTGTTCTGGGCATTCACGCTTTCACTGTTGCCCATGTCGCTACTCTTTTTGGGCGGCCTTGAAACCCTGCAGACGGCGAGTATTGTGAGCGGGGTGCCGCTGTTGCTGATTGCGCTACTCTTGATGATCTCCATGGTGCGAGCGGCGCAGTATGATTTACGCTATCAACCCAATTACGAAGAGCCGGAGATCAATATAGAGGAGTTCCCGGAAAATGACCCCTGGACAGAAGAGGGCTCATGGGAAGTAACCGATGATGAAGGCTATCAAGAGAAAACCTAAAGCATGTAAACATGCACTAACTACACAAAGGCCACCCAAGCGGTGGCCTTTTTACTTAAGCAGTTTGGCTAAGCAGATTAGCGACACAGATTAATTATGCGGAGTGCTTCAGCCGTTGGCGTACCTTGGGCAGCATGCGTGATATGGCGGGAATCCGCAGGCACATTAATAGCGCGCCTGCCATGGCGTATAAAAACCACTCCTGCATATCGGCACGTACTATCCATAAGAAGTGCAGCAGCACTAGCGCTAATATAACGTAGATAAGCTTATGCAGTGTTTTCCAGCGCTTGCCCAGTTTGCGCATAGCCCAGCGGTTGGACGTGGCGCCAAGGGCGGCTAAGCCTAACAGCGCTAGCATGCCAACGATGATGTACGGTCGTTTAATGATTTCACTGCCTAGCTGGGCCCAGTTAAGCCCCAGAATAAACAGCACGTAGCAGACCAGGTGTAAAAAAGCGTAGGCGAGCGTCCAAAGGCCCAACTGACGACGGATAACGCTAAAGCCTTTCCAGCGTGTCAGCTTGGTCAGTGGCGTAAGTGTCAAGGTAAGCAGCAGTAGCCATAAGGCGGCTTGGCCTATATTTAACAGCAAATAGCGCCCAGGTTCTGGGCCCGCCATATTGTTGGCAACCTGCAAGCTCCACCAGCCCAAAGGCACCAAGGCGCCAATGAAAACACCTATTCGCCATAGCGTAATAAAATAAGTCGGCATAGGCATTAGTAGTGGGTCCGAAGATCCATGTCAGCGTATAAGCTGGCTACTTCATCGCCATAACCATTGAACATGCGCGTATCGATGATATTGGTATTGAACAGGCTGTTAGGTAAGCGGCGCTCGGTTGCCTGGCTCCAGCGGGGATGATCGACTTCTGGGTTCACGTTGGCATAGAAACCATATTCATTGGCGGCGATCTGCTGCCACGAATTAAGCGGCTCCTCCTCAACAAGTGAAATGCGCACAATCGACTTGATGCTTTTAAAACCATACTTCCAAGGCACTACCAGGCGCAGCGGTGCACCGTTTTGATTGGGAAGCTCTCGTCCGTACATACCCATGGCGAGAAAACTAAGCGGGTGCATCGCCTCATCAAGGCGTAGACCCTCCACATAGGGCCAGTCGATAAGGCCAAAAGAGGAACGCTGACCCGGCATCTGCTCAGGATCCACCAGCGTTTCAAAGCGTACGTACTTGGCCTTTGAGGTTGGTTCTGCGCGCTGTATAACGTCGGCCAGCGAGATGCCCAGCCAGGGAATGACCATCGACCAAGCTTCCACGCAGCGTAGCCGGTAAATACGCTCTTCAAATTGGGAAGGCTTGGCGATATCTTCAAGGGCGAAGCGTCCTGCGTTATTGACTTCACCATCAATCACCACGCTCCAGGGCTGGGTGACCAGTGATCCCGCTTTTCGGGCAGGGTCGCTCTTGCCGGTACCAAACTCGAAAAAATTGTTATAGCCGCTGGCATCGGCAAAGGGCGCCATTTTGTCCTGGCTGGGGTCGCTAGGCACGATAGCTTGCCATTCGGCCGCATCACGTTTGGCCTTGAACCACTCAGGAGCATCCCCTTCAGGAACATCGGCATAGTCAGAAGGCTGCTCCTGGGCCGTGGCATTGCCTGCTAACGCCAAACCAGCGCCGAGGCCCGCAAGCCCACCCATAAAGCGTCTGCGCGATAGATAGATCGACTCAGGAGTAACCTCCGATTCGTGCAAGTCACTGGGCTTGGCAATTTTTATCAGCATGGTGATGCTCCGGCCAGTCATCACTTGTCGCGTAGAGCGATAAAGCACTGAGTGGCTCTAAAAGTGACGGGCCATTGATAAGTGGATCTAGACATAATGCCTTCTCTATAAATAGCCTAGGTAATGTCTCAAGGCGTAAATTAGAATTCAACGCAAATGCCTTAAATGTTCTGGTTGGCCGTTAGGTTTTAAGTAATTTACTCATCGCCTTTGGGCTGCTTTTCTCTGACGTTTATAGACGCAGGTAGTTCAGAAAGCTGTTGCTGTAGCGCGGCCATCTGCTGAGCCATTTCGCTCTGCCATTCGCGCTCAATATTTGCCTGTTCTGCTTGCTGCTTGCTGCTGGCCTGGGCGTCAGTCAATTGCTGGCTTAGTGACGCCAGGCGCTCTTCCAGTGTCGTAATGTGCTGCTCAAGCTCTTTTGATTGCTGGGCGTATTTGGTTGCCTGAGTCTGCTGTTCGAGTAGATCGTTGCGATTAAGCTTTAGCTCCTCGGTTAACGCCTCAATACGCTGCTGTTTCTGATGCAGCCGTTTCTGCGAGGATTTTTCTTCCTGGGCGCGCTCTTGACGAGCTTCGTCCAGCATTGTCATTAACCTTCCCTCGGCGTTTTCATTGCGCTGTTCTTCTTGAGCCAAGCGTTTTTCCCAGGCGCTCTGCTGATCTTTTAACTCAGCGACATGCTGCTGAGTAAGCGTCGCATTGTGTTGCTGCAGTGCTTCGTGGGCTTTTTTCAGCTGCTGGCTTTCTGCCCGTCCCTCATTAGCGGCTTGAAGCAAATGCTGTTCATTTGCCTGGCTCGCGGCAAATTCGCGGTTAAGTGCTTCCAGGCGCTGCTCTGTATGGCGGAGATGGTCGGCCAGGGCGCTCTCACGCTGCTCTGCATTGGCGGCCAAGTGGGCGGCATCGATAGCCGCTTGCTGGGCTTCTTCTACCTGACGGTTTGCCTCCTCTCGATAGTGGGCCAGCGCTTGGTTGGCGACATCCTGCGCTTCACGCCATAGCTCACTGGCCACGTTGACCACAACTTCAGGAACGCCTTTAGGCGGCGGAATATCCCTGTTCTGCTCACGCTCGGTGCGCCAATGGCGGAAGTGTTCACTAATCGTAGTAAAGCTTCCTGTTCCTAATACCTCGCGGATTCTTTGCACGCTTGGCGTATCACCGCGGGTTAAGAGCGTATCAATTGCCTGCTGAACATCACTGTACTGAATGCCACTGCGCGCCATGCTCTTTGCCTTCCTGAATAGATTACTAAATAACGCTATTTTCTGCGTAATTGCTTACAAACACAATAATTACGTTATATGTAATACGTAATAATATTTATCAATACATGAATAAATTCAAGATTACTCTTATTATCTTGAATTTAATGAATCATATCGCCATACTTACAACCCTAGAAAAACAAACACATGGAATTTAAAACGGCATAGTGCTCATTAGCGCTGCTGATTAAGGAAAAGACCCGGTTATGACGCAATTAGGCGTAATTATTGAGCAAAATGAGGCTTTTCTAGCGCAAAATGGGGCAGGGCAGCCCATCGCATCGGCGCGGATAGACGCCGCTGACGATGCTCAAGCCGTTGCGGCATGGCTCGCCGAGTATCAAGACAGTCCGCAAACGTGGAAAAGTTACCGCCGTGAAGCCGAACGGCTACTGCTTTGGCTAGGCAACCAGCAGCAACCGCTAACCGCCATGAACCGTGAAGCTCTGCGCCAATTCGAAGCGTTTCTAGCAGATCCACAGCCAGCCAATCAGTGGGTAGGGCCTTCAAAGCCTCGTTACCACCCAGACTGGCGGCCATTTAGGGGGCCGTTATCGCCAGCCAGTCGGCGGCAGAGCTTGATTATTTTGCAGGGGCTATTCAGCTGGCTGGTGGAAGCCGGGTGGGTAAATCACAACCCATTTCGGCTAATGCGCGACAAATCCCGTCGCTTAAACAATCAGTCGTCGCGTATTGAGCGCTATCTTGAACGCGACCTGTGGGAATGGCTGTGGCAATGGCTTAATAGGCCTTTAACTCCTGCTAATAGTGGAAAGCGTGCTGAGTACGAGCAGGCCAGACGCCGGTTTATTTTTGGCTTTGCTTATTTGCTGGCACCTCGCATCAGCGAAATAGCGGATGCGCGAATGGGCGATTTTTATCAAGCAGAAGGGCGCTGGTGGTGGTCCGTAGTAGGTAAGGGGAGTAAGTTAGCGCGTGTTCCTTTACCCGATGATATGCAGATATGTTTGGCTGATTGGCGGCAGGCATTAGGGCTTGAGGATAAGCCAGCGCATCTGGATGAAACGCCTGCCGTTCGGGCATTGGATGGGCGGCGCAGTATTGGCCATAATCAGCTATATCGGCTAATTCGAGATACGTTTACGGAGGCGGCCAATGCGCTTGAAATGGAGGATGGCTCGCCTGCTTATGTGGCGGCGCTGCGCAAGGCAACGCCGCACTGGTTGCGCCACACTTCGATTACCCATCAGGCACAGGCCGGAATCAGTTTGCGCCATCTGGCCGAAAGCGCTCGCCATGCACGCCTGGATACTACGTCGCGCTATCTGCACACCGAAGATAATGAGTGGCACCAGGAACAGCAGCGCCATCGGCTTACGCTATAAAGCTAATTTCAAAAGCAAAGCTATCCACGCAAGGTGCGTTGAACCCGTATAATGATGCGACGTTTTTAAATCGAATGTAAAAAGGAACGAGTATGAGCACTTCCGGCGCCGAACAGGCCCAGCAGGAGCTAATCGAAGATTTTGAAATGTTTGATAACTGGATGGACCGTTATCAATACATTATCGATATGGGCAAGCAGCTCCCTGATTTTCCAGAGGAGTGTAAAACAGAAGAATTCAAGATACAGGGCTGCCAGTCAAACGTATGGATGCGCCATGACGTTCAAGGTGATCAGCTAATTTTTAACGCTACCTCGGACGCGGCCATTGTGTCTGGGCTTATTGCGGTACTACTGCGTATTTATAGCGGGCGTACCGCGGCTGAAATTCGCACAACGGAGCCGCATTTTCTAACGGATTTGGGGCTGGATAAGCATTTGTCACCGACACGCAGCAATGGCCTGCATGCCATGCTGGAACGTATTTACCTGGTTGCCCAGCAAGGATAATTGGAACGCTCAGAGGCGAGGATGGTGGTTACAGCAAGAGGAGGGCGGTGACTGCTCGTCATCCTCTTTGCATAGCTGTTCACTGCGTCCGCCGGGGACCGGGTCCATGCCGCCGGGATTGCCGGGGTGGCATTTGATAATTCGCTTGATCGCCATCCATCCGCCCTTAAGCGGGCCATGAACCTGGATAGCTTCAATAGTGTAGGATGAGCAGCTGGGCCAAAACCTGCAGCGCGGGCCAAGCAGTGGGCTGATAACATACTGATAGGTGCGCACAGCGCCCACCATTAAGCTAATGATCAACTGACGTAAGATCCTGCCTGCCGCCCGCGCCCAGTAAATCACTACTGTTTACCGTAAAGCTCATCAGGATTGATAAGCGGCTCGCTATTAATGGTGGCGTGTTCATGCGTTAGCGAGAGATAAAAGCAGCTTCGCCGACCGGTATGGCAGGCAGGGCCGGTTTGTTCTACCTGCAGTAAAAGCGTATCGCCATCGCAATCAAGAGCGGCTGATTTTAAATGCTGTTGCTGTCCTGATGACTCACCTTTGCGCCAGAGCTTTTTACGTGAACGCGAGTAGTAGCACACCCGGTGGGTATTAAGCGTTTCTTCCAGCGCTTCGCGGTTCATCCAGGCCATCATTAACACTTCTTGCGTATCATGCTGCTGGGCGATGGCGGGTAGCAATCCATCAGCATTGAAACGCACGGCATCAAGTAACGTGGCGGTGGCAGGCAGCTCATCTTGCGGAGAAGCCGACTCAAGTGCCTTAAATAGCTTATCGGTCGGCTGTTGATCAAAACGGGACATAAAGATTATTCACTTTTGGCTCGGCAGTTTTGGCAAAGGCCCTGCAATTCAATTGTTTGCCGCTCAACACTAAAGCCTTGTCGGTTAGCAAACACTGCTAGCTGGTCGCTTACTTCATCTAAATGCAGCTCTTCAACATAACCACAATTACGGCAAATCAGCAGCTGGAAGCCGTGAATATGCTCAGGGCAGGCACATGCCACGTAAGAATTTTGTGACTCAATGCGGTGCACCAGCCCCTGGTCGATCAAAAATTCAAGCGCGCGATAGACCGTAGGGGGGCGAGCGGCCGCATGCTCAGTTGAGAGCTGATCCAGCAGGTCGTAGGCTTTCAAGCCGCCACCATTATTAGCAATCAGCTCAAGTACACGGCGACGAATCGGGGTAAACCGAACGCCGCGGCTATGGCACTGTGATTCCGCTTGTTGAAGTAGCGTATTCGCTTCAGTCATTGGAGCACTCATTAAACGTCATCACTCTAGTCTACGCGCTTGATAGAGTTGTGTCAGAGGTTTCTACCAGCTCACTTTTACGGGCAAAGTGATGCTGGGCAAACGCCACACGCTCTTCAACGGCGACTCCTTCAGGCTGACGTTCAATCAGATCAAGCCGACGGCGCAAACCTTCGCCATTGGTCATTTGAATCGCAAGGCCAGGGCGCGCATTTAACTCAAGCAGCATGGGTCCATGTTGCCGATCCAAAACCATATCCGTGCCCAAGTAGCCCAGGCCGGTCATTTCATAACAGCCTGCTGCCAGGTTTAACAAGGTGTCCCACTGGGGAACCACCAGGCTTGCCAAGTCATGACCTGTATCGGGGTGGCTAAAGCAGGGGCGGTCAAACTGAACACCACGCAGGGCTTCGCCGGTGGCGATATTCAAACCCACTCCTACGGCGCCCTGGTGCAGGTTGGCTTTACCATCGGAGGCGGCAGTCGATAGCCGCATCATTGCCATGACGGGATAGCCTTTGAATACGATAACCCGGATATCCGGCACGCCTTCGTAGGTATAGGCCATCAGGCTTTCTTCGAAATTAATCAGCGTTTCGATAATCGCCACATCGGGTGAGCCGCCCAGCGAATATAGCCCTGAAAGGATGTTGGAAACATGGCGCTCCACGTCTTCAAGGGTCTGTTGCGCACCACTGGGCTTCACGAACTGATTATCGACGACTTTTTCGATAACCAGAATGCCTTTGCCGCCACTGCCTTTGGCAGGCTTGATCACAAACCCGTTATGGCCAGTGAGCATATCGCCAATATGTTTGACGCCAAACTGCGTGCCAACGGTGCCAATCAGTTCAGGCGTAGTGATGCCATACTGCTGTGCTAACAGCTTGGTTTTCAGTTTGTCATCGACCAGCGGATAAAGGCGGCGTGAATTATAGCGGCCGATGTAACGAATATTACGCCGGTTCATCCCGATGATACCCTTATCCCGCAACCGCGTTGGCCACGTCCAATTCTGCAGCCAACTCATGATGGCTTCTCATCGTCGGTGATCGGCTTAAAGCGACGTAGTTCCAGCAAGCGGTAGCCGGTGTAGTTACCCAGCAGCAGAATAAGCGCCATTAAAATCAGTTGAACACCCAGGAAATTAAAGGTGATGTGGCGCACCCAGGGATTGTTCATAGCCAAGTAGGCGAGTACAGCGGTTAATAAGCTGCCGCCCCCTTGGATGAGTACCTGTTTGGGGCCTTCTTCTTCCCAGAGAATCGACATCCGTTCAATAGTCCAGGCCAGGATGATCATGGGGAAAAAGGTAACCGTAAGCCCGGCACTTAGACCCATGCGATACGCCAATACGGTAAAAATAGAGATAATGGCGATAACCGTTATGATGACTGCCGAGACCCTGGCCACCAATAGAAGGTTTAGATAAGATAAATAGTTACGAATAACTAAACCAACTGCAACGATAAGCAGAAAGCCGATCAGGCCGGTAAGCAGCGTTGTTTGAATAAAGGCGAGGGCAATAAGCACCGGCATAAACGTGCCCGATGTTTTGATACCCACCAATACGCGCAAGAACACTACCACCAGCGCACCAATCGGTATTAGTAGAATAGTTTGGAAGAGCGCCTGCTCTTCAAGCGGTAGGCTGTGAATTGAGAAATTCACCAGCGTATCGTCAGAGTAGTGGTTACGCACCGCCGCCGAGGCCGGTTGATAGTGCGTAAGCATGGAGAACATCACCCGCGAGTTAGTGCCGCCTTCAACTTCCAGTACCGCGCGGCCACCAGTTTCCCACAGCAGCAAGTTTTCAGGCTGACCCTGCTCTCCAGTGACAGGATTGAAGAGCGCCCATTGATTAGCAGGTTCATCAAAGACCTGGATCCAACTGCTCAAGGCTTGCCGGCGGCGGCCATCTTCAAGCAGTAGGCCACTGACTTCACGGGCTTGCACACCCGCTTGATTGAGCAGTCGCACTATTAGCGTTGAGGGAGCTTCTTGGGTAAGCAGGAGTCGAGCATTTTCACCCTGACGCTCGCCGTTTATATCAAGAATAAGCTCACGTGCAAACGTGGCGTTATTAGCGCTACGTGCCCATGCTCTATCAATTAGCTGGCTAGCTGCAGAGTCATAAGGGCTTTCCCAGGGCGTTGACGACGTTAGCCCCGGCGGTGTTTGTATGGGAGGACGTGCATCAGGTGAAACTAACATTTGTACGGAGTAGTAAAGCTGCTGACTACCCGCCGCGTCCCGAATGGTCCATTGTGCCTGACGACCTAGCTCATCCGCCTGATATGCTAAGCCATAGCCAGAAGAGGCGGTATTTTCGGTAAGCACCCGAAAGCCTGTCTGGTGAGAGGGTAGCGCTAGATCAACCTGTACCGGGCCATTTTGAGCATTGAAGTTAATCACCGCCTCAATTTCCCACACCTGGCGCTGTTCGCCTGGTACCCAAGGAATTTCAAACTGAAGATGCCTATGCACACTGGTGGCAATACCTGCCACCAGAAGTAAACCTACAATGATATAAAACGGAAGCCGGGACATGAAAATTCCTTTTAGCGAAAAGCGGCGGGGGAGCGCGGTTACTCTTCGGTATCGTCTTGATCAACCGCTTCGTCTTCAGCGGCTTGTTCAGCGGGTTCGCCACCAGGAAATTCCGGGCGCTCATGAAT
The DNA here is from genome assembly GCF_014897985.1 of Halomonas colorata. Taxonomy (GTDB): domain Bacteria; phylum Pseudomonadota; class Gammaproteobacteria; order Pseudomonadales; family Halomonadaceae; genus Vreelandella; species Vreelandella colorata. Next base: position 43,787 of record NZ_JABUZA010000039.1, read on the forward strand.
GTAGTTTTGCGCCACATCAATGATCGCAATATCCATCAGGAAACGACGACCCAGCAGTACCGGATAATCCAAATGGGTGCGATCGTTTAAGGTAAACTGAACGTTTTCGCGGATGGGGCCAAGCGTCATCAATAAGGAAATCACTGGGCGCGATGCTTCGCCGGAAGCTTGCACTATACGTACACGACGCTCGACAGGCGCTTCAATCCACTCATCACGCAGTGATTCCACAACAACGTCATCGTCATTGAGGGCCAGCTTGAAGCGTACCCAATCTTCGCCGTCACGCTCGAACCGGGTAATCTCAGAGGCTGACAAGGATGACGTGTTGGCACCAGAATCGACGCGGGCTTTTAAATAGGTACCGATACTGGGTAAACCGACCCATTCGTTACGGCCCAGCGTGGCCTTGGTTTCAAGAGACTCATCAATATTACACTCTTCGCGAATAACAATCGGCTCTTCGCCGCGAGCCTCAAGCTCTTGTATATCACTGCGTAACAGACGCACAAGACTTCCAACCTCACGAACGTCGGCTGTCAGAGTCTTTTGCTGGCTGAGCTGCTGGTCTTGATGCTGTGCGTTAGCACCGCATTGCTGCGTTAGCGTGTCTTGCAGTTCGAGTATTCGCGAATTAAACGACGCTTCGCTTAATGGCGGTGGTTCATTTGATTCTGGCGGCTGTAGGGCACAGCCTGAGAACAAAAGTGATAAACCAGCCATCAGCCACAAAACACCTGGGCGCATAACGAGTGACATCCTTGAAAAATAAAAAGGAATGATAAGGAGATGGGGGACTAGTGTCCAACGACATCACATTATTTCGAGTATCTTAATTACGCAAAGTGATTCAATATAATTAGCCTGAAAGACTGGGCCTAGCGTCAACATCCTCGCACTTACGGAAGGTTACATTGTGGCGGAGGCGCAAACTATTGCTATCCAACATTTCTATACCATCCAATTCAACGCTAAAGCTAGTAGACATGCACTATGCTGCAAAAAAATACAACGACAGGGACTGTTAGATGCTGAGTAAAAAATTTAACTTACCTTCGGTCATTCTTATTGTGGAAGATCAAGCCTCTGACGCGCTTGCCCTAGGAGAGCTAGTACGAGATCTAGGTGACGTTTATATAGCCAGCAATGGCTTTTCGGGTCTGGCTATGGCAAAAGAGGCCAAACCAGACCTTGTGCTTTTGGACATTGAAATGCACGGGATGGATGGTTTTGCGGTTTGCAAAGCATTGAAAACCGACCCTGATTTATGCAATGCAGCTGTCATTTTTGTTACCTCGCATGCCGAAACGGGCAATGAGTTGCGTGCGCTGGAATATGGGGGCATTGGCTTTATCCGTAAACCACTAAATTTTCCTGTGGCAAGAGCGCATATAAAAGCACACCTGGCATTACGAAGTGAGGCAAAGAGACTAACCCACCATGATGCGCTGACAGGCTTACCAAATCGAATTTTACTTCAGGAGCGCTCAGAACAAGCCTTGAACATTGCGCGTCGTAATCACAGTCGCGTAGCAATGTTGTTATTAGATCTAGATAATTTCAAAGGTATGAATCGCCCCGGGTTTCGTAGACACCTCTAGGCCTTATACTAAAGGTACCTAGGAGGATCCATGAGCCGTCCCCGT
>NZ_JABUZA010000003.1 GCF_014897985.1 Halomonas colorata
CACTGCAAGGTGTTGAGCTAACGTGTACTAATGGCCCGTGAGGCTTGACCCTATAACACCCAAGGGGTCTGGTCGCAATGATAACGATGAATACCGGATACGCGCGCTGAGCGAGAAACGCTTGGCACGAGAGACGTCACAGAACACGTCAGCATGATAGACATTGACAGTTACGCCTGACGACCATAGCGAGCGTGAACCACCTGATCCCTTGCCGAACTCAGTAGTGAAACCGCTTAGCGCCGATGGTAGTGTGGGGTCTCCCCATGCGAGAGTAGGTCATCGTCAGGCACTTATACCGCAGAAAACCCAGCCATCGGCTGGGTTTTTTGTTTGCATGGAAGAAAAGGGTGGGGTCTCGCCAGGCGAGAGCACCGGAGCGCCGGCCGGCGGATGGCCGCCTCAGTTATCGTCAGGCACTTATTGTGAAAAATCCCCCGGGGCTTGCGCCTCGGGGGATTTTTTTTGCCTGGAACTTGCTATTTACGCTTTCGTTTGCAAGCAGCTACCCTGATATGGGTGGTGATACCGTGCTGTTGTCTTTAAAATGGTTCGGTACGTTGATGGAAGAGCACTTCACGCGCTATCTCAGGAGGAGAAACAAGATGAATGGACAATTGGTTAAGAAGTTATCAGCTGCGGTATTGATGGCACTGCTCGCGGGCGGTCTGGCTGCCTGTGATAACCAGGGCCCTGCTGAAGAAGCAGGTGAGAGCATTGATAACAGCATGGAAAGCGCTGGCGAAAGCATTGAGAATGCGGGCGAGAGTATCGAAGATGCTGCTGAAAATTAATCCAACGCGTTGATTGTAAAATATTTAGCTAGGGTATTGCCTAGCCAGCAAAACGGCCGCTAATAGCGGCCGTTTTGCTTGGTCTTTTGTATCGTCTTATGTTGATTTTAAGCGCCTGGGTTTTGTTCAATACCCTGTACATACCATGGAGCCTGGTCACGCATTGTGCGGGTCAAGTGCCAGGATTCGTTAAACTCAGTCTGCTGTCCGTTCTCTTCGATAATGCCGTGGAAGATTACGCTGGCCTCTGCATGGCCATCGTACTCATTGATATCCCCCAGCTCGGCAAACAGCCGTACGATCTCTGTACGATTATTGGCCGGATGCTGAGCACGCTCTGTACGTAACAGGTTATAGAGCTCGGGAGTAACATATTCCTGGATCTGGCTAAAGTCGTTATTGTCCCAGGCGCGCTGAAGGGTCATAAAATGCTCTTTCGCGCCGTTTAAAAACTGCTCTTTATCAAACCAGGCGGGCGTACTTTGCAGGCTGCTCGCTAAACTACCCGGGGAGGCCCCAGCTGAGCCAGCGGCAGGTGTTGATGGCACGTGCTGCGTACGCTGATAGTTGGATTCGGAAGCGTGCGCCGGGCGGCGCTGGCGAATAAAGGCACGGAAGGCGATCATCGCCAGCACCGCAATGCCCACCACCATGAGCAGATCCATCATTCTTAGCTCATCAAAGGCGCCGCCAAAAAACAGCGCAGCAATTAATCCACCGGCCAACAGGCCCCCCATCATGCCGCCCATTCCACCTCTACGTGCTGCCGCAGCACCCGCTTGGCCCTGTTGTCCACCTTGGGCCTGTTGTGTACTGGGTGTGCTGGCTGGGCGATCCGCAGAGCGGGACATACTGCCCACATTGCCGCCTCCGCCCATACGGCGCGCTTCAGCATGCTCTACCGCAACGCTAAACCCCATAACGCTGACCAGCAGCATGACAAACAGTTGTCGTAACATGGCAATCTCCAATGATTAAAAGCCATCAAGAACCTAAGCCCAACGTACTGAGCGTGTAGAAAGTATTGAACGGCTAGTTTAGCGCCTGGGCGGTTAGAATGGGCTATCTTAATAGCACTAATAAACACAAAGAATAAGGGGGAAGCGTGCGCCTACAACGAGATCGTAGCCTATTACTAATGGTCGATTTTCAAGCAGGCTTACTGCCCGTCATTGATGATGGCGTAAAAGTAATTGAAGAAGCCGCCTGGCTTGCAAAAGTAGCCGAAGCGTTAGACGTGCCTGTATGGCTTACCGAGCAGTATCCTGAAAAGTTGGGGGGGACGACGTCTGGCTTATTAAGCGAGCTGGGTGAGCATCAGGTTTGGCAAAAGCACCATTTCAGCGCGATGGAAGAGCCCGAATTCGCCCAGACGTTAAAGGCCCAGTCAGTGCAGCAAGTAGTGATCTGTGGGACGGAAGCCCACATCTGCGTGCTTCAGAGCGCACTTGGACTGCTTGAGGCAGGCTATAACGTATATTGGCTAAGCGAAGCAACGGCCAGCCGCCGCCGTGATGAAGCGCGCCTTGCCCGCGAGCGTGCCTGTGCTCACGGTGCAATCGCTGTGACGTCGGATATGGTGGCCTACGAGTGGCTTCACCGCTGTGATAACGCACTGTTTAAGGACGTGCATCAGCGCCTTCTAAAGCCCCGTTCCTCGCGCGTCGTCACATTTTTTTAGCTAAAGGTCAGCTTTCGTTTAGCGATCGGCTTCTTTGCGGGTAAAGACGAGCGTATCGCCTTCAGAAGAGGCAGCATCAAAGCGATAGCCTGCAACGTTAAAGCCTTTAAGCTCGTCAGGGTCATTAATTTTCTGGTTAATGATCCAGGCGCTCATCAACCCGCGTGCTTTTTTGGCGTAAAAGCTGATGATTTTAAACGTGCCGTTTTTCTCATCTTTAAACACCGGTGTAATAATGCGCGCATCAAGCTGCTTGGCATCTACCGCTTTAAAGTATTCGTTGGAGGCCAGGTTGACCAAGGCCTTAGAGCCGCTTTGTGTAATAGCGTCATCAAGCGCTTTAGTGAGGGTAGGCTTCCAGTAGGCGTATAAATCCTTGCCTGCCTGGTTAGGCAGTTTGGTACCCATCTCCAATCGGTAAGCCTGGATCAGATCCAGCGGTCTCAGCAAGCCATACAGGCCTGAGAGAATGCGCAGATGCTGCTGAGCAAAATGGTTATCCGCATCGCTGAATGTTTTAGCTTCCAGCCCGGTGTAAACATCGCCCTGAAACGCCTGGGCGGCAGGTTTCGCATTCTCAAGCGAAAATGGCGGCTCCCACTCAGCAAAGCGGGCTGCATTAAGGCCAGCCAGCTTATCGCTGATACCCATCAGCTCACTGATCTGCTGGGGCGAGTAATCACGCAGAATATCAATCAGCGATTGGCTTTCGCTGAGAAAGTCGGGCTGCGTAACGTGCTTGGTCGTAGAGGGCGTTTCAAAATCCAGCGTCTTGGCTGGCGAAATAACGCTTAGCAAGGTGAGCTCCTTCAGCCGATGCAAAAACCTAATAACAAATGTATGGCCGCTAGTATATCAAGCCTCGGCGTTGGCCGAGGCTATCGCCTTCATAGCGTCACTATACTTATCCAAGGCCCAAGGACTTATCCAAGGCTCAAGGGCAGGGATTGGGCATCCGGCGGTGGATATCGTCAATGGCATCCAGCACTTCGTCATCAAGCTTGAGGCTCTCACTAGCCAGGTTGCTTTCCAGCTGGTCAAGGGTAGTTGCACCAATGATATTACTGGTCAGGAAGCTGCGTGAGTTGATGAATGACAGCGCCATCTGGGCCGGGTCGAGATCGTGCTCGCGGGCCAGATCAACGTACGCTTGTGTGGCTGCTTCTGCTTCGGGCGAGGTATAGCGCTTAAAGCGCTCATAAAGCGTCAGGCGACCTTTTTCAGGCCAAGCACCGTTCAGGTACTTGCCGGAGAGCACGCCAAAGCCCAGCGGCGAGTAGGCCAATAAGCCAACATCTTCGCGGTGGGCGATTTCCGCCAAGCCGACTTCAAACGAACGGTTAAGCAGGTTGTAGGGGTTTTGTACTGATGCCACGCGTGGCAAATTCATTTTCTCAGCCAGATAAAGCGAGCGCATCACGCCCCACGGCGTATCGTTGGACAGGCCAATCGATCGTACCTTGCCAGCGTCGACCAGCTCTTTAAGCGCAGAAAGCGTCTCTTCAAGCGGTGTGGCATCTTCCTGGTCCTGATGGGTGTAGCCTAGCTTGCCGAAAAAATTGGTGTTGCGATCCGGCCAGTGCAGCTGATAAAGGTCGACATAGTCTGTCTGTAAACGCTTAAGGCTATCGTCGATTGCCTGATGAATATGCTCGCGCGTCATGCGCGGGCCGCCCCGGATATGCTCAGGGCCCGGGCCCACTGCCTTGGTCGCAATGATGACGTCATCGCGTGCACCACGCTGTTTCAGCCAGCTGCCGATATACGTTTCGGTTAAGCCCTGGGTCTCCGCCTTGGGTGGCACAGGGTACATTTCAGCGGTATCGATAAAGTTGATACCGAAAGCGACAGCGCGATCCAGCTGTTCGTGAGCCTCTGCTTCGCTGTTTTGCTCGCCAAACGTCATCGTACCTAGACAGAGTCGACTGACCTCAATTCCCGTTCTGCCAAGTGGGCGCGTTTGCATTTTTATCTCCTCGCTAAGGCGAAAATTGCCGCCAAATAGGCGTTTATTATCATGATGAATGGTGATGTGTGACAGGCATGTTAGCGAGGCAATTTAAAAGCAGCAAATCAATGGGGTTGAGTCGTCGCAAAGGCAGGCGTATGCTTGCCAGCCCATCGACCGGCTAAAGGCCGGTTTCTCGTTTGGTTGGCAGTCAAATGATGTAGTGATCGCTAATCAAGGTCTCAACAAATTGGCAGGGTGGTTTGCCATGCCGCAGGCATCATCTTTGTTTACTCGATTAGAATTTCGCTTAGCCGAACGGCTTTTTCAAAACCGTTGGTTGCTTCCGCGTTCCAAGCGTACACAGCGCCTGACCATGCGACTGTTCAAGCGCTGCGCTGATGCAGGACATCCGGATGCGCTATCCGTTTACGGCCATATGCTGTTTCATAGCAGCCTTTCGCCGCAGGATAAAGCGCGGGGCGCGCGTTATGTCGTAGAAGCCGCTCAGTCTGGCGACGTAAAGTCGCAGTTTCAGGTAGCGCAAATCTACGAGCATGGCTGTGCGCAGTATCCGCGTCGTGAAGACTATGCGGTAACCTGGTATGCCCGCGCCGCCCAGGCGGGGCATTACCTGGCCGCTGAGCGGTTAGCCTGTGCCTACCGGTTGGGTGAGCTAGGCTTAGCCGTAGACGCCGGGCAGGCCGCTTATTGGCAGCGTCTGGCGGATCGTCAGCCGCTTAACGATGCCGCCGTCGCGTAAGGGGCCGTTGAGCGATCACTATGCGTAATGATTGAATGAGGAAGTCAGTGTCCGAGACGCTACCTACCGTACTAGATATTGAAGCGTCCGGATTCGGGCGTGGCAGTTATCCGATAGAAGTCGGTATCGCGCGTGCTGACGGAAGCTGCTGCGCGTTTCTTATTCAGCCGCTGGAAGAGTGGACCCACTGGGACCCAAAAGCTGAGCTTTTGCACGGTATCTCGCGCGATCGTCTGCTCGCAGAGGGGCATCCTGTACAGCAGGTCGCCCAATGGCTTAACGATGAGCTAAGCCGTTTGGGTAAGGCTTATAGCGACAGTTGGGGGTACGATAACACCTGGCTGTCGCTACTTTTTCATCATGCTGGCATGCTGCCACGTTTTCGACTTGAAGCGCTGCGGATTTTGCTAAGCGAAGAGCAACAAGCCCTTTGGAGCCATACCAAAGAGAGCATGATTGCCGAGCGCGATATTAATCGCCATCGCGCCGGTGAAGATGCCCGCCTGTTACAGCTTACCTACCAGCGTACTCGCCTGCTGACAGAGCGCTAACGCTGTTTCAGGCAGGTTTATAAAAGCCTATAGGCGTATATCCAGTGCACTGAGTAGCGCTTGTGGCGTTTGCGCATCCTGCAGCATGTCACGCGTTGTCTGGGCTAAAAAGCCGTTGGCTACGGTGCTGTCCAAAAATGTTAAAAGCGGCCCATAAAAATCATCGATATTTAGCAGGCCCATGGGCTTTTCATGTAGGCCCAGATAGCCCCACGTCCAGATTTCAAACAGCTCTTCAAACGTTCCAATGCCGCCCGGCATGGCGATAAACGCATCGGCGTTAGCCGCCATGGTGGCTTTACGCTCATGCATATTGGCGACGCGGATAAGCTCGGTAAGCCCAAAGTGGGCCTGCTCACGCTCCACCAGATGATCCGGCATCACGCCGATAACGCTCCCCCCGGCTTCTAGCGCTGCATTGGCAAGCTCACCCATCAGACCGATCCGCGCACCACCATAGACCAGCGTATGGCCTCGCTCGGCCAGTGCTGTACCCAGTGCCTGGGCGGCTTGACGAAAAATCGGACGGCTGCCTTCACGCGAACCAAGATAAACGCAAATACGGGACATTAATCGGGTTCCTTAAACGAATATTGAATGGCGCTTTACAGGATAAAACGATCGATCTGATGGTGCTCGTTCATCCACTGGCCAATAACGTTGTCGCCACATAGATGATGGGCGTACTGGGTGTGCAGGCAGCGCACCTGCTGCCAGTTGCTGATACCGCCAATGCCACGCTCGGTAAGCACGTCGGTGTAACCCAGCCGGGTAACCTCGGCACGTTGTGCGTCACTCATATAGTCCCAGCGGGCTTTGACGTAGTCGCGGTGGCTTTGCTGGTAGCTTTCCAGAAAGGCAGGTTCATCCTGCAGGCGCTGTTCGAGTGATTTGATGACCCCTACGGCTTCAATGCGGGAAATCTCCACTTTGAGCACGTCAGAACACAGCCAGTACAGCGTAGGAAAGGGCTTGTCATCCACGATAGGCGCCATGCGCAGTACCAGCGGTGTTCCTTGGCTATCGGTCGCGGCGACGGCTTCGATACCGCGCGGTGCGCGGCCTAGCTGCTGGGTAATAATAGCTAGCTGGCGCTCATCAGGCGCTTGGTTGGTGCGAATCACCATCAGGTTGGTCTCTCAGGAGCGGTCGTCTTGAACAAATTTATTGGAGCGGCCAACAGCACGGAAAAAGCAGCGATTCAACTGCTCAGGGGACGCTACATAGCACCATGTCCGCTCGCAATACTCGGCGGCTCGTGCCATTAGCACGTCATAAAGGCGATTAAACGGGGCATCATAATCGTAAGGGTCAGCCCCGAACAAGCGGATATGTGGATAGTCCGCAAAGCGCTCCATGAAATAGTGTTCAAGATCCGCTTCGACAGCGCGATGCTGCGCGGTATTGTCCGGGTCTAGCCAGAGATTATAGCGAATGGCCATGCTGTGCTCCTGGTAGCCCCGTCCAGCGGGGCAGTGCGTCAGGCGGGCGCATCTTGTAAATGGGCTGACAAGGCGTCGCGCAGCTTGCCTTCAATAGGCACGGCGCACTTAGCCTGATGATCGTACTGTACCATCACGGTATGGCCGAGATTAGTCAACGTACCGTGCTGGCGAGCTTCCTGAGTAACCGTGAATGAGCTATTACCCAAACGCGTCAAGTAGGTGCGTAATTCGATGTCATGGCCGTAAAACAGTTCAGCACGGTAGTCGATTTCCATGCGCGCCATAATTAAGCGCCACTGTTTAGGATCCAGATCCGGCGTAAAAAGCTTGAACAGATCATTGCGGGCCAGCTCAAACCAGGCGGGCAGGCGCGTATTATTAATATGGCCTAGCGCATCGGTATCATAAAAAGCTGGCTCAATCGTGCGGGTGAACATAGTGGTCGCCTTGTTATTGGTCAGCCTTCAGGATTGCCCCTAGCAAGCGCTTGGTCAAGTGGCTTGGCCCTGTGCCTCTCGCCTTTCTGCCCACCAGCGTTGCCCCTGCATCCAGCCAATCAGCCATAGCGTCGCTACGCTAAAACCTGCCAGCGTACCCAAGGCAAGCCCCCAGCTTTCATAGGTGAACGAGACGCATAGGGCGTAGCACAGCAGCGAGCCGAGACCCATCGGGTAGTGCTTGATGACCGTGGCAGTCGGTGCAGGCCCTTGGCTCAAATGTAGAATCAGCAGGAAAGGCAGCATGGTGATCGGAAAGGCCGCCAGCGTTCCCGCCCAGGCGGACGGCACCCAGTGAGCAAGCGTGGTGATCGCGAACACGATAAGCGTGGCCAGCAGGGCACGTACACACAGCGCGCCCCACGAGAAAGGCGCTCGCGTGGTGGCGACGCTGTCCGGTATACGTCGGAAGAGCCAGCTGAACAGTACAATGGCGCAAAGCGTTACCAGCGTACCCGTCAGCCGGGTGAAATCAAACTGAGCCAGCACCAGGCTGACGCAAAACCAGGCGATAAAGCCACCAGTGGTGCCGGCCAAAAGCCCTCGTAATCCAGGCTTGCGCCCGCATAGCCAGTAGCCCGCCCCCAGCGCCATGGTGGCGGTAAAACCGGCCAGCGTATGCACAGCGCTCTCGGCGGCGAATAGCGGCGAGATCTCCAGGCCGATAAAGAAAAGCGCCAGTGCCGTGCCCAGCGGATAGCCCGCCAAAAGCCCCGCCACCCGTGGGCTTACCCGTACTGCCACTACTCCCAGGCCCAGCACCATAGCGACAGAAACCATGCCCTTGGCAAGCTGCCAGCTAATCGGAACTTCCAGCATAAATGACTATCCTTATAATTGATTAAATACTGTTTGAGTTATTTTGCAGCCACCCAACCCAGGAGAGCAGAGTCGTCGTGGATGTTGCTTCCCCACCAGGACATACGCTTTCGCCCCCGCTAAGGCCCGAGCGGTGCGAGCTTTGCACGCGCGCTGCATCGTTGACCAAGCACCACCTGATTCCACGAGCGCTGCACAACAAACCGCGCTATCGAAAGCGTTACTCGCGCGAAGAGCGGCTGACCGCCATCTTATGGCTCTGCCACGCCTGCCATCGGCATATTCACAGACTCTATAGCGAACGTGAGCTGGCCGATCAGTTTGCCAGCCGCGAGGCGCTGCTGGCGAGTGAAGAGGTACGCCATTTCGTCGAATGGCTTTCCAACAAGCCAGCAGGCTTCAAGCCCAAATCCCGTCCGCCCAAGCGCTGATGTTTCCTTTTTATACTAGGCGCAGCCCCTGCTGGTCGCGCCAGGCAGCTTCCAAAGCGCTTTTTAACGGCTCTTGAAGGTGAGCGGGAAGCGCAGCATGAGCGTCCTCTAAAGTGCTGAACGTACGGTTGCGCAGCCAGCAGTACGCCCAGGCGCAGGCTTCTGCATCACTTTGAGGCATGGGTTTGGCAGGCATTTGATTGAGTAAAAATACCGCGGTACGCGGTGCCCAAAGCGGAATATCGCCCTCCAGAGTCTGGCTCCAGTATTTAAGCATCGCCCCATCGGGCGTCGTGTCCGGCGTGCCCAGTTTGGCAACCCGAGCGGTTTCCGCCAGGATGAGCGCTAACTGATCAGCATCGGCTTGACCAAGCGCTTGCCACTGCCGCAATAGTGCCGGTAATCCTGCGCGCACCTTGGTATAAAAGTCATCTTGCGGCATGCTCGTTACCAATCCTTTATCAATGAGTGAGACCTGTATGGCCTTTGATTTTGCCACGCCAATCGAGCGACGCCACCCCGAAGGCGGCTTCTCGTCACAAAAATGGCACCGTTACAGTGGCGAGGTGCTGCCGCTGTGGGTCGCTGATATGGATTTTCGCTCGCCGCCGGCGGTTATTGAAGCACTCCAGGACCGGGTTGCCCACGGTGTGTATGGCTATGGTGAAGTGCCCGCTACGTTAACAGAAACGCTGTGTCAGTGGAGCACTTCGCACTACGACTGGACTATCCAGCCTGAGTGGCAGCACTGGCTGCCGGGGGTGGTGCCGGCGCTACATTTCGCGACGCTCGCCTTAACCCAGCCAGGCGATGGCGTATTAACGATGACGCCTATTTACCCGCCTTTCTTGGCGGTAGCCGAGCGCACTGGCCGGCTCCCCCAGCAAGCAATGTTGACCGAACCTAAAGGCCCTGGCGAGTCGTGGCAGTTGGATATGGCCGCTATAGAAGCGGCCATTACGCCCAAGACGCGCCTGTTGCTCTGGTGCCATCCGCATAACCCGACAGGGCGTGTCTGGCGCCATGAAGAGCTGGCGCCGTTGGCAAAACTGGTTGAACAGCACGATTTGTGGGTGGTCTCGGACGAGCTTCACTGTGATTTGCTGCTGGACAAAGATGCCCGGCATCGCCCGCTGGCGGCCATGTTTCCTGAGCTCGCCAAGCGTACGATTACCCTATGGGCGCCATCTAAAACCTTTAACTTGGCAGGTTTAACCAGCGCCTGTGCGGTGATCCCTGACCCTGAAGTGCGCAAGCGGTTTACCGCTGCCTGCAAAGGGCTGCTGCCTGATGTGAACGTTTTGGGGCTGGTAGCGGCTGAGGCGGCTTATCGGCAAGGCGAGCCTTGGCGCCAAGCGCTGCTGGAAGTGCTGCGTCAGCATCGCGCGACGCTTGAAACACACGTGGCAAGCTGGCCGGGGGTGACGTTAAGCAAACCGGAAGCCACTTATTTAGCCTGGTTGGATATGCGCGAGGCGGGGTTGGGCAGCACGCCCTATCAAACGCTCAAGGAACAGGCGGGGGTTGCGCTGTCTGACGGGGCAGCGTTTGGCTGCCCCGGCTTTTTACGACTTAACTTTGGCACCACGGCGTCCCAGCTGGACGCCGCGTTAGTGCGGATGGATAAGCTGTTAAAGGCCTAGCGATTAATACAGCAGAGCAAACAGCTTGCGGCGGTAGGCGACGGTCAGCGGATGATCGGCGCCTAGCGCATCAAACACCTGCAGCAGCGCTTTACGCGCCGCGTCGTCGTTATACGCACGGTCACGCTTCATGAGCGTCAGCAGCGCTTCAAGGCCGGCGTCGTACTGGCCATCGGCCACCTGGCGCAGAGCGCGCTGGAACTGTGCTTCGCTATCGTCGCGCTCGCCTAAAGCGGCGATATCTTCTGCTGAAAGCGCTCGTTCGCTGAACTCAATGCTCGCACGGACGCCGCGGGCGGCAGGCGCATCACGCTCTTCGGGCGGCAAATTATCCAGCACGCTGCGCGCTTCATCGCCACGCTTTTCAGCCACCAGGACGCGAGCAAAAGCTACCTGATAGGCATAGTGCTCGGGGTATTGGGTTACCAGGTTCTGGTAGATATCGCGAGCGGTGGCCGCGTCGCCTTCCAGAAGCGCCGCTTCGGCTTCTTCCTCCGGACTAGGCGGAGCTTCCGCGGGGGCCGGGAAGTAGCGGCTGAGCCAGGCACGAACTTCTTTCTCGGGCTGTGCTCCCTGCAAGCTATCGACCAGTCCACCTTGGCTGATTAACTTAACATCGGGTACCGAGCGCACGCCCAGCTGGGCTGAAATCTCTGGATTGGCCTGGGCATCCAGCTTACCCAGCAAAAAGGCCCCCGCGTATTCAATCGCCAGCTTTTCCAGAATCGTTGCAAGTTTGCTGCTGCTATCGTCGGCGGGGGAATAGCAGCACATAAGTACCGGCACCTGCATGGAGGCTTCGAGCACCTGCTGAATATTGCCAGCGTTTAGTTCAATGATGACTTCTTCAGCGGTAACCGGAGGGCGCTCAGCACTTGCCTGGGTATCGCCGGTGTTAGCGGGCTCCGCAGTAAGCGGATTGCCGGTACGGGGATCAATAATCGACATGGGTAAGCTCTACATCGCGTAAAAAGAAGGTTATCTGATGATATGCAGGCAGAGGCGTGCATATTCAAGCCGCAATGCAGCTAATCGTTGATATCCAAGCAGTAGAGGAAGGCAAGGCAAAGTGGACAGGCGTTGCACGCTAGATCGTGTTTAGCATGCAACGCTTGAAAGGTTGGTACTTATTGACGTTCAGTAATCTCAGTTTCCATACGCTCATACACATCATCCCATATAAAGCGATCATACGATGGAACTCTCTGACGGCGCCAATACGGTCAGCACGCAATAGCATCACCATTTAGCCTCATAATCTCTATTACTAGCCTCGCTGGGTTTGTTTACCTAACCAACTGGCGATAAGAGGAAGCATTGCTACGATCAAGAAAACACGAAGTACATGGTGGGCTGCCACCATAGCGGGGTCTATGGATAACGCTAGCGCTACGACGCCAAGTTCTGGCGCTCCTCCAGGCAAATAGGATAAGAACAAGGGTGTGTTGTCGAGTCCTATAATAGGTGCAAACAACAGCGCTGCAATGAAAGAGCCAAAGGTAAGAAGCACGCCGATCACCGCCGCGAGCCAGCCATCTTTTAAAATTTGTGGAAGAGAGTAATTCGCGAATCGCGCCCCTACTCCTGCGCCAATAACTATTTGTGCTGCACTGGAAAGCAGGGGAGGAACATGCACCGTCAAAAGGTCAGTCGCGTGTAGTAACCCCGAACTAAGCAATGGAATTAATAGCATCGCTGAAGGGAAGTTTAGCCGCCAGGCTAGCCAGCCGCTGACTATCGCTACCAGCGCCAGGATGCCATGGTTAACAGGGTCAATTGCTTCCGCGTGAGTGAAGCTTGCAAGGCTAGCATCAGCGAGATTAATGCCGGAAATAGCCTGGATGATGATGGGGGCTGCAATAAGCAATACCACTAAGCGCGCGGTATGACAGAGGGCAACGCGGCTGACTTCGGCACGGTAATTTTCTGCCAAAACAGAAACGACTGAAAGTCCGCCGGGTATGGCGGCGAACAAGGCCGTCACTCGATCCATTTTTCCGAAACGATAAAATATTTGATAGGCAATGAAACAAAATGCCAGCGATAACAAGCTCATCACAATCAGACTGATGGTCCAATCCCCGGCCTGACGAACAACTTCTGGCGTAAAGCTGGTGCCTAGCATCGTGCCGATAGCGACCATGGCGTAACTTCGCCATGGGGCAGGAAAGCGAGGCTGAAAAGATGTCGTCTGAGTGCACAGAAGTGATGCTGTTAGGCTGCCCAGTACCCATGGCAATGGTAGAGAGAGTGCAAAAAAAGCGAGTCCGCCTAACGCGCCGATGCCAAAGGTAACGCCTCCTCTACGTTGAGGAGGCATTTGTTTAATTAGATTCATGGCTAGTGCGGCGAGAGCGGAAGGCTTTCAGTGCGGGGACACCCATTAACACCAGCAGCATTATAGTGAAAAGAGCCAGAGCAATGGGTCGCTCCATCATGTATTCAAACGGTCGGCCACCGGACACCTGTAAGGTGCGCACGACTTCGCCTTCCATCATTCGGCCAAGCAGTAAACCGATGACTGTTGCTGCGACGGGATAGTTGTTTTGTCGCATGAGCCAGCCAAGCCCTGCAAATGCGGCAACGGTTAGCGGCCCAGCGATCGTGCCGGTTATGCCATAGCCACCCCAGGCACACATGGCCAATACACTGGGTACTAGATAAGCCAGCGGAACGCGCACCACCATGCCGAGTAAGCGAAGGCTAAGTAACCCCAAAAACGCTAGAAGTACCACTTGGCCCAGGTTGCCGAGAATAATCGAGTAGACGATATCGGTCTGGTCTCTTATAAACGATGGCCCACCAATAATATTGTGAAAAGAGAACGCAGCCAGAAGCACCGCCGTCGCAGCCCCGCCAGGGATGCCTAGCGCTAATAGCGCCGTCATGGAGCCGCCCTCCGAGCTTGAGTTTGCGGATTCGGCGGCTACGACACCTTCGGATGCTCCCTTGCCGAATGCTTCAGGCGTCTTCGACGTTCGTTTGGCCTCACCATAAGAGACCAGATTAGCTACCGATGACCCCACGCCTGGAATGGCACCGATCACGGCACCAATCAGACTGCCGCGCAGTAAGGTGCCGGGATGGCGGAATGTCTGCCCAACGCCTTTAAGAATAAGAGCAAACGATATATTACGCTGGGCCTCATTTTGTACTAGAAACGAGCCTCCCCTCAGGCGCAACAGTTCAGAGGCGGCAAATATGCCGATCATGGCGGGCACCACCGGAATGCCATCAAGTAAATAGGGGTTGCCTATAGTTGTGCGCATAATGCCCGTCGTGGACATGCCAATTTGACTCAGCATGAGCCCCAGAAAACCTGCCAGTAGGCCCTTGGCCATACTGCTGTCATTAAGTGTCGCGATGAGGGTTAACCCCCAAAGGACCACCACGACCATTTCCAGCGGGCCTATCTTTAGTACAAAAGCAGCCAGTGGATTGATTAACAACATCAGAAGGCTGTAACCCACGAAAGCGCCCACGACGGAAGCACAAAGGCCCAGGCCCAGGGCTTCATTGTGCTGTCCCTTTCGCGCCATAGGGTATCCATCGAATGCCGTGGCAATTGATGACGATGATCCGGGGATATTCATAAGAATAGCGGTTACCCCGCCACCATAGGCGCCGCCAGTAAATATGGCGGTTAAAAACAGCATGGCTTGAAGAAAATCCATGCCAAAGGTCACGGGTAAAAAAACGGCCATGGCCATTGATATTTGTAGCCCGGGAATCGAGCCGAAAATCAGGCCGATTAATAGGCCGGGGATAACCCAAAGCCAAGGGCTTAGGTCAGTAAAAAGAAGCGTAAAAGCCTGAGATAATGCGAGTTGATCAATCATATTAAAGCACGAGTGTGGTCATTGGATAAGGGAAGAGAGAGCCAAAACCCTTGACAAGAAAAACAGTAAACACAAGTGCGTATAAAGGCGGCTGCCACTTACCTTTACTCCCACACATAAGAACACCGACCCAGACGAAAATGAAAGTAGCAACGTCGAAGCCGACAGTGGTTAATGCAAAACAGAAAGCGGCAAATCCTGCAAGAAGCAGAATGTCGCTCCATATAGAGGATTTATTGGTACTGCTGGATGAAGACTCGGGCGCTGGCTTCAACAGGAGGCTAGCGACAATGCCTATGGATAGAAGACCCACGATTAACGCACTGGGAGCTACTACCACCAGATTATTCATCGTTGTGGAAGCCTGGGTAGCGCTCCAGGTAATAAAGCCCGTTATAGCCAATACGAGGCCTAACAAAAAGGCATGCGTTGCAGAAATCTTTCCTGTCACCATTTTATAGTGCCTCCACATTGAAATAATAATGGGACCAAGCGTAAGTTGGTCCCGTAACGATCAAGCGCAACGTGCTAGTGCTAATGCGCCAGCATTGAAATCACTTATTCTTCTGATGTGTACTGCTTCAAGATTTCAAAGTTGGACTCGATGATCTCAGTCGTACGTTCAGGCCCCAGCCACTCGGCACCGATATCCTGAGCTTCTAACCGACTAACGAACGCCTCATCTTCAAGCGCATTTTGATAGGCATCGACCATTTGTTGAAATGCTTCGGGGTTATTCTCTTTAAAGGCAGCATGCGCGGCAAGGCCTCGCATTGACCCTGCAAGCACCGGGACCGGCTCGTGTCCGCTCTCTTCAAGCGCTGCGTTCAACGTTGGTGCATCCCAGTCTTCCGATGAGGCATCCGCCGCCAGGGCAAGAGGACGAATATATTCCTGAATTGATAGCGTGCCGTCTGCCGCCAATACGGTCATGTCTACTTGCCCGCCAGCCACCGCCGTACGTGCAGCACCGCCAGACTGATAGGTGACAATGTTGACGTCTGTTTTATCGAGCCCAAAGGCCTCCAGAGCCAGTTCAAGGTTGATGGCACCGGTTGAGCCGGGCACGACAGAAACTCTAAGTTTTCCTGGGTTTTCCTTGGCTGCAGCCATGAAGTCCGCTAGCGTTTCGTAAGGCGTGTCAGCATTAACGGCGAAAAGATCGTAATCGTTCCACTGCCCGTTGATGAATGCGAAGTCTGATAATTCATACGTGGCATCAAAGCCAAGAATCGCATTAGAGATGTAAGGGTGGATCGAAGAGGCAAGGAAATAACTGCCATCAGCAGGCATGTTATGGAAGTAAGTATGGCCGACGTGACCACCGCCACCATTCTGATTAACGACTGAAATCGGCGTGCCTAGATCCTCCTGGAGCCGTTGAGCCAGCGCGCGAGCAGTGCGGTCAGCGGAGCCGCCAGGGCCAAGCGCAACAACGAACGTGATTTTCTGAGTTGGCCAGCTTTCCTGAGCAGCGGCCGTGAGGGGGGTAATCGAAGCCGCCAAGGAGAAACCCAAAATGGCATTAGCGATGACTTTTTTCTTATCGAGCATGGTGGTCACTCCGCTTTTATTTTGAAGATTGTAAGACAATAATTTGTTCGTAAATATAGAAGTACATATAGTAGTTTGTGTCAATCCTCGGATATGTAAGTAAAAGGTCTAATTTTCCACCTATTTCAGGAAAATATTGAACGTTGTATAAAGTGTGTCGCTTTCGGAGGATAAATATCTTGTCTACAATAAAAGAAGAGACACACGGATTGGCTGCTGAACGAGTGGCGAGTGGCTTGTACGATGAAATACTAAAAGGGCAGCTTCAGGCTGGTGCTCGTCTCGGGGAAGTCGCGTTGGCTGAGCGCTTTTGTGTCAGCCGAGGGCCGATACGTATGGCGCTCAAAAGCCTTAGCGAGTGTGGGCTCGTTACTATCGTGCCGAACAGTGGGGCGCATGTGCGTGAAATGCGCTACGAAGATGCACGGGCTATTTACCAGGTCAGAGCTGCTCTTGAAGCTGAGGCTGCCATGTTGGCGGCTCGTTGCGCGAACGCATCCACCGCCAATGAGTATCTTGCGCTGCTGCAGTTGCATGCCAGCCAAGTGACATCTCATCCTGAAGGAGCCTATCTTCAGGAGTCCGAGGAGTATGATTTTCATTTAATTACCGCACGGATGTCCGGTAATCCGCTCATTGAGCGTTATTTAACCCACGAGCTTCGTCCACAGCTAACTCTGTTAAGGAACAAGCATCGGCATGTTACGGGGCGTGGAAAAATCGCACTTTATGAGCATGAGCGCATAGCATCAGCTATCTCGGAAGGTGATGTGGAGGTGGCGGGGTTGTTGATGCGACGGCATATACAAAGCAGCTGGGAAGCGCTTGAAGAGCAGTTGCCCAAGCGAGATGCCCTTAATTAAACAGTCATTAAGGGATAAGTACACCGTTCAGACAAGGCTATGACCGGCTTTTGGCTGAACTAGAGGGGAAGTGTATGAAGACGGTAATTCTTGATGATTGGGAGGGGTGTCTAAAAGAGCACCCTGCCGTATCCCGCTTGCGCGAATTCTCAGAGGTGGCGGTCTATGGGGATATGCCGACCTTTGAAACCCTGGTGAGCCGGCTTCAAGGGGCCGATGCGATTATTCCTCTCAGGGAGCGCACCTCGATTGGCAGAGACCTTATCGCGTCCTTGCCTGATCTAAAGCTAATCGCCCAAACTGGTACAGGCCTTGCGCATATGGATAAAGGCGCAGTGGCCGAAGCGGGGGTTTCGGTTGCAACAACGCCAGGTGGGTCTACCGCGGCGGTGACCGAGATGACCTTTGCGTTTTTGCTTAACCTCACCAAGCGGATCGTTGAGGTGGACCGTCGGATGTCCGCAGGAGAGTGGCCTGTGATCGTTACCAGTAACTTGAGCGGTAAAACCATTGGCCTGATTGGCCTGGGCAAGATTGGTTGTTCAGTGGCGAGAATGGCACAGGCCTTTGGTATGCGCGTTATTGCATGGGGCCCCAGGCTGACTCGAGAGCGAGCCGTTCAGGCGGGAGTGGAGTACGTCTCATTGGAAGACCTGCTTACCCAATCGGATGCTGTTAGTATCCATGTAAGGCTTGTGCCTGAAACTGAGAGTTTACTGACGACGGAACATTTTGAACTCATGAAGCCTAATGCGGTTCTGGTTAACACATCACGTGGGCCCATTATTGACGAGGCTGCGCTCCTTGATGCTTTGCAGCGTAAGAAAATTGGTGGGGCGGGGCTTGATGTTTTCTGCGAAGAGCCGCTGCCGCAACATAATGCCTTTGCAGCATTGGATAATGTCATGACAACGCCGCATATGGCGTGGAAGACTGAAGAAACCTTTTCGCGTTTTCTGAATGGGTCGGTTGATAATGTCCATGCATTTTTTGTAAAGGGAGAGCCGCAAAATATCGTAAGCATTTCCAGTGACAAGAAAAAACAGGAGTAGTGACTGCCCTTTGAGAGTCTCATCGCTAATTTTGGGACGCCTGATGTACCGCTGGGTTGCTTGCGTCCGCCCTGTAAGCCGCCCATGAGGTTTGCCGGGAGCTGAGCTTTAGTGTCAGTAAGGGTATCCGATGTCGAGAGTGAGTGTCACGCACTCGGCATAACGGCTTGGTTGGCTGTGGAATGGTGCTCCGGGGAAGGGGTTTAAGAAAGAAAGTATCTGCTTTAGAAAAATGGTAAGCAAACGGAAAAGAGCCAGGTCAGTAAATAACTGATCTGGCTCTTTAAATATTGGTAGCGGGGACCGGATTTGAACCGATGACCTTCGGGTTATGAGCCCGACGAGCTACCAGACTGCTCCACCCCGCATCAACGTGAGGCGTATTCTACGGGTTTTTTTAGATAAGTCAACCCTCGCTAGAAAACTACTCACATAAGACTGATATTCATACTGCTGCAATATACAAAGAGTAAAGCTATGCTTTCAAAAGCCATAACAAAAAGCTTACTGTCAGTAGGTCGTCTGATAGGTAAAGCGACGTGCTGTTAGTGATACAAGCGCTTAGCGCTTATTCGAAATGGTTTGCGACACCATAACAGTGCTTACAGTCCAAGCCATTTGTCATATCAGGGAGGTAGTCAATGGCCAATCAAGCCCCCGTCGCCTGGGTAACTGGTGGAACTGGTGGAATCGGTACGGCAATTTGCCATTCGTTGGCGGATGCGGGTTATTGGGTGGTAGCGGGGTATAACAATCCCGAAAAAGCCAAAACCTGGCTGGAAACCCAGCAAGCTGCCGGTTATGAAAATATTACAACGTTAGGGGTTGATCTATCTGACCATAATGCATGTCTGGAAGCCGCGCGTGAGATCCACGAAAAATACGGCCCTATCAGCGTGTTGGTTAACTGTGCCGGCATTACCCGCGATGGCACAATGAAGAAGATGGCCTACGATCAGTGGTACCAGGTCATCGATACCAATCTTAACAGCGTCTTTAACACCTGCCGCAGCGTGATCGAGATGATGCTCGAAAACGGCCATGGTCGAATCATCAATATCTCGTCTATTAATGGTCGTAAAGGTCAGTTTGGTCAGGTTAACTACGCAGCCGCTAAGGCGGGCATGCACGGCTTAACCATGTCGCTGGCGCAGGAAACCGCGACCAAAGGCATCACGGTAAACACCATATCGCCGGGCTATATTGCGACCGATATGATTATGCAAATTCCAGAAACGGTACGCGAAGCCATTCGCGAAACGATCCCGGTAAAACGCTATGGTAAGCCTGAGGAAATTGGCCGGTTAGTGTCCTTCCTGGCCGATAAAGAGTCTGGATTTATCACTGGCGCCAATATCGATATCAACGGTGGCCAGTTTATGGGGTAGGCCATCACGCCTATGGATTTACTGGATAAATGCTTTCTCATAAGGAGAGCATGAAAACGGGAGGCCAATGGCCTCCCGTTGCGCTGTTGCTGAAACACGTCGCTGAATTCTACTTCACGCTAGGGTGGGAGAACCCTCGCCAAGTCACTGAGTAAGTTATCTAGCTCCTTTACTTCGCGCTCCCACTGCTCTGCGGATATCGGCCCAAGCGCAAGTAGTGCTGCGAGCACATCGATAATTTCTTCTGGGCGGCTGCGCTCTTGCCGAATCCCTTCATTTAAACGCTCTACCTGGATCGCCAGGCGCAACGGTTCATCGGTCTGGCGTACGCTGCCGCTGGTTAATAAGGCAAGGTGTACCCGCAGGCGGGAAACCGAGTCCGCCAGCGCCGCTTTATCTTCTGCCGATAACGGTAGGGGTGTTGTATGGCGCTGACGATTGCGGGTGTGGTGTGCCTCGATAAATGCAGCGGGGAGCGGCGTGCTGATCACCTCAGTTGCGTTGACGGTTTCTGCGGCTTCCCCGGCCAGATAGCGCTGGTCGGCTGCCAGGTGCGCATTGACGAGCGGCAGGATCAGATGCCACTGCTCAACCGTGTCGGCAATTTCCAGGCGGCTTAAGCGCTCGCGTTTGGCCCGCACGATGCCACTCAAACGTCGCTGCATACCTTCGCTGCGACGGTTTCTTGGCAGCGGTTCAAGTCCGTTGACCTGGCTTAGGAAGTCTTCCAGCACGCTCGCTTCCCGGGCAGTAGTGGGTTGCCAGCTATCCATTTGGTCAATCAGCACCTGCATCGCATCAAGTTGCTGTTGCTGGCGGGCGGCCTGCTCGTTTTTATGTGCATCACGTTGAGCAAATAGCTGATCGCACTCATGCCGAAAAGCTTTCCAAAGCGACTGCTCTGCACCTTTAGGGGCTCTCCCTAACTGGCGCCAGCGTTGCTGTAGCTGCTTGGTTTGGGAAATGCGCTGAGCCAAGGGTTGCTGCTCATCGCTGCGCAAAGCCTTCACTTCTTCAATCAAAGCGTGTTTTTGTGAGGCGATTTGCTCTGCTCGCTGATCGATCAGCGTCTGAAGCTGATGACGAATTTTACCAAACCGCTGGCCTACCGCTTCAGAGCGCTCGCGGGGGACCGGTGAATAGTGACGCCATTGATGACGTGCTTTATCGCGAATTTCACGCAGCACGTCAGGGTCGGCATTCTCGGCCGGTTGAGCAAGCAGGGTTTCAAGCTGTTCGCATAGCTGTTCCCGGGCGCTTAGATTCGCTTCACGCTCCTGGCTAAGCTGATCACGCCACGGACCGAGCCGTTCATGAATACGCTCCGACGCCGCGCGAAAGCGTGTTGACTGTTCGCGGTTGGCCGCTGCATCGCCCAGTGATTTCCACTCTTTTACCAGCTGGCGGTGGTGGCGGTCCAGCGCGGCTTCAGCCATATGCTGGTCATTAGCCAGTGCATCAATACTGGCGCATAGCTGCTCACGCTTTGGCCCAGCAACAAAACCGCGCCAATCGCGTAGTTCGGCCAGGCGCGCACCCAGTTGTTTCAGTCGTGCTTTCAGCGGCTTGGCATCGGCTGTTTTCAAACCTTCAATTTGCGGCTTTAAGCGCTGATGAAGCTGGCTGGCGCTTTTAAAGGCTCCCCGCTCCAGCAGGTGCTCAAAGCTATCAAGCTCCGCTTCAAGCGTGCTTAGCGAGACGGAGGCCTGATGGCTGTCGTCAATTTCTTTTGACTCAGTGGCAAGCGTTGCCTGGGCGCGCTGTATGAGTGCCGGTGGCGTAAGCGTTTCAGGCCAGGCGCACGCTTTTAACAAGCGCTTCATGGCGCTGTAGTCGTTATCCGTCAGGGCCTGCTCAAGCGTGACGCTGATATCCTGCCAGCGGTGCCAGGCGTCCAGGCACTGCTCGTACTGAACGATCGCCTGGGTGTAGCGCTGCCGGGCCAGCTCGCTAGGAGTATGCAAATCAGAAAGCGCTTGCCAGCGCTGGCTAAACAGTTGCCGCTGGGCGCGCAGGCTGTCGATATCCTGCTCGGTGATTTCCGTTGCGTGGTGTAAGCCTTCAAGCGTCTCCTCCAGCCCATCCAGAAGCTGGTTGCGGGTCCGTTCCGCTTCGTCTCGGCGGGCAAGGCTTTGCTGGCGGGCCTGCTCTTGGGTTTCATGATCATGCAAGGTTCTACGACAGCCCAGCATAGCGTGATGAAAACGCTGCTCCTGCTCGGCGCTAGGTGGGTGCGCAAGGCCCTTCCATTCGCGCTCCAAATGGCGCAGTCGGCCACCGTAAAGCGGCTCCCACGGGACACGCGCCTGCTGCTCAAGCTGCTGAAGTAGCTGTTCACGCTGCTGTTGCTGTTGGGCAAGCCACTCTGCATCGGTGCGCTTCTGGCCGAGCTTTTCACGGGCAAGACGCACGACGTGACGGTCACGGCGAGCCTCTTTGAGCAGGCGCTTTAAGCTCTCTTCGTCTTCTATGCGCTCGGCCGCGCGATGGCGCACGGTGGCTACGCCGTTGTGACACGCCTGGGTAATAAGATCGTTATCATCGGTGAGCCGGGCAAGCGCCGTTAGGCGGAGATTAAGATTATCTCCTTGAAGAGCAATCGCATTCAGCAGTCGCGATTCATCTAACTGCTCTACAAGTGCTTGGCGCTGATGAAGGTCGGTATTACCTTCAAGACCACCGAGCCGCTGGCACATGGCATTAAACCATGCCTCTTGCTGGCGGTGATCGGAGTAAGCATCGAACAGGCCTTGTATGTCATCCAGCGCTAATAGAGCCGCCAGGCGGATGTCGCTTTCGCTATCGTGAGCGAGTGCTTGCAGCGCTTCACGCTGCTCTGCCTGGCTCGGGTCCAGGCGTGCGAGGGCCTGTCGACGTACCTCGGGGTCGGGGTGTTGCCACCGAGGAGCGAACAGGCGTCTTAACAGTCCGTACATGGATCATCCTGCGTAGAGGTGCGTGACATAAAAAAATCAGCCATTGTTGAACAGGCGGTTGCAGTCACCGGCGCTGTCGCTTAGCTTTGCCTTACCAGGGTGTAATAGAAATTGATTCTTCACACCGAAAGGCGCCAAATTGCGCTACCTTTATCTTACCTGAACATGACATGGAGTTCGGCTATGAGCCTCAACGCCGATAGTGCCAACGTGGCGTTTACCTTTAAAGGCGGCATGCTGCCGATGACCGTCATGGAGCTAAGTAGCGCCGATCCTGAGCATATCCGGCGGCAGCTGGCCGGTAAACTATCTCAATCTCCGGCATTCTTTCAGCATACACCGGTTGTGCTTAGCGTGGAAAAGCTTGATGAACCCCACTTAGCCCTGGAGCGGATATGCGCCGTTTGTCGGGACCACAAGCTTTTGCCGGTAGCCGTACGCGGTGGCTCAGAGCCGGTGCGTCAATCAGCCTGGGCATTGGGTCTTGGCTGGTTCGCGCCCGTAGAAGAGGGGCGGGCTAGATCGCTTGAGAGCGTTAGCCGAACGCCAGAAATGGCGCCTGTCGCTTCCAGCACGCAGCCTGATGTTGAAAATCTGGAAGCGCCTAGCGCTGCCACGCGCCTGTTTCGCGGTACCGTTCGCTCAGGCCAGCAAGTTAGTGCATCAGACGGGGATTTAGTCGTCATTGGCGCGGTCAATGCGGGCGCTGAGGTATTGGCTGCGGGGAGCATTCATGTTTACGGTGCTTTGCGCGGGCGAGCTTTGGCAGGTATACACGGCAATACTCAGGCGGGTATTTACTGTCGTGAACTTGAAGCCGAGCTGATTTCTGTCGCAGGAAACTATAAACGTCTTGAAGATATTGATTCACAGCTTTTAGGCTGTGCTGCAGAAGTTCATTTTATAAAAGAGCAACTTGAAATTAAGCCGCTAAGTTAATGGCGTAAGCGCGGGGTGTATCCATGCTTAATGCTTAGCGACGCTGCCTTGCCTATCCGTTACAGTATGGCATCCTACATAACATTGACGTTTCCGTTATTCGTTCTGCGTCATGCGCTCGCGATGAACGACTTCAAGAAGGAAGTTAATCTTGGCTAAAATTATTGTTGTGACCTCAGGTAAAGGGGGGGTCGGTAAAACTACCAGCGCTGCGGCAATCTCTACGGGGCTTGCGCTGCGCGGTAAAAAAACCGTAGTTATCGATTTTGATGTGGGGCTGCGTAACCTTGACCTGATCATGGGCTGCGAGCGCCGGGTGGTATATGACCTGGTGAATGTTATCCAGGGGGAAGCAGGCCTCAATCAGGCGCTGATCCGTGATAAGCGCGTTGAGAATTTATATATTTTGCCCGCCTCACAAACCCGCGATAAAGATGCGCTGACCCAGGAAGGGGTGGCGGAAATACTGGACAAGCTCAAAGAAGAGTTCGATTTTATTATCTGTGATTCACCTGCCGGTATTGAGCGTGGTGCGCAGCTTGCCATGTATTTTGCCGACGAAGCGATTGTAGTAACCAATCCTGAAGTCTCCTCGGTGCGTGACTCTGACCGTATCTTGGGACTTTTAGCATCAAAAACCCGGCGTGCTGAGCAAGGCGGCGATCCGATTAAAGAGCATTTGCTCGTTACCCGCTACAACCCCGAGCGCGTGACTACGGGCGATATGCTTACCCTTGAAGATATTCGTGAAATTTTAGCGGTTCATCTGTTGGGCCTTATTCCTGAGTCTGAAGCTGTGCTTCGTGCCTCTAACCAAGGTGTGCCGGTCACTCATGATGCATCAAGCGATGCAGGCCAGGCGTATAGCGATACGGTGTCGCGTCTGCTGGGTGAAGAGATTCCGTTACGTTTTCATGAAGTGCAGCGTAAGAGCCTGCTCAGCCGCATGTTTGGAGGTAACCGTCGATGAAACTACTGGAGTTCTTGAAGCGCGAGCGCAAGAAATCCGCCTCGGTGGCCAAAGAACGGTTACAAATCATCGTGGCGCATCAGCGCAGCCAACGTGGTCAACCTGACTACATGCCGTTGCTTGAGCGCGAACTATTAGAAGTTATCCGTCGCTATGTGCATGTAGACGATAACGCTATCCAGATTTCTTTGGATAGCGAAGATAACTGCTCGGTGCTTGAGCTGAACGTAACGTTGCCTAAAAGCTAAGAGCAATCCTGTCGAGAAGAGTCAGCGCCGTGATAGGGGCGAAGGGCGAGATAGGTTTGGTGAGATAGGTTTGGCGAAATAGGTTAGCGGCGAGATAGGCAAAGGGTGTGCTAGGCTTGGTGTTTTGCCCTGCGGAGTGCTTGTTCATGGCGCCATCCAATGCCGCCCCTGCCAGTTTTTTGTGGCATGACTATGAAACGTTCGGGGCCGATCCACGCCGAGATCGGCCTGCCCAATTTGCTGCGCTGCGTACCGACGCGGACTTAAACGAGATTGGCGAGCCGGTCGAGCTTTACTGTAAGCCGGCAGACGACTATCTGCCGCACCCTGCCGCCTGCCTGATTACCGGTATTACTCCGCAAAAAGCCCAGCGCCACGGCTTGCCTGAAGCGCAGTTCGCCAGTGAAGTGCAGCGCCATATGAGCGAGCCAGGCACCTGTGTCGCGGGCTATAACAGCCTGCGCTTTGATGACGAAGTCTCCCGCCATCTGTTCTATCGTAACCTGATCGATCCTTACGCTCGCGAGTGGCAAAACGGCAATTCCCGCTGGGACTTGATTGATGTCGTGCGGGCGTTTTACGCACTGCGCCCGGACGGCATCGAGTGGCCCCTGCGCGAAGATGGCGCGCCAAGCTTTAAGCTTGAGCACTTGACCAAAGCCAATGGTATTGACCACGAAGGCGCCCACGACGCGGTAGCCGACGTGCGGGCCACTATTGCCCTGGCTCGACTGCTCAAGGAGCGTAATCCCAAGCTGTTTGATTACCTGCTTGGCCTGCGTGGCAAGCGCGCGGTTGCCCAACAGCTAGACCTGCCTAACGCCAAGCCGCTTCTGCATATCTCACGCCGCTACCCGGCCAGCCGTGGTTGCAGTGCCCTGGTGATGCCGCTGGCTGAACATCCCACCAACCCCAATGGGATGATCGTTTACGATTTAAGCGTTGACCCTGGTGATCTTCTAACGCTCAGCGCTGAAGAGATCCGCGAGCGCGTTTTTGTCAGCCAGCAGGATCTGTCGGAAGGCGAGGCGCGTATTCCGCTGAAAGTCATCCATATCAATCGCTGCCCGGTTATCTTTCCGGCCAGCGTGCTTAAAGATATTGATGGGCCGCAAAAGGGGTCTTACGGCGCGATTGTTGAGCGCCTGGGCTTGGATATTGTTACCTGTCGCCAGCACTGGAAAACCCTACGCAGCGCCCAGGGCGTGGCGCAGAAAGTCGCCGATGTATTTAAAGCAGGTTTTGATGAGCCGGTTCAAGACCCTGATTTAATGCTTTATTCAGGCAGCTTCTTTTCCGCCGCTGACCGTCAGCAGATGGAGCGGGTGCGCGAAATGGATCCCTGGGACTTAGTCGGGCAGCGGTTTGCCTTTCAGGACCCGCGCCTGGAAGAAATGCTGTTCCGCTATCGGGCGCGTAGCTACCCCGATACGTTGGAAGGTGAGGAGCGCGAGCAGTGGGAAGCGTTTCGCTGGATGCGTATCAACGATCCGGCCATTTCAGGATTTACGCTTAAAGCGTTTGCCCGGGAAATTGAGCGCTATAACCAGCAAACGCTCAGCGACCGTGAGCGGCAGGTGCTGGAGGAGCTGGTAATGTTCGTCGAGGCGATGATGCCCGCCCAGGCCTTTGATGCCTGAGCGGGTCATGTGGCTTACGGCTGGCTTTGTTTGCTAAACGGCGTTAACGCTTCACGATAGGGTGTCACGTCGCTGGGTGTATCGCCTGGGTTGAAGCGTACATCCAGCTGGTGGGTAAGCAGCTCAGGCCATGCGGCCTGTATATCGGCTGGGCTTACCTCAAGTGCCAGATTGGCCAGCTCCTCGCGGCGATCAAAGCGGATTTCATCCAGCGCGGTGGCCTGCCAGTATCGGCTGGCCATACCGCTCAGGCTGGTATCGCGCTGTTTGAGCCGGTCATGAACCGCCTGACGGTAAGGGGCGAGTGTCTCATCGTCTAGCTGCTCAAGCTGTTGGCTGGCGTCATCCAAAAACGTATCCATATGCTCAGCCACGGTTTCGCTGTCCACATCGGGCGATTGAACGAGCAGCGCAATACCAGGCGCTTCAAGCAGCGGCGAATAACCGGCATTGACGATATAGCCTAGCTGCTCCTCGGTACGCAGCTTCTGATAAAACGGCGTTTCCAGCCATTGCGCAATCACGCTGGTGACTGCCTGCTCCTTGGCGGTTTGGTTGCGGGCCTGTAAATAGCGCAACACCAACGACTCTTCACGCGTGCTGTGGGGGCGAAGCACGCTGGGCGTCTCGCTGACAGCCTGTGGCGTTAGCTTAGGAATATCGTCACGGGTTAAGCGCGGGCGTAGCTTGTTACGCATTATGTCGGCCTGCTCGCGGGCCAGGTCTGCATCCAGGTTGCCGACCGCCATGGCGTCAGCATAAAGCCCGCCTAAAAAGCGCTTGCGGAAGTTTTCCAGATGGCTGCGTTCCAGGCGCTGACTGGCAGCAAGAAGCTCGGTAGTCGACCATTGAGGGGCTAGCAGCGCCTCACCTAGCGTGCGGCTGGCCTGGCCTGGAAGTGATGACTGCGGCGCATTGCGCCATTCCCGCTGCAGCTGATAGCGTACGCGCTCAAAGGTGCTGTCGCTGATTTCGGCCATTTTAAGCTGATCAATGGCTTGCTCAATGAGCGGCGTCTGGCCATCACGCCAGCCTGAGAACGAAAGCGTCATGCCGCGCGCATGCGGATAGGCGCTAAACGCTTGGCCCGCCAGCCACGCCGGATACAGTGACTCATTGAGGCTGTCGTTTAACCACCCGGCCAGCAGTTGAGTCAGCACCACTTCTTCAGGTGAGTAGCTGGCGTCCGGGTATTGCAGGCTCAGGCGCCACTCAACGCTTGGCGTATTGAACCGGGCATCCTGCATATGCCACGCGTGAAACGAGGGTGTATCGATTAGTATGCTGGGGCGCTCATCCTGACCTTCCAGGAGCGTCAGGTCGCTGGCAATAAACGGATTCGGCTCAGGGAGTGTCAGTTCACCCAGTACCTGGCCTGCCTGGGAAGGCTGCTGCTCCCGCCACTGGGTATTGAACCAAGGCGACGCGGTGTCACTTTCAATGTCCGGTGCGGAATAAAAGCGCAGCATGTTGTCAGGCGTTAACGCATCTAGATACACCTCTTGGCGTTCAGCGTCCGGCGCATCCATTCGGTAGGCGGCGTACTGTACATCTTCCACCGGATGGCGGGACAGGCTCATTGAAAGACGAGTGGCTTCCTGCTGCGGCGCACCGTGCTGCTGAAAACGAAAGGCCTGCTCGCGAAGGTCGCGTTGCTCGGCGTAGCGCCAGTCGGCGAGCCCCTTGGTACGGATCTTCTCAATGGCGGCAAACAGCGTGGTTTGAATATCATCCAGCCGCTCAGCCCCTGCAGGCGTTAAGCTGATGGATACGGTAAATAAAGCATTCTCGCCATCGCCTCGGCCAACGCCTGCCGACAGTCCATCGGCCAAGCCTGCATCGCGCAGTACGGCTAAAAGACTGCCGTCGCCCTCATCACCTAACAGGTGTGAAATCACCTGGGTGGGTTTGGTGCGATACTCATCGGTGGGATCGGGGATCGGAAAGTAAAAACGCAGCTGGCGACGGTCCTGCAGCGATTGACGCTCGATATAGCGCGGCAGAGTGGACGCATCTACCAGTGGCGCATCAATCGCCGGAACGCTGAGGTCATTGTCGGGGATATCGGCAAAGCGTTCTGCCACCCAGTCTTCGAGAGTATCCAGCGGCTGTGGGGCAACCACGGCCAGGTTCATAACGTTGGCATCGTAATGCTGATGGTAAAAGTCCATCACCCGCTCGCGCAGCGTCGCCTCGCCTTCAGGCGGGTTGGCGAGGGTTTCGCGGCTGCCTACGGCAAAGCTGGTGGTGGCGTTGTCAGGATTCAATAGCTGATTGAGCACGTCGTTTTCACGGCGTGACTCATCGCGAATACGCGCCATGTATTCCGAGTGAACAATATTGCGCTCGCTCGCCAGGTGATCGGCATTAAACAGCGGCGATAAGAAAAACTCGCTAAACCGGTCAAGTGCTTCCGGCAGGGCTGACGGCTCGATATCAAAAAAGTAGTTGGTGTCCTGCTGGGCGGTAAAAGCGTTGTGAGAGCCCGCATGGTCTGAAATAAACCGCTGATAGGCATCTGAAGCGGGGTAGGGCTCAGTGCCCAAGAACAGCATATGCTCAAGAAAGTGAGCAAGCCCCATTAGGTCGTCCGGATCCTGAGCGCTGCCCACTCGAACGTTCATTGAGGCCGCGGCCTTGTCGGCTTCCGGGTCGCTTACCAGCAAAACGTTTAAGCCATTCTCAAGGGTCAATACGCGATAGTCGCGGCTATCGAAAGGGCTGGTGGTGGGTGTTACCACTTCGTCGACCGGATGATCGCTTGCCGCCAGTAAGTGGGGGGAGAACCATAAAGCGCCTAGCATCACAATCAAGCTAATACGCGGATAGGGCACGCGTTCGGGGACTATACTCATCGGCTGTAACATTATGGCTCCTGTGCGGTGGCCCACTGCAGCATTGGCCCTATGGGGTGGGCGCAGACCGCAGATTGATAGGCAGGATTATTAACATGCTTTGATACCGGAAAAGCGCCCAACAGTTCCAAAGGCGCGGGCATTAATAATTCTTTGACGGTGTCGAGAAGGCTGTCTGGGTCAAGCCATGTGTCTAGAGCATGAGGCGGAATAACCACCGGCAGACGGTCGCTCAATGGTGCAAGACACGCATTGGCGGGCACGCTAATCAGCGCGGTTGAGTCGGTAAACGCGCTAAGCGTTGTATGATAACGACACCATAATGCCCCCAGCAGCAGGGGCGCACGGGTTACGTGAGTGACCAAATAGGGCTGTTTGCTTCGCGGCAGCGCTTTCCAGATATAAAAACCGCTTACCGGAATAACGCAGCGCCTGGCCTGAAAAGCCTCATAAAACATGGCCTTTGAGCTAAGGGTCTCGGCCCTGGCGCAGTGGGGAGCGTGATCCAGCACCGTCAGCCACGGCGGCGTAAGCCCCCAGAACAGCGACTCAAGCTGATACTCACCTTGCGCTAAACGAATAGCCGAAACCGGCTGGCGCGGCGCCAGATTGGGCGATTCCACAAGCGCTGAGTGCGCCTTAAGCGAGGGCAAAAGACGCGTAAGCGCTAAGTTTTGCACGTGTAGGCGTCCCGTCATGCCTTTCTCCTTAAGCCAAATCGACGCAATCATGTCATGGGAGAGCGAAAGACGCATAAGAATGCAGTAAATGTAATGTTTTAGTGTCGAAAACAGTGTTCGATGTAAGGTATCCTATATTACCCCTTGCTCACGCTAAAGCGCGGTGAGGCATTCTTATTTGTTTGCCGTTGACCTGAAGAGATCGCCATGGCCCGTCCTAGACAGCATGCGCCCGATGCCCTCCATGCGCAGGTCATGAACGTTTGTGATGAGTGGTTGGCTGAAAAGCCAGTCCATGGTTTGTCACTGCGTGCCCTGGCTAGAGAGGTTGGCTGCGCACCCAGTACGCTGCTCAAACTGTATGGCAGCTTTAACAACTTACTGCAGAACGTCAACGTTGAAACGTTGGCAGGATTGCAGCATACCATTACGTCATTAGCCGAGGACGCCCCCGAGCCGTGGCTGCGTTCGCTTGCTCATGCGTACTGGCATTTCGCCGAGCAGGACTGTTACCGCTGGCAGCTTTTGTTTGATTACCCCTTGGCTCAGGAGGGTGAGCTGGATCAGCGTCAAGGCGCTTTGATTGAAGCGCTGTTTACTCAGGTTGAGTCTGCCCTTAAAAAGTATCAGCCCACGCTTGATGATTTAGAGGCGCGCCGTTTAGGACGCACCCTATGGGGTAGTGTGCACGGACTTGTACAGCTAGGCTTAAATGAGCGGCTAGGTTATTGGCAAGGGCAGCAGCTCAAAGTGGATGAATTACTTGATCAGTTAGTAAGCACCGTACTGGCAGGGCTCCGGCATCGGGGGCCTGCAGCGTGAGATGTTGGATGAACGGTGTTCGCCAGGTATTACGTAGCCTGATCTATCTGGCTATGCGCCTGTGCTACCGTTTGCATGTTCATGGACGCTACCACCTGCCCAGGCAGGGTGGCGCGCTCGTGGTGTGTAATCACGTAAGCTTTATGGACGCTTTGGTGTTGGGCGGCGGCAGCCCTCGGCCGCTTCGGTTCGTCATGGATCAGCCGATTTTCGATTCGCCTTGGCTCAAGTGGTGGTTTCAGCTGGTTGGCGCCATTCCCATTGAATCTGAGCGGCGTAGCCCCGGCGCCTTGCGGCGTACGCTGGATGAAATCAGCCGGGCGCTACATCGTGGCGAAGTGGTCATGGTATTTCCGGAAGGGCGGTTAACCCCCGACGGTGAAATTCATACCTTTCGACGTGGCCTGGAAACCATTTTGGCGCGCGATAACGTGCCTGTGATTCCGGCAGGGCTTGCCGGGCTTTGGGGGTCATGGACATCTCACTACAATGGTAAAGCGCTTAAGAAGTGGCCAAGCCGCTTTCGGGCGCCGGTTAGCCTGCATTTCGGCC
Organism: Halomonas colorata; assembly: GCF_014897985.1. Lineage (GTDB taxonomy): Bacteria > Pseudomonadota > Gammaproteobacteria > Pseudomonadales > Halomonadaceae > Vreelandella > Vreelandella colorata. Next base: position 30,911 of record NZ_JABUZA010000003.1, read on the forward strand.
CACCGATTAATGCCCAGGAAGTCAATGACGTGGCGCTACGCAGCTATCTGGAAGCGCGAGTAAGAGTGCTTAAAGCGGCCGCCGATAAAGATCTTGGTCACCGCTAATCGGCTCTTTAAATTGCTCTTTTCGAGCGCTCTCTAGCGCTACTTCTTTATAGAGCTGTTTCTGCCTAGAAGTATCTTTTCTTTTCCAAGCGCTATCCGCCACGCCGGGGCAGGCGAACTTTTTGCCAGCAGCGGGCCGATGTAATCAAATTGTCGCGAATCTCCAGGATTTCCATGCGGGTATTGCCAATCTGTAGGCTGGCAGGGCCTTCTGGAAACGCCTCCAAGTGTTCCAATATCAGTCCGTTTAGCGTCTTGGGGCCATCGGTTGGCAAGTGCCAGCCAAGCATCTTGTTGATTTCACGGATATTGGCCGTGCCTTCAATTACATGACTGCCATCATCCTGCTGATGAATCTCTTCGTCTTCAGATACATCCGTGGTGAACTCGCCCACAATCTCTTCCAGAATATCTTCAAGGGTGACTAGCCCTTCGACATCGCCATACTCGTCTACCACCACACCAATGCGGCGTTTCTGCTTTTGGAAGTTAAGCAGCTGGGTATGTAGCGGAGTGGATTCGGGAATAAAGTAGGGTTCGCGGGCTTCTTGCACGATCGCTGCTTTGGTGACTTCGCTGCGCGATAAAAACCGCGCGGCATTGCGTAAGTGCAGCATGCCGATGATGTTATTGATATCGCCTTTATAAACCGGCAGGCGGGTATGCTGGCTGGTGCGAATCTGAGTCAGAATATCTTCCAGCGAGTCGTCTAAATCGATCCCCAGCACCTCGTGGCGCGGCACCATGATGTCGTTTACCGTGACGTTCTCAAGATCCAGAATCGACAGCAGCATGGCGCGGTGACGGTAAGGAATCAGCGTGCCCGCTTCATGCACCACGGTGCGCAGCTCATCGCGAGTCAGGCTGTCACCACCGTTCTCCACGCTTTTCACGCCGAGTATTCGCAGCAACCCGTTGGAGATCATGTTGACCAGCCACACCAGAGGATACAGCAGCTTTAGCAGCGGCTCTAGCGCCATTGAGGTTGGGTAGGCAATGCGTTCAGGTTTGATCGCCGCGTAGGTCTTGGGCGTGACTTCGGCAAAAATCAAAATGGTAATGGTTAAAAGCGCGGTAGAAATCGCCGGGCCCGAGACGTCGCCGAAGAAATGGATGGCAATAATAGTGGCAATGGACGCCGCCAGGTTATTGACGAAGTTATTACCAATCAGAATGACGCCGATGAGGCGGTCGGGCCGGGTAAGCAGGCGCATGACCCGTTTGGCGCGCCGGTCACCGCTGTTGGCCTGATGGCTCAGGCGGTAGCGGTTGATCGACATCATGCCGGTTTCAGAGCTGGAGAAGAAGGCAGACAGTACTATCAGTAAGCCTAGTAGGCCGAACAGTAACCCCAGAGGGAAGTCGTCGCTCAAGTCGAAAGTTCCTTTATGACGTATTAGGCTCGATTTGTAGAAGGTAGGGGATGGTGTGTCAAGACAACCATGGCCGCCTAAGTCTGCCTAGCGATTAAGCAGTATTTCAAGTACAAACTTGCTGCCAAAGTAGGCCAGTACCAATAGCGTGCAGCCACCCAGCGTCCAGCGTACCGCACGCATGCCTCGCCAGCCAAAACGATAGCGGCCAATAAGTAGTGTGGTAAAGATTATCCACGCCCCCAACGATAATACGGTTTTATGTAATAAGTGCTGGGCAAAAATATTATCTAAAAAGATAAAGCCGCTAATGATGGAGAGGGTAAGCAGCAAAATACCTGCCCACACCAGCTCAAACAGCACGCGCTCCATGGTGGTTAATGGCGGAAGTGACTGCACGATACCGCGAATATGATGATGGCGCAGCGCCTGATTCTGCAGGCCTACGAGTATCGCCTGCACTGCCGCAATGGCCAGCATGGCAAAGGCCAGTGCCGAGCTAATAGCATGTAGCAGAATGCCCGGTGTGAGGCCTGCATGGCTGCCGTGGCTGGGGAGCCAAGTAGCGGTAATCAGCGCGACACCGGCGAGCGGAAATAAAACAATGCTGACGTTAAGGACCGGCTTGAAAAGGCTGGCTATCAGCAGCACGTTAACCGCGACGGCCATAAATAGCGTCGCGCTGGTGGTGAACCCCGGCAGTAAACCGGGCGCCTGATTCACAAGCTGCACGACCACCGGAATGTGCAGCAGTAGCCCCAAGGCACCGAGAAGGCGCACCATACCCTGGCGGGGCGGTACGCGGCGAAAAAGAGTCATGCCCTGCCAGATAGCAGCGGCGACATAAAATACAAAAGCGATCGTGGCGAGAGGCAGCGCCTGCATGATGCTATCCGTGCGCGCGTTTCGCGCGTTGCAGTGAAAAACAGTCGAACTAAAGTGTACTGACTACTATAACCAATCGAAACCGTATCGCACAGCCATCGTTAGTCGGCGCTGACAGCCATGGAGACTCAGGGCATGAGCGCGTATAATCCATGTACATCAGTCTAGGGCCGTAGGTGCCCGGCGACAGCGACGGAGGCAGAGAGGCCCCATGTTCCAGAATCTCAGTGAGCGTCTTTCCCAGACGTTGAAGTCGATCAAAGGTCAGGCACGCCTGACCGACGACAATATTAAAGACACCCTGCGCGAAGTACGCAAAGCGCTGCTCGAAGCTGACGTGGCGCTGCCGGTCGTCAAAGCCTTTATCGAGCGTGTGCGCGAGCGGGCGGTTGGCCAGGAAGTGTCCAAAAGCCTGTCACCGGGCCAGCAGTTCGTCAAAATCGTCCAGCAGGAGCTGGAAGCTATTATGGGCGAGGCCAATGAAGGCCTGACCCTGAAAGGCTCCCCGGCGGTCGTGCTGATGGCCGGTTTGCAGGGGGCGGGTAAAACTACCTCGGTTGCCAAACTGGCCCGCTACCTACGCGAGCGCGAGAAGAAAAAGGTTCTTGTAGTCTCGGCCGACGTCTATCGTCCGGCGGCCATTGATCAGTTGGAGACGCTGGCCAAAGAGGTTGAAGTCGACTTCTTCCCGTCACGCTCTGACCAGAAGCCGGTTGATATTGCCGAAGCGGCGATCAAGCACGCCAAAATCCAGTTCCACGATGTGGTGCTGGTGGATACCGCTGGTCGTTTGGCGATTGATGAAGCCATGATGGCGGAGATCCAGGCGCTGCATAAGGCGATCTCACCGCAAGAGACGCTGTTTGTCGTCGATGCGATGACCGGCCAGGATGCGGTTAATACCGCAAAAGCGTTCCACGATGCGTTGCCACTAACCGGGGTGATTCTCACCAAGGCCGACGGTGATGCGCGTGGTGGTGCGGCGCTGTCCGTGCGCCATATTACCGGCAAACCCATCAAGTTTATGGGGGTGGGCGAGAAAGTCGACGCCCTGGAGCCTTTCCACCCGGATCGTGTTGCATCACGCATCCTCGGTATGGGCGACATGCTGTCGCTGATCGAGGAAGCCGAGCGCACGGTCGATAAAGACAAAGCCGCCAAGCTTGCCAGCAAGGTCAAAAAAGGCGATGGCTTTGATCTGGAAGACTTCCGTGACCAGCTCCAGCAGCTCAAAAAGATGGGCGGCATGGGTGGTCTTCTGGGCAAGCTGCCCGGCATGGGGCAAATGGCGGAAATGGCCCAAGGCCCCGGTCCTGAAAAGGAGCTGGGTAAGCTTGAAGCGCTGATCAACTCCATGACCCCCAAAGAGCGCCGCACGCCGGATCTGATCAATGGCTCGCGCAAGCGCCGGATCGCGGCGGGTGCTGGCCTGCAGGTGCCGGATCTGAACCGTCTGCTCAAGCAACATAAGCAGATGCAGAAGATGATGAAGAAAGCGGGCAAGAAAGGCGGAATGCAGAAGATGATGCGCGGCATGTCTGGCATGATGGGCGGCGGTGGTGGTCCCGGCGGCCCGGGTGGAATGGGCGGTATGGGTGGCGGCGGTATGGGTGGTCCCGGTGGCCTACCCTGGCGCTAAGCACATTAGTTTAGGCGCTGCGGCGATGTTGGTAAGGTTGACGGCCTGTGAGTTTTCTGGCTGTCAGGCTTTCCAATCCGGGCGCATTTGCGTAGAATGCGGCCTCTTCATGCGTGGGTGTTGGCAAAATATGCGCAAGCATTGCCGTCATATCCGGTCGTGAAGGCCTTAAAATGATACAAAGCAGGCACTTATCTTTGAGTGAGCGGCGTATCAAGAAAACAGTATGATGAGTGTTCTGGTGGCGGTTTGCGCTATTTTCCACTCTCGTAACCTCAACCGAAGGATAGTTATCGTATGGTTACCATTCGTTTGGCACGTGGTGGCGCCAAGAAGCGTCCCTTTTACCACCTGACTGTTACCGACTCGCGTAACGCCCGTGACGGCCGTTTCATCGAGCGTATTGGCTTCTTCAACCCGGTTGCCCGTGGTCAGGAAGAGCGTCTGCGCGTTGATCTAGAGCGTGTTACTCACTGGCAGAGCCAAGGCGCCCAGCTGTCTGGTCGTGTTGCTGAGCTGGTTAAAGAAGCGCGTAAACAGGCATAAGTCTGTTCACGGTAGAATCTGGACTGCTGTACGTTGAGGTCGTCGATGACGCGTTTTGAAACAAGCCATACTGACGACACGCATGTGGTGTTAGGCAAGCTGACCAGCCCTCACGGGGTGCAAGGCTGGCTCAAGGTGTATTCATACACCAGCCCCATGGACAGCATTTTGGATTACCCCGAATGGTGGGTGCGTAAAGGGGAAACCCTGACGCGAATGGCCATTGTTCAGGGACGTCGGCAAGGTAAAGGCCTTGTTGTGCAGCTTAAGGGCGTAGATGACCGCAATGCCGCTGAAGCACTGGCGCAGACGGATATCTTGCTGCCTAAAGATGCACTGCCTGAGCTTTCCGCCGATGAGTATTACTGGCATGAGCTTGAAGGCCTGGCTGTTTTCACTCAAGCCGGCGAGCGGTTGGGACGGATAAGCTATCTGTTTGAAACCGGCGCCAACGATGTCATGGTGGTTCGCGGCGATGACGACGCGATCGACAAACGCGAGCGGTTGATACCGTTTCTGCCTGATGATGTGATTGTCGAAATCAGCCTGGAAGATGACCGTATGGTCGTTAACTGGGATGCTGACTTTTGAGCAGTGACATGACCTGTGATGCGCAAGCACCAGGCTCTGGCAGTAACCTGGATACGCCCGCAATGTGGATCGGTGTGGTGTCGTTGTTTCCCGAAATGTTCGATGCACTCACCCAGCAGGGCGTAGTAGGTCGAGCGATTGAGAAGCAACGTATTGCCCTGGAGTTCTGGAATCCGCGGGATTACGCCACCGATCGCCATCGCAGTGTGGATGACCGTCCTTATGGCGGTGGCCCGGGTATGTTGATGAAAGTCGATACACTCCGTGGCGCTATTCACGATGCCCGCGAGCGGGCACATCAAGCCACTGGCCTGGAGCCTACCGTGATTTATCTTTCGCCCCAGGGGCGCAAGCTGGATCAAAAAGGTGCTCAGGCGTTAGCCGCTGCAGGCCCCCTCGTGGTGGTAGCAGGGCGCTATGAAGGCATTGATGAGCGTGTGGTAGAAAGTGACATTGATGAAGAATGGTCGATTGGCGACTATGTGTTGAGCGGCGGTGAGCTGCCCGCCATGGTGCTGATTGACGCAGCGGCAAGGCTGATTCCCGGTGTTTTGGGGCATCAGGATTCCGCTGTCGAAGACTCGTTTAATGACGGTCTGCTAGACTGCCCGCACTATACCCGTCCAGAAATCATCGACGGGAAGACCGTGCCGGATGTGCTGCTAAGCGGTAATCATGCAGCCATCAAGCGCTGGCGCTTAAAGCAGTCTTTAGGCCGCACATGGCAGCGTCGTCCCGATTTATTAAAGGGGCGCGAGCTTAATGCCGAGCAGCATAAGTTGCTGAACGAGTTTATCGAGGAACACGCTCTGTCCGCCAGGTAGGTTATTTTCAACTACATAGTGCAGAGCGGCGGTGCAGGACGGCAAGGGCGCGTCGTTTATCTATTGACTGCAAGCCTACGTACCTGCGTCACCCATAACGACTCCCGCGAAGCTCGTTTCGAGCGCCGGGATCACGATTTGCCCCTTCCACAACTGCGTGGCAAATCATTCCGTTATTTAGGAGCATGAAGATGAGCAGCAAGAACAAGGTGATCCAGGCGATCGAAAACGAGCAGATGGGCAAAGAGCTTCCTTCTTTTGCACCGGGCGACACCATTGTCGTTCAGGTAAAAGTAAAGGAAGGCACCCGCGAGCGTCTGCAGGCGTTTGAAGGTGTGGTTATCGCTAAGCGTAACCGTGGCCTGAACTCCGCTTTCACCGTACGTAAAATTTCTCACGGTGTTGGCGTTGAGCGTACCTTCCAGACCTACAGCCCGCTGGTTGACTCTCTTGAAGTCAAGCGTCGTGGTGACGTGCGTCAAGCCAAGCTGTACTACCTGCGTGAGCGTAGCGGTAAGTCAGCACGTATCAAAGAAAAGCTGGCGTAAACGCCGCTTTCTCGGGCGTGCCCTGTTCTTGACGTACGTCTTGAGCATTCGTTGTGCCCAGATACCAGGACCCCGTCACCGCTTTGCGGGACGGGGTTTTGTTTATGTACCCGTATCACTCAGGGGCCGTTAACGTATGAGCGTCATTGATGCCTTTTTGGATGCCCTCTGGTTAGAGCAAGGTGCCAGCGATCATACGTTAGCCGCTTATCGGCGCGACTTAACCGCGTGGCAGAATTATCTGGTGGCGCAAGGCGACGATATATTATCCCCCGGCCTCCAGCAGCTTCCTGTATGGCTCGACGCCCGCCGGGAGCAGGGTTATCAGCTGCGCAGTAACGCCCGGCTGTTATCGAGTCTTAGAAGTTTTTATCGCTGGGCGCGCCTGCACGGCCATGTGGCGAGCGACCCGCTGGCTGAAGTGAAATTACCACGCGTTCTTCCCGGGTTGCCCAATACGCTGGAAGAGGCGGAGGTCGAGCGCCTGCTGATGGCGCCAGATATCGAAACCCCGCTTGGCGTGCGTGATCGAACCATGTTGGAATTGCTATATGCCTGCGGATTGCGTGTATCGGAGCTTGTGTCGTTAACCGGAGACGCGGTGAACCTGCGCCAGGGCGTAGTGCGTGTGCGCGGTAAAGGGGATAAGGATCGCCTGGTGCCTATGGGCGAAGAGGCCATCGACTGGCTTGCGCACTATATGAAAACGGCCAGGCCTGCGCTAATGAGTGACCCGACAAAGTCTGCGCTGTTTCCGGGGCGAGGCGATAAAGCCATGACCCGGCAGACCTTTTGGCATCGCATAAAGGCCCATTCGATCACAGCCGGAATTACTCGTCCGCTGTCGCCACACACATTGCGCCATGCTTTTGCGACACATTTATTGAATCATGGGGCCAATTTACGGGTCGTACAGCTGCTGTTAGGCCACAGCGATTTATCCACGACTCAAATTTATACGCATGTTGCCCAGGCTCGCTTGGAAAATCTTCATGCTGAACATCATCCGCGAGGTTGAAGAAAGAATGCGCCAACGTACGGTTACTCCCTCTTTACGCTCTGCATTATTCACACTCGCCATGGCAAGTGTTTTACCTATCGCTGCCCACGCTGATGCTGCCACCGACTACTTGCGCGAATCACTCAGCGTTAACGGCCAGCAGATGCCGGTTGAGCAGGTAACCGCAACCCCGATAGAAGGCATTTACCATGTGCTTCTGGAAAGCGGTGAATCGTTTTATTCCAACGCCGAGGGCAGCCACTTTTTAGTCGGCGATCTATTCGAAAATGCAGAAACGGGTCTGGTCAATTTAACCGAGCAGGCCAAAAATCAGGATCGCGTAGCTGCCTTGGCATCTGTGCCTGAGTCCGAGCGTATCGTGTATCGCGGTGTGGACGAGCCCAAAGCAACCGTCGTGGTGTTTACTGACCCGACCTGCCCGTATTGCGAGCGCCTGCACGAAACTGTGCCTGAGCTTAATGAGCGCGGTATTGCGGTACACTATATGGCCTTCCCGCGTGCGGGAATGGGTAGCGCAGCGGCGACCTCGCTACAGCAGGCTTGGTGTTCAAGTAATTCAAGCGAAGCCATGACCCGTGCTCAGCAGCGCCAAGAGCTAACTGGCCCGTCTGACTGTGATAATCCGGTCGCCGAGCAGTATGAGTTAGGCATGTCGCTTGGTATTCAGGGCACGCCAGCGATTATTCTGCCTAACGGTCAGCTGGTACCTGGTTTTGTACCGCCAGAAAGGCTTGCTGCCATGTTAGGCTTAGGCGACGCGTAAGCCTATTTAAGTAAGTTCTATCCAGGTAAGTTCTATCCAAGTAAGTTTTATCTAAATAGAATCGTCGTTTATATCACGATGACGCTGAGACACTGATTTAAGACCGGGCGCTTTATGCGCCCTATACGAAAGGGGATGTATTTTGAAACCGGTAAGAGTAGGCATTTGTGGGCTAGGCACGGTTGGTGGCGGCACGTTCAATGTGTTGACGCGCAACGCTGATGATATTGCACGCCGTGCAGGCCGCCCTATTGTTATTGAGCAGGTGGCTCATCGCAGTATCCATCCTGACTGCGATATTACCGGTATTAACACAACCACCGATGTTTTCGAGGTGGCTAATAACCCTAACGTTGATGTGCTGGTCGAATTGATCGGCGGCTACGACATGGCCCGCGAGCTGGTGTTAACCGCGATTGCCAACGGCAAGCACGTGGTGACGGCCAACAAGGCGTTGATTGCCGTTCACGGTAATGAAATCTTCAAGGCGGCTCATGAAAAGGGCGTTATCGTGGCCTTTGAAGCTGCCGTTGCAGGCGGTATTCCGGTTATCAAATCGCTGCGTGAAGGCCTGGGTGCCAACCGGATCGAGTGGGTGGCAGGTATCATTAACGGTACCGGCAACTTTATTCTGACGCACATGCGCGACGAAGGCCGTGCCTTTGAAGACGTGCTTGCCGAAGCGCAGGCACTGGGTTACGCCGAAGCCGACCCCACGTTTGACGTGGAAGGTATCGATGCGGCGCACAAGCTGACCATTCTGGCCTCGATTGCCTATGGCGTGCCGCTCCAGTTCGAGAAAGCCTTCACTGAAGGCATTTCACGGATTACTGCTGAAGATGTTGAACAGGCCGATAACCTGGGCTACGTCATCAAGCACCTGGGTATTTCCAAACGCACCGATCAGGGGCTTGAGCTGCGCGTTCACCCCACGCTGATCCCCAAAGAGCGTTTGCTGGCCAACGTGCACGGCGTCAAAAACGCCATCGCTATCATGGGTGACGCGGTCGGTCCTACGCTTTATTACGGTGCCGGTGCGGGTGCTGAACCAACAGCTTCTGCCGTGGTTGCCGATCTGCTTGACGTAGCTCGCGATATCTCCACTGACCATCACTACCGCGTGCCTTACCTGGCATTCAGCGGTATTGACGAAGACGTCAGCCAGCTGCCAATTATGCCTATGGAAGACATCATCACGGCGTATTACCTGCGCCTGCTGGCGGTGGATCGTCCCGGCGTATTGGCGCGCGTAGCCACTATCCTTGCCGAACAAGGCATCTCGATCGAGGCGCTGATCCAGAAAGAGGCGACCGAAGGCGAGCTGGTGCCGATTATTCTGCTGACGCATCGTACTAAAGAGAAGCAGATGAACGAAGCGATCCGCGAAATCGAAGCGATGGCCGATATCGCCGGGCCAGTGACACGCATCCGCGTGGAAAGCCTGAGCGAAGGGGAGTAACCCACTATGCGCTATATCAGTACGCGTGGGCAGGCGCCCGCGCTCTCGTTTGAAGAAGTCGTACTAACCGGTATGGCCAGCGACGGTGGCCTTTACGTGCCGGAAGAGCTGCCCTCTCTCTCGAAAGAAGCGCTGGCCGATATGGCCGGGCTCTCTTACGCTGAGATTGCCTTTCGCGTTATGAAGCCGTTTGTGAACGGCGAGATCGACGACGACACTTTCCGCACCATCGTGACCGAAGCGTACGCCACCTTCACCCACGATGCGGTGGTGCCGCTCAAGCAGCTCGACGCCAGTCACTTTCTGCTTGAGCAGTTCCATGGCCCGACGCTGGCGTTTAAAGACGTCGCGCTACAGCTTTTGGGCCGCCTGCTTGATCACTTTTTGAAAAAGCGTGGCGAGCGCGCGGTAATCATGGGTGCCACCTCGGGCGATACCGGGTCAGCCGCCATCGAAGGCTGTCGCCACTGCGACAATCTGGATATCTTCATTCTGCATCCGCACAAGCGGGTGTCTGAAGTGCAGCGCCGTCAGATGACGTCAGTACTGGCCAACAACGTGTTCAACGTGGCCATTGAAGGCAACTTTGACGATGCTCAGGCCATGGTCAAGGCAAGCTTTGCCAATCAGGACTTTTTGAACGGCACACGCCTGGTGGCGGTCAATTCGATCAACTGGGCGCGCATCATGGCGCAAATCGTTTACTACGTTGCATCAGGCGTGGCACTGGGTGCACCGCATCGCGACGTCAGCTTCTGCGTGCCGTCGGCCAACTTTGGCAACGTGTTTGCGGGCTACATGGCGTACAAGATGGGGCTGCCGGTCAAGCAGTTCATCATCGCCACCAACTCCAACGACATTCTGCACCGCACGCTTGCCGCCAACGACTTCTCCAAGAAGGAGCTTGAGGCAACGCTCGCGCCTTCCATGGATATCGTGGTGTCGTCGAACTTCGAGCGTCTTCTGTTTGATGCCTATGATCGTGATGGCGCGGCCGTGGCGGCACTACTGGAGCGCTTTCAGCAAGAGCCCACCGCGCTTGCCGATGCGCCACTTGCCAAGCTGCGTGAGAAGTTCTCAAGCTTTAGTGTGGACGATGACACCATTCTGGAAGTCATTCGCGAAGCGCATCACCGTACCGGCGAAATGCTCGACCCGCATACCGCCACGGGCTACCGCGCTGCTGAACGTGTCCGCGCTGATCAATCAACGCCGATGATAACGCTTGCCACCGCGCATCCGGCCAAGTTTGCTGAAGCGGTGGTAAAAGCAGGCTTCCAGGGCGTACCGCTGCCCACACACATGGATGATTTGCTGGAGCGGGAAGAGCGCTACACGGTACTGCCTGCTGAGTTGAGCGCCGTACAGCAGTTTGTTGCGGATAACCGTCGTTAACACATGATGACTGCTTTGCCAGATGCCAATCAGCCCGTTACGCCTCAGCACACTACGCAGCTAATGCTGGAGCCTCGTCCACTGGACGAGGCTGTCTACGCCCGTGCCCAGGCACAAGGCTTGAGCGAGCTTCAGGCGCGCCTTCTGGCCTCACGGCTGCCCGGCTATCAGGGCGAGCTTGCTCCGCTGGTAACGCCCAGCCTGCGCTATCTGGCTCACCCGGAAAAGCTTGCCGATGGGCGCCGTGCCGCCGAACGTATTGCTCAGGCTGTTGCGGAGGGTGAATCCATCGGGATTCTGACCGATTACGATGTGGATGGGATTACCTCTCACGTCGTCATTCGCCGCACGCTGGTTGAGCTGTTTGGTGTGCCCGAGCACAAACTGCACAGCCTGATTGGCCACCGTATTCACGATGGCTACGGCATCAGCTTGCCGTTGGTTGAGCGCACGCTGGCGCTCAAGCCATTCCCGACCCTGGTGATTACTGCCGACTGCGGAAGTAGCGACGAGCCACGTATCGCGCGACTCAAAGCGGCAGGCATTGACGTAGTGGTCAGTGATCACCACGCGCTGCCGTTGGAAGGCCCGCCCGCGTCGGCCTACGCCTGCGTGAATCCGACCCGCCCGGACTGCGCCTACCCGGATAAAACCATCGCCGGGTGCATGGTGGCGTGGCTGTTGATGTCGTTGGCGCGTGGCGTATTGGTGGAGTGGGGCGCACTGCCCAGCGCTACGCCCAAGCTTTCGCCCTGGCTCTCCTATGTGGCGCTGGGCACCGTGGCGGACTGTGTGTCGCTGGGTGGAAGCCCGGCTAACCGCGCCGTAGTGAGCTACGGGTTAACCCTGATCAACCGCATGGACGCCGCCTGCTGGCGCGCCATGGCCGCACGTCTGGGCGCAGATAGCGTGCCGTTCAATGCCGAAACCCTGGCTTTTCAGATGGGCCCGCGGATCAATGCGCGCTCGCGGTTGGATGACCCTTACGCCGCACTGCATTTCATGCTGGCCGAAAGCGACGCCGTCGCTAACCGTCAGCTCGAAGTGCTGGACCAGGATAACCAGTCGCGTAAGGCGATTGAGGCGGATATGGCCGAAGAGGCGCGGGTGCTGGCCGCCAGTGCGTTGATCGCCGATGAGCCTGCCGTGGTGGTATTTCTGGAAGATGGTCACCCCGGCGTTCAAGGCATTGTGGCCTCCCGGCTGGTGCAGTCTTACGGGCGCCCTGCGCTGGTGCTGACACAGGCGGCGGCGCCCAATATGCTCACCGGCTCCGGGCGCTCAATCGATGGTTTGCACCTGCGCGATGCGCTGCAGCGTACCTTTGAACTGGCCCCAGAGGCGCTACCACGCTTTGGTGGGCACAGCGGTGCTGCCGGAGTGGGTGTCCCTCGCGAATACTTGGACGTGTTTAAACAAGCGTTTCTCAAGGCCGTGGCGGAACAGCTGGAGGGGCGTTCGCTCTATCCCAGGCTATGGACGGACGGCGAGCTTTCCACCGCGCAGCTTTCGCTGGCAACGCTTGAAGAAATTGACGCTCTGGGCCCGTATGGGCGTGAATTTGACGCACCGCTCTTTGAAGGGCGTTTTATCGTCGAGGCGCTTCGCCCGGTGGGTGCTGATGGCGCGCACTTGATGCTCGAACTCTCCATGGGCGCCATCACCTGCAAAGCGATCTGGTTTCGCGCCCTGACTCCAGGCGAGCTGCCCGCGTTCGCCATCGGCGATACGCTGCACTGCGCTTACAAGCTTAACCGTAACCGCTGGCGGGGCCGGGAGTCGTTGCAGTTGATGGTTGAACACGCCAGCACAGTTTAAAACTCGTACATCACCCCGGTTCATCACTCCGTCACACTTCATAAGGGCGTTTTAATGCGCATGGAAGATTTACCCAACGACCCGCACCGCCTATATGAGGATGTGATGGCGATGCTGCTGGGCACGTTTTTCGTGGCACTCGGCGTTACTTTTTATACCCAAGCGGTGCTGCTAACGGGCAGCACTGCGGGCTTGGCGCTGCTGCTTAATTACGTGACGCAGTGGGGGTTTGGGCTGTGGTTTTTTGCCATCAACCTGCCGTTTTACTACCTGGCGATCAAGCGTATGGGGTGGAGCTTTACGCTGCGCACGTTTATCGCCATTGGCCTGGTATCGCTATTTTCTGAATTAACCCAGGGCTGGGTGCAGTTTGAAAGCGTGCCTTCGCTCTACGCGGCACTCATGGGCGGGGCATTGATGGGCATTGGCATGCTGATGCTGTTTCGCCACCGTACAAGCCTTGGCGGCATCAACATTCTGGCGCTCTACCTGCAGGACCGCCACGGCCTGAGAGCGGGCTATGTGCAGCTAGGCATCGACGGGGTGATTTTGCTGGTGGCGCTTACCCAGCTACCGTTAGACCGCGTTGGCTACTCGGTGCTGGGGGCGCTGACACTGAACTTGATCATCGCCCTGAACCATAAGCCGGGGCGGTATATCGGCGTGAGTTGAATGGCCGCTTTAATTGGCAATCACCACTCTTCAAGCTGCCTATTGGGGCGCGTCGGGCAAGCGTTTTTCATCGTCTATCACGCAGACCTTAGTAGGCACTTGGTGCGACCATTTCCAGAAAACGATATTAACATCTCGGTTGGTTGCCCCCTTCGCTTGTGAGGGCACACGAATGCCAGTGAAGCCCATGTTGATCAACCGCTCAGCGATTTCCCAGGCAATAACGGGGTCGCGTCTTATCTTCTTATCTAACCAGGCTTCTTGTATCCAGGTCGCTGGGTGGGCGCGCACGCGCGCTTGAATAGCTGAGTCACACAGGTCGAGAATCGGGCCGCAATCTACCTCGTAGCTACAGAGCGTTAGCGGCTGCGTTTTGAAGGGGAAGCCTTGCTGTGCTTCAAGCCAAGCCGTTTCAAAACGTTCGCTGGTATAAAGCGCGGGCAGGCCAGCAGGGTTCCAGCGGCCTCCATTGCGAGCAGCGCCTTCTCCTGATGCTGGCGCATGCTGCCACCTTGGATTATGACCTCGGTAGACGATCCCTTGGTATTGAAAGCCGAATTCCCGCAGGCTCACGCATAACCCCCCTCGGCAATGTGCGAGAGATAAGTACGAACATCATTCGCCCGACCGTGGCTGACCAGTTCTTCTGCGGTGAGGTCGCCCAAGGGCGCAATGGGGTGGGTGCGGTACCAGGACCATGCAGCGCTTATCGACCCTGCCCAAGGCTCAATGCGTTTGAGGATTTCCATCGTTTGGCGTAAGCGTTGCTGAGTAGAAACGGCATGCAGGCGATCCTTGCGGATGATAGCGCTGTGGCTCAGCCCAATCGCATGTGCGAACTCACGCTTAGTGATATGCAGCTCATCAAGAAGCGCGTCGGCGATGATAAAGCCTTCACGATTGACGATGCTGCTTATTTCAAGACTCATCACTGTCACCCATAGAGACATATGTTTATGTCATTATGGGTGACGTCTTAAGATTTGTAAAAAAATCGTTTTGGATAAAAGAGGCGCTTACCGCTAGGTAGGCGCGTTGGCGCAAGCCGTTAACTTAGCCAGAACCACCAGACGACCAGGGCAATTAGTCCAAGGCCCGCTGCGTTAACCAGTAAGCTCATGAGACCTCCTGTTGAGTGGGCTTCCAGAACCGCAGGCGGTTAGCGTTACTCACCACGGTGATAGAGGAGAGCGACATGGCGACCCCCGCGATAATCGGTGAAAGCAGCATGCCGGTCACGGGGTAGAGCAAGCCTGCCGCAATTGGGATGCACAGCACGTTATAGCCAAAGGCGCCCACCAAGTTCTGCTTGATGTTGGCAAGCGTGGCGCGGCTGATTTCAATCGCTGAGGCCACGCCGTGAAGCGAACCACGCATTAACGTAATCCCCGCACTTTCCATGGCGATATCCGTCCCCTGGCCAATCGCAAAGCCGACGTTGGCGCGCGCCAGCGCCGGGGCATCGTTAATGCCGTCGCCCACCATGCCTACGATTTCCCCTGCCTTTTGTAAACGCTCAATTTCGGCGTGCTTGTCCTCGGGTGTCAGGCCCGCTTTGAACGTTGTAATACCCACTTCGCGGGCAATCGCCGCGGCGCTATGCTGATTATCACCGGTCAGCATGACCACGTTCAGACCATCCTGCTGCAGGCGCTTAACCGCCGCGACGGCATCGTGGCGTAATGGGTCGCTAATTCCAAATAGCGCCGCTAGCTGATTATCCACTGCCAGATACACCAGCGTACGCGCCTTGTTTTGCAGTGCGTGGACGTCTTGCTGAGCAGGCGAAAGATCGACGCCGCTGCCTTCAAGCAGGCGCGCATTGCCAAGCAGCAGCGCTTGGCCGTCGCGGGTTTCGGCTTTTACACCGCCGCCCGTGACGCTTTCAAACCCTTGAATATCGGCAGGCGCGGCGCCCAACGCATCCGCGTAAGCGATAAGGGCTGTTGCCAGTGGATGCTCAGAACCGCGCTCCAGGGCATGAACCAGGCCCAGCGCAGTGGTTTGATTCATGCTAAACAGCTGTGCATCGGTGACGCTGGGTTTGCCTTCGGTGAGCGTGCCGGTTTTATCGACCACCAGCGTGGTCAATTTGCTGGCGGTCTGTAGCGCTTCGCCACTTCTTACCAGTACGCCCTGTTCAGCGGCCTTGCCCACGCCAATCATGGTGGAAATGGGGGTAGCCAGACCCAGTGCGCAGGGGCAGGCAATAATCAGCACGGTCGTGGCCGCCACCAGCATATGAATTACGCGTGGTTCAGGGCCAACGTTAAACCATACAAGTGCCGCCAGTACGGCAATAATGATGACGGACGGCACGAAGATGCTCGATACTTTATCCGCCAGCTCACCAATCGGCGGGCGCGAATTCTGGGCGCTGGCGACCTGCTCGGTGATTTGCCCAAGGCGGGTATCGCGGCCCACACGGGTCGCGCGGTAAACCAGCCCGCCCTGGCCATTGACCGTGCCTGCACTGACGTCATCGCCGGTTTGCTTACTGACCGCCAGCGGCTCGCCGGTCAGCATGGACTCATCAATATGGCTCTGGCCTTCGGTGACTTCGCCATCGACGGGTAAGCGCTCGCCGGGGCGCACGCGGAGTTGATCGCCTTCACGTACCTCATCCACGTCTACCTCTTGCTCCTGGCCGTCGCGAATGACGCGTGCCGTGCGGCTTTGCAAATCAAGCAGGCGCTTTAACGCATTGCTGGTACGCCCACGAGCGCGAAGCTCCATGGCGTTCCCCAGTAGGATAAGTCCAACCACCATCGCTGAGGCTTCAAAATAAATGCCCTGGGCTATTTCAGGCAGCCAGGGCGCAAACAGCACCACCGCCATGGAGTAGAGCCAAGCGGTACCCGTGCCCATCGCCACCAGCGTATCCATATTGGCCTGATGGCGTTTGAGATTCTTCCACGCGCTAACAAAAAAGTGTCGGCCTGGAAATGCGAGCACACCCAAGGTCAAGAGGCCAATCACCAGCCAGTAAACGCGGCCCAGGCCCATGACATGCGGATGATAGATAAACATGCTCAGCATCAGCGGAATGGCCAATGCCAGCGCGATGGCGCTGCCCCGCAGCCGCTGGCGATAGGTAGTGGCGTCCTGTTCGGCGCGAACGCGTTCGGCTTCGCGCATATCCACAATCGGCTCCGCCGTGTAGCCGGCTGAGGCGACCGCGGTGATAAGGGCTTGCGCATCGGCACTGCCTACTACCTGGGCGGTGTGGGTTGCGAAGTTGACGCTCGCGGCTTCCACACCCTGAGTATTTTCCAAGGCATTCTGAACGCTTTTAACGCAGCTGGCGCAGGTCATGCCGCTAATCGCCAGGCGTAGATTGGGACCTGGCTTGGGGCGCTGTTCAGCCGTGACCGGTATATCAGCCGCCTCTTGAGATGCTTCAGGCGCTGCTGGCGATGCGGGGTCGTTGCTGGCCGGGTAGCCAGCTTTCTTAAGCGCCGCGTCCAGGCGGCTATCGTCCAGGCTTGTCGTAACTTCAAGGCGTTTTTCAGTCGGGGTGCCCACCACCTCAGCCGCTGGGTCTTCTGCCTGAATGGCCTCGCGCATCCGCTTAACGCAGCCCTGGCAGCTCATGCTGGTAACGGTGCGAAGCGCCACATGACGCGAATCGGGGGTAGCGCTCATAACGCCTCCTGGGTGGATGGCTCATCGGGGAAGCTTTCAATAAGGCGGCACAGGCTATGCCCATCCGGCGTGCCGTCCGGCATGTGCTGCCAGCACTCCAGCGCCTGCTCCATGCGCTGGGCCAGCGCTTCAAGCTCAGCAATACGCGTGCGGATCTGCGGCAGGCGGCTGGCGAGCAGATCGCGCACTAGCGGGCAGGGCGAGTCGCCGTGGTCGGCATGCAGGAGAATGTCGCGTATCTCCGCTACGCTAAATCCCAGTTTGCGTGCTCGCTGAATAAAGTGCAGTCGCTCAAGGTCGGTGCTTGAAAAGAGTTGATAGCCGTTTTCTGGATGGCGCTTTGGGGAAAGTAAACCTTCGCGGGTGTAATGACGCACTGTCTCTGCAGTAACACCGCCGTGTTTGGCAAGCTCGCTGACTTTCATGGCGCCCTCCTTCTGGCATTAATCCGGTGGCCGATTAAGCGATTTGAATGCCATAAGTGTAAAACCTGTGGGTTACACATAGGTCAAGCGAGGTGCTTAAATAATTCCCTAAAAAGACTTAAAACGACTAAAACAACGATTTAAAACGCTCGTGCGACTAATGTATAAGCAAAAAACAAAATAAAACGCTCGTTTGCCCCTTGAACCCAAAGACACTTTAGGCCAAAACTGAGAGGTAAGACCGAGGTATAAAAACTAGTCACCAAAAAATAAGCAGATAAATAAGCGCAGGCGGATGCATCCATTCGTAGGATCATTGGGACAAGAGGCTAACCATGAATAATAAATTTAAGAAGCTCACGCTAGCAGCAGCGGTGTCAGCCGCTGTCTTTACCGCCAGTACAGCCAACGCTGGCGGCTACCAGGTTAACGAGCAGAGTGTTAGTGGCCAGGGCTATGGTCATGCTGGGCGCAGTTCCAATGTGAACGACGCAACGATTGTGTACGGTAACCCGGCGGGTATGTCGTTTCTCGATCGTGCTCAGGTAACGGTAGGTGGCACCTATCTAAACGTTAATACCGATATTGATAATGTCCAGGCGAGCCGCACCCTGGATTCAGGCGTAGCTACTGGCGGTGCGCCGACGGGAACGCAGATACCTGTTGGCGGTATTCCCGGCAGCAGTGATGGCGATATGGTGCCAGGCACTCTGGTGCCGTTTGCCTTCTATGCCCAGCCGGTGACTGACCGATTAGCTTTCGGGTTTGGTGTATATGCCCCATTTGGCTCTAAAACCGAGTATGAAGGCAACTTTCAGGGCCGCTATTTTGGCGACTACACCGAAGTCACGGTCATGTCTGCTCAGCCGACCGTCTCTTACCGCTTAAACGATCAGTGGGCCGTGGGTGCTGGCGTTACTTATAACAAGGTCGACGGCGAGCTGCGCCGTCAACTGCCTTCCAGTGCCGGATTCAATGCCGCCGGTGATATCGATTCACGCGTAGAGGGCGAAGACGAAGCCTGGGGTTACAATCTAGGCGTGATTTACCAGCCCGTGCCGGAGACCACCTTCGGTTTAACCTACCGCTCGAAAGTCGATTACACCCTGGAAGGTTCCTTTGTTGCCCGTGACCCGGCGGGTAATGTGGTACGCGCTGATGACAGTGCGAGCCTAGATCTCACCACGCCTGAAACGGTCAACTTCTCGCTGACTCAGCAAATGACCGACCGTTTGAAGTTGATGTTTGGCGCCTCCTGGGTGCGCTGGAGCCACTTTGACCAGATTCTAGTGCAGGGCGGCGCAGGCGATACGATTACCCAAGAGCCTCAGAACTACTCCAATGCCTGGGCGTTTGCGACCGGCGGTGAGTATCAGCTGACGCCAACGCTCGCGCTGCGGGCCGGGGTGACGCTGGATTACACACCTACCAACGATGAGGACCGCAGCGTGCGCATCCCCTCGGATGATCGGCGGATATTCTCCCTGGGTGCTGGTTGGAGCCCAACGCCTGACATGACGCTTGATTTTGCCTACTCCTACTTGACCGAGCGTAGTACCTCGCTTGAGCAAGAGCGTAGCGATCTGCTGGCAAGCCCTGCAACCGGTGGTGTGCCGGTGGGCGGCGCAACTTACTCAGCGGACTATAAAAACGAAGCCCATGGCTTTGGTGCCCAGCTAACCTATCGTTTTTAAAACAGCGTTTCTAAAACAGCGTTTTTAAACCTGCGCTTTAAGCGTTAATAAGATGACCCCTTAAACCCGGCAAAAAGCCGGGTTTAATCATGGGCGGTATATGGCGATGGATGCGAGAAGCGCCAGGTTTCGTTACAATGCGTTCTCAGAATTTCGCCGCTGTGGTGCTGGCTTGGAACATCCAGCCAAGACGCCATCGCGGCGCATCTTTCTTTTGAACCGTGTCATATTGACCAAGGCCAGGGCGATCCATGTTGGAAACCAACCCGATACATAACCAGATCAAGGACCTGTCTGAGCGGACAGACGTTCTTAGGGGGTATCTTTGACTATGCCGAGCGTAAAGATCGGCTAGAAGAAGTCTCTCGCGAGCTTGAAGACCCGAATGTCTGGAACGACCCAGCCTATGCGCAAAAGCTGGGTAAAGAGCGCTCTTCACTCGAAGCGATCGTTGCCACTATCGACGAACTGGATCAGGGCCTTGGCGATAGCCGTGACCTTTTAGAACTCGCCGAAATGGAAGATGACGAAGGCACGGTTGAAGAAGTGCGCAAAGAGCTTGATGGCCTTCAGACAGCGCTTGAAAAGCTTGAGTTTCGGCGCATGTTTTCCGGCGAGATGGATGAAAACAACGCCTACCTGGACATTCAGTCGGGTTCCGGCGGTACGGAAGCTCAGGACTGGGCCAATATTTTGCTGCGTATGTACCTGCGCTGGGCAGAAAGCCACGGATTCAAGGCTGAAATAACCGAAATTTCCGCCGGTGAAGTGGCGGGTATCAAGTCGGCTTCTCTTCACGTTCAGGGCGACCACGCCTTTGGTTGGCTGCGCACTGAAACCGGCGTGCACCGACTGGTGCGCAAAAGCCCGTTCGACTCCGGCGGCCGCCGTCATACGTCTTTTGCGTCGGTTTTCCTGTCACCGGAAGTCGACGACAGCTTCGAGGTCGAGATCAATCCATCGGACCTGCGCGTTGATACCTACCGCTCCAGCGGCGCAGGCGGTCAGCACGTTAACACCACCGATTCGGCGGTGCGGATCACCCATGAGCCTACCGGGATTGTAGTGGCGTGCCAGAACCAGCGCAGCCAGCATGCTAACCGTGACTTTGCCATGAAGCAGTTAAAGGCGAAGCTCTGGGAGCATGAAATGCAAAAGCGTAATGCCGCCAAGCAAGAGGCAGAAGACTCCAAGGCCGATATCGGTTGGGGCAGCCAAATTCGCTCTTACGTGCTTGATGACCAGCGCATTAAAGATTTGCGCACCGGCGTACAGTCCAGCAACTGCGACAAGGTCCTCGACGGTGATTTAGATCAGTTTATCGTCGCCAGCCTCAAGCAAGGTTTGTAATCTTTTTAGCGTTCGAACATGAATAGGGTGCCCCATGGCTAACCAAGACGCGTCTTCTCCTGAAAACGAAAATCATCTTATTGCCGAGCGTCGCGCCAAGCTCACCGCGCGTCGTGAGCTGGCCGCAGAGCAAGGGAAGAGCGCTTTCCCAAATGACTTCCGCCGCGATAGCCTGACCGTCGAGCTGCAAGACCTGCTGGGCGATAAAGACAAAGCCGAACTGGAGACGCTGGACCACCAGGCGTCGGTGGCGGGGCGTGTTATGCGCCAGCGCGGCCCGTTTATTGTTATTCAGGACGTGGCGGGGCAGATCCAGCTTTACGTCGATAAAAAAGGCCTGCCGGCGGATGTGCTTGAAGACATCAAGGGCTGGGATATCGGTGATATCGTGGCGGCCCGCGGCCCGGTGCATAAATCCGGCAAGGGCGATCTGTACGTGATGATGGTCGATGCCCAGCTTCTGACCAAGAGCCTGCGTCCATTGCCGGATAAATTCCACGGCCTGACGGATCAAGAGGCGCGCTATCGTCAGCGCTATGTCGATCTGATCATGAACCCGCAGTCGCGCAAGGCATTTGAGACACGGGCGGCGGTGATCAGCTCCATGCGCCGTTTCTTTGAAACGCGTGGCTTTATGGAAGTGGAAACACCCATGCTCCAGGCGATTCCAGGTGGTGCGACGGCGCGCCCGTTTGTTACCCACCACAACGCGCTGGGCATGGACATGTACCTGCGTATTGCGCCGGAGCTTTATCTCAAGCGCCTGGTGGTGGGTGGTTTCGAGAAGGTGTTTGAAATCAACCGCAACTTCCGTAACGAAGGGCTTTCGACGCGGCATAACCCTGAATTCACCATGGTCGAATTCTACTGGGCGTATGCCGACTATAACGACCTGATGGACATGACCGAGGCGATGCTGCGTACCGCAGCCGAAGAAGTGCTGGGCACCACAACGCTTGAATACCAGGGCGCAAGCTACGACTTTGGCCAGCCGTTCAAGCGTTTGACGCTCAAGCAGTCGATTCTGGATCATGGCGACGGCATTAGCGATGCGGATCTGGATAGCCTGGAGGCGGCGCGTGCAACCGCCCAGAAACTGGGCATCAAGGTCAAGGACAGCTGGGGACTGGGTAAAGTCCAAACGGAAATTTTTGAAGAAGTAGCCGAGCACAAGCTCGACCAGCCAACCTTCATTACCGAATACCCGGCCGAAGTCAGTCCGTTGGCGCGACGTAACGATGCCAACCCGTTTGTCACCGACCGCTTCGAGTTCTTTGTGGGCGGGCGTGAAATTGCCAACGGTTTCTCGGAGCTGAATGACGCCGAGGACCAGGCCGAGCGCTTCCGTGAGCAGGCTGCCGAGAAAGAGGCGGGCGACCTAGAGGCGATGTACTACGATGCAGACTACGTGCGTGCCCTGGAATATGGCATGCCGCCCACTGCCGGTGAAGGTATTGGTATTGACCGTTTGGTGATGCTGTTTACCGACAGCCCCTCCATTCGTGATGTGCTGCTATTCCCGGCGATGCGTCCCGAAGTAGACTAAAAGTTGGTAAGGGCGCGTTTTAGCGCCCATAATGGTCAACGTTTCGACGGCGAGGAGAATCCCATGAAACTGCTTAACCGCTCCGCTCTGAGCGTCAGGCCGACCCAGCCCTTTGTGGACTGGATCAATGCGCTGGAACCCACCATGGGAGACGACGACCTGACACTGGACGACGTCGAACGTGAAAGTACCGTTTATCTTATCCCTGAGATGGACACCCCGGAAGCGCTTGAAACCTTTGTACGTGACCGCTTTGCCGAAATTCTCGAGACCGAGCTGCGCGCTTGGGAAGAGGACGAACGTCAGTGGCCGGAAACGCTTAACTGGGCCCTATTTCAGGAATTTCTGCGCATTGAGCACAGCTATCTCGCCATCGACCTGGATGATGAGACAGCGCTTGAAATTTCTGATGTTGATGATGCGTTGCTGCTCGACAACGACCAGGATTAACGCACGGCGTTAGCTAATGTCGTAACCGCATTCAGGCGGCTGCGTTCATACACGTTAAAACCGGCTTAGGCCGGTTTTAACGTGTTAGTCGTTTCGTTTTAGGAACATCCCACCCATGCGACTGTTTGAAACCCGTCCTGGAGACGACGGCCTGCCCGGGCCTGAACGTGCGTTAGCGGTGCTGGCACTGATTACCGGTACGCTGATGGCGGTGGTGGATACCACCATGATCAATCTTGCCCTGCCCACTATCGCCGCGGATCTAAACGCATCGGCGTCGCGTGCGGTATGGATCACCAATATGTTTCAGGTGGTGTGCGCGGCGTTTTTGCTGGTATTTGCCGGGATTAGCGAGCTGGTCACTCGCAGGCATATTTACCTGTTTGGATTGACCACCTTCATGCTGGGCGCGCTGGGTGCCGCGCTTTCCCGTAACCTGGAAGCGCTGCTGGTGTTTCGCGCTTTGCAGGGCCTGGGCGCTGCCGCCACGCTCTCGATTGGCCCTGCGCTTTATCGGGCTATCTTTCCCTCGCGTCTGCTGGGCAGCGCCTTGGGATTAAGCGCGCTGGTCGTGGCGGGCGGCTATGCCGCAGGGCCCACGCTTAGCGGGGTAATTCTATCGTTTGCCGATTGGCCGTGGCTGTTTGCGCTCAATCTACCCTTGGGGCTATGTTCGCTATGGTTGGCGAACCGGGCCCTGCCAAAGGATAAGCCTCGCCAGGGCAGCTTCGATTTTTTGGGTGCGCTGCTTTCCATGCTGATGCTGGCAAGCTTCTTTTTGGCCATGGATGCCGTGGGCCACGCGGCGCCTTTCTGGCAAGTGGGTGCCTGGGTGCTGTTGGCGGTATCAAGCTTTGCAGGTTTTATTGCCCGTCAGCGCCGCGCGCCATATCCGCTGCTGCCGCTTAGCGTGTTTGCTGAAAAGCGCTTCACCCTTGCAGTATCGGCGTCAGGGCTTGCGTTTATTGGTCAGGGGCTGACGTTTGTAGCGCTATCGTTTTTCTATCAGGAGCAAATGGGCTTTACGCCGCTGGAAACCGCCTGGCTGTTTACCCCATGGCCCCTCGCCATTATGGTGGTGGGCCCACTAGCGGGCCGGCTTGCCGATCGCATTAACCCAAGCGTGCTTTCAAGCGCCGGGCTTGGACTGTTGATTGCTGGATTAATCGCGCTGGCGCTGGTGGATGAAACCATGGGCGTGGCGGAAAGCCTTTGGCGCACGGCGCTGTGCGGAATCGGTTTTGGCCTGTTTCAGCCGCCCAATAATCGCGAAATGATGGGCAGTCTGCCCCCTGAGCGTAGCGCCAACGTATCGGGCGTTATGAGTACTATCCGCACGGTGGGTCAGTCGCTGGGGGTTGCCATGGTGGGCGCCGCTTTGGCGCTTGGCTTGGCCGTTCAGGTAACCCTGTGGCTGGGAGCCGCTACGTCTTTTCTGGCGCTGCTGGCAAGCCTTTCAAGAATTTCTGTCGCCCGGCGTGCACTTGTTGAGCGGCGGACGTCGTCTGGCAGCCAGTAAGCGCGTACAATAAAAACGTTAAATACCGAGGAGAGCATGCATGACGGTGCAAGCACAGATCGAGCAGAAGTTAGCGGCGTTAGCGCCTGAAGCAGTGCGTGTGGAAAACGAAAGCCACATGCATAACGTGCCCGCCAACTCCGAAACCCACTTTAAGGTGACGCTGGTAAGCGATATTTTCGACGGCTTAATGCCGGTGAAGCGCCACCAGAAAATCTACGCGCTGCTGGCCGACGAACTGTCCGGACCGGTCCACGCCCTGGCGCTACATCTATATACACCGGTTGAATGGCAGACGCGGGGCGGTGAGCGTCCTGATTCACCTAACTGTCGTGGCGGCGGCCAGTGACACCAGAAGTTGCCCGCCGTTACTACCTCGACGCCATGGGCATTACCGCCTGGGCGTCGCGCTATCAGCTGCCGAATGCACTGCCGACCGAAGCCTGCGAGTGGGACGATACGCCACCGGAAAAAACACCTCCGCGTGATCGCCTGCAAGCGGTGCTTGATGACGCACCGCCGCCGCGCAAAGAAGCCAAACCGGCTGAGCTAAGCACACCATCGCCTGAGGCTTCGCCTTTGTCAGTGCGGGCCCTGCTTGGGCAGGCCCCGCCGGTCGCTGAGCCGCCCGTTAAAAAAGAAGCAGTATCACCTGCGCCCAAACCGACACCCGCAACCTCTGCCAAGCCCCTGCGCTTTGCGCTTTCCTGCATGTGTATTGGCCAGCGCTGGCTGAGTTTGCACCCTGGCAATATCACGCCTAAAGAGCAGCAGCTGCTAAGCAATATCTTGCAGGCTGCCAGCATTCAGCAGGGCGAACTGCCCAGCATCATGCTGTTTGAATGGCCGCCCATGGCCAACGCTTTTGAAGTCGCAGAGCCGCTTGAAGAAGCCCGCGAGGGGCTTTCAGCGTTTATCGAGGGTAGCGCAAGCCGGAAGGGCTGGAAGCTTGAGCGTGTGCTGTGGTGGGGCGAACATGAGACGCAACAGACCGACGAGATTTGGCAGGTGCTTAACGTTCAGCAAACACACAGCCAAACGCTGGCACTGCCGATATGGCAAGGGCCGTCGCTTGCCGGGTTGATTCAGAATCCGCAGGCCAAGCGGGAACTGTGGCCTGCTTTAAACGTGCTTGGCCAAGAGTGGCAGACGCTTGAGAAAGGCCCAAGCAGTCGTGACTGAGCGCACGATAAACGAGCTTCAGGAGAGCGAGCTTGCCCAGTTGATGGCACTTGAAGCGCAGGCCCAAAGCGGGGCCAGTGATGCTCAGCTTCATGAGGCCTTAACCGATGCGACAAGCTGCGTATTAGGGTGTATTCAAGCCGGGGAGTTGGTGGGCTATGCCATCGTCGCGCGCTTACCTTTTGATGCTGAGCTGCAGGCGATTGGCGTACTGCCCGAGCATCGCCACCTTGGGGTGGGCGGTGGGCTGATGAATGCAGCGCTGCAGAAAGTGGCCGAGTGGCAAAGTGAGCGTGTGCTGCTTGAGGTGCGTGCGGGCAATGTGGCCGCTATTAGCCTGTATAAGCGCTGGGGCTTTGGCGTGGATGGGCTGCGTAAAGGCTACTACCCGGCAGTGCAGGGAACCGCCGGGCGGGAAGACGCGGTACTGCTGTCACGTACGCTTAGCTAGTGGTGCTCGGCGTATCGCTGGTTTCAAACTTGCTCAGTAGACTGTTCAGGCGGCGTTCCCACTCTTCACGCTCTTGCTTAAGCTTGGCATTTTCATCGCGCAGCTCTTCGTTTTCCAGCTTCATCATTTCCAGTGCGTCCACCGTATCGGTGACTTTTTGCTCAAGCTGATTGAACAGTTCCAGGCTCATGTAAATCTCCAGATTATAAACACAGGTTATAAAAACAAACGACAGGCTTGCCAACAGGGGTGAATGTGGCGAGCGTAACGCTCGTGGCCATTATCGGCAAGCGCTGTTTAGGGAGTTTGTCGCAGGTAGAGCCGAGCGGTGCTTTCCCCCGCTTGAGTTTCGCGGTGTAACTGCCAATTCGCCGGGATAACCGGCGTGAGGGCGCGTTCGGTTTCCAGATATATCATGGCGTCTTGAGTAAGCCAGCCGCGGCTTTCTAGAGCGCTGCAGCAGTTGGCGGCAAGCCCCTGATTGAAGGGCGGGTCAAGAAAAACCAGATCAAAAGGTTGTGAAGGCTGGTTAAGGAAAGCCTCAGCGTCACGGGTAGTCACATGGCCACGCGTGGCGCCAAGAGTCGCCAGATTTTGGGTAATATAAGCCGCCACGCTGCTGTCACGTTCGATAAAGTCAACATGGGCCGCGCCGCGCGAGAGCGCTTCAATACCCAATGCGCCGGTGCCCGCAAACAGGTCCAGCACGCGCTGGCCGTATAGCTGCTGGCCTAGCCAGTTAAACAGCGTTTCGCGCACCCTGTCCGGGGTAGGACGCAGGCCGGGGCGATCAAGCACGGGTAGCTGGCGACGGCGAAAATCACCACCGATAATACGTAGCTTACCGGGCTGTTTGGTGGGCGCACCACGGGAAGCGGTTGAGCGAGTACCTGAATGAGTACTTGAACGAGTGTTTGGGCGAGAGGAGCGTTGTCGTGTCATATAGTGGATTGTAGCGGGCTGCTTATCCAAAGTCTTGGTTGGCGGTGGTAGGATGGTCACAATGTTCACCTTTTAAGTCGGATGACACCCATGTTTGGTTTTTTCAAGCGTAAGAAAAAGCACGACTCCCAACAGGAGCAGCAAAAGCAACTCCCTCAGGAACTCAACGATGATGAGCTGCTTGATGAATCGCCGCAGAAGCCGCTAGCCGACGCTGAAAACACCGTGCCGGAAGCCAAGCAAGAGTTTGAGCCAGCGCCTGCTCCGCCTGAGATTAAACCGAAGCCGTCTGAGCCCGAGATCAAGCCGGAGCCGTCTGAGCCTGAGATTAAACCGGAGCCGTCTGAACCCGAGATCAAGCCGGAGCCGTCTGAGCCCGAGATCAAGCCAGAGCCGTCTGAGCCCGAGATTAAGCCAGAGCCGTCTGAGCCTGAGATTAAACCGGAGCCGCCTGAGCCTGAGATCAAACCGGAGCCTGCGCCAGAAATTAGCCCAGAACCTGCTCCTGAACCTGAAATCGATCCAGTGCAGCCGGAACCTGAGATCCAGCCTGTGCAGAAGCCCGAGCTTCAAGAGAAGCCGGTGGCTGCCAAGAGCGAAAAACAGGGCTGGTTTGCGCGGATTAAATCAGGCCTGGGTAAAACCCGCGCCAATTTAGCCGACGGTATTTCCGATCTGTTTTTGGGTAAAAAACAGATTGATGACGAGCTGCTAGAGGATTTGGAAACTCAGCTATTAATGGCCGATGTGGGCATTGAGGCAACCAGCGAGATTATTGAGCGTCTAGAGAAGCGTGTGTCGCGCAAGGAGCTTAATAACCCTGAAGCGCTTTACCGTGGCTTGCAGGAGGAGTTAGCTGCCATGCTTGGGCCAGTGGCAACGCCGCTTGTTCTGGATAAGTCACAGGATGGCCCCTTCGTTATTCTGGTCGTTGGGGTGAACGGCGTGGGTAAAACGACCACGATTGGCAAATTGACTCAGCGCTTTCAGCGTGAAGGCAAAAGCGTGATGCTCGCGGCGGGCGATACCTTCCGTGCGGCGGCGGTTGAACAGCTTAAAGTATGGGGTGAGCGCAATAGCGTGCCGGTGATTGCTCAGCATACCGGCGCCGACAGCGCCTCGGTCATATACGATGCGGTAGCCGCCGCCAAAGCGCGCGGCGTAGATGTGCTAATCGCCGATACGGCAGGGCGCCTGCATAACAAGAGTCACTTGATGGAAGAGCTAAAAAAGGTCCATCGCGTCATGCAAAAGCTTGATGGCACCGCTCCCCACGAAGTGATGCTGGTACTGGACGCTGGCACCGGGCAAAACGCTATCGCCCAGGCGAGTACGTTCAATGAGGCCATTCCCGTGACCGGCATCACGCTGACTAAGCTGGACGGCACCGCGAAGGGCGGGATTATCTTTGCGCTGGCGAAGCAGCTCAAAACCCCTATTCGCTTTATCGGTGTGGGTGAAGGGCTGGATGATCTGCGCCCCTTTGAAGCCAATGACTTTGTTAACGCGCTGTTTGATCGCCAAGGGGATGATGCCAGCGCATGATCGCTTTTGAGCACGTCGGTAAGCGCTACGGAGGACGCTTTGAAGCCCTGGCGCACCTGGATTTTCGTGTGGAGCGCGGTGAAATGGTGTTTTTAACCGGCCATTCCGGCGCGGGTAAAAGCTCCTTGTTACGCCTGATTATGCGCCTTGAAAAGCCCAGCCGTGGTCGAGTTGTCGTGGCAGGGCATGATATCGCGCAGCTTCACTCAAGCCAGGTGCCTTTCTATCGGCGCCAGATAGGCGTGGTCTTCCAGGACCATCAGCTGCTGTTTGATAGAAGCGTGTTTCACAACGTTTCACTGCCGCTGGAAATTCAGGGTATTGAACCACGGGAAACGGCGCGCCGTGTCCGCGCTGCGCTTGATAAGGTTGGCCTGCTCCATCGTGAAAAAGCGTTACCTGTCGAGCTTTCCGGCGGTGAACAGCAACGGGTGGGCATCGCCCGGGCGGTCGTTAATAAGCCTGCCCTGCTGCTTGCCGACGAGCCGACGGGCAACCTGGACCCGCAGCTTTCCGCAGACATCATGGCGCTGTTCGAGGACTTCAACCGCATCGGGACGACGGTCATGATTGCAAGTCACGATCTTGCCTTGATTGCGCGCTTGCGGCACCGTATTTTACGCCTGCGCGATGGGCGCCTGGTCGGCGATGAGGGAGCCGTATGAAGCGTGCCACGACACCTAGGCGCCCAACCGGCGCAGCACCCCGGGCAAAGCGTAGCGCGGCCGTGCCACGCCAGGAGGCGCCCAAACGGCGTGGGGCAAACTCCCAGCAAACCCGGTTTTCAAGCCGCATGCGCGCCTGGGGGCGCCACCACCGGGCGATGAGCTGGGACAGTTTTTATCGGCTGGTGCGCCATCCGGTCGGCAACCTGCTTACCATGCTCGCGATTGCGATTGCGTTGGTGCTTCCCGCCGCGCTATGGCTAACCCTGGACAGCGCTCGATTATTGGATGCAGAGCTTGATGAAAGCGCCACTCTCACCGTCTATCTGGCGACGTCCGTCGATGCGGCTCAGGCGGTAAGAATTGAAGAGGCGGTAAGTGCTGAGCAGGCGGTCCTCGATACGCGTATGATCAGTGCCGAGCAGGGCATGGCCGAGTTCCAGCAGTCTTTGGGGTTGGATGATGTGCTGGCAGGTCTTGATGACAATCCGCTCCCAGCGAGTATTGTGGTTAGGCCCCAGGATGTCGAACCAGCGGCCATGCAACAGCTGGCCATGACACTGGAAGCCCTGACCGGAGTCGATGAAGTCAGGGTTGATTTAGCTTGGGTTGAGCGGTTACGCCATTTGGCAGCGCTTGGGCGGCGGGTGGCGTTAGCGCTAGGCATGCTGTTTGGGCTGGGCGTGCTGCTAGTGGTAGGCAATACGATTCGTCTGGCGGTTGAAAGCCGGCGACGGGAAATCGAAGTGGTAATGCTGATTGGTGCGACCCATGCCTTTGTACGTCGACCATTTTTATACAGTGGCGCCTGGTATGGCTTGGGAGGCGGGATTTTATCGTTAGGTTTACTGGGGTTGGGCAACCACTGGCTATCGCTTCCTGTGGCGGCGCTTGCCGCAAGTTACGGCGCAAGCTTTTCATTACCACAGTTGGATATCACAGGCTCTATAATTTTGCTATCCTGCAGTACGCTACTAGGCTGGCTGGGCGCTTGGCTTGCAGTAACTCGTCATCTTTCCAGCATTCGCCCACGCTAAGGTGATTAGCCGGTGTCCGCTAACCGTAACAATGGTTAATTACCCTGGATACAGTTAGCCCAAGGATGTTGGCGTTAAATGCCAAACGAAACAAGTGAACCTTGCTTTTTCAGTAAGGTCTTAGTTGTTAATTGAGGCGTACGATTTGATTTCAACCACGTAGTGATTTCAACCACGTACGTCAACCACGATAGGTTTGAAGGGAGACCACCTGCACATGAGCACTAGTCTTCTACCGGTGGGACAGCTTTCTCCAGGTCATGACCTGGGCGGCTATATTCGAGCGGTTAACGGCATTTCGGTGCTAACTGTTGAAGAAGAGCGCGAGCTTGCCTTCCGCCTGTATGATGATGGCGATTTAGAGGCAGCACGCCGCTTGGTACTGTCGCATCTACGTTTTGTGGTGCATATCGCGCGCAGTTATTCGGGTTATGGGCTGCCCCAAGCTGACTTGATTCAGGAAGGTAACGTCGGCTTGATGAAAGCCGTCAAGCGCTTTGATCCCAATCAAGGGGTGCGCCTGGTTTCGTTTGCGGTTCACTGGATCAAAGCGGAAATTCACGAGTTTGTGCTGCGTAACTGGCGGATCGTTAAAATCGCCACTACCAAAGCCCAGCGTAAACTGTTCTTTAACTTGCGCAGCGCCAAGAAGCGTCTTGCCTGGTTGAATAACGATGAAGTCGATGCCATCGCCAAAGATCTCGATGTTAAGCCCGAGGTAGTGCGCGATATGGAAGGGCGCCTATCTGCTTATGATGCAGGCTTTGATGCTGCGCCCAACGACGATGAAGAGAGCGCTTACCAGGCGCCGGCTTATTTTCTGGATGATGCCTCAGCGGACCCGGCGACTAAGCTTGAAGACAGCGACTTTGAGGAAGACTCAACGCGCCGTTTACAGCTTGCCTTGAAAGGCCTTGATGAACGCTCGCGGGATATTCTGCAGCGCCGCTGGCTCACCGATAATAAGGCGACATTACATGACTTGGCCGATGTGTACGGCGTAAGCGCCGAGCGTATCCGTCAGCTTGAAAAGAACGCGATGAAAAAGCTGCGCCAAAAAATGGGCGATGCTATCGCGGCGTAAGCCTACATAGTCAGCTTTGCCTCGCCAGAACGTTGCATCGTTTGAAAAAAACCGGCCTCTATCGATTAGAGAGCCGGTTTTTTATGGCCGCCTAGGTGTGCATGGCTATTTTTGGCGCCGCGCTTTGATGTATTTCCACAGCCAGCTGCCCGGCATGATTGACGCCACACAGGCACAGGCGAGAGCCGGGGCCGTGAAATCCAAAAATGAATCCAGCGACCAGTGGTTGAATAAGCCATAAAAGTAGCCAACCTGATTGGCCCCGCCGCCCGCATATTCATGCTGAGCAATCTCACGCCCTAAAAATACCGCCACAATCAACGAGCCCGCCACCCAGCGGCCCACAAACGGCCAAAGCAAGGCTTGAAAGATCAGCGCGATAACCGCGTGTTCAAGGTGGGTAATATTCAAAAGAAGCCTTCCTTTGGCGAGGTGGTTGATATGGCATGGGCGGTATGCCCATCGCCAGCCTCCGAAGTGTGGATGGTTGGGTTGCCTAAGGTCTAAGAGATTAAAGGGAAGTTGATAAGTTCTTAAGAGCAGCTATTGGCGAGTTAGTTCTAGCTTCATTATGTAGTCCGTATCGCAAATATCACCCATCTGAAAATTATGCGAACCGATGACAACAAATCCTCGCGACTGATAAAACATTATCGCTTGTTGATTGTTTTCCCAGACGCCTAGCCACAAATATGTTCTATCAAGCGCTTTGGCAATTTCTCTGGCTTTCTCGAAAAGCCGCTTGCCGAATCCTGCTCCTTTGAACTTGCGCGCGAGATAAATTCTTTCAATTTCTAGCCCTGACTCTTCCTGCATCTCCGTTTGAGCGTTTCCCCAATTTACCTTTAAATAGCCTGCGCATAGGCCCTCGACTTCCAATAGCCAGAACTGGGATTGTGTATGCTTTAATTCATTTTCCAGTTGGCTGACAGAAAATGCTTTGTCTAGATACTTGCTCATAACCGTTTGCGGATAGAAATCAGCAAACGTTTCAATATAAGTCTGACGTCCAATATCAACGAGCCCGTCAGCATCTTCAACAGTCGCCTGTCTAATCGTTAAGTCCATGGATATTCCTGTTACTTCAATTGATAGCTAAAGCAATACTTGAAGAGTTGGGCGACTACAATGTTGTGCTAGGTGGGAGAATGTAAAATGCCTCTCTTCGCCAGCGGCGAGGCAGCGTATAAGCGAAAAAGAGTGGCCAACTGCGCTGTTGGCCACATGCGCAGTTAAGCCGGTTGGGGCACTTCACGCAGTAGTTGGCTGGCTAAAAATGCCCACTGGTCTTCCCAGTGTTCTGTGGGCAGCCGCTTGAAATCGCTACGCACATATTGCGAGATGCGGCCTTCCGCCTGGGTGATTAACAAATTAGCGGCTGCCGGTGCTGGAATGCTCGGGCGGCGGCCTTCGCGCAGTTCCGCTTCGCGAATGATCTGTTTTAGCTGCATTTCCAAGCGTTCAAACAATTGATGAACGCGCTGGCGCAGACGCGCCGTTTCGCCGGTCAGAACGTCGCCGCCCATCACCCGAGCAAGCCCAGGGTTTTTCTCGGCAAAGCCCAGCAATAGCGCCAGAATCGTGCCGCAGCGTGCGGTGGCCTCAGGGACGTCTTCCAGAATCCGCGTAATACGCGCAAAAATACTCTCTTCAATAAAGTCGATTAAGCCTTCAAACATCCGCGCTTTACTGGGAAAGTGGCGATAAAGTGCTGCCTCAGAAACGCCTACCTGGCGCGCCAGGGCGGCCGTAGTAATTCGTTTTCCGCTATCTTCTTCAAGCATTAACGCAAGCGCCTGAAGAATCTGCTCGCGGCGGCGAGGTTTTTGATCGTCGCTCATGACGTTAGCCCTCCGTCGCGGTTAGCTCGCGTCAGTGATGAGAGTGCCGACCCCGGCGTTGGTGAAAATTTCCAGCAACACCGCGTGTGGCACACGCCCATCAATAATGTGCGCGCTGTTAACACCATTTTTCACTGCATCAAGCGCGCAGCGTATTTTGGGCAACATGCCGCCATAGATGGTGCCGTCGGCAATCAGGGCATCTACCTGCAGAGTGCTTAGCCCGGTCAATACCTTGCCTTCGCCATTCATCAATCCCGCTACGTTGGTCAGCAGCATCAGCTTTTCGGCATTTAACGCCTCGGCTAATTTGCCAGCCACCAGGTCGGCGTTAATGTTGTAACTATGGCCTTCGCCATCTACGCCGATCGGGGCGATCACGGGGATGAAATCGCGGGCAGCGAGCATCTCGATCAAATCAGTTGAGATCGACTCAACTTCACCCACGTGACCGATATCGATAATTTCCGGTACGGTCATTTCCGGGCTCTGGTGCTCGACTTTCAGCTGGCGGGCGCGTATCTGAGCGCCATCTTTGCCCGTTAAGCCAATCGCTTTGCCGCCGCTTTGATTGATCAGGTTGACGATGCTTTTATTGACCAAACCGCCCAGCACCATTTCAACGACATCCATGGTTTGCGAGTCAGTCACGCGCATGCCGTTAACAAAGCGCGATTCGATATTGAGCTTTTCCAGCAGGCTACCGATTTGCGGACCGCCGCCGTGGACGACCACGGGATTGATACCTACCTCTTTCATCAGCACGATGTCGCGTGCAAACGAGTTGATCAGGGTATCTTCCGTCATCGCATTGCCGCCGTACTTGACCACGACGGTTTTGCCGGAAAACTGCTGAATATAGGGAAGCGCCTCGGAAAGCACCTCCACAACGACCTGGGGGTCGCGACTGGCTGAATTCATAGTGTTGTCCCTTGCTTACTGTTTTCTTTTGTCCAGTGTTCTTTTGCTTAGATAGTACGTGGTTAACGGCTATTATTATCGTGTTGCGCTTAAACCGGCGTTTCGGGAATCTTAAGCGTAGGCGCAACGCGTGCTAAGGCGTTGGCAAAGCGTTCCCTTATACGCGCCAGTGCTTCAGCATTTTTCCCCTCAAAGCGCATCACTAACGCCGGAGTGGTATTGGAGGCGCGGCATAACCCCCAGCCATCGGCGTAGTCGATACGAATGCCATCCAGCGTGGTTTTGATACCTTCGCCGAAGTCGCCCGTGCGGGCAAGCGCTTCAATCAGGCCAAATTTCTCTTCATCACTAACGATTATATTGATTTCTGGCGTGCTTAGATCCTGAGGAAAGCGGTCAAAAAAGGCGTCTGCATCTTCGTTATAAAGCGCCAGAATTTCCAGCAGACGTGCGGCGGCGTAAAGACCGTCATCAAAACCATACCAGCGTTCTTTGAAGAAAATATGGCCGCTCATTTCCCCACCCAGCTGAGCGTTGGTTTCCCGCATGCGCGCTTTAATCAGCGAATGGCCGGTGCGCCACATCTCAGGCTCGCCGCCAGCCTCGCTAATCACGCGGGCAAGGTTGCCGGTGCACTTGATATCAAAAATCACTCTGGCGCCCGGGTTGCGCGAAAGCATGTCGGTGGCAAAGGCCATCAGCAGATGGTCGGCGTAAATGATTCTGCCGCGCGGGGTGACTACGCCCACCCGGTCGCCATCGCCATCAAAGGCAAGCCCGATATCGGCACCGGTTACCTGAACGCTCTTGATTAGATCCTGCAGGTTTTCTGGCTTGCCGGGGTCGGGGTGATGATTGGGAAAATGACCGTCAATATCGGCAAATAAGGCCGTGGTCTCGACCCCTAGCCGCTCGATCAGCTGCGGGCCAAGCTCGCCAGTCACACCGTTGCCGCAGTCCACGACCGCTTTTAAGGGTCGCTTAACGTGCACGTCTTCCAGAATGCGCGTGAGGTAGGTGTCGCGAATATCGTGCTGACGAACACTGCCCTGGCCAGTGGTTAGCTCGCCGGCTTGAATGCGCTCAAAAAGCGCGGCAATGGCTTCTCCTGACAGGGTTTCCCCGGCCAGAACGATTTTGAAACCGTTATAGTCTGGCGGGTTGTGGCTACCGGTGACCATTACGCCAGAGCGGCTCTCAGGCAGCGTGTGAGTGGCAAAGTAGAGTGCCGGCGTGGGTACCATGCCGATATCGATAACGTCGCGTCCAGCGGCTGTCAGGCCGCGGATCAGTGCCGCTTGCAGGCGCTCTCCGGACAGGCGCCCATCCCGGGCAACGATAACGGTTTGCTCGCCGCGCGCCGCCGCCTCGGCACCCACGGCACGCCCAATCCATTCTGTGGTGGATTCGCTCAGCGTTTTATCGACGATGCCGCGAATATCATAAGCACGAAAAATCGAAGCAGGTACGTCCATTCGCTCTTCCTGTTACTACGTAATGTTAGTGCTACGTAACGTTAGCCGGGCTTGCGCTTGTCGGTGTTGATGGCCAGGGCGGTTATTGACGGCCAGTGCTGCCAAAGCCACCGCTGCCCCGAGTGGAGTCAGTAAAAGCATCCACAATAGAAAGTTCGGCTTGCACCACGGGAACGAGCACATATTGCGCCAGCCGTTCAAAAGGCGACAGCGTAAAGGCGCTCTGACCTCGGTTCCATACCGATACCATCAGCTCACCCTGGTAGTCGGAATCGATCAGACCCACCAGATTACCCAATACAATGCCATGTTTATGGCCAAGGCCCGAGCGGGGAAGGATCATTCCGGCAAGGCTCGGGTCTTCAATATAGATGGCAAGACCCGTTCGTACGAGTTGGCATTCACCAGGTTGCAGCGTCAGCGGCTCGTCGAGCAGCGCCCGCAGATCCATGCCAGCGGAACCTTCGGTCGCATAGTGCGGCATATAGTCATGCAGGCGCTCATCAAGCACTTTGCACTGCAGACGGGGGCGGGTAGTCATGAATGGCTCCAACATTAAAAAAGCTATTAAAAAAACTATTAAAAACAGTTGTTAAAAACAGGTATTGAAAAAACCGCTATTGAAAACAGCTGTTATAAAGAAAGCAACGCCAGCGCCTGGCGGATGATGCCCTGCGCAAGCTGGGTTTTGGGCTGAGGGGCTTCCAGGCGGTGCTCGGTGCCTTGCGCCGTGCGCCAGAGTAGCAGCGCCGCATTGTCGTTGCTGCCAAACCCCAGGCCTGCCTGAGAGACGTCGTTGGCGACAATCATATCAAGCCCCTTGCGATTAAGCTTATCGTGGGCGTACTGCTCCAGCTGCTGCGTCTCTGCGGCAAAGCCTACGACCATAGGGCGCTTGCCCGCAGGCAGGGCGGCCACATCGGCAATAATGTCCGGGTTTTTGATCAGCGTGAGCGTAAGCGTGTCGCTGTCGGCCTGCTTTTTGAGCTTATGCTCGGCAGGTGAGGCCGAGCGGTAGTCGGCAACGGCGGCGCAGCCAATAAATAGCGCCGCCTCTGGCGCCAGGCGCATGGCTTCTTGATGCATCTGCTCAGCGGATTCAACGTCAATACGGGTTACGCCAGCAGGCGTGGGAAGCGCTACGGGCCCGCTAATCAACGTTACGCGGGCGCCTTGAGCCACTGCCGCTGCGGCCAGGGCATAGCCCATTTTACCCGAGCTGTGGTTGGAGAGATAACGCACCGGGTCAAGTGCCTCGCGGGTAGGGCCCGCAGTAATCACCACATGGGGACTGTTGCTTGGCTGTGGAGCGCCAGAAAAGTGACGCGTAACCGTCTCAAAAATGGCCTCAGGCTCGCTCATGCGCCCTGGGCCGACATCGCCACATGCCTGGTCGCCAGCGGCAGGGCCGATGAGCTGCCAGCCATCAGCGCCCAGCTGCGCTACATTGCGCTGGGTTGCCGGGTGGCGCCACATGGCCTGGTTCATGGCGGGGGCAATCAGCTTGGGCGCTTCACTGGCCAGGCACAGCGTGGTGAGCAAATCATCCGCCATGCCGTGAACCAGCCGGGCAATCAAGTCAGCCGTTGCCGGGGCGATCAGCACGATATCCGCCCAGCGGGCGAGTTCAATATGGCCCATCCCGGCTTCTGCTTCCGGGTCAAGGAGCGACGTGCGCACCGGCTCGCCGGATAGTGCCTGCAGCGTCAGCGGGGTAATAAACGCCTGGGCACCGCTGGTCATGACGACACGCACTTCGCAGCCCGCCTGCTTAAGCAGCCGCACGATCAGCGCGCTTTTATACGCCGCAATGCCCGCGCTAATGCCCAGGAGAATGCGTTTACCAGCAAGCGTCGATAGCGTCGTCGGGTTAACAGAAGCAGAAACAGAAACCATGGCAAAGGATCCACATGAGCGTTCTTGGGGAGGCTTACCATACCATCCGTCTTACTAATTTGGCATGTCGGCGCCTATAACAGGTAAGCTAGGTTTACTGAGCTTTTTGGGCGAGTGAATTCGGGCGGAAAGGGAAATGGGGGAAGAATGGGGATCAATCACTGGCCGGAGGGCGAGCGGCCGCGGGAAAAACTGTTAACCATGGGCGCGCAGACGCTTTCAGACGCCGAATTACTGGCAATTTTCTTGAGAGTAGGCGTGCAGGGGCGCTCGGCGGTCGATTTGGCGCGTGATCTGCTCACGACGTTTGGCGGCCTGCGCCCGCTATTGGAAGCCGATCAGGTAAGCTTTTGCGCCGCCCACGGTTTGGGTAGTGCAAAATTCGCCCAGCTACAGGCCACGCTTGAGATTTCAAAGCGTCATTTAGCCAGCCAGCTGGCGCGCGGCAACGCGCTGACGTCGCCTGAACTGGTGCGCCATTATCTGAGTTCTCAGCTGCGTCATTTGGGTCATGAGGAGTTCGCGGTAATTTTTTTGGACACACAGCACCGAATTATTCGCTATGAATCCCTGTTTCGCGGTACCCTAGACAGCGCATCCGTTTACCCCCGCGAAGTTGCCAAGCGCGCATTAGAACTTAGCGCTGGCGCCGTTATCCTGGCCCACAATCACCCCTCCGGTGTGGCTGAGCCAAGCGATGCTGATCGTCGTATCACCGAACGCTTAAAAGAGGCCCTTGGACTCTTTGACGTACGCGTATTGGATCATTTCGTGGTGGGAGATGGAGACGTGGTCTCTTTTGCCGAGCGAGGCTGGCTATAGGCAGTAGATGGATAGCAGGCGGATAACGTCGACTATTCAGGTAAAATAACTAAAAAGTGGCTTTTTTAGGCCTTTTTAGATGGTTTTGCTTGCCGGTAGTTAGGTGCTCTGGTATAAAGTGCCACCTTTAAACTTGGGTTGAATAACGGATTTGGGTACAGCTAGTAGGCGGTTAACGGCGTCGACTCCCTCCCTGCTCCGGTTTGCCCGACAGTTTTGAACACTCAGGCTTATATCCTGGCCAAGCGGTTGGAGGCTCTCATGTCCAAAGTATGTCAGGTTACCGGCAAGCGTCCGGTAACTGGAAATAACGTTTCACACTCCCAGCGTAAGACACGTCGTCGTTTCTTGCCGAACCTGCACACCCATCGTTTTTGGGTTGAAGCCGAAAACCGCTTCGTCAAGCTGCGCGTTTCCTCTAAGGGCATGCGTATCATCGACAAGAAAGGTATCGAGACGGTTCTGGCTGATATCCGTAAGCGCGGCGACGCCATCTAAGACAGCATTTTTGGGAGAGTAAAACCATGCGCGATAAGATCAAGCTGGTGTCCAGTGCCGGTACAGGCCACTTCTACACCACTGATAAGAACAAGCGGAACACACCGGATAAGTTCGAATTCAAGAAATACGACCCGGTTGTCCGTAAGCACGTTATCTACAAGGAAGCCAAGATCAAGTAATCGCGCAAGCGATGATGATCGGCTTCCACTGCAGGCGAGCGCCTGTTGAAAAACCCGGCCCAATGCCGGGTTTTTGCATGCATGGTGTTTATCGGTGCATATGCGACAATACCTCTCGCGTATGAACCGATATCGTAACTAGGTCCTCTTCATGCCTGAACTGCCCGAAGTTGAAACCACCAAACGCGGCATTGCACCCTATCTTGAAGGTCAGGAAATTACCGAGGTGCTTGTTCGTCAGCCGCGCTTGCGTGTTCCTGTGCCTGACGACCTGCCTGAGCGGTTGATCGGTGCGCGTATTGGTACTCTGACCCGTCGCGCCAAGTACCTGCAAATCCCCATACAGCAGTCGCCAAACGAGGCAACACTGCTATGGCATCTGGGGATGTCGGGCAGTTTGCGTATTGCCCAGGTGGGCGACATCCCTAAAAAGCATGACCATGTCGATGTTGTCACCGCCAGTGGCCATGTGCTGCGCTATCATGACCCGCGCCGCTTCGGTTTTGTCGATTGGCAGCTGGGCGACGGCACGGCGGATAGGCGCCTGGTTCACCTGGGCCCCGAGCCGTTTGATGAAACGTTTAACGGCGAATGGCTGTATAAACTGTCACGCAATAAACGCGTGGCGGTGAAGCCCTTTTTAATGGATAACCGCATCGTGGTTGGCGCGGGTAATATTTATGCTACTGAAGCGCTGTTTATGGCCGGTATCGATCCCCGCCGTGCGGCCGGACGTATTTCCCTTGAGCGCTACAAGCTGCTGGCCGCCGCCGTCAAAGAGGTATTGGCAGCCGCGATTACCCAGGGCGGTACGACGCTACGCGATTTTGTCAGCGGTCAGGGTGAGCCTGGCTATTTTGCTCAGCGGCTAAATGTATATGGGCGCCAGGGCCAGCCCTGCTTACGCTGCGGCGCTGAACTTCAGCGTATTACGCTTGGCCAGCGTGCCAGCGTTTTTTGCCCTGGCTGTCAGCGTTAAACGCTGGCCCACCCTTTGCTACTTTGTTATCTACGCTTTTGGAGACTGTTGTGACCCAACGCCTGCGCTTGAATAAAAACGCCGATCGCCGCTTGAAAGCAGGCCATCTGTGGATCTACTCCAACGAAGTGGATATTAAAGAAACGCCGCTTAAAAATTTCACTGCTGGCGAAACCGCACTGGTCGAGGCCTCCAATGGTAAAGTCCTGGGCGTAGCATATATCAACCCGCACTCGCTGATTGCGGGCCGCGTGATGTCCCGTGACCCGGATATGCGCCTGGATCGCTCGCTGTTTGTACACCGCTTTAATCAGGCGCTGTCACTGCGTCAGCGTGTCTATGACAAGCCGTTTTACCGCCTGATTCATGGTGAAGGCGATTTGCTGCCTGGGCTGGTCATCGACCGGTTTGGCGATGTGCTGGTGGTGCAGCTGAATACCGCGGGCATGCAGGCACTGGCTGATGAAATTGTTGATGCGCTTGAAAAAGTGGTTAAGCCTGAAGTGATTGTGTTCCGTAACGATACCGGCGGACGTCGTCAGGAAGGCCTGGAAGCCCACGTTGATGTGGTAAAAGGCACGCTGCCCGACGAAGTGTTGATCGAAGAGAACGGCACGCGCTTTGTCGTACCTGTGCTTAATGGCCAGAAAACCGGCTGGTTCTTTGATCACCGCGAAAACCGCGCTTGGCTCAATAGCCAGGTGGCCGGTAAGCGCGTACTCGACGTGTTCAGCTATATAGGTGGCTGGGGCGTTCAGGCGGCGGCAAATGGCGCCTCTGAAGTGCTGTGTATCGATGCCTCTGGCCCGGCGCTTGAGCAAGTGGCGCGTAATGCCGAGCTCAATGGCGTTCAGGAACAGGTAGCAATCGGCGAAGGCGACGCCTTTGAAGCCCTGGCGGCGCTCAAAGCCGACGGCGAGCAGTTTGACGTGATCATTCTGGATCCACCCGCGTTCATCAAGAAGCGTAAAGATATCCCTAACGGCGAGCGGGCGTACGCGCGCTTGAACCGTGAAGCGATGCGTTTGCTGGGCCGTGACGGCCTGCTGCTGTCGGCGTCGTGCTCCATGCACCTGGCGACAGATCGCCTGGTAGATGTGGTTCGCGGCGCGGTACGCCATCAGGATCGCCATGGTCAGGTGATTTTCCAAGGCCACCAGGGCCCCGATCATCCGGTACACCCGGCGATCCCGGAAACGTCTTACCTGAAAGCGTTAGGCGTACGGGTATTTCGCGATTAATGGTGAGCGTTGAGTTTTGGGGCGAGTAAGGCGCTAAGCACAGGCAGCATAAGGGGCAACGTGATGGAGTGGGCGCTACCTGATCCTTTTGTGATCGATATTCACGTGAGCGAAGAGGCGATAGACGCCTATCAACACGTGAATAACAGCGAATACCTACGCTGGGTCGAGCAGATTAGCTGGGCCCACTCCGAGGCGCTTGGCCTGTCTCTGGAGCGCTACCGCGAGTTAGATCGCGCCATGGCGGTACATCGCCATGAGCTGGACTACCTTGCCCCCGCGTTTGCAGGCGATGAGCTGGCGCTGGCTACTTGGATTGTAGAGTGCGATGGCCGTTTTAGCCTGACCCGGCGTTTTCAGCTTAAACGCCAGCGGGATGCAAAAACGCTATTAAACGCGCGTACCCGGTTTGCGTGCATTGCGCTTTCCAGCGGGCGGCCCAAACGGCTGCCCGATGAATATCAGGGAATCTATGGCGCGGCGCTGGTCGACGAGTGACGTTAAATTTCTGGTATAAAACCGGATAACGCTAGAATTTTCTCCTATAAAACGCCTTAACCGGCGTTTTTTTTGTTTTTAAATCGGGCGATGGTGGCAGGCTTAAGCTGTGCTGTAATTGAAGAGAGACAGTATCGGTCCGCTTACACTAGGAGAGATCCAATGAACGTTGCCGTCCCGAAGGAAATTAAAAATCATGAGTACCGCGTAGCGCTGACGCCCACGGGCGCGCGTGAACTTACCAGCCGCGGCCATACGGTTTACGTGCAGGCTGGCGCGGGTGAGGGTGCAGGGTTTAACGACAGCGACTACGCAGCCGCAGGCGCACAGATTGAGCCCGATGTGGCCACTCTTTGGCAAAGCGCTGAGCTTATTTTAAAAGTTAAAGAGCCTCAAAAAGACGAAGTCGCACGGCTTACTTCCCAGCACACGCTTTTTACCTACCTGCACTTGGCGGCCGAAGAGGCATTAACGCGTGGCTTGATGGAGAGTGGGGCGACCTGCATTGCCTACGAAACGATTACCGATGCCCACGGCGGACTGCCGCTCCTCGCCCCGATGAGCACCGTGGCCGGGCGTATGGCCGTTCAGGCGGGCGCGCATAGCCTGGAAAAAGCCCAGGGTGGTGCTGGCGTGCTGCTGCCCGGCGTACCGGGCGTGGCACCGGGTAAGGTCACCGTGATTGGCGGCGGCGTGGTGGGTGAAAACGCTGCACGCATGGCGCTGGGGCTGGGTGCCGATGTGACGATTCTGGATAAATCGCTGGCTCGTCTGGAGGTGCTGGATAGCCGCTATCAAGGGCGTATAAAAACGGTTTACTCCACGGCGGATGCGCTGGATCATGCGGTGCGCGAGTCCGACATGATTATCGGTGCTGTGCTAATACCGGGAGCGGCGGCGCCCAAGCTGATTACCCGTGCCATGCTTGGCGATATGAAGCCCGGCAGTGTGCTGGTGGATGTGGCGATTGATCAGGGCGGCTGCTTTGAAACCAGCAGGCCCACCACCCACGCCGGACCTACCTATATCGTGGATGGCATCGTGCATTATTGTGTGGCCAACATGCCGGGCGGCGTGGCGCGCACCTCAACGCTTGGGTTAACCAACGCGACGTTGCCGTTTGTACTGGCGCTTGCCGATAAGGGCTGGCAGCAGGCACTGGGCGATGACGCTAACTTCCTGCCAGGGCTTAATGTACACGCCGGGCAGGTTACTTACGCGGCCGTCGCCAACGCCTTTGGCCTGGAGA
This sequence comes from Halomonas colorata, assembly GCF_014897985.1. Classification (GTDB taxonomy): domain Bacteria; phylum Pseudomonadota; class Gammaproteobacteria; order Pseudomonadales; family Halomonadaceae; genus Vreelandella; species Vreelandella colorata. Next base: position 73,689 of record NZ_JABUZA010000003.1, read on the forward strand.
GTGTAGACCCGTCAAGTCTTATCCGGCGTTAAGCCTATGACGTGGTAAGCTATTCTTAGTAAAAATAATTAATTTTATTTAACATTAGTGAAGCGTCAGCGCTTTACTAATCAGGCTAAGATGCTTTATTAATAATGCGGCGGTATTTCGTCTTCAGGACGAGCCGTGCCTTGAGTATTATCGGCTTGAAACGCCTGGTGCTGCTCGCGTAAGCGCTCACGCATTAGAGCGCTTATCTGTTCGAGTTTGGCGAGTCGTTGCTCTTGTTGCGCAACGGCCTGGTCGAGGGTGTCCAGCCAGTGTTCCTGGTAGGCCAGGCGACTTTCTAGCGTTTCAAGACGTTGCGTTAGCTCAGCAGGAGAAAAGTCTTGTGTCATGGTAACATGGCAACCTTGTGTAATATGTCCGGTACTGTTAGGAATGGGCCTGATAGTTCGGGTATTGTCCTTCGTCTGTTACCCATACAACAAGAGAGCTTTTATCATCTATGAATCCAAAAGTTGTGTTTCGCTGTTTCTTAATCAGTGTATTACTAGCCGCCCCCACGCCACTTCTGTTGGCCGGGATTGTTCATTTAACCAACGCACCCTTGGCCGATTTATGGCAGGCTGAGTTAGCCATCAGCGGCGTCAGCAGCATCTATATCGCCGTTGCCCTGGGTAGCTTTATCGTTTTATGTATTGGTACGCTGGCAACGGCTGCCCTGGCGCCGCCAGTGGTCGTCAAACCCGTTGCAGAGCGTTCAGAAGCAGGTCGTGTTCAGGCCGCACCGCGTCAGCCTCAACCGGTCGATGAAGTGGATGATGAAGAGGAAGATATCATCGACTTTAACGATGGGCGTGAAGAGGGTGAAGTGAAGTGGTTCAATACCAATAAAGGCTACGGTTTTATTACCCGCGATAACGGTGAAGATGTGTTTGTTCACTTTCGTGCTATCCGGGGCCGCGGTCCGCGTATGCTAGCAGAAGGCCAAATTGTGCGTTACCACGTGATTAAAAATGACCGTGGTTTGCAGGCCGACGATGTGAGTATTATTGAGTAACGATTGCACGATTAAGCAAGATGACGATCGACCCCGCCTAGGCGGGGTCGATTGCGTTTAAGGCGGTGGTTAACGGCCCGAATCCGGCCACTCTATGGCGCCTTCTTTACCACCGGGCAGAACCTGCCAGAACCGGTCAGGGTCATCATTGCCTGGATGCCAGCCCCCAAGCGAGCAGCGAATTTCCGTTTGCAGCGCTTCGGCGGCGTGTTGCGCGCACTCCTGGTCGGTCATCCATGGCGTGTGGCTGCTATCAAACCACAGGCTGGCAAAGCCATCCGCCACGTTATCGACCAAGAGGATCGGCACCTCTTCGCCCTGGTACATGCCGCGGGTTTTCCACTTGCCTTTGCCCGCCGGTGTTAGTGGCGGGGCGGAAAGCGCGCTGGCAAGCCAGGCGTTAAGCGTGTCATGAGAAACGCGGGCAACGTACACTTCAATATCCGGATACTGCTCCATTATGCGCTTACCTCATCCGACGTTAGCAGTGCCTGAAGCGTCGCCTCATAGATCCGGCTCAAGTCATCCAGGTCGCTGGCGCGTACGCGCTCGTTTACCTTGTGAATGGTGTCGTTAAGCGGGCCTAGCTCGACCACCTGAGCGCCCAGCGTGGCGATAAAGCGGCCATCGGACGTGCCGCCGCTGGTCGATAGCGCAGGGCGCTTACCCGTGACAGCTTCCACGCCGCGAATGGCAGCGTCAACCAGCTCACCTTCTGCGGTCAGAAACGGCTCACCATTCAGCGTCCAATCCAACTGATACTCTAAACCATAGCGCGCCAGAATCGCGTGGGTACGCTCTTTAAGCTGCTCGTGGGTCACCTCGGTCGAGAAGCGGAAATTAAACACCACTTCCACATCGCCAGGGATCACGTTAGTCGCCCCGGTGCCCGCGCGCAGGTTGGATATTTGAAAGCTGGTGGCGGGGAAGAAATCGTTGCCCGCATCCCAGTGCTCATTGACCAGGGCGTCCAGCGCAGGCATCGCCTGGTGGATCGGGTTGCGTGCCAGATGCGGGTAAGCCACGTGGCCCTGAATTCCTTGAATATGCAAAACGCCACCCAGCGAGCCGCGTCGACCGTTTTTAATCACATCGCCCAGGCGATCGGTAGATGAAGGCTCGCCCACAATGCAGTAATCAAGGCGCTCATTGCGCTCACGCAGCTGTTCGACCACGGCGCGAGTGCCGTCGACGGCCGGGCCTTCCTCATCCGACGTGATTAAAAACGCGATGCGGCCATCATGGTCAGGGTAGCGGGCTACAAAGCGTTCCACGGCGGTAAGCATAGACGCCAGGCTGCCTTTCATATCCGCAGCGCCCCGCCCACAAAGCATGCCTTGCTCATTAATGCAGGGTGAAAACGGTGGAAATTCCCAACCGGTGGGCGGCCCGCTGGGTACCACATCGGTATGGCCGGCAAAGGCAATCACCGGGCCATGATGACCGCGTACGGCCCAGAAGTTCTGCACATCGCCAAACGGCATTGGCTCAATATGAAAACCGAGCGCCGTTAAGCGCTCGATCATGATGTCCTGGCAGCCTTCATCGTCCGGCGTCACTGACGGGCGGCTTAACAGCTCAAAGGCAAGCTGTAGCGTTGGCGACAGCGTGTCAGGCTCAGTTATGGGCATGCAGCGCCTCGTTCAGCGCGATGGCGCTTTTATTGGTCAGGCACTCGACACGGCCATTTTTAGAGTTACGGCGCAGTAGCAGGTCGTTTTGGCCCGCCAGTTCGCGTGCGGCCAGGGTTTTAACCTCGTTGCCTTCGTCATCCAGCAGGGCTACTTTGGTGCCTGCGGTGATGTACAGGCCGGATTCGACCGTGCAGCGATCGCCCAGCGGAATGCCAATACCGGCATTGGCACCGATCAGGCAGCCTTCGCCTACTTTAATGACGATATTGCCGCCGCCGGATAGCGTACCCATGGTGGAGCAGCCGCCGCCCAGGTCAGAGCCCTTGCCGACCATGACGCCAGCTGAGATGCGTCCTTCGATCATGCCTGGGCCTTCGGTGCCAGCATTGAAGTTCACAAAGCCTTCATGCATAACCGTGGTGCCTTCACCCAGGTGCGCACCCAGGCGTACCCGTGCGGTATCGCCAATGCGGATGCCGGTCGGTACCACGTAGTCGGTCATTTTGGGGAATTTATCGACACAGTCGACGGATAGCGCACGACCGGCCAAGCGCGCTTTCAGGCGACGCGCAGGCAGCTCTTCGATATCGATCGCGCCTTCGTTGGTCCAGGCGATATTGCGCAGCAGGCCGAACATGCCGGTAAGATCCAAACCATGCGGCTTGACCAGGCGATGCGATAACAGGTGGAGCTTAAGGTACACCTCAGGAGCCGTTTGCGGCGCCTGATCCGTTTCAATGAACATCGCTACCAGCGGGCGTTGGCTTGCCGCAAGCGACTCAGTGAGTTCGGCTTGCTCTGTGTAGCCAGCCGCTTCAAGCGCTTTGGCCAAACGGGTGCAGTCTTCCGGTAAAAAGCTAACGGCTGCATTGCCCTGAGGGGCGTTAAGCGCTTCTTTGGCAGCGTTAACCAGGCTTTCCTGTGGCTTGAACAGCGGTGCCGGGTAGTAAATTTCCAGCCAGTCGCCTTGAGTATTCTGCGTGCCAATTCCAAGCGCAAAGCTCAACATAAACGTTCATCCTGTGGTTAATAACGTGGTTAACCGAACAGTTAACAGAAGCCAAATGTCGGTTTAACAATGTGTTGATATAAAAGTGTTTGTACAAAAGCGTTGATACAAACAAGCAGATTAGCGGCGTTGAATCAGCCGCTAATCTTAGCGTAATCGCCGTCGCGGTAACCCACCTGTATGGCGTCGCCGCCGGTATCCAGCAGCGGACGTTTAAGCAGCGTCGGGTGTTTCAGCAGCAGCTGGCGTGCAGAGTTGGCGTCCAGGCTATCTTTATCTTCCTGAGGAAGGTCGCGCCATGTCTTGCTACGCTTATTGACGACTTCAAGAAGCGGAGCCCGCTCCAGAATATGCTCCAGTAGTCCTGCCGATAAACCATCTTTGCGTAAATCGTGGGTTTTGAACGGTATGCCGTTCTCTTCCAACGCTTTGCGCGCCTTACGGCACGTATCGCAGGTATCAATGACATAGAGTGTAAACATGGTATCTCCTTTCGTGCTGTTCGTGCCGTAAAGATGTGAATTAACTACGCTCAATCAGCTGACGGATACGCTGCGCGGCTTCAAGGGTCGGGGCAAGCTCGGCCACCAGGGCTAGGCGTAGGCGGCCCGCGCCTGGATTAATGCCCTGCGCGTCAGGGCGGCCCATTAAACTTCCAGGCAATACGCTTACGTTCTGCTCGGTAAAAAGCCGCTGGGTAAAGCCAATATCATCGCCACCCGGTACGGCAGGCCACAGGTAAAAGCTTGCCTCCGGCGTGGGGAAGTCCATTACCGGGGCTAGCGCATCGACCACAGCGCTAAATTTTTCACGGTAGGCATCGCGGTTGGCACGTACGTGCGCTTCATCCTGCCATGCCGCAATGGAGGCGTGCTGTACCGGTAACGACATGGCACAGCCGTGATAGGTGCGATAACGCTTAAACGGCGCCAGAATAGCGGCGTCGCCCGCCACAAAGCCCGAACGCAGGCCCGGTAAGTTAGAGCGTTTCGACAGCGAATGAAATACCACGCAGCGGCGATAGTCATCGCGGCCAAGCTCTGCGCAGGCCTGTAAAAGCCCTGGCGGCGGCGTCTGTTCATCCAGATAAAGCTCGGAGTAACACTCATCCGAGGCGATGATAAAATCATGCTCATCGGCCAGCGCAATCAGCTGTTTGAACTCATCAATGGAAGTAACCGCGCCGGTGGGGTTACCGGGCGAGCAGATAAACACGATTTGCACATCACGCCAGGTGGCCGCGCTAAGCGTGGTGAAGTCCGGCCGAAAGCCGTTTTCAGCGGTGCAGTTTAAATAAACCGGCTCACCATCGGCCAGAAGTGTTGCGCCTTCATAAATCTGATAAAACGGATTGGGCACGACCACGTTGGCAGGGCGTGTGCGGTCAAGCGCGGCCTGCACAAAGGCAAAAATGGCTTCGCGGGTGCCGTTCACGGGCAGTACTTGACGCTCGGCATCCAGACCCGGCAGCTTGAAGCGGCCGGTAGCCCACTGGGCCAGCGTGTCACGAAACGCTGGCAAGCCGTTGGTGGCCGGGTAGCGGGCCATTTCCAACTGGTGTTTAACCAGTGCTTCGAGTGCTGCCGGGTAGGGTGCGTGCTGGGGCTCGCCAATCGTCAACGGAATATGCGTCAAATCAGCCCGGGGTGTTAATTCGGCTTTAAGCGCGGCCAGTTTCTCAAACGGATAGGGATGAAGGGCAGCGAGATCAGGGTTCATGGCGAGTCCGTTGAGAGTGTTTTGTTGAGAGCGTGCCCTGCTAGCGTATTAAAACGACAGGTGTAAGGCGCCGATTATAGCAAGCCCCGGTGTGGGCTCAAACTTAAGCGCCATGCTCAAACCCCCAAGACCTCAATCAACCGCTCGCGTAGCTGCTGCTGGCGCAAGGGGTCGGTTAGCGGCTCGCCCGATTTGGTGGTGATAAAGAAAACGTCCTCGACGCGCTCACCCAGAGTGGCAATTTTAGCCGTCGATAGCGCGATATCCTGCTCCATGAAAATACGCCCGACCCGGGCCAAAAGCCCTGGCCGGTCGGGGGCCGTGAGTTCTAGCAGCGTACGCTCATTGGCCGGGTCCTGCTCGATCAACACTTCGGTGGGCACTTTAAAGTGCTTTAGCTGGCGCGGCGTATGGCGGGTGACGATCTCTGGGTAATCGTCAGGGTCGTCCAGCTCTTCGACCAGGTGCTGGCGCATTTCATTGATGTGCTCAGGGTCGCGAATTGGCTGGCCGTGGTTATCCAGTACGATAAAGGTATTCAGCGTCCAGTTGTTATGCGAGGTAACAATGCGCGCATCGTGAATCGAAAGCCCTAGCTGCTCCATTGCCGCGGCGGTCGCGGCAAACAGGTCGTCGACCGAGCGAGTGTGAATAAACACTTTGGTTCCGCCTTCTGCCATATCGACCGTCGGCGCGCTGATTAATACTAGTGGCAAGGGGGAGGCGTTATGGACCAAAATCCCTTGGGTTTGCCAGACGATTTCGCTGGGGGCGTACTGTAAGAAATAATCCTCGCCGAGTGATTCCCAAAGTGTGTCGATTTGCGCGCGTCCAATCCCGAGGGTATTGAGCAGCGAGCGGGCTTCGGAGCGTGTTTCCCGCACCCAGTCATCACGGTCCGGCGGATTTTTAAGCCCGCGTCGCAGGGCGCGCTTGGTTTCAGCATAAAGCTGGCGCAGAAGTGACGCCCGCCAGCCATTCCATAGCGTCGGGTTGGTGGCGTTGATATCAGCGACTGTCAGTACGTAAAGGTAATCCAGGCGCGCTTCATTACGCACAACTAAGGCAAAATCGCGAATAACGTCGGGGTCACTGATATCACGCTTCTGAGCAGTCATCGACATGAGCAGATGATGCTCGACAAGCCAACTGGCCAGTTTCGTATCGTGAGGCGTTATATGGTGGCGTTGGCAAAAGTGCTCAACATCCCGGGCGCCAATTTCTGAATGGTCACCACCACGGCCCTTGCCGATATCGTGAAACAGGCCTGCTATCCATAAAATATCCAGCTTAGGCAGCTGGTTGATAAGAACCGCGGCCACGGGGAACTCGTCCTTGGCGCTGGGTTTACGAAACCCGTGCAGGAATTTCAGCAGGCGCAGGGTATGGGCATCCACCGTGTAGATATGAAACAGGTCATGCTGCATCAGGCCTACCGCACGGCCAAATTCGGGCAGGTACTTACCCAAAATGCCGTAGCGGTTCATGCGCCGCAATTGGCGCGGCACGTTGCCGGGCGCGCGCAAGATTTCCAGAAACAGCTGCTGATGAAGCGGGTCGTCGCGGTAGTGATCGTCGATTTGATGGCGGTGATCGCGGATAAGGCGAATAGTATCCGCACGCACGCCTTCAATTTCGGGGTGCCTAGCCATGAGCAGGAACAGTTCCAGCATGGCCTCCGGCTGCTCGCGAAACAGGCTGCGCGAGCGTGCTTGAATATAGCCGCCCTTGGTTTCAAAGCGCTCGTTGAGCTGAATGGTTTCCAGCGCCTCTTTGCCGCGCAAAATTACTTCATCGAAGTGCTGAAGCAGCATATCGTTCAAGCCAGCAAGCGCTGTTACGTGACGATAGTAGCGCTTCATGAACTGCTCAACGGCTAAACGCTCGGGCGTGTCTTTAAAGCCAAACAGCTCGGCAATGGTGCGCTGATGATCAAACAGTAGCCGGTCTTCGGCGCGGTCGGTCAACATATGCAGGGCATAACGCACCTGCCACAAGAATGCCTGCCCCTGGCTCAAAATACGCAGCTCGGCATCGTTCATAAAGCCGTTAGCGACAATGTCAGCGTACTGCTCGGTGCCGAAGTGGCGCTTGGCAATCCAGCCAATCATTTGAATGTCGCGTAGGCCGCCAGGCGAGCTTTTCAGGTTAGGCTCAAGATGGTATTCCGAGTTGTTGTAGCGGTAGTGGCGGGCAATCTGCTCCTGCCACTTGGCTTCAAAAAAACGGTCGGCAGGCCAGAGTTGCTCGGTGCTTAAACGCTCATGCATGGTTGCCCGCAACGACTCAGGCCCGGCGATCAGGCGTGATTCAAGCAGGTTGGTGATGACGGTGACATCCGCCTTGGCTTCACGTTCGCAGTCATTTAACGAGCGGACGCTGTGGCCAATCTCCAAGCCGATATCCCATAAAAAGGTGATAAACGCGCTTAGGGATTCTCGGTAGGGAGTGTCGTCATCCTGCTCAAGCAGCAAAAGCAGGTCGATATCCGAGTGAGGGTGAAGTTCACCTCGGCCGTAACCGCCTACGGCGACCAGCGCTACGCCGTCATCTGGCCAGGCGTGCAGATTCCAGGCAATGGCCAGCAGTTGGTCTAAGTACCAAGCTCGCCCGCGCACCAGATCGCGTATGTCAGCGCCTGAACGAAACCGGTCGTCCAGCCGGGCCTGCAGCTCGCGGAGCGCCGTTTTAAACGGCGCAATGGGCGAGCGTGAACCGGAGAGCTCCGTGCGCAAAGCTTCAAGGTCATACAGTGACGTGTCCGGCTCGAACCGGTAGTGGTGAAGGAGCATTAGCGATCTAAAAAGCTAAAGTCTTCATCGCTACGCGCGGTCAGAACTTCAACCCCGGTCTCGGTGACCAGTAAGGTGTGTTCCCATTGAGCCGACAGGCTCTTGTCCTTGGTGACGGCTGTCCAGCCGTCGCGAAGCACTTTGGTTTTATAGCCGCCAACGTTAATCATGGGCTCGATGGTAAAGCACATGCCGGCTTCCAGGGTGATGTCAGCTTCAGGCGCGTAGCCATCGTAGTGCAGAACCTGAGGCTCTTCATGGAAACCCGCGCCAATGCCATGCCCACAGAAGTCGCGTACCACAGAGTAGCCATGGCTTTCGGCATGTTTTTGAATCGCTTGGGCAAGCTCTGAAAGACGCACGCCGGGTTTTACCAGGGCGATGCTTTTATACAGGCATTCCTGGGTGATCCGGCACAGGCGCTCACCTTGAATGGTTTCGCCGATGACAAACATCATGCTGGAGTCGCCGTGGTAGCCATCCGGCGTCTTAACCGTGACATCCAGATTCATGATGTCGCCATTCTTGAGCTTTTTATTGAAATCTGGGAAGCCGTGGCAAACCACGTGATTCAAGGAGATACAGGTGGCGTGGGTATAGCCGTGGTAGTTGAGTGGGGCAGGCGTGGAGCCCAGTTCATTGACAATATATTCATGACACAGTCGGTCGATCTCGCCGGTGCTGACGCCCGCCTGTATATGAGGCGTGATCATTTCAAACACGCTGACGGCTTGGCGCCCGGCTTCGCGCATTTTCTCGATTTCTGAAGGTGTCTTGATGGGAACGTTCATGAATTCTCGATATGGGTTCAGGCGGTAGTTAAGAATACAGTATTAAGAAACAACGGGATTAAGAAAAGTAGCCAGGAAACAGTGTTAAGCGACAATAGTAAGTAAGCCTACTAAGTAACAGTCTTAAGCAACAAATAAAGATCGTAACACGAGCTGTGACTTCATCTTGGCAATGATCTATGGTATAAAGCCGCGCGCTTTCCTGCAATCGTCATTCCTAGCTTCTTTATCGCTAGTCGGCGATCATGGTCAGTCGAACGACCCGTTGCGCGTTCATTTTTGGATGCGTGGCTAATATAGCAAGCCTTGAAAACACACATGCACCGACACATGGTCCCGGGTGCCGCTGGCAACGTTTTAACGTGGTCAATGGTCGGATCCATGGGGTGCGTGGAGGCCTAACCCGAGTTTCAGGAGTTTTACCATGTCTCACGTTAATATGCGTGACCTGCTGAAAGCAGGCGCTCACTTCGGTCACCAGACCAAATACTGGAATCCGAAGATGGGCAAGTTCATCTTCGGCGCGCGCAACAAGATTCACATCATTAACCTTGAGCACACTCTGCCGGCACTGAACGAAGCCGTGGATGTGGTCGAGAAGATGTCGGCATCCAACAACAAAATTTTGTTTGTTGGCACCAAGCGCAGCGCTAGCAAGATCATCAAAGAAGAAGCGAATCGCGTTAATCAGCCGTTCGTCAACCATCGCTGGTTGGGCGGCATGCTGACTAACTTCAAGACCATTCGTCAGTCCATTAAGCGTCTGCGCGAACTTGAAACCATGCGCGAAGACGGCACGTTCGACAAGCTGACCAAAAAAGAAGTCCTGATGGCAACTCGCGAGCAAGAGAAGCTCGAGCGTTCTATCGGTGGTATCAAGAACATGGGCGGCCTGCCGGACGCACTGTTCGTCATCGACGTTGACCACGAGCGCATCGCGATCAACGAAGCCAACAAGCTGGGTATCCCGGTTATTGGCGTGGTTGATACCAACTCTAACCCTGATGGCGTTGATTACGTTATTCCGGGTAACGATGACTCCATCCGTGCTATCCAGATTTACGTGAAAGCCATTGCTGACGCGTGTGGTCGTGCGAAAGAAGGTCGTCCGGACGAGTTCGTTGAAGTGACCGAAGAGGCTGCTTCTGCAGACACCGACGCTGCTGCCGAGTAAGGTTGCAGTAGATGCGGCGGGCAGTTGAGCCGCATTGTGTTGAAGAGGGGGCCTATGCCCCCTTTTTCCCGCTTTGGATGAATATCCGGGTGGGCCGATTATGCCGGGCACCTGTTGCCGGCAAGCGACCTTCAAAGTGATACATGATGGTCATCTATCATGTTTATACTCTGTAGGGCGTTTAACTCTCAGCTAGAACCATTTCCGAGGTGAATTCTCATGGCAGCTATCAGCGCCTCTCAGGTCAAGGAACTGCGCGAACGTACTGGTCTCGGCATGATGGAGTGTAAAAAAGCACTCACCGAAACCGACGGTGATATTGAAGTCGCGATCGAAAACCTGCGTAAAAATTCAGGCTTAAAAGCCGCGAAGAAAGCCGATCGTATCGCTGCAGAGGGTGTTGTTGTTACCCGTGTAGCAGAAGACGGTAGCTACGGCGTAATGGTTGAAATCAACTCCGAGACCGACTTTGTTGCGCGTGATGACAACTTCATCGCGTTTGCTGACAAAATCGCCAGCGCTTTCTTTGCTGCGAAAAGCGAAGATGTTGCAGCCGTTATGGCAGGTGACCCTGAAACTGCCCGCGAGCAGCTGGTTCAGAAAATCGGTGAAAACATCGGCGTACGTCGTGCGGTAGTTGTCAACGCCGTTGACGGTGGCCTGGTGGGTGCATACGTTCACGGTGGCCGCATTGGCGTTCTGACCGTACTTACTGGCGGTACTGCAGAAGCGGCGAAAGACGTTGCTATGCACGTAGCAGCCATTAATCCAGCAGTTGCTCACCCGGCCGATATGCCGCAAGAGCAGTTGGACCAAGAGAAAGCCATCATCCTGGGTCAGCCGGACATGGCAGGCAAGCCCGAGCAGATTGCTGAGAAAATGGTTCAAGGTCGTCTGAAGAAATATCTGGCGGAAAACAGCCTGACCGAGCAGCCGTTCGTTAAAGACCCGAACCAGACCGTTGCTGAATTCGTTAAAGCAGCCGGTGGCGAAGTAGTTAGCTTCACGCGCTTTGAAGTGGGTGAAGGCATCGAGAAAGAAGAAGTCGACTTCGCTAAAGAAGTTATGGAACAGGCTGGCCGTCGTTAAGGTCAGATGTTTCAGTCAAAAGATGGCGTGCGCGTAAGCGCACGCCTTCGTGTATCCGGCCCCTGCTAATCTAGGGGTTGCTTCGCCCACCTGTGTCTAGGTCTGCTTCAGGAGAGATGCCATGTCACGTGATGTTCAAGAGCCTACCGCGCTTGTTGTTCCCAACAAACTTGAGAAATCGAAGTCAAAATACAAGCGTATTTTGCTGAAGCTTTCCGGCGAGGCGCTGATGGGAGAGCACGATTTTGGTATCGACCCTAAAGTGTTGGACCGTATGGCGCTCGAAATCGGCCAGCTGGTGGGTATCGGAGTGCAAGTCGGTATCGTGATTGGTGGTGGTAACCTGTTTCGGGGTGCAGCGCTAAGCGAAGCCGGAATGGATCGGGTCACAGGCGACCACATGGGAATGCTGGCAACGGTAATGAACGCGCTGGCCATGCGCGATGCATTGGAGCGTTCGAATATCCGTTCGCGGGTAATGTCGGCGATTCCCATGAGTGGTGTGGTAGAGCATTATGACCGCCGCACCGCCATCCGCTATTTAACGTCAGGAGACGTAGTGTTGTTCTCGGCAGGAACGGGTAACCCGTTCTTCACAACCGACTCGGCTGCCTGTTTACGAGGCATCGAAGTCGATGTGGATGTAGTCATCAAGGCCACCAAAGTGGATGGGGTTTATAACAAGGACCCCTTGAAACACTCTGATGCCGTAAAGTATGACCAGCTCTCCTATGATGACGCTCTGGATCAGAAATTAGGCGTTATGGATTTGACCGCCATCTGCCTGGTACGTGACCATGATATGCCGGTGCGGGTATTTGATATGAATAAGCCTGGTGCCCTACTGAATTTGGTAGTAGGGGGCAAGGAAGGCACGCTGATAGATAGAGGATAATGACGTGATCAACGATATTAAGAAAGACGCAGAGTCTCGTATGAAAAAAAGCGTTGAGTCGCTGAATAGCAACTTCAACAAAATTCGTACTGGGCGTGCGCACCCGAGTATTCTGGATGCCGTAACCGTTGACTATTACGGCAGTCAGGTACCGCTTAGCCAAGTGGCCTCGGTAAACGTTGAAGACGCGCGTACGCTTGCCGTGGCGCCGTGGGAACAGGGCATGGTGCCTAAAGTTGAAAAGGCTATTATGACTGCTGATCTGGGTCTGAACCCGGCAAGTGCTGGCAACGTTATCCGCGTGCCGATGCCGATGCTGACCGAAGAAACCCGCAAGGGCTATATCAAGCAGGCGCGTTCTGAGGCTGAAAATGCCCGCGTTGCGGTTCGTAACGTACGTCGTGACGCCAACGGTGATTTCAAATCCTTGCTTAAGGATAAAGACATTACTGAAGACGATCAGCGCCAGGGTGAAGATGAAATTCAGAAGCTGACCGATAAGTATATCGCCGAGATCGACAAGGCGCTGGCGGCAAAAGAGCAGGACCTGATGCAGGTATAAACGTCTCTCCTTTATTTAGTCGCGGGTAGCCAGCCTACCCGCTAGGCCTATGGCTTTATTATGACCGAGCTTTTGTGCGAGACCTCATGACGTCGCAGCTTCCTGAAGAACCGCCAGGCGATGCCAGTACGCCATCTCTTATTTGGGATGAAGCAATACCGTCGCACGTCGCTATCATAATGGACGGCAATAACCGTTGGGCTCGGGCGCGCGGAATGTCGGGTGTGCGCGGCCATCGCGCAGGCGTAGAAGCCGTCAGAGCGGTAATCCAGCGTGCCGCCGAACGACAGGTGAAAACGCTGAGCCTGTTTGCCTTTTCGAGTGAAAACTGGAAGCGCCCCGCTGCAGAAGTGAATGCGCTAATGGAGCTTTTTTTGATGGCGCTTAAGCGTGAAGTCAAAAAGCTAAATGAGCGTAATATCCGGCTAACCATTATTGGCGAGCGGCGCGGCTTTTCCCATGCTATCCAAAAGTATATTAATCGCGCCGAAGCGCTGACGGCAGATAATACCGGTATGCATCTGATTATTGCGGCCAACTATGGTGGGCAGTGGGATATTACTCGGGCGGCACGCGAGCTTGCAGAGCAAGTGTCGACAGGCGAATTACAGCCTGAAGACATCGATGAAACCCGCTTTGAGGCGGCAATGGAGCGTCGTCACGTAACGCCCATTGACCTGTGTATTCGAACCAGTGGCGAGCAGCGCTTATCTAATTTTATGCTATGGCAGTTAGCATATGCTGAGCTGTATTTCTCGCCCTTACTATGGCCAGATTTCGGTGCCGAAGCGCTGGATGTCGCGTTAAATGAATTTTGTCAGCGACGCCGACGTTTTGGTATGACCGACGAACAAATAGAGGCGCAAGGTGCTTAGACAGCGGATTATAACCGCAGCCTGGTTGGCACCCGTGGTGCTGATTGGCCTGTTTGGCTTACAAGGAGGCGCATTTGCGCTTTTTACCGCTTTTATGGTGCTACTCGGTGCCTGGGAGTGGACGAACCTCGCCGGCATAAGTCGCCAGAGCCAGCGCATTCAGCTAGTTGCTGGTGCTGCGTTTTTGATGCTGATCATGTGGTTTGCGGGGGCCGCCTTGGCTGTCTGGCCGTTATGGTGTGCTGCGCTGGGTTGGTTGCTCAACCTCTACTGGGTCACACACTATCCGGATAAAGGGCATCAGTGGCAGGCAACGGGCAGGCGCTTAGCCATGGGTCTATGGGTACTGATCCCCTGCTGGGTAGGGTTTAATATTTTGCGTGAAAGCGGTGCCGTGTGGCTGCTGTTTGTTCTGCTCCTGGTCTGGGCTGCCGATATTGGCGCCTACTTTGCTGGGCGCCAATGGGGGAAGCGAAAACTTGCCCCGCGTGTTAGCCCCGGCAAGTCGTGGGAAGGCGTGATAGGGGGGATGGTAGCCACCACGCTACTGTCAATTGCGTTTGCCCTTTGGCAGCCGCTTGGGCTCGCAGGCGGCATTGCTCTGGTGCTTATCACGTCGGTAGTAACACTTACCTCGGTACTGGGCGATCTTCTGGAAAGCATGCTCAAGCGCTATCGGGATGTTAAGGATTCAAGCCAACTGTTACCTGGCCACGGCGGCGTACTGGACCGTATCGATAGTCTTACTGCCGCGATTCCGCTATTTGCACTGCTCTATTTGCCTGTTCTTCAAGGGCAGGTGCTCCCATTATGAGCCAGCCACCTATTCAGCAAATTACCGTGCTTGGTTCAACAGGCTCTATCGGGATTAGCACGCTCGATGTTATTGCCCGTCATCCCGATCGCTACCGCGTCTATGCGCTTACTGCGCATACTTCAAAAGAAGCGTTGCTGGATCAGTGCTTAGCCCATCGCCCCCGCGTTGCCGTACTCGATCAAGAAACGGATGCTCTCTGGTTGCGTCAGGCGCTTGATGATGCGGGCCAGGCAACCGAGGTATTAGCAGGGGGAGAGGCGCTCTGTCAGGTCGCCCGTGAAGCCAGTGTGGATACCGTGATGGCCGCTATCGTAGGCGCGGCAGGCTTGCTGCCTGCCCTTGCCGCGGTGCAAGCAGGCAAGCGCGTGCTGCTGGCTAATAAAGAGGCCTTGGTGTTGAGCGGTGCGCTTTTTATGCAGGCCGTGGAGCGCTCAGGGGCGACGCTGCTGCCGATCGACTCTGAACATAACGCAATCTATCAGTGTCTACCCAAGGAGCACCGCGGCGGATTAGGGAAATATGGCGTCAAACAGTTACTGTTGACGGCGTCTGGGGGACCTTTTCGTACCTGGAGCGCTGCGGATATCGCTAGTGCCACGCCCGACCAGGCCTGCGCCCACCCTAACTGGTCGATGGGGCGAAAAATCTCCGTCGATAGCGCCACCTTGATGAACAAAGGTTTGGAGCTGATTGAGGCGTGCTGGCTATTTGATACCACGCCGGAGCAAATTCAGGTAGTGGTTCATCCTCAGAGTGTGATTCACTCCATGGCAGCCTATGTCGATGGCTCGGTGATTGCGCAACTAGGCAACCCCGATATGCGCACACCGATTGCCTATGGGTTGGCTTGGCCTGAGCGTATTGAGGCGGGTGTGGAGACATTGGATCTGTTTCAAATCGCCCGGCTGGATTTTGAAACCGCGGACGAGGTTCGCTTTCCCTGTCTGCGCCTGGCCCGTGAATCCATACAGAAAGGCGGCGCTGCGCCCGCCATTCTCAATGCGGCCAACGAGATTGCGGTTGCGGCTTTTTTGGAAGAGACAATTGCCTTTAACGCTATTGCCGAGATAGTGGCCCACGTACTGTCACTTCCCTACGACGGCGATGCCGACAGCATCGAGAACGTACTGGCAGCTGATCAGTGGGCGCGCGAGCAGGCAGCCCAGTTCGTTGAGCAAAGATAGCGCTGAGATTAGGCAATAGATAACAGAAAGACGAGTAGGTCGCTTAAGCATCAGCGGCTGGTATGCATGGTGCTAAGGAGTTTATTGTGGGCCTGTTACAAAATATTTTAGCGGTACTTGTCGTGTTGGGGCTATTGATTACCTTTCACGAGTTTGGTCACTTCTGGGTAGCGCGTCGCTGTGGCGTTAAAGTGCTGCGCTTTTCGGTGGGCTTTGGTAAACCGCTCTGGTCTACCGTGGATCGCCATGGGACCGAATTCGCGTTGGCCGCGATTCCGCTGGGCGGCTACGTTAAAATGCTTGATGAGCGTGAAGCCCCTGTTCCTGACGATCAGTTAGATCAAGCGTTTAACCGAAAAAACGTGTGGCAGCGTATTGCCATTGTAGCCGCGGGGCCACTTGCAAACTTTCTGCTGGCCATCGTCGCCTATTGGGCCTTGTTTGTAGCAGGTATTTCGACGGTTGCTCCCATGGTCGGTGATGTTACACCCGACTCACCGGCAGCCGAGGCAGGCCTTGCCCACGGTAGTGAAATCACCGCTATCCAGGGTGACGCCGTGCGCTCTTGGGAAGAAATTAATTTAAAGCTTATCTCCATGATTGGCTTTAGCGGTGCGCTCAATATTACGGCGTTACCGGAAGGTAGCAGCAGTGAACGTCAATATAGTCTTGCGGTCGATAACTACCTGGCTCGACAGGACACGCCGCAGCCGTTGCAAACCCTGGGTATGGCACCCTGGCAGCCGGAGTTCCCCGCGGTGCTGGGGCAGGTGGTAGATGGCGAAGCGGCCGCTGATGCAGGTTTGAAAGCGGGTGATCGTATTACGGCGATTGATCAAACGCCGGTGGAAGACTGGATGCAGTTCGTCACCCTGATTCGACGCAGTGCCGGTGAAACGCTCAGCGTCACCTATGACCGTGAGGGTGAACAGGGCGTTCTTTCGCTCACTCCAAAGAGTAACGTACTGGAGAGTGGCGGTGAGGTTGGGTACATTGGTGCAGGCGTTGAACCTGTCTCATGGCCTGAGTCCCTGCAGCGAGAGATCCGCTATGGGCCGATTGAGGCGGTAGGTCAGGCATTCGCGCGTACCGGTAATATGGTAATACTAACCGTTGATTCGATTCGTAAGATGTTGGTAGGGTTGATTTCACCCTCCAACCTTTCAGGTCCCATTACGATTGCGCAAATTTCGGGTGATTCAGCGCGCGCAGGAATGGAAGCATTTGTAGGCTTTCTCGCCTATCTTTCCATCAGTCTCGGCGTGCTAAATTTACTACCTATTCCGGTACTCGATGGTGGACACTTGTTTTATTATTTTGTGGAAATCGTACGTGGGCGGCCGGTCTCTGAGCAAACCCAGGCAATGGGGTTACGCATTGGGCTTGCCATGGTTGGCGGCTTGATGGCGATGGCCTTGTATTTCGATCTGATGCGCCTTTGGTAATAACGCGTGTAGCGCGCAGGATGCCTTGTCATCTGCCTGCACAAATGTATATGGTGCCTGTCTGGAACGACAGGCAGACCAACGCGAGCGAACTGACTGCATGAAAATCAAGACCCTTGGAATGGCGGCACTCTTGCTGGTAGGCGCCAGCGGCGCCCAGGCACAATCCTTTGATGTTTCGGACATCCGTGTGGAAGGACTACAGCGGGTATCCGCCGCCTCGGTCTTCAATGCGTTTCCTGTCAGTGCTAACGATCGGGTTAGCGAACAGCAGCTAGCGTCTGCCGCACGCGATTTATTTGCCACCGGTCTGTTTGAAGACGTGTCGTTAGCCCGTGAAGGCGACGTACTGATCATCCAGGTCGTTGAGCGCCCGACGATTGCGCGTTTGAACCTCACCGGCAACCAAAAGCTTTCCGAAGAGGACCTGCGTAATGGTTTGCGCGAATCGGGTCTATCCGAAGGCCAGGTGCTGCAGCTTTCGACCCTTGAAGAGATTCAACGTGAGCTGGAAGGCGTTTATCAATCTCAAGGGCGTTACAGCGCGAGCATTTCGACTGAAGTCGAGCAGATCGATGAAGGTCGCGTCCAGGTTAATATCAATATTAATGAAGGCGAAGTAGCTAAAATTCGTCAGATCAATATTGTCGGTAACCAGGACTTCGACGATGAAACGCTGCGTAATGTCTTTGAGCTAAACGACAAGCCCGGGCGCTTCTTCGGCTGGTTTTCAAGCGATGAATATTCGCGCGAGGCCTTATCCGGTGATATCGAGCGTCTGCGCTCGTTCTATCTTGACCGCGGCTATGTGAACTTTGATGTTACCTCCACACAGGTATCCATTGGGCCCGAGAAATCCGAAATATTCGTGACCCTCAATATCGATGAGGGCAATCAGTACCGCGTAGGCAATGTCCGCTTTGCGGGTGATTTGCAAATCAGCGAAAGCGAAGCGCGAAACCTGCTGGAAATCAAAAGCGGCGATATCTTCTCTCGCGGTCAGGTAAATGCTTCAACCGAAGCGCTGCGCCTGCGTTTGGGCGCTGAAGGCTTCGCCTTTGCCGATATTCAGGGTATTCCTGAAATGGCTGATGACGGAGAGACGGTTGATCTAGTGATCGCGGTTGACCCCGGTCAGCGCACCTACGTTCGCCGCATTGAGTTTTACGGTAATACCACAACGCAGGATGAAGTGCTGCGCCGTGAAATGATTCAGATGGAAGGTGCGCCGGCATCGACTGAATCAATCACCCAGTCGCGTCAGCGCCTTGAGCGGCTTGGCTTCTTTAGCCAGGTCGAGGTGAATACCCAGCCGGTACCGGGTGAGCCCGATAAGCTGGATGTTACCTATAACGTTGAAGAGCAGCCCTCGGGCTCGGTCTCGGCAAGCGTGGGTTTCTCACAGAGCGCCGGTGTCATCTACGGTGTAGGGCTTGCCCAGAATAACTTCCTGGGTACCGGTAACCGCGTCAACGTCGGTGCGCAGCGCAGTGATACGTTTACCAGCGTCAACTTTGCCTTTACCGATCCGTACTGGACGCTGGATGGTGTTTCGCGCGGCTATAATGTGTTCTACCGCGAAACCGATTACGCCGACTCGGATATTTCTACCTATTCAACCGATGCTTACGGGGCGGGTATCAACTTTGGTTACCCCATAAGCGAGCTTTCCCGATTGAACTTCGGCGCGAGCCTGGAAGATCTCTCGATCAAGACGTATAACGATACAGCGTCAGAAATTCGCCGCTACGTTGATGACGAAGGTAAAGACGCTCAGAGCTTAAAGCTCACGGCGAGCTGGACGCGTAACAACCTTAACCGAGGCGTCATGCCGACAGCCGGTAACTACCAGCGCCTGTCGCTTGAAACCAGCGCACCGGGCAGTGATGCCGAGTACTATAAGCTTCGCGCCCGCGCCCAGCAGCTGTTCCCGATTAATAACGACGAAACCTGGGCGCTTAAATTTAGCGGTAACCTGGGCTATGCCGATACGCTGGGCTCTAACGATCCCTACCCCTTCTATGAAAACTTCTATTCGGGCGGTTTAGGTTCAGTGCGTGGCTTTACGTCCAATACGCTTGGGCAGCGCACAACACCTGCCGTTGAGGGCGGTCGTGACCGTACTATGGGCGGTAACGTGCTGGTGGAAGGTAGTGCTGAAGTTATCTTCCCCATGCCGTTTGTTGAGAACCAGCGCTCCGTTCAGCCATCTATATTCTTTGATGCCGGTAACACGTTCTTGAGCTCCTGCTACGATGTGCTGGAGGCCGATCAAGGGCGTCAGCAATGTAGTTCTGGCGTTGATTTAGGCGACTTACGCTATAGTGTGGGTGTTGGCCTTGCTTGGCTAACGCCTGTTGGTCCGCTGACCTTTAGCATCGCTGAGCCGCTTAATGATGAAAGTGGCGACGACACGCAGTTCTTCCAGTTCTCACTGGGACAAACGTTCTAACTTTGCTACAGAGCGCACCTGTGGGGTGCGCTCCTGCCTGATAACAAGGAGTTAACTCGATGCGTAAACTGACAGCGGCTGTGTGTCTGTTCGGGGCGATAGCTTTACCGTCCGCCCATGCCGTAGCCGCAGAGGTGGCTGTGCTCGATTGGCGGGCAGCGCTGATGAATACTCAGTCTGCTCAAGCCTCGCTGAGTCGGCTAGAAGGACAGATTGGCAGCCAGCAGAGTGAAGCCCAGAGCTTGGGTAATGAGCTTCAGCAGTTGCAGGAACGCCTGCAGCGTGAAGGCGAAACCATGGCACAATCGCAGCGTGATTCACTGATTGCTGAGCTTCAGCAAAAGGGGTCTCGCTTTGAGCAGCTACGTCGTGAAGTGATGCAAGCACAGCAGAACTCCGAGCAGCAGTTCCTGGAAGGCGCTGAGTCCAAGCTTGAGCAGGCGGTTGAGCAGGTGTTGAGTCGCCACAGTATCGATGTGCTAGTTGAGCCACAGGGCGTGCTGCACTCGTCGGTAGATTTGCCCAACGTGACGGACGAAGTTACCCAGATATTTGATTCGCTATAATTAATTTTTAATGACTGCCGGTGTGGCCATGCTGCACCACTGTTTTGTTGGGCTCCCATGACGCACGCACTGCACCACCACACTCTTGCGGACATCGCTCGCCATTTAGGAGTCGCCTTTGCCGGGGACGCCGATAAGCCCATTCGTGGGTTGGCAACCCTAAAAGAGGCCCAGCCTGATCAGGTGGCTTTTTTGGCAAATCGGGCTTATCTCAAGGATTTAGCCACCACTCAAGCGGCTGCCGTTCTGCTCCACCCCGAGCACGGCAAGAACTGCCCGGTGCCAAAGCTTGAGATGGAAAACCCCTATCTGGGCTATGCCAAACTCTCCCAGCTATTTGATCCCCTACCCGCACGTGATAAGCCCGGTATTCATCCAACGGCTGTTGTGGCCGAAAACGTGACAATGGGCGAAGGCGTCTCGATTCAAGCCCATGCTGTAGTGGAAGAGGGCGTTACGCTTGGCGATCATGTGGTCGTCGGGGCCGGTAGCGTGATAGGTGCGGATAGCATTGTGGGCAACAAAACCCGCCTGCATGCCAATGTCACCGTGTGCCATGGTGTGATTATCGGCAAACGGGTGATTTTACAGAGCGGCTGTGTGATTGGTGGAGATGGTTTTGGGTTTGCTCACGACGGTGCAGGGTGGCACAAAATTGCCCAGCTGGGCGGCGTCGTGCTGGGTGATGATGTCGAGGTCGGCAGTTGCTCGAGTATCGACCGTGGCGCGCTGGGCGACACCCTGATTGGCGATGACGTCAAAATCGATAGCCAGGTCCAGATCGCCCATAACGTGATTATCGGCGCGCATAGTGCGCTTGCTGGCTGTGTGGGTATTGCCGGATCCACCCAGGTGGGTAAGCACTGTATGCTGGGTGGGGGTGTCGGGTTATCTGGCCATCTAACGATTTGTGACGGCGTGCAGGTAACCGGCATGAGCCTGGTTACCAACTCGATTCATAAACCGGGCGTCTACTCTTCTGGCACCGGGGCGATGGCTAACTCGCAGTGGCGTAAAAATGCAGTGCGCTTTAAACAGCTGGATGATATTGCCAAGCGCTTGTCACGGCTGGAAAAAAATACGCGTGATACGTGAAGGTCTCATTGATCAAGGTCTTATTAATGAAGGTCCTGTTAATTGCTCGGCACGTAACTTGAGGCTTTAGCGCCTCAGGTTATAATTCACTGCCTTTTAACCAGCTATATGCTGGTGCATGCCTGATACTAGTCAGGCCTTTTGTCTTTTTAGAGGTCGTTTCGATGGTTATGGATATTAATGAAATTCGCGAATACTTGCCCCACCGCTACCCGTTTTTGCTGGTGGATCGAGTAACGGAATTAACCGTGGGCGAATCCATCGTTGCGTTTAAAAATGTTAGTATCAACGAGCCTTTTTTTAATGGCCATTTTCCCCATCACCCCATTATGCCTGGGGTGTTGGTCGTTGAAGCATTAGCTCAAGTGTGCGGTATTTTAGGTTTTAAAACGGTCAACAAGCTTCCTGCCGATGGGTATGTTTACTATCTTGTAGGAAGCGACAACGTGCGTTTCAAACGGCCTGTAATGCCCGGTGACCAACTGGTGCTGCAAGCGAACGTTATCCGCGGCAAGCGTGGGATTTGGAAGTTTGCCTGCCGGGCAACGGTAGGTGGGGAGCTTGCTTGCGAGGCAGAAATCATTTGTGCCGAGAGGAAGGTTGCTTGATACATCCTACTGCTTTGGTTGACCCGACGGCGCGGCTTGCCGATGACGTCGAGGTTGGTCCCTTTAGTGTTATTGGGCCCGACGTCACAATTGGCGAAGGCTCCATAATTGGCCCACACGTGGTGGTTAAAGGCCCCACGGTGCTAGGTAAGCGTACGCGCATTTTTCAGTTCGCCTCGGTAGGCGAGGATTGCCAGGATAAGAAATATGCAGGCGAACCTACCCGCCTGGTAATGGGCGACGATAATGTGGTGCGCGAAGGCGTCACGCTGCACCGCGGTACGGTACAGGATCGTAGTGAAACCACGATCGGCTCGCGTAATCTGTTTATGGCCTATGTCCACGTAGGCCATGATTGTGTGATCGGCAATGACTGTATTCTTGCCAACCAGGTAACCTTGGCGGGCCACGTAACGCTGGGTGATTTCGCTATTTTGGGCGGTCTTTCTGCCGTACACCAGTTTTGCCACTTTGGCGATCATGCCATGGCTGGCGGCGGGTCGATTATCACCAAAGATACCCCAGCCTACATAATGATTAACGGTAACCCGGCCGAAGCCCGTGGCCTTAATCTGGTGGGCTTGAAGCGACGTGGGTTTAGCCGTGAAGCGGTTAATGCCTTAAGCGCCGCCTATAAAATGGTGTATCGCCAGGGCCTGACCGTTGAGCAGGCGCTTGACGAGATGCGCACGCGATTTGATATCGAAGAAGTGGCTCATTTTGCCGCCTCTATCGAACGTTCAACTCGCGGTATTACCCGATAATTATGTCCATTCGGTTATGACATTGCAGCGCATTTATCTAGTGGCGGGCGAGCTGTCGGGAGATATCCTCGGTGCTGGCCTGATGCGCGCGCTAAAGGCGCACCATCCCGAGGTTGAGTTTCGAGGCATCGGTGGCCCACGCATGATCGCTGAAGGCATGCAAAGCCGCTTTCCGCTGGAAACGCTTTCGGTCATGGGAATTGTCGAAGTCATCAAGCATCTGCCTGAGCTGGTGGGCGTGCGCCGCACGTTACGCCGCGAAGCGCTCGCCTGGCAGCCGGATATCATGGTGGGCATTGATGCACCTGATTTTACCCTAGGGCTTGAAAAACAGCTGCGTAGCGCAGGGATCAAAACGGCCCACTATGTCAGCCCCTCGGTGTGGGCGTGGCGTCAGGGGCGGGTGAAAGGCATCGCTAAATCCGTCGATGGCATGCTCACGCTGCTACCCTTTGAGGCGGATTTTTATCGTCACCACAACGTCCCTGTTGTGTTTGTAGGCCATCCGCTTGCCGATGAGCTACCGCTTGAAAACGATCGCGTCGCAACGCGCCAGGTGCTCGGCCTTGATGAAAACGCGCCGGTACTCGCGTTATTGCCAGGCTCGCGCGGCAACGAAATACGCTTCCTGGGCCATACTTTTTTAGCCGCCGCGGAGCTGCTGTGCCAGCGTCATGCCACGCTAAAGGTTTTGATTCCGGCCGCCTCAGCGCTGCGTCATGACGAAATTAAAGTACTTTTGTCTCACTATCCAACGCTTACCGAGCGTGTTGAGCTATTAAATGGTCAGGCGCGGGAGGCGATGGTTGCCAGTGATGCCGTACTTTTGGCGTCCGGGACCGCTGCGCTTGAAGCCATGCTGTGCCACCGGGCAATGCTGGTCGCGTACAAGATGGCGCCCGCTACGCATTGGCTTGCCAAGCGTATGGTGAAAACCCGGTGGGTATCGCTGCCCAATCTGATCGCCCAGCAAAGCGTTGTGCCCGAGCTTATCCAGGAAGCGGCGACGCCTGAGGCCATTGCGGACCAGCTCCATGAATTGCTTAGCGATAATGAAGCACGCCTGGCGTTAGAGGCCCGCTTTGCCACGATGCACGCCAACCTGCAGCGCGATGCCAGCCGCCGCGCCGCTGAGGCGATAACTGCCATTGCGTTCGGCCAGCCTCTAGAGAGTGACCATGCCAGCTAAACCAGACAACTTTCCGCCGCTTGAAATCGCCTATGTGGGCGAGCGCTTAGCCGGAGTAGATGAAGTCGGGCGTGGGCCATTGATCGGTAGCGTTGTGGCGGCGGCGGTGATTCTTGATCCTATGCGCCCGATTAACGGGTTGACCGACTCTAAAAAGCTTACGGCCCGCAAGCGTGAAGCGCTAGACCTGCTGATTCGCGAGCAGGCGTTGGCATTTGTGGTCGCTGAGGCAAGTGCTGCTGAAGTCGACCAGCTCAATATCTACCACGCCACACATTTGGCGATGCGTCGTGCGATCGACGGTTTAGCCCCTGCTGCCGAATATTTGCTGGTAGACGGTAACCGGTTGCCGGGACATATTTTGCCGGGGCAGGCGGTGGTCAAAGGCGATGCGCGCCATCCAGCGATTGCCGCGGCGTCGATTCTTGCCAAGGTCGCGCGCGATGCTCAGATGGTAGCGTTGGATATGCGCTATCCTGAGTATGGTTTTGCGCGCCATAAGGGCTACCCAACCAAACAGCACCTTGAGGCGCTAACGGCCCATGGGCCGCTTGAGGAACATCGCCGAAGCTTTGCTCCCGTCCAGCGTCAGCTGGCGCTGATATAAGCTAATCTGCGTTCATTTCTTTTTACCGAGATTTTACCGAGAGTGTCATGACGGTACCGTTTGTTCATCTACGTTTGCACAGTGAATACTCCCTGGTCGACGGCTTGGTAAAGCTTAAGTCATTGGTCAGTACCACTGCCGAGCGCGCCATGCCCGCGCTTGCGCTCACTGACGAAACCAATTTATTTGGCCTGGTCAAATTTTACAAAGCTGCCCAGGGCGCGGGGCTCAAACCGATCATCGGCAGCGACCTGTGGCTTTTTAATCCTCACGATGAATCTCACCCTTACCGTATAACGCTGCTGGCGATGAATGACGTCGGCTATCGTAACCTGACCGAGCTGATCTCCAAGGGCTGGACCCACGGCCAGCGCCAGGGTAAAGCCATTCTGGACAAGCGCTGGGTGCTTGAACAAAGTGACGGTCTGATTGCACTTTCCGGCGCGCGGGAGGGCGAAATTGGTCGTCATCTGCTCTCCGATCATGAACGTGAAGCGCGCCAGTTGCTTGAAGAGTGGCAGACTGCCTTTCCGGATCGTTTCTATTTGGAGCTGATCCGTACCGGGCGTCCGCTTGAAGAGGCGTGTGTGCATGCCAGCGTCAAGCTTGCCATCGACACCGGCACGCCGGTGGTGGCCACCAACGATGTGCGCTTTCTTGAGCGGGATGACTTCTGGGCACATGAAACACGCGTGGCGATCGGTGAAGGCAAGGCGCTGGATGACCCGCGCCGCGAACGCCGCTACACCGAAGAGCAGTATCTGAAAAGCCCTGATGAGATGGCGGCGCTGTTCTCGGATATCCCGGAAGCGCTTGAAAACAGCGTGATGATTGCCGAGCGCTGCAGCGTGGATGTGCGTCTGGGCGAAATATTTTTGCCCGAGTTTGAAATTCCGGAAGGCATGACCCAGGATGAGTTTTTCCGCAAGGTTTCCCACGACGGCCTGACGGATCGCCTGGACTTCCTGTTTCCGGTTGAGCGCTACCCGCGCGACAGCGACGAATACAAGGAAATTGATCAGCGTTACCGCGACCGGCTGGAGTTCGAGCTCAACGTTATTATTCAGATGGGCTTCCCCGGCTACTTTCTGATCGTAATGGACTTTATCCAGTGGGCCAAGGACAACAACGTGCCGGTAGGGCCCGGACGGGGTTCCGGTGCGGGCTCCTTGGTCGCCTACGCGCAAAAAATCACCGACCTTGACCCGATCGGCTACGATCTGCTGTTTGAGCGCTTTTTGAATCCCGAGCGTGTCTCCATGCCCGACTTTGACGTCGATTTCTGCATGGAAAAACGCGACAAGGTGATCGAATACGTGGCCGAGCGCTACGGACGCGATGCGGTATCGCAGATCGTTACCTTCGGCACCATGGCGGCCAAAGCCGTGGTGCGCGACGTGGCGCGTGCCCAGGGGCGGCCCTATTCGCTGGGCGACAAACTCTCCAAGCTGATCCCGTTTGAAGTGGGCATGACGCTTGGCAAGGCGATCGAGCAGGAGCCTGCGCTTAAAGAGTTCATTGCTAACGACGAAGAAGCTGAAGAAATCTGGGAAATGGCCCTCAAGCTTGAGGGCACAACGCGCGGCACCGGCAAGCACGCGGGCGGCGTGGTTATCGCGCCTACCAAGCTGACTGATTTCTCACCGTTATTGTGCGATGAAAACGGCAACGGGCTGGTGGTTCAGTTCGATAAAAACGATATCGAAGACGCCGGGCTGGTCAAGTTCGATTTCCTGGGCCTGCGTACGCTGACCATTATCGACTGGGCGCTTGAGATGGTCGATAAGGTTCGCGGCGTGAACGGCCAGGAACCGCTGAACATTGATGCGATTCCGCTGGATGACGGCAAAACGTTTGAGATGCTCAAGCGTGCTGAAACCACCGCCGTTTTCCAGCTCGAATCCCGCGGCATGAAGGAGCTGATCAAGCGTCTTCTGCCTGATTCGCTGGACGACATGATCGCCCTGGTGGCGTTGTTCCGCCCTGGCCCGCTGCAGTCGGGCATGGTCGATGACTTTATCAACCGTAAGCATGGCCGTGCCGAAGTGTCTTATCCACACCCGGATTATCAGCACGAGCTGTTAAAGCCGGTGCTGTCGCCTACCTACGGCATCATCCTTTACCAAGAGCAGGTCATGCAGATCGCTCAGGTAATGGCCGGCTACTCGCTGGGCCAGGCCGATATGCTGCGCCGGGCGATGGGTAAGAAAAAGCCCGAGGAGATGGCCAAGCAGCGTGACGGCTTTATGGAAGGTTGTGCGGCCAACGGCATTGATAAGAACCTGGCGGGTAACATCTTCGATCTGGTGGAAAAATTCGCCGGTTACGGGTTTAACAAGTCCCACTCTGCCGCCTACGCGCTGGTGTCTTACCAGACCGCGTGGCTGAAAGCCCATTATCCGGGGCCGTTTATGGCGGCGGTTATGTCCACCGAGATGGACAACCTGGATAAGGTGGTGCCGTTAATCGAGGAGTGTCGCAACCTCAAACTGACCGTTACGCCGCCAGACGTTAACGTGGGCGGTTACAAATTTACCGTGGATACCGAAGGGCGCGTGGTGTACGGCTTGGGGGCGATTCGCGGGGTGGGCGAGGGTCCCATCGGGGCGATTGTTGAAGCGCGCCAGACGGGTGGGCCGTTTACCGACCTGTTCGATTTCTGCCGCAGGCTTGACCCCAAGCGGATGAACAAGCGCACGCTTGAAGCGCTGATTCGCTCAGGCGCGCTTGATAATCTCGGCCCTAACCGCGCAGTACTGGCAGCCTCGATGGAAGACGCCCTGAAAGCGGCTGCCCAGAATCATGCCAACCAGAGCTTAGGGATGTTGGACATGTTCGGCGAAGCCTTCGCTGAAGCCGAGGATGAAGAGATCAATGTCTACACTGAATACCTCGGTGCGCGTGAGTGGACCGACCGGGAGCGGCTTTCGGGTGAAAAAGATACCCTGGGGCTTTATCTTACCGGGCATCCCATTGACGAATATGAACGTGAATTAAAACGTTTCGTGTCGACCCGGATCAGCGATTTAAAACCCTCCCGCGAACCTCAACGGGTGGCAGGGCTAGTGGTCGCCATGCGTACCATGAAGTCCAAACGCGGCGATACCATGGCGTTTATCACCCTGGATGACCGCACCGGACGTATTGAGGCCTCGCTGTTTGGTGAAATGTTTGAACAGCTGCGTGGTCAGATAGAGGCTGATCAGGTATTGATCGTTGAAGGTGAAGTCTCAAGCGACGACTTTTCAGGCGGCTTACGTCTGCGCGGTAAAGACGTAACGCCCATGGTGACGGCGCGTATACGTTATGGCCAGGCGGTCGAGCTTGCGCTGGATGCCGGGCGTATCAACGGTCGTTTGGTTGAAACCCTGCGCGATAGTCTGACACCCTACCGCACTAATGAAGGTTTGCCGGTGCGTGTGCAGTATCGACATGAAGAGGCGGTTGGCTGGTTAGAGCTTGCGGAGGAGTGGAAGGTCGCCCCTAGTGATGATCTGCTGCTCGCGCTTCGCGATGTGGAAGGGCAGGCGGGCGTCCAGTTGCGCTATCGTTAAACCTGATCGTAGGACGGTTGGGCACTTTAATTGAACGGGCATTACCTTGCGTGGCAGGGTCAGGATGCGATAATGCTCTCCATTAAATGCTCGTTTCGATAAGGCTTATTTTTTTAGGCAGTTTACAGGCAGAGCCGATGAATCCTAATTATCTCGATTTTGAACAGCCCATTGCTGAACTTCAGGCAAAAATTGAGGAGCTGCGTTTAGTTAGCTCCGATAGCGTTAATCTCTCCGATGAGATATCCCGACTGGAGGAGAAAAGTCGTAAGCTGACAGAATCGATCTTCAAGGATTTGACTCCCTGGCAGGTCTCTCAGCTATCGCGCCACCCTCAGCGGCCTTATACGCTGGACTATCTTGAGCATATGTTCAGCGACTTTGACGAACTGCATGGCGACCGTAATTTCGCTGATGACGCTGCGCTGGTCGGTGGCGTTGCACGCTTGAACGATAAGCCAGTGATGGTAATCGGCCATCAAAAAGGGCGCGATGTCAAAGAGAAGGTGCGCCGTAACTTCGGTATGCCGCGCCCGGAAGGTTACCGCAAAGCATGTCGTCTGATGGAGATGGCCGAACGCTTTAAAATGCCGATCCTAACCTTTATCGATACCCCGGGTGCTTATCCAGGTATTGATGCGGAAGAGCGCGGCCAAAGTGAAGCGATTGCCTATAACCTTGCGGTCATGTCGCGCCTGAAAACGCCGATTATCTCTACCGTTGTCGGTGAAGGCGGCTCGGGTGGAGCATTGGCTATCGGTGTGTGTGATGAGCTGAATATGCTGCAATACTCCACCTACTCGGTTATTTCACCGGAAGGCTGTGCATCTATTCTCTGGAAAAGCGCTGAAAAAGCCTCTGATGCGGCCCAGGCAATGGGCATTACTGCCGAGCGCCTTAAAGAGCTTGGCTTTGTAGATGGGTTGATCAAGGAACCGCTGGGCGGCGCGCATCGTCATCCGATTTCAACTGCCGAGCGCGTTAGAGAAACCATTACCGCAAGTCTTGAACGCCTGCAGGCGCTTGATACCGACGACCTGCTAGAGCGTCGTTACCAACGCCTGATGAGCTATGGTGCCCCAGCTGCCTGAACGGCTTGAACGCCTA
This sequence comes from Halomonas colorata, assembly GCF_014897985.1. Taxonomy (GTDB): domain Bacteria; phylum Pseudomonadota; class Gammaproteobacteria; order Pseudomonadales; family Halomonadaceae; genus Vreelandella; species Vreelandella colorata. Next base: position 102,659 of record NZ_JABUZA010000003.1, read on the forward strand.
TTAAACGACGCCCTGGTGGAAACCCCACCGGGGCGCTCTATTTGGGTGGCACTTTCCGGGGGGCTGGATTCGTCTTTATTACTGACCCTGGCTGCCTCGGTTTGCCGTTCGGCCAATCGACCGCTAAACGCTATTCATATCAATCATGGCTTACAGGCTGGCGCTGCCGACTTTGAACAGCACTGCCAGGCGCTGTGTCAGCACCTGAACGTACCTCTGACGGTAGTAGGGGTCACGGTTGACCCAAGCGTTGGGGGAATCGAAGCCGCCGCGCGTAATGCCCGCTACCGCGCCTTTCAAACGCATATTCCCTCCGGGGATAGTGTTTGGCTTGCCCAGCATCAGGACGATCAAGCGGAAACGCTGATGCTTGCCGCCCTGCGGGGTAGCGGTATACGCGGGCTGGCAGGAATGCCTTATTGTCGCCAGGCACATGGCCTTATCTTTGTTCGGCCCTGGCTATCGGTTACCCGGTGCTGTTTAGAAACCCGCGCCCGCCAGCTTGGCCTTGCGTGGCGTGAAGACCCTACCAATAGCGATGTCGCGTTCGACCGTAACCGGTTACGCCATGAGGTCATGCCGGCCCTCAAGGCGCGCTGGCCCGAAGCCGCCCGCACGCTTTCCAGTAGTGCCGCGCATGCCGGGGAAGCCGATACGCTTCTTCGTGAATATGCCCTGGCGGAGCTGGATACATTGCGCGCAGGTGCGCAATGCATCGATGCTGCTGCGTTGGCCACGCGCTCGCGGCCTCGCCAGCGGCTGCTCGTGCGTACTTGGTGCCAGCAGCAGTTATTGCCTACCCCGCCTCAGCGCCGCCTGGATAGCTTGCTTGACCAGCTAACCGCTGCCACTGATGCCAGCGTGCATGTTGCGTGGCCAGGAGCAGAGGCTAGAGTGTGGAAAAGGCGGCTTTATCTTATGGCGCCACTTGAGCCGCTACCCGCTTGGCAAAGCGCGTGGGAAGGCAAGACAGGGCTTGTTACGCCCTTAGGCATGCTAGAGCTCTCTTTACAGGCCGCTTCGCCATTAATACAGACCGCTTCGCCATTAACGTTGCGCTGGCGCCAGGGCGGGGAGGTCATTGCACTTGCCGGGCGGGGCCGACGCGATGTTAAACGGCTGCTTCAGGAGGCGCAGATACCGCCTTGGGAGCGCGAGCGGCTTATTATGGTGATGGCGGAAGATGCCTGCTTAGGTGTCATCAGACCGCCTGCCAGCGTACTCTGGCAGGCGGCAGGGGTCGCTTTTAAAGGTGTGAAGTGAATCAGCAAGGGTAGCCAGACTGCTCGCCTAGCTCTCCTGAATCACGTTTAACGTAAGCCCCGCGGCCTGCAGGTAAGCCTGCTCCTGCTCAATGTCGGTGCTGAACAGCGTGGGCTCTTCGCTGACGGGTAAGGTCAGCGTCAGGCTTTGTTCATCAGCGCTGATGGATGGTAGTGGCGGGGCGCTTTCCGGGCGGGAATGATTGAGCAGTACCGCCAGACGCAGCAGCTGGGCGAGCTTGGCGCTATGGGCCTGTTGCGCCTTGGGAAGTGCTTGCCACTCTTTGAGCGGGAACTTGCGCCGGTGGGCACGTACCAGAAACGCCAGCTGATGCTGCTCAGGGCGCGAGAAACCCGCCAGGTCGGAATGTTCCAGCAGGTAGGCGCCGTGGCGATGAAATTGGCTGTGGGAAATCGCCAGGCCAATTTCGTGTACATAGCTTGCCCACTCAAGGTAGTAGCGGTGCTCGTGGGTGAGCGACCAAATGCCTTGTACCTGCTTAAACAGGCGCAGCGCGGTGTCAGCCACGTTATCGGCCTGGCGGGAATCCACATCATAGATTCGCTGAAGGGTCTCCAGGCTTCTGGAACGGGTATCCTCAGCGCTGTTGCGCCCGGCCATATCATAGAGCACGCCCTCGCGCAGGGCGCCATCGGCAAAGCGCATTTGAGGTAGGTCAAAGGCTTCGAAGATGGCACTTAAAATCGCGATTCCTGCCGGGAAGACACGGGCGCGGTCAGGCTTAAGCCCATCCAGCTCCACCTTATCCAGGTGTTTGCACTTAATGAGGCGCTCACGCAGCTTCTTGAGGCCGCTACGGGTAATCACGCCCTCGCTGGGCGTGTCGCCGTAGGCGAGTAGAACGCTGGCTGCTGCTTTAATAGTGCCGCTGGAGCCCACCGGGTCCTCCCAGCCCAAACGCTGGTAGGGGCGCTGAATATGGGCAAGCTCTGATAGCGCGGCAAGCTCGGCGCGGCGCATGCGTTTTTCGCTGAGTTCACCATCAGGGAAGAAACGGCTGGTAAACGTGATGCAGCCCATGCGCAGGCTTTCAAGCGCCTTGGGCTCAAACTCCTCGCCAATAATAAATTCTGTCGAGCCGCCGCCAATATCAACAATCAGGCGACGCCCGTTTTCTGCCAGCGCATGGGCAGCCCCTAGATAGATAAGCCGGGCTTCTTCACGTCCTGCGATAATCTCGATGGAATGGCCCAGCTGCGCTTCGGCGCGCTCAATAAAGGCCTGGCTATTATGCGCATCGCGTAGGGCGTTGGTACCCACAATGCGCAGGTTGGCGCTCTCGATATCACTTAAAAAGGGTGCAAAACGACCCAGGCAGTCTAACGCGCGCTGCATGGCAGCTTCGTTAAGCTTGCCGTCTTCATCCAAACCAGCGGCTAGCTGGACCTTTTCGCCCAAGCGGGCAACGACTTGAAGGCGCTCATTTTGATAGTTGGCCACCAGCAAGTGGAAGCTGTTAGAGCCGAGGTCGATCGCGGCTAAACGCTGCGGAGCCGTGCTTTCTAACTCGCTAGATGGAGCTGTGACTGAGGCTGAAATGTCCTTGGGCATGAGCTATCCTTGGTATTGGCTATGCCAAGGTTGCGGTGCGCTCTGGCTATTGTCAATTGGCAAAGACTTGCGTTTATCACAGGGCTTGACTACCATCGAACGACTGGCTTGATTCGACCTGGTAAATGACAGTGTGCTGGCAGTATTAATTATTGACAGTAGCGGTTAAAATTCGCAGCGGTTAAGATTAATCCTGTTCTCTGAGCCTAAGCAGCACTTAAGCCTAAGCAGCACTGTTGCCTTGAACGTCGACGTTTACATGAAAATGGCATTAACGTTAGTGTCGTCTTGATGGTTATCGGCGTTACCCGTATTGATGAAGTCGTATTTATTTAACGCTGTGCTTACCCAACGCTGCTGCTTGTAGTATTTTTCGATGCAGATGTTGATGAAATTTTTAGTGTTGACTAAATAGTGCTTATCCAGAATAGTACTTGTCCATTATAGTACTTATCCAGATAGCATCAGCCAGATTTCCAAGTCGTCAGATAACCCGTTGATTGGTTCTTTCCTTATGCTAATCACAGCAAACAACTGCTAGCACTCTCGAACTGAGCAAGAACTCATTGCGCACTTGCCATGAGTTAGTACATGCCTAATGACGTATCTTCGAGTATGTGCCCTATCGGGATCTGAACGCATCACACGGTGCCTAGCCATATCATTACGTGCTACGCCTCCTGTCTTATTTTGGCGCTTGCGCCTAGCTTCCATGAGCAATTTTCTAACACACCGATGAATCTCACTGAACTCAAGCAAAAAACCGTTCCCGAGCTGCTCGATATCGCCCGCGAAATGGGTATCGATAATCTGGCCCGTTCGCGCAAGCAGGACATCATTTTCGCCATCCTCAAACGACACGCTAAAAGCGGTGAGGATATCTATGGCGACGGTGTGCTGGAAATTCTTCAGGATGGCTTTGGCTTCCTGCGCAGCGCCGACAGCTCGTATCTTGCCGGACCGGACGATATCTACGTATCGCCCTCGCAGATCCGCCGTTTCAATCTGCGCAAAGGCGACTCCATTTCCGGCAAAATTCGTCCGCCCAAAGAAGGCGAGCGCTATTTTGCCCTGCTCAAAGTTAGCCAGATCAACTTTGACCGTCCGGAAAATGCCAAACATAAGATTCTCTTCGAGAACCTGACGCCGCTATTCCCGAATGACCGTATGCGGATGGAAATCGGTAACGGTTCCACCGAAGATCTTACGGCCCGCATCATCGATCTGACCGCACCGATTGGTAAAGGTCAGCGTGGCTTGCTGGTGTCTCCGCCCAAAGCGGGTAAGACACTAATGCTGCAGAATATCGCCACCTCGATTACGCGCAACAACCCTGAGTGCCATCTGATCGTACTGCTGATCGATGAGCGCCCGGAGGAAGTTACCGAAATGTCGCGCACCGTGCGCGGTGAAGTGGTGGCTTCCACCTTCGATGAGCCGCCGGCGCGCCACGTTCAGGTCGCTGAAATGGTCATCGAAAAAGCCAAGCGTTTGGTTGAGCACAAAAAAGACGTGGTCATCCTGCTTGACTCGATTACCCGCTTGGCGCGTGCCTACAACACCGTCGTGCCGAGCTCGGGTAAAGTGCTGACCGGTGGTGTCGACGCTCATGCCCTTGAGAAGCCCAAACGCTTCTTCGGTGCGGCGCGTAATATCGAAGAAGGCGGCAGCCTGACCATTATTGCCACGGCCCTGGTAGATACCGGTTCGAAGATGGATGAAGTTATCTTCGAAGAGTTCAAGGGTACCGGTAATATGGAAGCGCACCTTGACCGCAAACTGGCGGAAAGGCGTGTTTTCCCAGCAATCAATATTCGTCGCAGCGGTACGCGGCGTGAAGATCTGCTGGCGTCTGAGGAAGAGATGCAGCGCATGTGGATTTTACGCAAGCTGCTCAACCCGATGGAAGATACTGCTGCCACGGAATTCCTGATTGATCGTCTGAAGGATACCAAGACGAATCTTGAGTTCTTTGAAGCGATGAAGCGCCGCTAGGATTGATCGATACCTGCTAGGGCTGATAAGCACCTATCTGAGTTGATTAATACTTACATGGCGGCGTAAGCCTATCGGGGAGTGTGTCTTGAAGTATAACGACTTGCGCGACTTCATCGCGGCGCTGGAAGCGCGCGGTGAACTCAAGCGTATCCAAGCCGAAGTCGATCCTTACCTGGAAATCACCGAAATTTGCGACCGCACGCTGCGTGCCGGTGGCCCGGCGCTTCTGTTCGAGAACGTGAAGGGTCACGACATGCCGCTTTTGGGCAATCTTTTCGGTACACCCAAACGTGTGGCGCTGGGGATGGGGCAGGAGTCGGTCGAAGCGCTGCGTGAAGTGGGTAAGCTGCTGGCCTTTTTAAAAGAGCCTGACCCGCCCAAGGGGTTGAAAGACGCCTGGGATAAGCTGCCCATTTTCAAGCAGGTGCTTAGCATGGGGCCTAAAACCGTTAAGCGGGCCCCGGTGCAGGAAGTCGTTTTTGAAGGTGACGAGGTTGATCTTGATCGCCTGCCTATCCAGCACTGCTGGCCGGGCGATGCGGCGCCTTTGGTAACATGGCCGCTGGTCATTACCCGAGGCCCGCATAAAAAGCGTCAGAATCTGGGGATTTACCGGCAGCAAAAGATCGGCAAAAACCGCTTGATCATGCGCTGGCTCTCCCACCGTGGAGGGGCGCTGGATTTCCAGGAGTTTCAGCAAGCGCATCCTGGCGAGCCTTTCCCGGTTGCCGTGGCGCTGGGTGCTGACCCTGCCACGATCCTGGCGGCCGTGACCCCCGTTCCTGATTCCCTCTCCGAATATGCGTTTGCCGGGCTTCTGCGCGGCTCACGTACCGAACTCGTTAAATGTGGTCATTCAGACCTTGAGGTACCCGCTTCAAGCGAGATCATTTTGGAAGGGGTTATCTATCCCGATGATATGGCGCCGGAAGGCCCATACGGTGATCACACCGGTTATTACAACGAGGTGGATCACTTCCCGGTCTTTACGGTCACTCGCATGACCATGCGTCGTGATGCCATTTATCACTCGACCTATACCGGGCGCCCGCCGGATGAGCCAGCCGTTTTGGGGTTAGCACTCAACGAAGTGTTTGTGCCAATACTCTGCAAGCAGTTTCCTGAAATCGTTGACTTCTACCTGCCTCCGGAAGGGTGCTCGTATCGGATGGCGGTCGTCACCATGAAAAAGCAGTATCCCGGCCACGCCAAGCGCGTAATGATGGGCGTATGGAGCTTTTTGCGTCAGTTCATGTACACCAAGTTTGTGATTGTGCTGGATGACGATGTCGATGCGCGCAACTGGGAAGACGTGATCTGGGCGATCACGACACGCATGGATCCGGCACGCGATACCGTGATGGTGGAAAACACACCCATTGATTACTTGGATTTCGCCTCGCCCGTGTCAGGCCTGGGCTCCAAGATGGGCCTGGACGCGACCAATAAATGGCCGGGTGAAACGGACCGTGAGTGGGGCACCCCCATCGTGATGGATGAGACGGTTAAAAACCGCGTTGACGAGCGATGGGAAGAGCTAGGGATTGGTATTCCCCTGCCTGCTCCGCGGCACGGCGGTTAAGTTTAGTGGCGCATCGCTGATTGATTTTTTACAAAGAGGTTTTCATGAGCGCAAGGACGTTAACCTGCCAGGTAACGGCCGTTGAGGATTTAAATCCTGACGTATTTGGCGTAACGCTGGAAGGCCGCGCAGAAGCAATGCAGCATGCCCCCGGTCAGTATTTAGAACTCCGGTTGGATGACACGACTTGGGTGCCGTTCTCGATTGCCAGTGCCGAGCAGGGCGATGGCGTGATCGAGCTGCATATTCAGCACTGGCCCGAGCGCGATAACTCGGCGCGGTTGCGCAATCTGCTGCAAGTAGCCAACCAACTGACCCTGCGCTTGCCGGGCGGTGAGTGTGTTGTTGACCCGAAAAGTCAGCGTCCGCTAATGCTGATTGCCGCAGGCACCGGTTTTGCGCAGATGAAAGCCATCGTTGAAGCTACGCTGCGTGATCAGCCCGAGCGGCCGATTTCCCTGTGGTGGGCCGCCCGCGAACACCGTGATCTGTATGCTGAAAATCTGGCGTCTGAGTGGGCCCGGCGTTACCCCCAGATCACCTTTCAGGCCGTGACTGAATTCCCTCTGACCGAGCCACTGGCAAGCGGTGAGCGAATTCATCATCACCAGGGTCGGATCGACCTGGTCCTGGAAAAGACTGCGCTTACGTTTAGCGATTACGATATTTACCTCTCGGGCTCGCCCGGCATGGTGTACGCCTGCCTGGATATTCTGGAAGCCAAAGGGGTAACCCGCGAGCGTGTCTTCTCAGACGTATTTGCCTACGCGCCGCGCCCTTGATTGATGCAAGAGGAAAAACCTGCCCGCGTTTGCCAAATGCATTGTTTTGCGATAAACAGTTTTGCGATAAACAGTTGCCATTTGCCAAGCGTAAGGGCAGGATAAAGCCATAGCGTTTTAAAAAGGCTGATTTTTAAAGCGATTGGTATTTTAAAACGAAAATTTTATAGAATTGCATTTCGCAGAGCCTACAGGCTTGCCAATGATTAGGAAAAATATGCACACCTACGCGTCTTCTCACACTGCTAACAGTTTGCCCTTGGTGGCGGTTGGCGTGTGCATGAGCGTTGTTGCCTATTTTGGATATTGGTTTAGCCACGGTGTGCCCGCGGCCGGCGGTTAACGTCGCGCTACCAGGCACACCGACTAGGTTGCCTGCCGAATATAGCCCCGGTTGGTAACCCAATCGGGGCTTTTGCGTTTTAAGGCTTTCGCCATAGGAATGTCATTAAGGAGCTGCACCATGATGTATCGCGCATATAACGTCACTATCGCTACCGGCTATGTGGGCTATGGCTATGGCTGGCGATTTAGCGACGCGCGGTCGGTGCAAGCTGCCACCTCCGACCGTGCTTGCCTGGGTGGCAACGTCAAACGATGTCATGCGCTACCGGAGAAACCTTTATGAATGCCCCAGCAAGCCTAGCCCTTAGCTCAGAACGTAATGGGACTCCCATTACTGTCAGCACGCCCAGCACGGAAAAGCTGCTTCCCACACCGACCGAGCTGCGCCAAAGCGTGGCGGTAGGCGCCCATTTAAGCCAGCAGGTATCCCAGCAGCGCCAGGCGGTTCAAAACATTCTGAGTGGCCAGGATGATAGGCTTCTGGTCGTGGTAGGGCCCTGCTCTATCCATGATCCTGACGCAGCCCTTGAGTACGCTGACCGTCTCGCTTCATTAAGTGAGCAAGTAAGTGAACAGCTTTTACCCGTAATGCGGGTCTATGTTGAGAAACCCCGCACCACCGTGGGCTGGAAGGGGCTCGCCTATGACCCGGATTTAGACGGCAGCGGCGATATGGCCAAGGGCATTACGCTCTCCCGGGAGCTGATGCATGCCGTTGCCGCCCGCGGCCTGCCGGTGGCAACTGAGCTGCTTCAGCCCATGCTCGCGCCTTACCTGGATGATCTTTTAAGCTGGGTGGCGATTGGGGCGCGGACCACCGAATCACAGCTGCACCGTGAGCTTGCGAGCGACTTAGCCGCCGCAGTGGGATTTAAAAACGCGACCAGCGGTGATGTGCAGGTCGCAATCGACGCCATGCAGGCAGCGGCCCATGGTCACCAGCGTTTCGCTCAAGACAACAATGGGCGGCCCATCATGCAGCAAACGGCCGGTAACCCGCATACACACGTGGTGCTGCGCGGCGGGCATGGCGAGCCTAATTATCAGGCAGCGCATGTTCAGGCAGCTATCAAGGCGCTGCATGAGGCCGGCCAGAACCCGCGGTTAATGGTTGATTGCAGTCACGCCAATGCGCGTAAAGATCACCGCCGCCAAAGTGAGGTGATGCTGGATGTGCTCGCCCAGCGGCAGGCAGGTAATGCCAATCTGGTTGCCCTGATGCTGGAAAGTCATCTATTTGAAGGCAAGCAGCCACTGCAGCCGAATGCCCTGCGCTATGGCGTTTCAGTGACCGATGCCTGCGTTAGCTGGGAGGCAACCGAGCGGTTACTAAAAACAGCCGCCGAGCGATTAAGCTAACGTTTGACCACTCAGGTTTTTAGGTTCTGTCTGAAAAGTTGCCGAGCGCAGACACTTTTCAGACGAACCTTAGTAACCCAGGCTTGTTTGCTATGGTCAGCCCCGTATCATAGAGCGTTCTATTAGATGACGAGGTTGGCCATGGTTTTTACCCTCGAACAGCATGATTCACACAGCTATCGCCGCAAGGCACGCATGATCAGTTTTGCAATGGCGGGCCAGCTGCTTATTTTTGGAATGCTGTTCTCCATGCTGCTGACATCCACCTTCGGCAGCAGCCTCTGGCTATACGCGCTGGGTGTTTTTCTGGGGCTGCTGGCAACCAGTGCGCTATTTGCAGTATTGCGCGAACGCCCCTGGATGACCGAGATGCGTTACGTCTGGCAGTTAAAGCAGCACTTATCGCAGATTAGCGGTTATTTACCTACGCTCCGCCGCGCGGTCGATGACGACAACAAAGCGGCACTTAATATTTTAACCTTTTACCATCAGGGTATTACGCAACTGGCTGAATTGAATGGCCGGTCGCCTTCCCAGGATACTGTCTGGGTGGCAGAAGCCAATCATATAAAAGCCAAGCGGGAAGCGTTTGGGCTATCGCCCACGGTTGATACCTTTGACTCGCAAGATTTACACGCTTTCAAGCGAAGCTGATCCACGACACAATAAATCACGCGTGCAGGGAGCATTTGTTAATGACACTGGTGTCCAATCCACTTCCGTTAATCGCTGCGAGCGCACTGTTAGTCGCGCTAGGCGGCTGTGCCTCAACGGCCGCTCCGGTCGGCGAGTCAGGCAAAATGACCGTGAACAGCAGTGCACCGCTACTGCCGTCGGTACTTTTTTCCGGAACGGCCGAGCGCTTTCAGGGCTGGCACTGCCAGCCGGCTAATCAGCACTTGGTTACCGCAACGAATACCAGTGATTTACGGCTTTGGTCGTTGCATGGTGCCTGGCGGTTACCTCAAGCCGTGGTAGCCAGCGGAGCGCGCTATCAAGACGGCAGTATCAGTTTTTGGAATCGTGGCGATAAGGCCATGGTAGAAACGCCGCGCGGTCAGCTGCAGTGCACGCTGAGTGAAGAGCGAGCGGCCATTACCAGGGCGGAAAAACCGGGTGTTATGTTCTGGGGGCAAGGCAACGAGCCGGGCTGGACGGTGGCGTTAGCGCACGACGCACCCACGCTAACCATGCAGCTCAACTACGGGGAAGAGCGTCTTGAGTTTCCGTATATGATGAGCGTAATGGATAATGACGCGGGTCGAGTGGTGCTTGAAAATGCCCGCGTTGAGCCGTTTTTTCGCCTGCGTATCGAAGCCGCCGCCTGTTTTGACGACATGAGCGGCAAGCCTTTTCCCGCCCGCGTAACGCTTACCTATGCCGGCGAGCAATATAGCGGATGTGGTCAAGGTATTGCCCCTTAACGGTCTTAACGCGTAGCTGTTAGCAGCGGTAGAGAAAGCGCTCTGCGCGCCAGTGTGTGGCGATAAAATCACTGGCGCATAACGCTGAAACATTTCCTGAAGCACGTGCAGCAAGCCTTGAAAGCGTGGCAAGGCTCAGGCCACGCACCGCACTTACCTGCTTGCTGGTTGCCACTGGGACCCAGCGATTATCCTCAAGAGTGGCGAGCGTAAAGCTAAATGGGTGAAATCCTGGAAAGCCTAGTCGGATATCAGTGGCGAGTAGCGTTTCCTTGCCATCAATCCAGCGAACTTCGTAGCGTAAAAAAGGGCCGGTAAACCATGTTAACCGTTGGCCTAACGGGCCGAAAAGCGCCGTCTCTTCCAGCGCCGTATTTCGCCATAGGGGTTCTAGCTGGGGGAGGCGAGGCGCATCGAAGATGCTGATAAGGCTCTCATAATAGCGGTCTTCATCAATCACCGTGGCCCGCCATAGCACAATGTTAAACGGTGTTGGCTGAATCAATACAGGGGCCTGCGTTAACCCCTGCTCAGCAAGAGCCGGGGCCAGACGCTGCTCCACACTCCACTTGGCGCCTGCTGCCAGGGCTAGATACACGCACGATACGGCAAGACCCAGACCACAGTATTTGCGCACCTGCTGAGATACCAGCGCCGTTCCCAGGCCTATCAAAAGGGCCAGCGTATAAATCGGGTCAATAATAAAGATGATCGGCCATGCCACCGGCGGCGTATCCAGCGGCCAAAAAAGCTGCGTACCGTAGGTCGTTAGCGCATCCAGCAGCGGGTGAGTCACCAAACATAGCGTAAAAAAGCACCACCAGCGGGATAGAGAAATATCCCGGGCAGGCGCAAAGCGTGTACACAGCAACGCAAGCAGCGTGGCGAGGCCGGTCAGCACCAGTAGCGAATGAGAAAAGCCGCGGTGCTCTGTCACATTGGCAATAGCATCGCCATAATCCAGCGCGACATCCAGGTCAGGTAGCGTACCCAGCAGTGCTCCAACCAGCACAGCTTTGCGCCCCAGGCGGCGGCCGAGTAGCGCTCCACCTACAGCAGCGCCTAGCGCAGCCTGCGTGATTGAATCCACTGGTTTCTCCTTTTAGCGATACCCGTTAATATGGTCTTCAATTATTTATTGTACAGAGTTATTGGGTTGAATGCTGGGTGTCACATTTTTGTCAAGAGATTTGGCGCTCATGGCGCCCAATCTGGCACTTCCTCTGGCGTTAATCGGCCAGCTGCGCAATCATCACATCTGCGTCATCTCAGCCGCGACGAGTACACTGGATTGTTATCACCAAAGGAGTTAGAGCATGCAATATTTACACACTATGGTGCGTGTTAAGGATTTAGACGCTTCACTTCGGTTTTACTGTAATTTGCTGGGCCTAAAAGAAGTGCGCCGTAAAGAGAATGAAAAAGGTCGCTTCACACTGGTATTTCTGGCCGCCCCGGAAGACGAAGAGCGCTCCGCGCAGTTAACCGCTCCCGAACTCGAATTGACCTATAACTGGGATCCGGAAGAGTACACCGGCGGGCGTAACTTTGGTCATCTGGCTTACCGCGTGGATGACATTTACGCACTCTGCCAGAAGTTTCAGGACAACGGCGTCACCGTAAATCGCCCGCCGCGCGATGGTTATATGGCGTTTGTAAAATCGCCTGACGGAATTTCTATCGAGCTTCTGCAAAAAGGCGACGCGCTAGCCCCTCAAGAGCCCTGGGCTTCCATGGAAAACAGCGGCAGCTGGTAAGGACATACAACATGCTCATGAAAAAACATCGCTCCCGAGCCTGCCTGCTGCCGTTTCTGGCCCTTACCGCCGTGTTGCTCAGCGCGTGCAGCAGCACCCCGGGCGAACCACAGCTTAACGACACACCGCGCCACACAGGTTTGTCAGGCCCGATAGTGGATCAGCGCTGGAACCTGCTGCTGGTAGGTACCGATGAACGGCTATCGTTTGCGGAAACGCCATTTTTCACGATCTCGAAGGATGGAAAAGTGGCGGGCTTTGACGGCTGTAACCGCTTTACCGGCAAGGTAAGCCTTGGGGAGAGCCACCGCATCGATTTTGAAGGGCTTGCCACCACACGCATGGCCTGCCCGAATATGACGGATGCCAAGCAAGTAACGGACATGCTGGACACCGCTTACCGCTACCTGATCGATCACGACCGCCTAGTGTTCTTTGGCCCGGATAGCCGGGTTTTAGGCGGCTGGCGCGAAGCGAACTAGCAGGGGCTGGCAAGAACTTGTTCAGTACATTACGACTTGGTTTTTGCCAGCTCTTTTCGCTAAATACATGCCTCGATCCACCTTTTCCAGCAACTGGTCGGAAGATTCATTGGATCGACTCAGCGTCAGGCCAATGCTAATAGTCACTTTACCGGTAACGGGGAATACATGCTCCTCAACCGTGCGGCACAGCCGGTTTGCCAGTTGATAGCTGGATTTTTGATTAAGCCCCTTGGCGATCACAATAAATTCTTCTCCACCCCAGCGCCCCAAATGATTGTCAACACGGAGTGTTTCCTGCACCAGTGACGTCATGCTGCGTAAAATATCGTCGCCCACTGCATGGCCGTAGCTATCGTTAATCTGTTTAAAGTCATCGATATCGAACATCATTAGCGTAAACGGGGTGGCTGAGTGCCGAAGGGCCTCGATCACCAGTTCGGTATAGTAGCGATTCCAGCATCGAGTTAATGGGTCGGTATGAACAAGCCCTTTCAGTTGTTGGTTGGTTTTGATGAGTTGTTGATTAAAATGCACGACCTCCACGGCGGTAATAGCCACCGCTAGATCATCTGCCAGTTCCATGACCATGGAGGCCTCTTGGGGCATCCAACAGCTTAATGAGTTTTGAACCTCACTACCCGCCATGGGGAGCGGTATTAAAGGCTGTTGACGGAACAGGAGCAGCCAGCCTAAGTGGTTGCTAGCCAAGCTGAGAGGGGCCGCCAATCCACCCTGGCAATCGCCCGTTAATTCCGTGACTTCATCCAAGGGAGTAGAGGACTGGTTCAAACGTAGCTGTTGTTGAAAAAGCTGGCGTTTAGAGGGGCAATCGCCAAAGCAGTACAGGTCTTCCTGGCAAGCGATCACGATGCCGCTGGCTTGAAAAATATGGCACCAGCTATCGCCATGATGCTGAAGTAGTTGCTCAATAGACGTGAAGCGTTTGGTGTCCCTGGAGAGAAGCCTGCGGTGTGTTTTCAGCCTTAACTGATGCTTGGCCAAGCGCTCGGCTTTCAATAACCGTAATCGCTGGGCAGCAATGTCAATCAGAACGTTTACCCACTGTGCTGGGCCGGTATAGGTCGAAGGTAGGTGGCCGATATAGCCCCATATCCCGTATTCCCCTTTTAATTCATAATATTGTAGCCCCAAACCGTGCAGTTCCTCTAGCGATCGGACCGACAGTATCGCTGTGTCAGGGGCTGCCACGCTGTTTGGAGGGAAACAGTAGGTCAGGCGCAGTTCGCCGGTTCCCAGTCGCCTGAAAAGCGCCACTGGTTGATTGCCTGTTAACCCGTGTAGCGTTTGTGCCAAGTGCTTGAAAAGCTCGGCAGGCGTCGTTGCGGTGCATAACACCGACAGTGCGTGATAAAGGCTGTCGAGATTCTGAATTGGTGAATCAGGTGTGCCACCCATCATGAATGACTCCTCAAGCCAAGAGCGTTCGCTCGCACCACCATTGCCGGGTGTTTGAGTTAGCGCGAAAAAACAAAATTGAATTAATGATTCAATCAAAAGGTGAACCGTTATTCAACTGTTATTGAACAATCGATTCACATTGGCGGCATGAATGAAAAGACTATGTTCGCCGAGCGCTTAAAGGCCGCGATGCAAGCGGCAGGTTACGATGTACGGCCATCAGTGCTGGAGCGTGAGTTTAATTTGCGCTATTGGGGCAAACCGATTACCTTCCAGGCCGTCAGGCGCTGGTTGCGGGGAGATTCGATTCCAAGTCAGGATAAACTACAAGTATTAGCGCGCTGGTTAACCGTCGACCCTCACTATTTACGCTATGGTGAGACCGCGACGTATAGCATCAGCGAGCCTTCAGCGGCTTGGGACGTTTCCTCAAGCTGCGAAGAGCGGCAAGTATTATCTTTATATCGTAGTTTACCGCTAGCCCAGCGGAAGGTCTTACGCGAAGTCATGGAGACGTTTGCTAAAGCCTATTTAGGTGTTGATGCCTCTGGTGATGGAGAGTAGTTTGCTGACCGGTTAGAGTTTTGTGTCTCTCTGGTGAGGTGCTGCTGTAACGATTACTATATAGGAGGAGTGTAAAACGTTTCTGCGCTGGAGATCACCCATCCTTGTTGCAGGTGCACTGTTTTAACGTCGAATCTGCGAGGGGATCATGCCCGTCCATCGCTTCAGCGCCTTTCGGAAGCCCGCGCTGTTGCTGAAACCCAGAAGTATGGCGATGTCGAGCACGCTGAATTTCGTGGTTCTGAGATATTCATGGGCCAGCGTCGAACGCACTTCGTCTGCGATGATCTGGAATGTTGTTCCTTCGGCTTCCAGTCTTCTCCTCAACGTCTGGCTGGTCATGTTCAGGGTGCAGGCGACCTGTTCCATACTCGGGAAATCGCCGGGCAGTTCCATCAGTATCCGGTAAACTGAACTGGATGCGCCGGTCGCGGCTTGCGCCTGGCCCATCAGGCGGTCGCAGGTTTCCTGCATGAGGGCTGCAATCGCTTTACCGGCAAAGTAAGCCTTGGGGAGAGCCACCGCATCGATTTTGAAGGACTTGCCATCACACGCATGGCCTGCCCGAATATGACGGGATGCCAAGCGGGTAACGGACATGCTGGACACCGCTTACCGTTACCTGATTGACCATGAACGGCTGGCGCGAAGCGCATTAGCATGAAGTAGAACAGAGGCAATGCCTTACAACCATCATGCCTGCATAAAGCGGACATGATGGTTTTTGTAAAGCTGGCTAGGCAACGCTTCAATTTTGACTTTCTGCTATTGAAGCCGTTTTTTAGCCGCAATGCAGTAGGCATTAAATCTTATTAACGTTCGGGAACACCTTCTCCAATCTTAACCGGCTTACCGTCTTTCCAAATAACCGCATAATGCTCTAACCGCTTTTTACGATCCATTTCCTTATGCACAGCCTGTTTCATAGCTTCAAGGGCTTGCTAGGCAAAGGGAGAAGGCGTGATTTGCTCGGTATTCACGATGTGGCTATCTCCAAGATATGCTGGTAATACTCATGATGAATAATCTGTCGTGTTTACCCTTGCTGCTTGAATATTGGTTCTGGCTCCATACCGCTATTCATAAAGCACAGGCATTCATCGACAGCATAGCTATAGCGCATGAGTAAATTTGAAAGGCTACGGGAAAGCGCCGCTCTATATCCCTTTTGGGAATGCTATGTCCACCGTGTGAAACACGCTCAGCAACCTGCCCCGTTTGGGCCTGCAATGATCCAGCAAGTAGGCATAGGCTAACTCCAGGTACAGGCAACACCGCTTGGTGCCGCCCGTCATTTCAGTGGCTAACCAGCCTACAACGCTTCAATTTTGGCCTTCTGCTCCTGAAGCAGCTTTTTAGCCGCTTGGAACTCGGCCAGCTTGCCGCGCTCTTTGTTGACCACTGCCTCCGGCGCCTTGGCGATAAAACCATCGTTGCCGAGCTTTTTCTCGATGCCGCCGATCAGCTTGTCCTGCTTCTCGATCTCTTTATTCAGGCGGGCAAGTTCGGTGTCTTTGTCGATCAGATCGGCCATCGGCACTAGCACTTCCATATCGCCTACTAGCTGTGTTGCCGAAAGCGGCGCATCGTTGGGGTTTTCAAGCCAGGTGACGCTTTCAAGCTTGGCAAGCTTGGCCAGAAAGTGGCGGTTACTTTCCAGGCGCTTGGCGTCTTCGGGCTGGCCTTTGGTCAGCAGCACGTCCAACGGCTTGCCGGGGGCGATGTTCATCTCAGCGCGAATGTTACGCACGGCGATGATAACGCCTTTTAGCCACTCGATATCGCGGGTCGACTGCTCGTCGATTTTGCTCTCATCAGCTTCCGGCCAGGCTTGCAGCATCAGCGAAGCGCCTTCGCCCATAAACGTACCGGCCAGGGGCGACACGCGCTGCCAGATCTCTTCGGTAATATAAGGCATCATCGGATGAGCCAGGCGCAGGATGACTTCCAATACGCGCACCAGCGTCCGGCGGGTACCGCGCTTGGCCTCAACGGAGGCACTGTCGTCCCACAGCACCGGCTTGGAAAGCTCCAGATACCAGTCGCAGTACTCGTTCCAGACGAATTCATACAGCGCTTGAGAGGCATGGTCGAAGCGGTACTCGTCCATTGCCTTGGTCACCTGAGCCTCAACCTTCTGCAGCTGGGAAATAATCCAGCGGTCCGCCAGGGAAAGCTCTACTTCACTGCCATCGCTGCCGCAGTCTTCGCCTTCGGCATTCATCAGCACATAGCGTGAGGCGTTCCACAGCTTGTTGCAGAAGTTGCGATAGCCATCCAGGCGATTCATATCAAACTTGATATCGCGCCCGGTGGTAGCCTGGGAGAGGAAGGTAAAGCGCAGCGCATCGGTGCCGTGGGCTTCGATACCGTCTTTAAATTCGTCCTTGGTCGCTTTGGCAATCGCCTTGGCCTGTTTCGGCTGCATCATATTGCCGGTGCGCTTTTCAAGCAGCGCGTCCAGCGTGATGCCGTCGATAAGGTCGATCGGATCGAGTACGTTGCCCTTGGATTTGGACATCTTCTGGCCCTGGCCGTCGCGCACCAAGCCGTGGACATACACGGTCTTGAAGGGCACTTGGCCAGTGAACTTCAGGGTCATCATAATCATCCGGGCAACCCAGAAGAAGATAATGTCAAAACCTGTGACTAGAACGCTGGTGGGGTGAAAGATTTCAAGCTCCGGGGTTTTTTCCGGCCAGCCAAGCGTACCAAACGTCCACAGGCCCGAGCTGAACCAGGTATCCAGAACGTCCTCGTCCTGGGTGAGTACCAGATCGGCATCCAGTCCGTGCTTCTCACGCGCTTCGGCTTCGCTACGTGCAACGTACACATTGCCTTCGACGTCATACCAGGCGGGAATACGGTGGCCCCACCACAGCTGGCGAGAAATACACCAGTCCTGCAGGTCGCGCATCCAGGCAAAGTACATGTTTTCGTAGTTTTTAGGTACGAACTGGATCTCGCAATCCTCAACCGCTTTAATGGCCGGTTTGGCCAGCGACTCAACGGCCACAAACCACTGGTCGGTCAACAGCGGCTCAATCACATCACCCGAGCGGTCGCCATAGGGCAGAGTGTTGTTGACGGCTTCCACCTGCTCCAGCAGGCCAAGTGCGTCCATGTCGGCGACAATCTGTTTACGCGCTTCAAAACGATCAAGGCCTGCGTACTTGGCGGGCAGGCTAGCGTCTTCTTCAGGCTGGGGCTGGCCCTTAAGGTTAAAGATTTCCGCCTGTTCAAGAATCGCGGCGTCCTTGGAAAAGACGTTGATCAGCAGATGGTTCTGGCGTTTGCCGACCTCGTAGTCGTTGAAGTCATGAGCCGGGGTGATTTTTACACAGCCCGAGCCTTTTTCCATTACCGCGTGCTCGTCGGCCACGATAGGAATGCGCCGACCCACCAACGGTAGTTCAATGAACTTGCCGACCAGCGAGGCGTAACGCGCATCTTCCGGGTTGACCGCGACGCCGGTATCGCCCAATAGGGTTTCCGGGCGGGTGGTGGCCACAACCAGATAGTCTTTGCCATCGTCGGTTTTAACCCCGTCGGCCAGCGGGTAGCGGAAGTGCCAGAAGCTGCCCTGCTGCTCCTTGTTTTCCACTTCCAGATCGGAAATGGCCGTGTGCAGGGCCGGGTCCCAGTTGACCAGCCGTTTGCCGCGATAGATTAGCTTTTCTTCGTGCAGGCGCACGAAGACTTCCTGAACGGCTTTGTAGAAGCCGTCGTCCATGGTGAAGCGCTCACGGCTCCAGTCGACGCTTGCGCCCATGCGGCGTAGCTGGCGGGTAATATGTCCGCCCGACTCTTCCTTCCACTCCCAGATTTTATCCGTAAACGCTTCGCGGCCCAGATCGTGGCGCGTCTTGCCCTCTTCAGCAGCGAGTTTGCGCTCCACCAGCATTTGCGTGGCGATACCCGCATGGTCGGTGCCTACCTGCCACAGCGTGTTGTTGCCCTGCATACGCTTCCAGCGCGTCAGGGTATCCATGATGGTGTCCTGGAACGCATGGCCCATGTGCAGGCTGCCAGTCACGTTGGGCGGCGGAATCATAATTGAGAACGGCTTACCGTGGCCCGTCGGGGCGAAGCGGTTGTCGGCTTCCCAGCGTTCGTACCAGCGGGTTTCAATCTGTTCGGGTTGGTAGGTCTTTTCCATGGGGAGTCGGCTCACGGCTTGCAAAAAAATGGCGATAAGTATAGCGCGATAAGCGCTAGGGCGTCAGGTCCTTGGCGTGTGACGATTTAGCCCGTGCATGGCGATTAGCCCAAGCACCGGCCCAGGCAGCAGCCACCAGATAACGGCTACCCCCTGGCTTGACCAGAGCGCCGTTACCAGCGCAATCGAAGGAATGGTTAACCCAAAGCCCACCGCATTCATCAGCGCCAGGGCGGCGCCTAGGCGTTCGGGCGGGGCGTGGGCGGATGCCAAAGCCGAAAACTGCGCTGAATCAGCAATCACGCTAACACCCCATAAACCCAGAAGGGTAAGTAATAGCCAGGGCGAAAAACTTCCCAGCAAGGGATAAAACAGGCAAAGCACGCCGGAGGTCAGTAGTGCCACGAACGCGACATGGGCGCTGCCTGCCTTACGGCTCCACCTTCCCGCCCATACACAGCCAGGCAGGCCCAGGGCAATGACGGCAAAGCTTAGCCACGGCTGAAGGCTCGCGGCGCCGTTGAGCCGCTCGAGCTCGCGGGTGACCAAAAAGGGTACCAGCGCCCAGAACGCATAAAGCTCCCAGCAATGACCGAAATAACCCAGGGCGGCTTTACGAAACTGGCGCTGCTTGAAGGCGTTAAGCCCAGCCCACGGGCGGCCAATACTTGCCTTGGTCGGCAGGTGGGGACCAACGCCCAAACGAAAAATCATATACGCGGCCACCAGCGCCAAAAGAGATGCCAGCAGCAGCGGCCACTGCCAGGGAAGATGCAGCGTTAAACCGCGCAGTAAGTGAGGAGAGGCGATGCCCAGCGTTAACATGCCGACCAGCCAGCCCAGAGCCGCGCCCGCATGCGAAGGTGTCCAGCTAACCACCAGCTTCATGCCCAGCGGGTAGATGCCTGCCAGGCATAGGCCGGTGGCAAAGCGTGCCACTGCCGCCAGCATTATGCTGTCGGCAACGCCAATAAACGCTGCGTTGATAAGTGCACCGAGCACCGCTGACAGCGCAAACAGATGACTGGCTCGCATGCGGTCGGCAAGGCCGGTAATGGCGATTAACAGCGTGCCGGTGATAAACCCGGCCTGCACCGCGATGGTCAGTAAGCCAAGATCACCTTCACTAAGACCCACTGCCTCCTGCAATGCCAAACCAACGCCATTAACACTGAACCACAGCGAGGTGCCAAACAGCTGGGCGAGGACGATAACTGCCAGTGGATAGCGGGTTAGCCATGAGGAGGTCAGCATTAGTGCTCTCGTGCGTTGAGTTATTGTTGAGTATCCAAAGAGAACTACGCCTGTTCGCTCGATAAGCGAGCTCGAGCGCTTTCAATAGATTGATGCAGTTTGGCCTGCAAGGCCTCGCGGGATGGTAGGACGGTCAGATATTCCGCCACGTGAATGCCGCTGTTATCCAGCTCCAGCAGTTCAATCTGTTCCTGTTGCTTACCGGCACAGAGAATTATTCCTAGCGGCGGATTTTCATCGTCTTCTTGCTCATGTTTAGCTAGCCAGCGCAGATAAAGCTCCATCTGGCCTTTAAATTCAGCCTTGAAACGCCCCAGTTTAAGATCGATCGCTACCAGCCGCTTAAGCTTGCGGTTGTAAAACAGCAAATCAATGTAGAAATCCTCGTCATCAATCTGAATGCGCTTTTGGCGCGCCACAAACGTAAACCCTGCACCCAACTCCAGCAGAAATTGCTCAATCTCGCGAAGGATAGCGTCTTCCAGATCTCGCTCCAGGTAACGATCATTTAAGCCGAGAAAATCCAGCACATAAGGATCTTTCAACAGTAGCTGTGGTGAGGGCTGACCAGCGTTACGCAGATTTTGTAACTCATGATGAATGGTTTCATCTGGCTTGCGGGAAATAGCGGTTCGCTCAAATAACATTGACTGGATGCGCTGCTGTAACTGACGAGACGACCAGCCTTCAAGCTGAGATAGCTCGATATAAAAATCGCGCTTGAGCGAATCGTCGAGATAAATCAGGCTTTTTATATGGGTCCAGCTTAACTGTCTCCGCAGTGCGGAGACTTTCTCCTCTTCAGGAAATGTCTCGGCGAAGCGGATCATATGGCGTAGATTCTTTGCCGAAAATCCTCGGCCGTACTCACTCGTTAATTGTCTCCCCAGTGAAGAGACAATTTGCTCACCATAACCGGCCCGCTCTTGCCTCAGAACTTCCCGATGAATGCGGTCGCCTAATTGCCAATAGAGAAGCGTTAATTCAGCATTGACGGCAATTGCTGCCCGCTCCCTTGCTACGTCGATTAATTGGCGTAGCTCAGGCAGGAGTGTTGAATCCTGAGTTGAAGGCTGGTTCATATCGTTTGGTCCTTTCGATCAACAAGACCTGAATTATGCTCTTCGGGGTTTGATTGGGCGCTTCGCTGATTGTTCTGGCCATTACCCAAGCTTATGCGGCACCACTTCATGCCCAAGCTCTTTATAACGCTGCCAGCAAGCGCGCTTGGCGACCAGAACGTGTTGATGCTGATTGATAATTTCTGCAACGCGCGCATAGCGTTCAACGCCGTCAGGAATATCGGGGTGCAGATTGAGGAGCGCGGTTTCTTCTTTAGGCGTGGGCAGTGTCTGCCAACCCAGCGTTATCGGTACGCTGGCCGCCATCTCGCTGTCTTCAAGCGCGTGGGGCAGGTAGGCGTCCTCACGAAAATTCCACAGGGCTGCGTCCGCCTGTTCGGCAAGGGCCTTGTCTTCGCAGTGAAGGTGCAGGCGGTAGCCTTTGCGCCAAATGGTTTCGGCCAGCTTGCAGGCGAATGCCAAGCGCGCTTCTAAAGTGGTATCAGGGAGAATATAAAAATCGATGCGCGCCATAGCGGCTCCAGCGTTTGCCAAGCTCTCTGAAAAGGCTTTAAAAGCGCTTCAAAGCCATTCCAAATAAGCGTCATCGCCGCCGCCATTGCTGGCGGCGGCGGGGGAGACATTACACCAGCTGGGTAAGCCAGCCGTGTTTGTCTTCGCTGCGGCCGTACTGGATATCCAGAAGCGTCTTGCGAATGCGCATGGCGACGTCGTTACCACCGTCGCCGTTCAGGCGAATGCGCTCGTTTTCCGTGACCAGCTCGCCTACCGGCGTGATGACCGCGGCGGTGCCACAGGCGAACACTTCGGTGATCTCGCCGGAAGCCGCGCCGTCACGCCACTCATCAATACTGATCGGGCGCTCTTCCGGGGTCAGACCCATGTCTTTGGCAAGGGTGAGCACCGAGTTGCGGGTCACGCCTTCCAGAATGGTATCCGTCAGGCGCGGGGTGACCAGACGGCCATCCTTGAACACGAAAAACAGGTTCATGCCACCCAGTTCCTCGATCCACTTGCTTTCCGCAGCGTCCAGAAACACTACCTGACCACAGCCGTGAGATTCGGCTTCCTTCTGGGCGGCCAGTGATGCTGCGTAGTTGCCGCCGCACTTGGCAAAGCCGGTGCCGCCCGCGGCTGCCCGCTTGTAATGCGAGGAGAGCCAGATGGATACCGGGCTGATGCCGCCCTTGAAGTAGGATGCCGCTGGGGATGCGATCACGTAGTAGTCCACTTCGTGAGCCGGGCGCACGCCCAGGAAGGCTTCCGTGGCGATCATGAACGGGCGAAGATACAGGCTGCACTCGTCAGCATCGCTTTGCGGCGTGGGTACCCAGCTATGGTCCTGGGCCAGCAGCGCCTTGATCGAACCGATGAAATCCTCATCCGCTAGCTCAGGCAAGGCCAAACGGCGGGCACTACGGCGGAAACGCTCTGCGTTTTTCTCAGGGCGGAAGGTCCAGACCGAACCGTCAGCATGACGATAGGCTTTGATGCCTTCAAAAATTTCCTGGCCGTAATGCAGCACGGAGGCGGCCGGATCGAGCGTTAGCGGGCCGTAAGGGCGCACCTGGTGGCCGTGCCAGTCGGCATCAACCGTCCAGCGGACATTGACCATATGGTCAGTGAAGTACTTGCCAAACCCTGGGTTGGTCAGGATGTTGTCACGGATACTATCGGCCGTCGGCTGATTGGACGGCAGGATTTCAAAACGAGTCGTAGAACTAGTGGGCACGGCGTGTTTTCTCCGCTAGAGCCAGGCCCCGAAGGGCGAATAAGCGTGTCGTTAGAAGTAGCGCATGCCATAAACGGTAGGGCACACGCTCATGCTTCCAGATTTAACGGTTGTGGCACTCAAAGGCAACCATTGAGCGCGCAATCGTGCGATTAGTTGGCGCTGGTTTCGACCTGGGCGTCGGCTTCACGGTCTAGCAGGTACTGGGAAAGCAGGCCCACCGGGCGGCCGGTCGCGCCTTTCTGTTTGCCTGAATGCCAAGCCGTACCGGCGATATCCAGATGAGCCCAGGGGAAGTGATCGGCAAAACGCGACAAAAAGCACGCCGCGGTAATCGTACCCGCCGGGCGCCCGCCGATATTGGCCAAGTCGGCAAAGTTGGATTCCAGCTGCTCCTGGTACTCATCCCATAAGGGCAGGTGCCAGGCGCGGTCCCAGGCCGCTTCGCCGGCTTCCAGCAAATCGAGCGCCAGGTCGTCATCATTGGACAGCAGGCCGGTCGCGTGATGGCCCAGCCCCACAATGACAGCACCAGTAAGCGTGGCAATATCCACAACGCTTGCCGGCTTGAAGCGCTCGGCATACGTCAGCGCGTCGCAAAGTACCAGGCGGCCTTCGGCATCGGTATTGAGTACTTCAACCGTCAGGCCTTTAAGCGTTTTGATGATATCGCCGGGCTTGGTGGCCAGGCCGTCCGGCATGTTCTCGGCGGCAGCGACGATAAACACCAGGTTGAGCTTGGGCTTGATGGCGAGCATCGTCTTGACGGTGCCAAATACGCTGGCGGCGCCGCACATGTCGAATTTCATTTCGTCCATGCCTTCGCCAGGTTTCAGCGAAATGCCGCCGGTATCGAAAGTGATACCTTTACCTACCAGAACGTGAGGCGCTTCTTCGCGCTCCGCCGCGCCGTTGTACTTCATGACGATCAGACGAGTAGGTTCGTGACTGCCTCGACCGACCGAGAGCAAAGAGCCTGCGCCCAGCGCTTCCAGTGCGTCCTCATCGAGAATCTCGACGTCCAACGCGCCGTTGGAGGTCCGGCCCAATTCCTCTGCCTGCTCGGCAAGGTAGCGCGGCGTGCACACATTGCCCGGCAGGTTGCCCAGCGTGCGCGTGTAGTTGATGCCCTGGCCGATAGCGGCGCCAATGCGCGCCCCTTGGCTGGCAAGCTCAGCGTCACCCGCTTCGCTCACCATCAGCGTTAATGCGTTAAGGCTCGCTAAAGGTGTGGGCTGCGACTTAAACTGATCGAAGCGATAGACGGCGCGCTCAGCCGCTTCCAGTACCTTGCGGGCTTTCCAGTTGCTGTCACGGGTTTCAAGCGGCACATCGTCAAATGCGATGCTGGCTTCATCCACCGGCAGTTTGGTAAGCGCTGCCATGGCGGCATCCAGCGCTTTTAAAAACGCCGCTTCCTGGCACTTTTCGCGCTCGCCGAGGCCTACTAACAATAGCCGCTCTGCGCCAAGACCCGGTGCAAACGGAATCATCTGCACGTTGCCAAGCGCTGGATCAAAGTCGCCGCGCTCAAGCAACTGGCCGATTAAACGCTCGCTGGCGTCATCTAATCTGGCGGCCGTGGGTAGTAAGTCGCTACCTTTAAAAATGGGGATGACGAGACAAGCCGTTTCGGCTTTAGCCGGATTGGCGGTCTGAACGGAAAATTCCATGACGTCTCCAACAAGACAAGCATCGAGGGATTCGGGATAATGCCCCGTACTGAGTGTTCGTTTAGTGTACCCAAGCCATGGGCGCATTGCATGGCATCCTGCACGATTAGCCGGAGAGGGCGTTGATTTTATTTCGGTACTTAACTCGCGAAGTGTTACTCACCATGTCCGCGGTGGCCGGTATTCTATTGCTGGTCATTATGGGCAGCCGTTTTATTCGCTACTTTTCAGATGCAGCGGAGGGTGATTTTCCGGTCACCATTCTGGGCAGCCTGATGATGTTTCATCTACCCGGCTTTATGGAGCTGGTGCTCCCACTGGCGTTTTTCCTGGGTATTCTGCTGGCCTATGGGCAGCTCTATATGAACAGCGAAATTACCGTCATGGTGGCCTGCGGCATGAGCCCGCTGCGTCTTTTACGGGTCACGCTATTGCCTGCCTCCATCGTCGCGGTATTGGTCGCTCTCTGTAGCCTGTGGCTAACCCCGGCCGGCGCACTGCAAACAGCGGCCACGCTAGAAGAACAGCGCAGCCGGCTGGATGTCTCGGTGCTGGCCCCTGGGCGCTTTCAGGATTTTGGCGGTGGTCGTACGGCGTATATCACTGATTTCAGTAGTGACGGTACTGAAATGCAGGAAGTCCTGGTGCACGAACTGCCTGGGCCCGAAAACCCGCATAGCTTTATAACGCGGGCGGGGTCGGGGTATCAGGAAACCCGAGTTGAAACGGGCAGTCGCTTTTTGGTGCTGGAAGATGGCGAGCGCTATGGCGTGGCCCCCGGTCAGATGGATGCGCAGCGACTTACCTTTGAACGCTATACGATGCGCCTGGGATTAAGCCGTAGCCGCCAAGAGCTGGATTCGCTTGAGTTCGCAACTACCGCAGCGCTTTGGCACGACCCCAACCCGCGTGCTCAGGCACAGTTTCAGTGGCGTGCAGGGCTGCCGTTCATGGTGTTTATATTGGCCTTGCTTGCCCAGCCGCTTTCCCGCGTAAACCCTCGCCAGGGTCGGTTTGCCAAGTTGCTGCCCGCGGTGTTTTTGTATGTCGGCTATTTAAGTTTGCTGCTCGCGGCGGTGGATGCCATCGGGAGCGGCACATTAACGCCGCTAATCGGCGTTTGGCCGGTACATTTACTGTTTTTAGGCCTGGGATTACTGCTTTTATGGCGCTCTCAGCGTAAGGGGATGCGTTAATGCTGAATGTGCTGATAGTTGCGGATCGTTTAGATCGGTATATCGCCCGCAACGTACTGGGGGCGATCATCGTTGTCCAGTTCGTGCTGTTGGGGCTGGATATCACGCTTGCCTACATTGGTGACCTGCGCCACGTACAAGGCAATTACACCGCACTGGACGTGTTCTTTTATTTACTCATGCGTACACCGTGGCGTTTTTATCAGTATGCCCCGGTGGCGGTGCTGATCGGCGCGCTGATTGGTTTGGGCAGCATGGCGTCCAGCAATGAGCTTACCGTTATGCGCGCCTCTGGGCGTTCGCTGGCGCGTATTGTCTGGGGCGTAATGAAACCGGTGCTGTTGGTGGTGGTTGTGGTACTGCTGATCGCCGAGTTCGTAAGCCCGCGCACCGAGCAGTTTGCCGAAGCGTGGCAGCTTGAACAGCGCCAGGGCGAAAGCGCCCAGCCCGCCAGTCGCAGCGGCTGGCAGTTTGAAGGCGATAGCGTTTACCGGTTCGGGGCGATTCGCGCCGACGAAGTGGTGCTCGATTTAACCCGCTACCGCTTCGATGAGCGGCGATTGATTGAAGCCACGCATGCCGCTCGCGCGCATTGGGAGGAGGGCGCCTGGCGGCTTGAAAATGTGACTACCACGCGTATTTACGATGATTATACCGAGTCTGAAAGCCAGGCCAGCGCCTTCTGGGAAACGCATATTACTCCTGTACAGCTCGAGCGCCTGCTGCGTGATATCGAGAGCCAGGCACCCAGTGAGCTATGGGCCTATGCGCGCTATCTGCAGGCGCAGGGGCTAACCGCGGATCAGCCGCTGCTGTACTTCTGGCAAAAGATGCTTATGCCGCTCACCATGGGCTCGCTGGTCCTGATTGCCGCCTCGTTTGTATTTGGCCCGCTGCGTACCGTGGCGGCGGGCACGCGGGTATTTTATGGTGTGGTCACCGGGCTTGCGTTTAAATATATCCAGGATTTGCTGGCCCCTGCATCCACGATTTTCGGATTTTCACCGGTATGGGCGGTACTGGTGCCGACCCTGGCCTGTGCCGCCGTGGGGATTTATTTCCTGCGCCGCAATGGCTAACGTAGTTTCAGCCGGGGTGGGCCGCCGGCTGGGCGCCATGGCGTATGATGGCGTAATAGTGCTAGCCCTCTGGCTGCTTATTACGATTATCCATCTAGCGTTTTTCCGGCTGATACTCAGTCAACCCGTGGAAGCCGTCGGGGCTTCTGCTTTGGCCGTCTGGAGCCTGCGCGGTTTACTGCTTCTCTCTACCACTGGTTTCTTCTGTTTTTTTTGGCAGTGCGCCGGTATGACCTTGGGCATGCAGGCGTGGCGTCTGCGTGTGCAAACCATTGATGGCCAAACTATTACTCTTAGGCAGAGCCTTATACGCTGTGGGATCGCTTGGCTCTCTTTGGCGCTATTTGGCCTGGGCTATTGGTGGGTTCTTTTGGATAGTCGTCAACGCAGCTGGCCAGATATAGCCTCCCAGACGCGCACTGTTTTCGTGCCTGATCACTAAAAAATGGGCACTTAAACACTAATATTTTTTATTAGAACTTATGCAACTAATTACTAAGCAATTGTGTTGATTTAGGTTTTTTTGAGTGAAAGACAATCACTACTAAAAGGCATAGTTTTTTACTTGATAAAATGTATGCGAATCATTTACATTCATCTCATGTTATTTATGAGGTGTCGCCATGTACGTTTGCGTGTGCAAGGGAGTAACCGATCATCAGATTCGTCAGCAGGTGAGCGATGGAGCGCGCAGCTGGCGAGAAGTGCGTGAAGCCACCGGCTGTGCCACCCAGTGTGGCAAGTGCGCCTGCTATGCCAAATCGCTTACCAAAGAAGCGCTTTATGAAGCACGTATGGAAGCCGATATGAGTCTCGCTTACGCCGTGTGACGCGAATCACTCTTGTTAGGGTTATCGTTAGCAAATAACTGATTTATTTGAATTTTTCTTCATCTTCTCTATACTCTCAGAAAACTGGGAGTATGCCTTTGCATGGCCTATACTCCTTCATTAACGTAACTGCTTGATTGGTTAGATTAACTATCAGCATTACAGCGAGAAAGGTGACGTCATGAAAGGTGATCCCCAGGTAATCCAGCATTTAAACAAAGCATTGGGCAACGAGCTTATTGCCATTAATCAGTACTTTTTGCATGCCAAAATGTATAAGGATTGGGGGCTTAAGGCACTGGCTAAGTGGGAATACGACGAGTCCATTGAAGAAATGCAGCACGCTGACAAGCTGATTGAACGCATTTTGTTCCTGGAAGGCATTCCTAATCTTCAGGATCTGGGCAAGCTACATATCGGTGAAAACGTCAAGGAGATGCTCGAAAGCGATCTTAGAATCGAGCACGACGGCCGCAACGACTACATCGAAGCCATCACCTACTGTGAAAGCGTTAAAGACTACGTATCACGTGATTTGCTGCGCGACCTGCTCGCCGATGAAGAAGATCATATTGATCATATCGAAACCGAGCTGAAGCTGATTGATCAGGTTGGCATCCAGAACTACATGCTGCGCCAAATGCAGCTGGCGGGCGACCACGAGTAAGCCACGCTAAAGACGTGAAAAGACAACACCTCCGACACGATGTCGGGGGTGTTTTTTTATGCCTGAAACCTGTGGCGAAGTGATCTAGCGAAGTGATTTCCTGACACCGACAATGCTTGAAAGCGATACGGCGAGGATAGAAAGCAGAATCAGCGCCAGCGCAGGGATCAGCACCGCCCAGGGCGCTCGCTCTATATACGGCATGCCTTCCGCCAGGATTAATCCCCACTCAGGTGAGGGAGGGCGTGGGCCTAGGCCCAGAAACCCCAGTGCAGCAAGGGCAAGGGCCACGCCCGGTAAGCGCAGCATGGCGTGGCGGAACACCGGGCCCAGAACGGCCGGCAGAACATACCGGCTCATCAAGCGAAAATGCCCGACACCTAAAATAGGCGTAATCCGCACGTGGGGCTGAGCTTTGACTTCTGCTACCAGCGCCGCCGTGTGTGCCGCCAATGGTGCCCAGGCAACGGCAGTGACGGCAATAATGGCGCCGCCGGCGCTAGGCCCCGCCAAACCCGCCACAATAAGCCCCGCAATAGTGGGCGGAGTGGCCTTGGTGATTTCAATCGGGCCGGTTGCAAACCTTGGCGCCAGCCCAATGAGAAGCCCGAGCAGCAGCGACAAACAGACAACCACTACGGCCATGCCCATGGTGGAAAGTGCTCCGTGGGCAACGCGTGCCAGAATATCGCGCCCGGTGCCGTCCGCGCCTAAAGGCAGCGCCCAGCTTGGCGGCTCAAGACGCATAAATGCCGAGCTGAACGGGTCGCGGGTAATACCGGTAACTACCAGCACGCACAGCAGAGTAATAGCCACCGCAGGTACTGCCCACGCGCCTCGCTGGGCGTGATGCTCGCTATGTGCCACCGGTAGCGCGCCAAGGCGAAATGCACGACCCAGCAGCAGCGCGCGGGCAATATTGGCCAAGCTGCCCAGCATAATCGCAATCACCAGCAGAATAAGGATCCCGGTTTGCAGTGCCGGCAAGTCCTGTGCTGAAGCCGCCCCGAGGGTTGCCCGGCCAAGCCCTGGAATGGAAAACACTTGCTCGACGGCAATCGCGCCGCCGGTCAAGGCCACCATCACCATACCTACCTGGGGCATCAGGCTGGGCAGGGTTCGCCTTAATGCTGCCAACGTAATCCGGCTGCGTGAAAATCCCGCCACGCTCCAGGTTGCCACCCAGCGCTCGGTAAACGTAACCGCCAGGCCATCACTAAACAGCCTGCCCAATAACCCCCCTGCCGGTAAACCCAGCGCAAAAGCGGGCAGTACTACATAGCTTAAACCTCGCCAGCCGTAAGGCGGTAGCCAGTTAAGCCAGGCGGCAAAAATGACCAGCAGCACAGACGCAAGCAAAAATTCAGGCAGGGCGGTCAACGTCGCACCCATTGCGCCGGATGAGCGGCGTACCCGGCCGTTAAGGCCTCGGTGAACCACCGGCACGCAGATAAGGATGGCCGTGATGACCGCTACCAGCATGCCAAACGCCATCAAGGTGATCGATACCTGCGCGCTTTTCAACATACCAGGCAGGACGGGCGCGCCGGAGATCCAGGAGTTGCCCGCATCGCCATGCATCAACCCCATCAGCCAGCTTTGCAGCTTTTCAAACGGACCAAGCTCCAGGCCAAGCTGGGCGCGAATGGCGGCCAGGGCTTCGGGCGTGGCTTCCTGTTCGGCCGAGCGCGCCCGCAAAATGCTCAGCGCCGGATCCCGCCCTGAGAGCCACGGCAAGAGCCCAACCAAAACCACCACTCCTCCAAGCGTTACCAACCGTGAGACCAGCGGGATAAAAGGCTCGAGGCGCAGGCGGCGCCAAAGGCGCCGCGGTGTCGCGATAGTCATACGTGGTGTGCCCTTAGGACTCGCTATCAATATCGAGTGTGGTTTTTTCCGTGATTAGCGTACGCTCGCGCGGGTCGCGTTCGGCATTGGCAACGCGTGCCGACTCGCCCTGAATAACGCGCTCATGCAGCATGGGAATCGCTGCATCGGTGCGCAAAATAGCCGCTTCTACATCGATAATAGCCTGGCGTCGCGCATCCCCTGTGGGTAGCTCGGAGGCAGTTGCTAGCGCTTCATCCACAGCAGAGTCGCATAGCTGAGCGATATTAAACGAGCCTGCGCAGGCGAAGTCGCTAAACATATAGGCAACCGGGTCGCCAGAGTCGAGTACCGTCGCTCGGGAGAGAATAAACGCATCGAATTCACCTGCCAGCGCATCAGCTTCAATATGAGCGTACTCACGCACTTCCTGGCTAACGTTAAAGCCCGCGCGGGTTAGCTGCTGTTCGAGTAGAACGGCGACTTCGGGAAGCTCAGCGCGGTCGGTAAAGGTGGCTAGGGTGATCTCAGCACCGTTCGGCTCGGCGGGCGCGGCGCGATTCTCGATCGGTTGGCGGATGCCGTTTGCCCAGGCAAGTGCCGGGCCAAGCAAGCCCTCGGCAATATCGGCACGACCTTCGTAGACGGTGTTTACAATTGACGGGCGGTCAATCGCTTCACGAATCGCTGCGCGCAGGGCTGGGTCGGCCAGCGGGCCAGTCTGAGTATTGAGGTACAGCGTATTGGTGCGCGGCATTGGCACTTCGTGTACACGCTCAGGATCAAGAAGGGCGACTTGGGAGACTGGAATGGCCTCAACCACATCAGCCACACCGGTTCTTAAGGAGGCTGCTCGTGCGGTACCATCGGGCACATAGTCGGCATCAATACCGGCCACCGCCGCAGGTTCGCCCCAGTAATCGTCAAAGCGGTCAAGCTTGGCGCTGGTGGTGCCGTTGATCTCTGTTAAGACGAACGGGCCGGTGCCCGCTTCGATAGGGTTGACCCGACCATCATCGCCATACGCCTTGGCGGCTAAAATCGCCAGCTGCGGGCTGGAAAGGCGGTTAGGGATCAGCGGGTCGTCTTTTTCTGTACGCACAATCACCGCGTTATCGCCATCGGCTTCGATGGTCATATTGACCCCATCTAGAATACGCGGCTTGGGCGTTGCCTGAGTTGCCGCCTTGAGAGAGTTCACCACGTCTCCCGCCGTTAGCGCTGTACCATCATGGAACACGACGCCATCGCGAATCACAAACCGCCAGGTTTTCGAATCAAGCTGTTCCCACTCGGTCGCCAGAAACGGCTGAGGGTCGCTGTTGGCATCGAGTCGAATCAAGGTTTCAGCATTGCTCCATCGCGAAAGCTTGAAGGCATCGTCAGACAGCGGCGTTAACCCAGAGCGCGGTGGCTGAAGCATGGCCACGTTAATACGCGTGCCAACTTCGGATGAGTTGGTGTCGCGCTGTTCTTCAAAACAACCGGCAAGCAGCAACGGGGCAGCTAGGGCAATTGGAAGAGAAAGGCGCAGGGAGAGGCGTGGGGAATGGCGTCGTGGGTGGCGGAACATCGAAAAATCTCCTAGGGGAAAGTGATTAACAGGCAAGCGATTGCCCAGGCGCGGTAGGACAATACCTAAGCGCTTCACTGGGCGAAGGGGGTGAAAAGTGCCTGGCGGTTGATCGTGAACGTTTATAAAAGCGTGTCTACCTCAGCGGCGTTGCAGTCCGGATAAGCACAGGTAGGCAGTTGGGAGACGGCGTTAATTAAATCCCGCGTGACCGTATGGCGAGGGTTACGCCATAGCTCAGCAGTGGGGCGGTCTTCGACGATATTGCCGTTATCCATCACCAGCGTGCGCTGGCATAGCTTGGCGACCACTGATAAGTCATGCGACACCATCAAAAGCCCGGTGCCATTCTCATCACACAGCTTTCTGAGTACGTTGATTACCTGGGTGCGAACCGGCAAGTCGAGACCGCTGAGCGGCTCATCGGCCAATAAATAGCGCGGGCGGGTGGCAATGGCACGCGCAATAGCCACCCGCTGTGCCTGGCCGCCGGAAAGCTCATGAGGCTTGCGATCCAAAAAACACGCATCCAGGCCAACGTTCTCTAACGCTTCGCAAGCCCGCTCAACCGGGTCGCAATCTACCTTGAGGCGAATCAGCGGCTCGGCGACCAGGGCGCGAACGCTCATTCGTGGGTCCAGCGAGGAAGCCGGGTCCTGAGGGATGTACTGAACCGCTTGGCGGTACCAGCGGAGCTTGGCTGTCGAAGCAGGGCGCACATCTTTCTGTTCACAGGTAATCGAGCCGCTATCCGGCGCTTCAATCGCTAAAAGCGAGCGCAACAGGGTAGTTTTACCCGAGCCTGATAAGCCCACTAACCCCACGCGTTCGCCAGGATAAAGCGTGAGATCAATATCGTTCATTACCTGCTTGCGCTCGCCTGCACGCCAAAACACCTCGCGGGGTAGCGAGACGCTCTTGTTGAGTCCGCGTGCCGAGAGGAAAGCGGCTTTTCCGCTCACCACTGCCAGGCTATTAGAAATGGGTCGGCCATTAAAAACGGATCGGCTATTAAAGGGGATCGCGCGCTGCATCTAGGCACTCTTTAGGTAGTCAACGGGCATTGGCTCGGCAGCATTGGTTAGTTCTGTGGGCTGTACGCTGTGTGCGGCAGCCACCAGCTCTTGGGTGAAACGATGCTGGGGAGTAGTAATCAGGGTGTCCAGCGCGCCGCTTTCAATCATCACGCCACGTTCAATAATCACGGCCCGCTGGCAGAGCTGCGCTGCCGCGTGAAGGTCGTGGGTAATAAACAGCAACGCGGTGTTCGAGGTGCCTGTATGTTCACGCAAGGCGCGTAATACCTGGGCCTGAGTGACCACGTCCAACGCGGTGGTGGGCTCATCAGCGACCATCAAGGCGGTTTTACAGGCCATCGCCAGCGCAATGCAGACACGCTGGCGTTGCCCGCCGGAAAGCTCCGCCGGAGTTCGCCTTATCAATCGTTGGCAATCATCCAGGACCATGGCTTCAAGTAGAGCCATGGCAGCCTGGTCGGCGGCCTTGCGTGATAAACCATGGTGGCGCGAAAACGGCTCGCGTAGCTGAGAGCCTACCGTGACCAGGGGATTGAGCGCCGCGAGAGAATCTTGAAAGACCATCGACACCCGGGCATCGTTTCGGCGTCGTGCGGCGGGCGTTCGAATGACTTCGCGTCCCTGAATACGAATGCTGCCTTGCACCTGGGCATTGGGGGGTAAAAGCCCCAGCACCGCTTTAGCGGTGAACGATTTACCCGACCCGGACGCGCCTAGCAGGCAAACGCGCTCGTCAGGCAGCACGTCGAAAGAAAGGCCGTCGACAACCGTTTGTCGGCCGATTTTTATGCGCAGGTCACGCACGGATAAAACAGGATCGCTGCACATTGATAACATCGCTTACGGCGCCACTAAATCGTTAATAATCGTTATGATATAACGTTTTTTGGCGGGGCGGCAATATGCACGTAAGCAAAACGAACAGCGACATAAAAGGGGAATTAACGCGCGGCAATCAACAGGCATAAAAAAAGCGCTGAAAAATCAGCGCTTAATTAATTCCTTGGCAGTGTCTACTGTCAGGTGGAGGACGCCTTATTTAGACGAAAAAGCTAACACTTCGTCATCGGTAAAGTTAGCGGCAGCCTCATCAACTTTAAAGGTCGCACGGCTTAAGCGGCGTACGCGTTTCATAAACAGCGCAATACACACCAGCGTGCCGAGTGCAGCGGCGGCGTAGCTCCACTGAAGCGGAAGCCCAAATCCAATCGGCGCGTAGGCGATATAGGTAAAGGTGGCCATGGTCATAAACACCGCGGGAATCGATGTGATCAGGTAAGGCTTACGCGAAAGCACTAGATACATTGTCGCGACCCATAGCGCAATCACGGCTGTAGTCTGGTTCGCCCAGGAGAAGTAGCGCCACAGCAGGGTGAAGTCCATATGGGTCAGAATGTACGACATCGCAAATAGCGGAAGGGCAATTAACAGACGCTTAATAATCGGGCGTTGGTCAATTTTCAGATAGTCGGCAATAATCATGCGTGCGCTACGAAATGCGGTGTCGCCCGAGGTGATCGGTAGCACGATAACACCCAATACTGCCAGTGTACCGCCGACAGCGCCCAGCATGGTGGTGGCAACTTCGTTAACCACGGCAGCAGGGCCGCCAGCTGCCAGCACCGCAGAAAGGTTTTGGTCACCATGGAACAGGCTCATCGCGGCCGCGGCCCAGATCATGGCGATAACGCCTTCGGTGATCATCATGCCGTAAAAGATTTTGCGCCCGTTAGTTTCGTTCTCAGTGGTGCGCGAAATAATCGGTGTTTGCGTGGCGTGAAAACCCGAAAGCGCACCGCAGGAAATGGTCAAGAACAGCAGTGGGAAGATAGGGGCGCCTTCCGGATGCATATTCTGGAACGAAAGCTCAGGAATCGGGGCGCCGGTAACCACCAGACCAATGCCGATACCGGCAGCGCTGAACAGCAACAGCGCCCCGAAATAGGGGTAGATGCGGCCAATCACTTTATCAATAGGCAGCAGCGTGGCAATCAAGTAGTAGGCAAAAATCGCCAGAATAATCAGAGTAAGGGAGATCGGCGTCATGTTGTTTAACAGCGCTGCCGGCGAGGTAACAAACACTGTACCCACCAACAGCAGCAGCAAAATGGCAAAACCGTTCACCACATGCTTCATGGCCTTACCCAAAAACTTACCGGCTAATTGGGGCAAGTGAGCGCCGTGGTTACGAATCGAGATCATACCGGTCAGGTAGTCGTGCACCGCGCCTGCAAAAATGCAGCCGATCACGATCCACACAAACGCTATCGGACCATACAGAGCACCCAGGATTGGCCCGAAGATAGGCCCGACACCTGCAATATTAAGTAATTGAATTAATGAGTTACGCGTGGTGTTCATCGGTACGTAATCGATGTTATCCCGCATGCTAAACGCGGGTGTCTGACGCTTTCTATTAGTTACAAAAACGCGTTCGACAAATTTGCCATACGTAAAATAGCCCACGATCAGCAGCAGGATCGATACAATAAATGTAATCATTTAGGGCACCAAAGTGGTCAGAAGGATGGAGTTAACGTGACAGGTAGGTTCTGGCATACGCTGGCAGAGCCTTATTTAGCCTTGCAGAATGTACAGAGTCATAAACCGATGCGCTGCTAGACTTTAGTGGGCTATAAGTACCCTATCGTTAATCCAAAAAAACGAGCAGCCCATTGGCTGCCCGCTGATACACCACTTAATGACGCCGCTATTGATCAAGCGCTATGACAGAACCCTCAGGATTCTACTATTACGACTCAACTATTATGACTCCACGACGCCACAGGCCATACGACCGCCGCCACCGCCCAGGTGGGGCTCGTCGGAATAGGTGTCGCCACCTTCATGAATCATTAACGCCCGGCCCGGCATGTCTTCCATGCTCAAACGCGGCGCGAGGACGGGTAGGTTAGCTTCGCCATCTTCATTTACGGTTAAGACGGGTAAATCACCCAGGTGACCGTCGCCATAAGGGCCTTGGTGCGTGCCGGTTTCTTCCGGATCATAGTGGCCACCGGCTGCTTGTGCCGCGGTCATTTCGCCTTCATCGTTTTCAGCCGGTTCACAGCTGGCATTCTGGTGAACGTGAAAACCATAGACACCGGGTTCCAGGCCACTTAGCGAGGGTGTGAGCAGTAAGCCATGGTCGGTGGTTTCCAGCGATACGCTACCGATTGACTCTTCAACGCCATCGGTGCTCACCTTGTGCATATCGACCTCAAGGGTCTCATTGGCATGAGCCGCTGATGCCAGCAGTAATGAAGCCGCGATACCGGTTAGTGTGGTTGCAAGACGCATGTGCACTTCTCCTTTCCTGTTCCATGGAAACGCTATGTAAGCGCTGTTATTCAAGGTAGCTGTCTCAAAGCGAGTCCGCCAATCCCGCTTTTGATAAACTGCCCTGCCGATTGGCTGGATAATAAGCGGGCAGTTGATGACATCTGTCGGCCAAGCCGCGACAATAGCGGCTCGTTTTTGCCCCAGGACGCGCTATGTTGCCCCTCAGAATCCTCTACCAGGATGAGCACCTTGTTGTGGTGCATAAGCCCTCCGGGCTTTTGGTACACCGCTCGGCGCTGGCGCGTGGGGAAACCCAGTTTTTACTACAGCAGCTGCGCGACCAGTTAGGGCAGCGCGTTTATCCTGTGCACCGGTTGGATAGACCCACGTCAGGCGCCATTGTGTTTGCGCTGTCTTCAACCGTTGCAGGGCTTTTAAGCGAAGCGTTTAGTGAACGGCATGTCGAGAAGGGCTACCTGGCGGTCGTGCGCGGCAAGGCGCCCGAGCAGGACCGGCTGGATTACCCGCTGCGCGAAGAGGACGGCACGCGGCCCAAGGCAGAAATGCCGGCGATGCCCGCCATGACCGATATTCGCCGCCTGGATAGCGTCGAGCTCCCCGTTCAGGTAGACCGCTATCCGGTTGCGCGCTATTCCCTGGTAGAAGCGAAACCGCTGACCGGGCGGCGGCATCAAATTCGCCGTCATCTATCGCGGCGCGGCTACCCGATTATTGGCGATGCCAAGCACGGCAAAAGTATCCACAACCGGTTTTTTGCTGAAAAGCTGAGCGCGCCACGGCTGTTATTGGCCGCCACCTATCTGGCGTTTGACCATCCGGTGCTGGCCAATCGGATACAGGTGAGCTGTGCACTCGATGACACTATGACCACCTTGTTTCATCATTTGGGTTGGGCGGGGCACCTGCCGCTGGATAGCGTTCGTACGCCGCCGCTAAGCGCGCCATCAGCCTTACCAATGCCTTAAAAGATTGAGTTTGCTATGTCTTCTACGCCTCCGGTTAATTCCGCTGCAACACCAGGTGTTGACCCGGCCTCTGCCGGTTCAACCGCTATTAGCTCAGTTGCGAACGACTCTGTCTCTGGAAGCCCAGCTTCGCAGGATTATGAATTTCGCTTTGGCGGCATTCGGCGCCTTTATGGGCAGCGCGCGGCCACCGCGTTTCGTCATGCTCATGTAGTGGTGGTCGGTGTCGGCGGGGTAGGTAGCTGGGCAGTTGAGTCGCTGGCGCGCTCGGGTATCGGCAAGCTCACGTTGATTGATCTGGACGATGTGTGTGTGTCCAACGTTAACCGCCAGCTGCACGCTCTGGACGGCACTATCGGCCAACCCAAGGTAGACGTGCTGGCCGAACGCTGCCGCCTGATCGCGCCGGAAATCGACATCGTCGCCGACACGGCGTTTGTCACGCCCACTAACCTGGCCGAGCGCATTCCCGATGACGCCGATCATGTGGTGGACGCCATCGACAGCGTTATCGCCAAGGCCGCGCTGATTGCCTGGTGCAAGCGGCGCAAGATCCCGATTACCGTGACCGGTGCCGCCGGTGGTCAGACCGACC
Source organism: Halomonas colorata (assembly GCF_014897985.1). GTDB lineage: Bacteria > Pseudomonadota > Gammaproteobacteria > Pseudomonadales > Halomonadaceae > Vreelandella > Vreelandella colorata. Next base: position 140,181 of record NZ_JABUZA010000003.1, read on the forward strand.
CTACGCGTATTCAGGTGGCCGATTTAACCCGTACCGAACACGACCCGCTGTTATCCAAAGTGCGCTCGCGCCTGCGCCGGGATTACAACTTCTCGCGTAATCCCAAGCGGCGCTTCTCGGTCGAGTGCGTCTACTCCGATGAGCAGCTGGTGTATCCCGGCAGCGACGGTGAAGTGTGCCTGCAAAAGCCCGGCAGCGGCAATGCCACCCGCCTGGACTGCGCCTCGGGCTTCGGCGCGGCTACCTTCGTCACCGGCACGTTTGGCTTTGTAGCGGCCTCCAAAGTGCTCGAACGCCTGGCCAAAAAAGCCAATCAGCCAGCCACTCAAAAGGAAAGCCAATGACCGCCCCCATTCCCGGTATTTATCGCCACTATAAAGGCGCACTTTACGAAGTGCTCGGCACCGCCCAGCACAGCGAAACCGAAGAACCGCTAGTGGTCTACCGCGCCCTTTATGGGGAGTACGGGCTGTGGGTGCGTCCGCTTGAAATGTTTACCGAGACTGTCACTAAAGAAGGCCACACTCAGCCGCGCTTTGCGCTGGTAAAGGCGTTTTAATCGACGCTTTACTGCAAACATTCGTGCAGCCACCCATAGCCCTTATATTCTTTATACGGCTATGGTTATAACCCTGTTGGCCTAAGTGGTAGGCTATTGCACTATCACTTATTGATCCGTCAGGAGACAGCATGAAGACGTTTGCGCGTTCAGCAAGTACGGGTGAGGGGATGCCTGTGGTGGCAGGCTTTTTTGATCCGCGTACGTTTAGCGTTCAATACATCGTCAGTGACCCTGTTTCGCGAGCATGCGCGATTATCGACCCGGTGCTGGATTTCGACGAGAAGTCCGGCGCCACCGCCACCCATCATGCCGACGAACTGCTTGCCTATGTGGCAAAGCACGATCTGAAGGTAGAGTGGATTCTGGATACCCATCCGCATGCGGATCACTTCTCTGCCGCGCAGTATCTGAAAGACAAAACTGGCGCACCCACCGCGATTGGCGAGCACATTACGAAAGTACAGGCGCTGTGGAAGGAGATTTACCACTGGCCAGACATGCCCGCTGATGGCCGTCAGTGGGATAGGCTGTTTGCGGCAGGCGATACGTTCAATATTGGGGAGTTAAGCGCCAAAGTATTGCATTCCCCAGGCCATACGTTGGCCTCAATTACCTATGTAATAGGCGATACGGCGTTTGTGCATGACACTCTGTTTCAGCCGGATTTCGGCACCGCGCGGGCTGACTTTCCCGGTGGCGATGCCCAGGCGTTATGGAATTCCATCCAGGCGATTCTTGCGCTGCCAGCGGCTACCCGCCTGTTTACCGGCCACGACTATATGCCGGATGGCCGCGAGCCAAAATGGGAAAGCAGCGTGGCTGAACAGCGGGACACCAATCCGCACTTAGTGGGAAACAGTGCCGCAGATTACATTGCCCTGCGCGAAACGCGCGATAGCGAGCTGCCCATACCGAAACTGATGCTTCACGCGCTGCAGGTCAACACTCAAGGCGGGCGCTTGCCAGAGCCCGAAGCCAACGGCAAGCGCTATCTGAAAATCCCCCTGGATGCCTTGAAAGGGGCGAAGTGGGGCTAGCGTTACTGTCGTACGTCTTTGATTGGTGAAAACGTCCTGAAACCGGTAGCGTGTTAGCTCAGGACGTAACCCCACTTTAGGACGGCGCATGACTTCAACTTCTCCGCGACAGACGCTGCAATCAGTATTCGGTTTCGATGATTTTCGCGGCGGCCAGCAGGCCGTGGTCTCCCGGGTGTTGGAGGGCCACTCCACGGCGGCTATCTTCGCGACCGGTGCGGGGAAGTCGCTGTGTTATCAGCTGCCCGCGCTGCATCTACCGCACTTGACGCTGGTGGTGTCGCCGCTACTGGCGCTGATGCAGGATCAGCTCGCCTTTTTAACCCGCCACGGCGTGGCGGCGGCAAGTATCGATTCCACTCAGGACCGCGATACCGTGCGTGATGTAATGGAGCGCGCCAGAAGCGGCGAGCTGAAAATCCTGATGGTCTCTGTGGAGCGGCTCAAGAACGAGCGTTTCCGGAACTTTCTGCGCCAGGTGAATATTTCGCTGTTAGTGGTCGATGAAGCTCACTGCCTGTCTGAATGGGGGCATAACTTTCGCCCCGACTATCTCAAGTTGCCAGAGTACCAGCGCGAGTTTGCGATCCCTCAGGTATTGCTGCTGACCGCTACGGCCACACCTGCGGTTATTGCTGATATGGGCGAGAAGTTTGCCATTGATCCAAACTATGTGATTACCACGGGCTTCTATCGGCCCAACCTTGAATTGCTGGTGCACCCGGTGATGGGTAACCGCCAGCAACATTTGATCGATTGGCTAAAACCCCAAATGCAGCCGGGCAATGAAGCGCCCAGCATCATATATGTCACCTTGCAGCAAACCGCCGAACAGGTAGCCAATGCCTTGGCTGCCCAGGGAATCAACGCCCAGGCATATCACGCGGGGCTTGATTCAGCCCGCCGGGATGAAATTCAGCGCCAGTTTATGAATGGGGAGTCGCCGTGCATTGTGGCCACCATCGCGTTTGGCATGGGCATCGATAAAGGCAATATTCGCAATGTCGTGCACTTTGATCTGCCCAAATCCATCGAGAATTATAGCCAGGAAATCGGCCGGGCAGGGCGCGATGGCCTGCCTTCCACTTGCTTAACCATGGCAGGGCGCGATGGCTTGCGCGTGCTGGAAAACTTTGTGTACGGCGATACGCCGGAGTACGCGGGCATCGTGCGCCTGCTTGAAGAGATCGCTGCTGCCGGTGCCACGCCAGAACGCCAATGGGAAGTGCTGCTCAATGTGCTGTCGCGCGATACCAATATTCGGCTGCTGCCGTTGAAAACCCTGCTCGTACGCCTGGAAATACACGGCATCATCGCACCACGCTTTGCCTTTCTGGCAGAATACCGGCTGCGCTACCACACTGATTCCGAAGCGCTTGTTGCACGCTTTCAAGGCGAGCGGGCGGCCTTTGTTCGCCTGCTGGTCGATAACATTCCGATTGCCCGCACCTGGGGGAGCGTGGACTTTGAACGGCTACAGTCGGCAGGCCAGGCGCAACACATCGATGCCTCGCGGGCCCGTGTGATCACTGCCCTTGAGTACTTTCAGGATAAGGGCTGGCTGACGCTGGAAGGCAAACGGATGACCGACGTATATGACGTCCGCCAACCGGAACTCAACCTTGAGATGCTGGCGAGCCAGCTGTATGACGAGTGTTTAACGCGAGAGCGGGGCGAGATCGAGCGGCTGCAAGCCATGCTGGCGCTGTTTGAGTCTGATACCTGCCTGACCCGGCGTTTAGCCGAGCACTTTGGCGACACCACGTTAAGTGCCAACGAAGATAGCCGATGCGGGCACTGCTCGGTCTGCTATGGGCATAGCGTTCAGCTACCTGCTGCGCCACCTTTACCGGCACTGGAAGTCACCGATTTTACCCGTTACGCCGCGCCCTTTATCGAACGCCATACGACACAAGTAGGCCAGCCACCCAACAGCCAGCGGCTAGCCCACTTTTTGTGCGGCTTGAGTATGCCGGTGTTTACCCCGCTCAAGGCGCGCAGCCTTGGTGGCTTTGGCGTGTTCGAGCAGCGCGCCTACCCAAAAGTGCGACAGTGGGCCGAGCAGTGCCTTAACCCTGGCGCAGCGTAATACGAGTGAGCTCTGAAGGCTTGCCCAGGCGCAGTGCAAACCCAGGCCAGAGGCCGGTGCCGTTGTTGACGTAAAGCGTCATTCCGTCAACATCGTAAAAGCCCGAGACAAAGCCGTTATTGGCCAAGGCCACAATACGATCAAACCCCCAAATCATGCCGCCGTGGGTGTGGCCGGAAAGCTGCAAATCGACCCCGGCGGCGGCTGCCCTGGCGGCATCAAACGGCTGGTGGTCAAGCAGGATAATTGGTGCGTTGGCGGGGGCGCCAGCGATTGCCTCATCTACATCCGGTGCGGGCCAGCCGGTACGCGGTGCGCGTAAATCGGTGATCCCAGCAAGCACTAAATCGGCGCCGTCTCGCGTGATTACGGCATGCTGGTTAGCCAGCGTCTGCATGCCTAATGATTGGTAGTGCGCCATCCACTGCTCGTAGCCAAAGTAGTATTCGTGATTGCCGGGGCTTGCATAAACGCCATCCGGTGCTGAAAGCGCTTGAAGCGGCGCTACATCCATCCGCCGGGTTTCAAGGTCGCCGTCGATCAGGTCACCGGTAATCACGATCAAATCAGGTGCCAAAGCGTTGGTTTTGGCGACCACGGCTTCAACCCAGGGCGCCTCGAATAGCCGGCTGATATGTAGATCGGTTAAATGGATAATTTGATAACCCTCAAACTGGGCGGGCAACCCACCAATGGTCACCTCGACTTCCTTCATGGGCGGGACGCGCGCCGCCTGATTGACCGCAAAGGCCGCGACTCCCAGCGCGAATACCCCGATGGCGTAACGTAGAAAGGCAGGAATTGCGAGTCCTCGTCTCTTTACCACCATCAAGAGAACCGCCATCAAGTCAACGACGAGCTGTAACACGGCCAGAAAAAGCATGGTGCCGAACAGCCAATTAATGGCCATCACCATACTTCTGGGAACCTCGGGAGAAAACATGCTGCCGAAGGCCAGATACGTCAGCAAGTGGTGCTGTGAGATGAGCAGGAGTAAGGCGCTGAGTGCAATCTTGAACCAGAGAGGCCAGCGGAGCGGCGCCAGGTAGCGGGCGATAACAATCAGGCAGGGTATGGCAACGACGAAGTGAAACATCAATGGCGCTCGCGTAAAGGGATGGGCGTAGTTATATAGATAAAAGGCTACATTAGCTATTCGGTAAAAATTTTGTGGTTGCTTGCACCGACGCTACGTCCTGGCTCTAAGTACTGGCTCTAAGTACTGGCTTCCTGGTGGCACTCGGATGCCGACCCTGGGTCGTGGCTGCCTTATTTTGTTGGATCGTCTTAACCCTAGGATGGGATGGTAGTGATAATTTAAGCGGAAGGTGATCAATAAAGAAAAACTATTATTACTGATCTTAATAAACAATAGTGAAAATAATTTGGTCGTTTATTTAAATAGTTAAAAGCGCACTAAAGCCGAGCCTTGTTATGCTTTAAAAAAGCTTAACAGCCCTATTTCTTTTTTACTGTTTCGCGTTACTATCAACACTGCTCGCGTATAATGTTTTAAGCAGCCATAGATAAAAAAGGGCGGCCCGCGGGTTAATGCATGCGGGTAGTTATACTGAAAAAGCGCCCCAGCTTTAGGCGCAAGAAACTCACCACAAAGTGCCAAAAAAACGTCATTGGCAATGGCAGGTAACGCGATTGAAAGCGACGGGCTGTGTTGCCACAGTTCACAGTAACCACACTGATTGTGCCAATCCGATAAGGCGCTTGACGGGGATAGACCAAGAGCCTTATCCAGCGGACTGATAGTGGGCTCGGCCTGATGGGCTACAGAATGACCGGCATGCTCATCGGCAGAGTGGTCATAGTGTTGGTCGCTAGCCGGGTGCCCATGGCTGTGGGCATGCTGAATATGCGTATGACCATGGTGGCCGTGGGCGTTATGACTGGCCTGCAACTGAGAAATGAGCGGGCCCGCAAATAACAGACACATGGCTACCCACGCCATCGCTAACGTAAAGCGGTAGTAGAGTAAGCGTGCTGAGCGAGACAGCGCCATCAAATCCAGCCCTCAGGGCATTAATAAGTGGCGTTATTGTAGCAGCCCTGTGGGGGGGCGCTATTACATTATGAAATAAATAATTGGCTGGTTTATAAGTCTACAAGTGCTGAATCTTATGCGACATAGCACCACATACTTTACGCCCGGTGTTTGAAAAGCTGTTTAATGTGCTGCTTATAGTTAGTTCGACGGGTTTTAAATGGCTAAGAATTTCACACACTGTGTATTTATAGAAAGCCTGCTCTAAACCCTTAGGGAAAGTTAAAAGATGCTAAAGAAAGAATCCCACCCAGCACCGCCTAGGCGAAGTGGAAAAATTCTCTTTGCGCTATTAATGCGGATGCACTTCTACGTAAGCATACTGGTAGGCCCTTTTATACTGGTAGCGGCCTTGACCGGCATCGTATACGTGTTAACACCTTCGGTAGAAACATGGCTTTACCGTGATGCGTTAACCGCGACTACGCCGGGCACCGCGCAGCCACTGGCTCGGCAAATTGAGACCGCCCAACTAGCTGCCGGGCAAGATACACTACCGGCAGCAGTTCGCCCCGCGCCAGATGCGTACAGCACCACACGGGTCATGTTTGCCGACCCAGCGCTCGGCCCTTCCGAGCATCGTGCCATTTTTGTTGACCCGGCAACGCTTGAAGTGAAAGGCGATATGACGGTTTACGGCACCAGCGGCATATTGCCTTTTCGTACCGCCATTGATCAATTTCACCGAGGCCTGCTGCTAGGCGATACGGGACGGCTTTACAGCGAGCTGGCCGCCTCGTGGCTATGGATTATTGCCCTATTGGGGCTAATGCTTTGGATCGCGCGCCGTAAAGCGCTGAGCGGCCAAAGCCCGCGCATGAAACCCAGGCGCCACCACGCCACCGTGGGTGCGCTGGCACTTGTCGGACTGCTGTTCTTTTCAGCCACCGGGCTTACCTGGTCGCAGTGGGCTGGAGGCAATATCGGCGAGCTAAGGCAAGCCTGGGGATGGGGTACGCCTAGTGTGTCTACCGTACTCGAGGTGCCCGGCAATGCGACGAGTCATGCCCATCACGATATGCATGCCGACCACGGCGTGAGTAGTGCCCCCGAAGTGTGTGAGCACGCAAGCTCTGAAGGGTTTGATCAGGCGCTGTCGGTGGCTAGAGGTGCCGGGTTAATGGCGGAAAGGATTCAGATAGAGCCACCTGCCAGTGAAGGCCGAGCGTGGCGTGTGGCTGAAATCGACCGCCGCTGGCCTACCCAGGTAGATCAGGTTGCCCTGAACCCCGGCGATATGCAGATTCTCGATCAAACGGATTTTTCTACCTTCCCTCTGGCGGCAAAGCTGACGCGTTGGGGCATCGATTTGCATATGGGCGTCCTCTTTGGGCTGATCAATCAGCTGGTGTTGGCTCTGTTTGCCGCCGCCTTGGTTTTCCTGATTGTGTGGGGTTATCGGATGTGGTGGCAGCGCATCAAAAGCACCACGGTTAACCAGGCGCAGACCATGACGGCACTGTTTATCATGTTGCCCCTATCCATTCAGCTGGGCTTGATTGCCATGATGGTGGGGCTAGGATTCGCCTTGCCGGTACTGGGCGGCAGCCTGGTCGTCATTGCGCTGATTGATACGCTACGCTGGTTGATCTCGAAGAAAGCTCAAAAGGTCTAGGCACAAGCGCTGCTATTACGCTTTAACTGAAAAGCCCCAGGTCGTACCTGAGGCTTTTTGACTGACTCAAAAAAAGGGTTTATTCCCACGCGGGGAAGGGGTCAGGCAGCGTTTTCCAAACGTCCATGCCTTCCAATAGCTCGGCTTCGCTAAGCAGGCAATCATCCAGCGCTTGGCGCATCCGCGCTTGATCCAGCCCCTGGCCGATAAACACCAGCTCCTGGCGCATATCGCCAAACGGCTCCTGCCATTTTTCCTGAATAAACGCGCGGTATTCGGCATCCTCCGGCCAGCGCTCTTCCGGAATGGCTTTCCAGAACATGCCCGCTACGCCGTGGTGGGCAATGCCGCCTGCCTGGCTCCATTGTCCGGCCCACTGAGGGCGAGTGGCCAGCCAGAAAAAGCCTTTGGAGCGCAATAGACCTTCGCCGAACCACTCGGAATGGAGCAGATCGTGAAACTTCGCTGGATGAAATGGGCGCCGGGCATGATAAGCGAAGCTGCCAATGCCGTACTCCTCGGTTTCGGGCACGTGCTCGCCGCGCATCTCTTTCAACCATCCGGGCGCCTGCTGAGCACGTTCAAAGTCAAATTTGCCGGTATTTAGCACCTTATCCAGCGGCACGCCGCCCCGACTAATCGGTACCAGCTCGGCATCCGGGTTAAGCGAGCGCAGAATAGCCTTTAATGAGGCAAGCTCCTTATCGCTGATCAGGTCCGTTTTACTGATTAATAACACATCGCAAAACTCGATCTGATCGACCAGCAGGTCGGCCACGTTACGCTCATCTTCATCATTCAGGCTCTCGCCAGCCTCTTCCAGGCTTTGTGCTTCGCGGTACTGCTTAAGGAAGTTGGCGCCATCCACCACCGTTACCAGCGTATCCAGCCGGGCCACGTGGGAAAGGCTCTGGCCGCTTTCATCTTCAAAGGTAAAGGTTTCCGCCACGGGCAGCGGCTCGGAAACCCCGGTGGATTCAATTACTAGATAATCAAACTTGCCCTCTTTGGCGAGCTGATTGACTTCGATAAGCAAATCTTCGCGCAAGGTGCAGCAAATGCAGCCGTTGCTCATCTCCACCAGGCGCTCTTCAGAACGGTTGAGCGCCACTTCGCTCTCAAGCGTCGACTCACCGGGGCCACCACGCACCAGCGCAGCGTCAATATTCACCTCGCTCATATCGTTGACGATCACCGCCACGCGCAGGCCTTCACGGTTGGCAAGAATATGATTGAGCACGGTGGTTTTACCGGCACCCAGAAAGCCCGACAGCACGGTAACGGGCAGGGGAGAAAACGCAGTCATTGCTAGCACGCCTCTATGTGAGTTTATGTTATGTAATACTATAACAATAAATAGAGGGTGTCATGACCTGGGAGTTTTTATAGTTATAGTAAGGGGGGGGGGGGTGACTGACCATCGTGCGGACCGCTAACACGTGCCGCCATCCTAAGAGTCCGTTGCCTCCAATACTCAATGCATTGTGTCCCCACAATGTTGTATTGCCATTTATGGCGATTAGCAATCCAATGTAGAGCACGACTAAAAAGTAAGCATCTGTTTAATGAGACGATGTGATTAAGTTAAAACAAAGTTCCATAGCTGTTTATAAAGAAGTAAGGAGGGATCAATATGATGCCTTATAACAATTAAATAGACAGTAGCTGTTGTAAGGGAGCGGGTATGCACTGGGGAATGCAGAATAGATACTTGAAGCACATACTGGTCGTCATTTGGGTAACTACGGCATTAGCAATGACGCCAGCATCGGCAAATGAGTTGCGGATCATCACTTCTTACCAATCTGATATGGTCGATCCTATCGTCCAAGCATTCGCTCTTCGCCATCCTGACCTCTCTATTCGACTCTTGAATAAGAATACTCACGCAGCCGTTGATGAAGTGCTGGCCGGAAATGAGCGCCATTTCGATATATTTTGGGCCTCAGCACCTGAGGCCTTCGTAGTATTAGATGAAGGCGAGCGGCTTAATGATGTAGGGCATGGTGCGTTCATGGATTTTGCATACTCGGCCGTAGGATGGACATGGCGTACCCCATATGATGGATATGTACCTCAAGAATGGAACGATCTGTTAGATCCGGTTCTTGTGCAAGATATTGCTATATCACACCCATTACGCTCCGGTACAACGCATTCATTGCTAGAAACGATTTTACAGGATCGTGGCTGGCAAGCAGGATGGGCTTGGATTCTGGAGCTAGCCGGCCAGCTAAACACTATTTCAGCACGTAGCTATGGCGTATTAGAAGGTATCGAGAACGGTGACTTTTCTATCGGTTTGACTATCGACTTCCTGGCGTTGACACGCAGTCAACGCGGGTTGGTGTTTCGCTATGGTCGCCCCGTTATCGTTATTCCAGCGCGTATTGCCGCTCTACAGGGAGGTTCGCAGCCTGTTGCCGCGCACGCCTTCATGGAGTTTATTCTATCTCCCGAAGGACAGCGTATTTTGCTGAACACCGATATCCGCCGCATTCCTGTTGATCCTGAAGTCCGCGCCGAACTTGCGGAATCGTTGGACCCATCCATTCGTGCGGCACTGAACTTTAGCTGGTCGCGCTATGATCCTGAACTGGCTGCGCACCGCTACTGGCAGATTAATCAGCTGTTTGAGGCTTTTGTTGCACGTGACTTATTGTTACGCCGAGAGCTCTGGCGACGGCTGCGCTCGGTAAATGATGTTCCGGCGTCTGAGATTGACCGAGTTCGTCAACTGCTGACATGGATGCCGATAACCGAGCATCAGGCGCTCTCTACCCCTCAAGATCGCGAGACGCTGCTGGAGTGGGCAGAGAGATCTCATAGGATATTGCGCGATGTGAAAGTGCTTATCCGTGAGCTGGAGCGTCAATGATGGGCTGGCGGCATAGGGGCTCAATCCGTGGACAATTAGTGGCAGCACTCATACTGGTTGTAATTGTCGCGACGGGGGTGCTAGCGGTAGGCATGATGGTAATGCTGCGCGCCGAGCATGACTTTCGTGCGCTGGCGGAGGAGCGCATTCCAGCTGTGGCGTTGGCGGGTGAACTGGCTGAAGCAACTGGCGAGTTGGCCGCACTAACGATGCAAGTGGTTGCCACCCCAGAAACGCATGATGAAAGTATGAAGCGTTCCATAGGCAATGCATCTGCAGCGGTAGAGGCCGTACTGGGTTCGCCAATTTGGTTGGCAGCACCTGGGCGCTATGCAGCCCGCACTTTCATCGAAACCGCAGAAAACAATCTACGTCGTGCGCTTGCTGAATTTGGCCGACTTAGCGCTGAACTTGAAAGACTCAGACAAATAGAAACCCGAACAGATGCTGATTTGCGTTGGGCCCACGCTGATGTGCAGGGCCAAGTGCAAGGAATTCTAAGTGATTTGTCCTTCAATATGGACACACAATTAGCGACATTAGTAGATAACGGCGGAATGATGACTCGCGAGGGAGCCCGGCAGGCATTATCGCAAGACTGGCTGCTGCGCGACCGGATACAGCAAATTGGCTCCGAGGCCGCAACCCTAACCGCTCTGCTATTACAAGCACGCGCAAGTGATCGTCTAGAGGCAATAGAACAGACGGCCACACTGGGGCGTGACACGTTAGACTTATTGGAACTAGCGCAGCTGAACTTGCCACAACGGATTGACGTGGCGTTACTGCTACAAGCGTTAGAAAGGCTGAAGGGGCTTGCTTTGGAGCCCAACAGTATTTTCGCGCAGGTACGCCAGCGTCTAGCGCTTCATCACGCTGCTGTAAATGAGCTGCATAGTGCTCAGGCCGCGCTGGCTGACATGCAAGCACGCTTGACCGATTTGGGGCGGGCCGAGCGAATCGACGCCCAACGGCGTGCTGATGCTGCCGCGACAGCGATCATGCAAGGCTCGTTATGGCTGGGAGTGGTAACGCTGTTAGGCGCCGTAGCGACGGCCATTATTTTGGCCATCTTTGTGCACAAGCGTATTTTGCTAAGGATCGAAAGGCTCTCCACTGATTTAACGCTTATCGCACAAGGCGACTCCGCCTTGCACCGTCAGGTCAGCAATGCGACAAGGGGAGATGAGATTGCCAATATGGCACGTGCGGTCAAAGTATTTCGCGCTTCAGTTTATGAGCGTCAGCAGGCGATTGAGCGTTTAGAGTTGACCCAACGTGAACTGGTACAGGCGGGTAAGATGGCAGCGCTTGGTCAGATGTCGGCTGCGATCAGTCATGAAATCAATCAGCCCCTTGCCGCTATTGGGCACCGCCTGCACAACCTGGGTGCGGCTCATCCCGAGACGCGCCCCACAATTGCACGTATTGAAGCGCTACTGGAACGCATTACCCGCACCATCGGCCATCTGCGTCGTATCGCGCGTCGCTCGGCTCATCAGAATGTCCGAGTCATGCTGGCTGATCCCCTCCAGGCCGCACTGGAGCTGCTGGATCATCGCCTGCGTAGCGAGGGTGTGCATGTGGAATGTGATGATCTGGCCGAAATTGATGTTTCTGGCGACGATATTTTATTAGAGCAAGTGCTGCTCAATATTTTGGGCAACGCACTAGATGCAATCGAGTCACGGGAGAAAGTGGCTGAATCAGGCCTTATCCGTATCGAGCTGACTAAGCATGATCCCGTTCTTTTGGTAATTTGTGACAACGGTGTAGGCCTAGAGGGGCAAAGTGGAATAGCGCTGACCGACCCTTTCGTAACCACCAAAGAACCAGGCAAGGGGCTAGGTTTAGGTCTTTCTATTGCATTCAATGTTATGCAGGACATGGGTGGACACTTGGAAATTGAGCAGCACCCACAGGGTGGGGCCGAGGTAAGACTACGCTTGAGTCGTTGGCAGAATGAAGAAAAAGAGGTGATGAAATGCCCGAAGTGATGCTAGTCGAGGATGATGAGGACCTTCGGCAAGCGACCACCGAGACGCTGGAACGAGCGGGGTTCCAGGTTCGTGGATATATGACTGCTCAAGAAGCGTTGAACGAGCTGACGGCGGATTTTCCAGGTGTGATCCTGTCTGATATGCGCATGCCCGGCCTATCCGGGCTGGATTTTCTCGATTGCGTGAAAGAGCGCGCGCCGGAAGTCCCCTTCATTTTGATCACGGCCCATGGCGATGTGCCCGCCGCAATCCGTGCCATGCGCAACGGTGCACATGATTTTTTGGAAAAGCCCTGTTCTCCAGAGTTGGTGCTGGACGTACTAAAGCGCGCCCAGACCATGCGTGATTTGCACTTGGAGAACGCGCGACTGCGCCAAACGCGAATTGAGGATCGATTAATCGGAGGTTCCGCCGTCATACAGCAGTTACGAGAAAAACTGCGACGCTTAGCGGGCTTAGATGTCGACCTGTTGATTGCCGGGGAGACTGGTACCGGCAAAGAGCTGGTTGCACGGGTGCTGCATCATTTATCGGCGCGGGACGCCGCCCCCTTTGTAGCCATCAACTGCGGAGCGTTGAGCGAGGCTGATGTGGATCGCGAGCTGTTCGGTACCGGCGATTCATCTGGACTTATCGCACGAGCGCAAGGCGGCGTGCTTTACCTGGACGAGCTGGAGTCAATGCCTGACAGCTTGCAGGTGCGTTTGCTTCGTGTGGTCGAAACGCGCGAAATAACGCCGCTAGGAGCAGCCCCCCGGTCGGTCGGTCTGCGTATTCTGGGTAGTGTTAAACACCCAACCGAGCAGCTAGTCGCCGAAGGCAGGCTACGTGCTGACCTATTGCACCGCTTTAACGCAGGAACGCTTTTTTTACCACCACTACGCGAGCGTGAAGATGATGCGCTGTTGCTGGTCAACCACTTCGTTGCCGAGGCCGCGGCCCGTCATGACTTGCCGAAAATGCATATAGATAGTGCTCTAAGTCGTCGTATTGCCTACTACGATTGGCCAGGCAATGTTCGAGAAGCCCGCAACCTGGCCGAACGGCTAGTCATTGGTCTGGATATTAGCTTGTGTATGACTAGCAGTGCCGATAAAGGGGAGGGCCAGGGGTATGACGCGGCGATGGAAGAGTTTGAGGCCCGCCTACTGCGTTCTACTCTGGTTCAAACAGGAGGCCGAAAGGCCGAAGCCGCTGCTCTTTTAGGCATTCCCCGAAAGCGTCTTTATTTGCGCCTGCGCCATCACGATTTGCTGTAATGAAAATGGGACATTTATGACCCATTTAACGTGTCGAATTTGACACAAAAAATTAATTAAAACAATAGGTTGAAAGGTTTTTTTCTATCTTGCATAGTTCCTGTGTGTTAAAGCACGCCGAGCTTTTACCGGTGCTCGTCTGACGACCATGGGAGTATAAAATGAACAAAACCATGACGATTAGCGCACTTGCGCTAATGATGACTTCCGCCGCTGCTTTTGCCGATACGGTGACTGTAGTGACTTCATTTCCGCGCGATTTGACTGACCCCTTCAAGGCTGCCTTTGAATCCGCTTACCCCGAAACAACGTTAGAAGTAGTCAGCCGTAATACGAATGCTGCCGTCTCGTATCTACAAGAGACTCGTAGTGCCAATAGTATCGACCTCATGTGGGCATCAGCGCCTGATGCCTTCGAAGTACTCAAAGAGGAAGGGCTACTGGCTGCCGTAGATGTACAGTATGAAGGTATCCCCGATGAAATCGGTGGCTATCCGATTCACGACCCCGATGGAACCTACTATGGTTTTGCCGCCTCGGGATACGGGATCATGTACAACACTCGTTATATTCAAGCCAACGACTTACCTGTGGCTGAAGAATGGGAAGATCTCAAGCGTGCCGAATACAATGGGCACGTAGCGATGTCCTCCCCCTCACGTTCCGGCACTACTCACCTGACAGTCGAAACCGTGCTTCAGGGCGAAGGTTGGCAAGAGGGTTGGGCAACGTGGAAATGGATCGCGGGCAATATGAATACGGTTACCGAGCGTAGCTTTGGGGTGCCTGACGCAGTCAACTCAGGAGCCACTGGTTTCGGAATCGTCATCGACTTCTTTGGTTTGGCGTCCAAGGCGTCTGGCTTCCCGGTCGAATTAGCCTACCCCAGTGTGACAGCCATCGTCCCCGCTAATATCGGTATCATCGAGAATGCTCCCAATCAGGAGGGGGCCAAGCAGTTTGTAGAATTTCTACTCTCACTTGAGGGACAGGAAGTACTGCTGAGTCCCGCCATTATGCGCTTACCGGTCAATCCGGATGCTTATGCTAACGCGCCGGAGGATTTCCCCAATCCGTTCTCGGAAGAGTTTGCTCCTGATGCAATCGAGTTCGATGTCGATGTATCCGGAGAGCGTTATAACCTGGTGAACTCTCTCTTTGATGTGCTGATAACCTACCGCCTCAACGACCTACGAGCCGCAGTAACTGCCGTCCAGCAAGCCGAGGCAGTGCATGCAGAAAGTGGTAACGAGGAAGCCCTAGCTCTTATTGCTGAAGCACGTGCCTTAATCGAAGCAATGCCAGTGACCGAGGAAGAGGCACTCGATCCTTCCTTGACGAACGTTTTTACTTCCTCAAGTACCGATGCTGACACTGAGGTTGTAGGGCGTCAGTCTGAAATAGAGCAGTCCTGGGACAGTTTTGCTGTCCAAAACTATCGCCAGGCAAAAGCGCTCGCCGATCAAGCAACCGCGCTGAACTGAGTGATCTGAAACAAGTAGAGTTCCGCGCTGCTTCGTCAGCGCGGTAATTGACGACACTCCGAGGTTATAATGCCTGATTCATATCAGACCGCTTCACGCGGGTTCACCCTGTTTCCCCGTCTGTCAGGGGCTGCCATCTCAGGAATCCTGATCGCCATTTTCCTGATGGCCTTTCTGATTTTGCCAGTGGCGCAAGTGCTCTATGTGGCCTTTTTGGACTCGCGCACTGGGGGCTTTACGTTACAGAACTTCCAAGACTTCTTTAATACAAGTCTGTTTCGCGAAAGCTTCGTTAACTCGCTTTACGTTTCGGCCATGTCAGTTGTATTTGCAACTTTGATTGCGCTGCCACTGGCCTACATCACCACGCGTTTCAACTTTGCTGGCACTGCAGCGATTCAGGCATTGGGCATTATTCCCTTGATCATGCCACCGTTCGTAGGGGCGGTTGCCATGTCGCTGTTATTTGGGCGCAATGGTTCTGTCAATCTGCTTCTGAACCAGTATTTCGGCTTCCGCATACCGTTTATGGAAGGGCTCAACGGGGTCATACTCGTTCAATCTATACACTATTTCCCTTTCATTTTGATCAACCTGTCGGCGAGCCTTCGAAATATTGACCGCTCGATGGAAGAAGCGGCGCAGAACCTGGGTTCTCACGGGATGCGAATGTTCAGGCGCATTGTGTTCCCGCTGGCAATGCCCGGATATTTGGCTGGTGCCGCGCTAGTGTTCATCAAGGTATTCGACGACCTGGGTACGCCATTACTGCTTAACGTCAACAATATGTTGGCGCCGCAGGCCTATCTGCGTATCACCGGGGTAGGGATTAACGACCCGATGGGCTACGTGATCTCGTTCATTTTGGTGGTTTTCTCGATCTTCTCGCTATGGGCATCGTTTTTGTTCATGCGCGGAAAGGACTATGCCACCGTACAAAAAGGTGGCGGAGGCCTATCGCGCCGCGACCTCAAACCACGCGAGAAATGGCTGGCCTGGGGCGTGATCCTGTTGATCCTGGCATTGGTGCTATCCCCTCACTTAGGATTGCTGCTACTAGCCTTCGGCACGATTTGGTCGTTTTCTCCGCTGCCTGATGGCTTCACGACCGAGCACTTCGTCACGATCTTTACCCAGTCCTCACAATATGTATGGAACACTATAATCTATGCGGGATCAGCAGCCCTGATCGACGTACTGCTAGGTACTGCGATCGCCTACATTGTGATCCGCACCGGATTGCCGGGCCGCAAATGGCTGGACTACATGGCCACCGCTGCATTGGCGGTACCGGGAGTGGTGCTGGGTATTGGCTATCTGCGTATGTTCCACGGTGTCCAACTACCGTTCGGGCTTGGCCAGCTCTCGAGTTTCTGGGGCATTATCATCATTGCGCTTGCAGTACGACGCCTTCCTTATGCGCTACGCGCTTGCATGGCAGCGTTGCAGCAAGTCTCTCTCTCCTTAGAAGAGGCGGCGGCCAGTCTTGGCGCTTCGCGCACCAGCACCATCCGACGCATAGTCGTGCCGCTGATGACGGGAGGCATCCTGGCCGGGTTTGTTACTAGCTTTGCTACTGCCGCCGTAGAACTATCTGCGACGATCATGCTAGTTGGACGCGCTTCGGATGCACCACTTGCCTATGGAATCTACTTATACATGCAGTCGCCCGCCGGACGTGGGGCAGGCGCCGCGCTGGGTATTCTGGCGGTCGTGATCGTAGCGCTGGGTACCTATCTGTCGCAACGCATCATTGAGCGTGAGCGTATTCGTCAGACCATGTCCCACGACCAGCATTAAGATTCGGAGAGTACAGATGAGCCAGACCAAAGCCGGTATCCAGATCGAGGATTTGCACCTGTCTTTTGGCGAAACAAAAGTGCTGGAAGGCATTAACATGGTGATTGAACCGGGCGAATTCTTTGCCTTTCTAGGCCCCTCCGGTTCGGGAAAATCAACGCTCTTGCGGGCGATTGCAGGATTTGGTCCAACCCCGCGTGGTCGCATCCTGATTGGTGGGCGCGATATTGCAAGCCTGCCACCATGGAAGCGTAACGTGGGAATGGTGTTTCAGTCTTATGCGTTGTGGCCACATATGTCGGTACGCAGAAACGTAGCCTTTGGACTGGAAGAGCGCCGCATTCCCAAGCGCGAGATTGGCCCCAAGGTTGAACAGGCGCTCGAAACCGTAGGCCTACTGCACCTGGCTGACCGCATGCCCGCACAGTTGTCGGGAGGGCAGCAGCAGCGCGTTGCACTGGCTCGTACCATCGCCATTGAACCGCAGGTGTTGCTGCTTGATGAACCGCTATCGAACCTGGATGCTGCACTACGTGTTCAGATGCGACGCGAACTGTTAGCCCTGCAGCGAAAGTTAGGGCTGACCACGATTTTTGTGACCCATGACCAGGAAGAAGCCAACACCACTTCTGATCGCATGGCAGTGCTCGATCGAGGGGTGATCCAGCAGATTGGTACGCCCCAGCAGCTTTACGATTACCCGGAAAATGCCTTCGTCGCTGGGTTTCTCGGTACCGCGAATATCCTTAAAGGCACCATGCAGGAAGGCGCGTTTATCACTGAAGCTGGACAGCGCCTACCGACGAGCGAAAATGTGTCGGGGGCCAATCGCATTGTGTTGCGCCCGCAGAATATCCGCTTAGCCAGCGCCGGCTCAGACGGTGACATTGTGGGTCAAGTGGCACATCGAGAGTTTCTGGGTAGTCAGATCCGTTATCTGGTCGACACGCCGGATGGTCGTATCGTTATAGACATGCTTCACTCCTTTGGACAGCCACCGTTTGCGCCCGGGGCGTCGATTTCGATGTCTATCGATAGTCGTAGCGCACCGCTGCTAGTGGATTAAGCCATGGGCGAGCTGTGGTTTATCCGTCATTTTCGTACACCCTGGAACAGCGCTGGCCGCTTGCAAGGCCAGCGGGACATCGCGCTAGATGATCCTCTATGTGAGCAGGATATAGGGACATTGCAGGGCAACCTTGAAAGACTAATGGGCCAAGAGTTTGCACTGGTAGTAACCTCCCCACTGCAACGGGCACGGCAAACGGCAGCACTGCACGGGTTTGCAGAGGCTGAGCCAGATCCTGACCTTGCTGAGATAGCCTTTGGCACATGGGAAGGGCGTACATGGGATGACCTTGAAGCCGAACATCCCGGTGTCTGGCAAAGCGCACCGCATAGGTTGATGCTGGGGGAACCGTTCGAGGCATTCAATGCTCGGATCATACGGTTTTATGAGCGAGTGCTTGCAACGCCCGGTCCGGTATTGGCCTTTGGCCATGGCGCCTGGCTAGGAGGCTTACAGCGGCTTCTCAATGAAGGCCCTGAGACAGGGATATCGCGGCAACTGCTAGGTAATGGAACACTCGTCAGGTTGAATCTGACACTCAACACACAAGTGTCGTTGCAACAATATCATCAGCATTGTTGAGTGTAGCCAAAAGCAACAAGCCTGCTTCGGGTAGCAATACCGTACGCCGCGTTGCCATGCACGCGGCGTTTTTTGTGGTATTGCTATTGGCGTTACTGATGGCGCTTCTAGTAACGGTGCAAACATTTACCGGCGGCCTGGGCGTGCCACTGCCGCCGGTGAAGACCAAGCTTTCTAAGGAAGAACCAGCAGGGCACCGCCGATAATAACGCCGGAAACCAACAGTATTACTGCGCAGAAGCCCATGATATCGCGTGCTTTAAGTCCCGCAATCGCTAAGGCCGGGAGTGCCCAGAAGGGTTGCAGCATATTGGTCCAGCTATCGCCCCAGGCAAAAGCCATGGCCACCTTGGCAATATCTGCATTCAAGGCTTGGGCGGCTTCCATCAAAATGGGGCCTTGTACCGCCCATTGCCCACCGCCGGAAGGCACAAAAATATTGATGATTCCTGCAGAAATGAAACTAAGCGCGGGCAATGTCGCGGGCGTGGCATACTCCACGAAGAGCTGAGCAATGGATGAGGTCAAGCGCGGCTCTGAAAGCAGTCAAGGTAACGGGGCAAGGTGCTCCTCAAACGCAGTAGGTATTGGGGAGGCGTAAGCGATTAAAGTTTGTGAAAACCACGTTTACGCAAGCATTTAAAACGGACCCCCTTCCTTGAAGCTTGAGGTGCTCGTTACCGCTACATGCTTTCGTAATCATCCGAGTAGTGGCCTAAATCACGGACTTGGGTGATGTTGTAAGCTCATAGCGGCGACCTAGGCGGTGCCAATATGCCTTTAGATACTGGTATTCGAAGCAGTTCGGTCATCATAAAGATGATTGAACCAATGCCTGCGGCACCGGCAAACAAAATTATAACGCTTCGTAAATAACTGAACTTCCCTTGTTCGGAAATAGTTGACCACTACAAAGATAGGCCACAAGACGATGAAAATCATACTTGGTCGCTCAAGCCTACTTAATTATATACCGCCGGTTGAGTATGCTCACAGAGCGACATAATGTGGAGAACTTCATCAAGTGAGTGGTATTCATTCAGGGAGAGGATCTGGATGATGTCATTTAATATCGCTTGGCCGGTTATTTGTCACCTTGATCGAGAATCGGTTAGTAATAATTTTTCAATGGGAAGAAAAAATGAAGTGTTGCCATGCGTTATTTTGACCCGCACTCAATGTCGATCTTTATTGCCGTGTGCGAAGAGAAAAGTATTGTGGCTGCTGCCAAGCGGGCTGCCTTGGTGCCCTCGGCCGTCAGCAAGCGTATTAAGGCATTAGAGGATCAGGTGGGGGTGCAATTGTTGGATAGAGGGCGATTACGCATGACGCCGACGCCTGCCGGGGAAATGCTGCTTCGATATGCCCGTGAAACATTGTCGTCCATGGAAAAAACACACGCGGAGCTGAATGAGTTTAGCCATGGCCTTCAGGGCAATATCAAAGTGCTTGCGAGTATCTCGGCTATTTATCAGTCTTTTCCGGAAAGTATTGCTGAATTCTTGAGCTTGCATTCTCGGGTCAAAGTCAGTGTGCATGAAGCGCTTAGCTCTCAGATCGTAAGAGATACAAAAGAGGGCCTTGCCGACATCGGTATATTATCGGATGCGGTCGATACAAAGGGATTGGCTTGCTATCCCTACCACAAGGATGAGTTGGCGGTTGTTTCAGAGGCTGAACATCCGCTCCGACAGGCCCAGGCTGTCTCATTTGAAGAGGTACTAGGCAATGAGTTTGTGAATATCAAGCCAGGCGGTATCGTCAATTTGATCATGCAAAAAGAAGCCGCCGCACTGGGAAGAAATCTGCAATACCGTATTCAAGTTTCTACGATGGATGTCGCTTGTCGTATTGTGGCAGCTGGTTTGGCGGTCGCCATTATGCCACTACAATTTGCCCGGCTTCAGCAAAGTTATTTGCCGATTAATGTGACGCCGCTGACCGATGAGTGGGCACAAAGGACGTTGGTATTATGCTCTCGTCACGATCAAGTGCTGAATAACTCCGTTCAAACGCTGCTGGATTTTTTAAGAGAAAAGCGTTGATGGCATCCAGAAGCGGACGTTATCAACGCTTTATTGCTGATTGAGTGGTTACAGCATCGTGCTAGGTAGCCACATGGCAAGTTGTGGGAACAACAGTACCAGTAGGAGTCCTACTATCATTAATACGGCGTAGGGAGCTGCCCCCCGGATGATCTGACCAATAGGCGCGCCGGTGACTGCCTTGATGGTGAACAAGTTCATCCCGACAGGAGGAGTGATCATCGCGAGTTCCAGGTTGATGACCAATAACACGCCATACCAGATGGGGCTGATCTCGAGTATGCCTAACGCAGGTAATACGACGGGCGAGGTAATGAGAATGATCGCGATCGATTCTAGAAACATCCCTAGAATCAAGATGAGTATCATCATGGCGATCAAAAAGCCATAAACGCCCATATCGGCTGAGAGAACGAACTCGACGATTTGCTGTGGCAACATCATTTTGGTAATGGCATGGCTGAAGATGGCAGCACCAGCCAGTATCATGAACAGCATGCCTGAGGTGCGGCTAGCATCAATGGCAGCAAGCCAGATCTCTTTTATCCCTATGGTGCGATAGATCGCAGTGCCGACCAATAGCGCCAACATGGCACCGATCGCAGAGGCTTCCGTGGCGGTGAAAACACCTAGGTACATGCCTCCCAGTACCATGCAGGGTAGGGCGATCGCCCAAGCGGATTTTCTGAGCGCAGAGCCTATCTCTTGAAGCGTGGCACGTTTCTCACGCTTGGCGTGTCGTTGGTGAAAGGATGTGGAGAGCATAAAAATGCCCGCCAATAACAGCCCGGGCAGCAGCCCTGCCATGAACAGGCCGCCAATGGAGGTATCGGTGGCGACGCCATAGATGATCATCGGCCCGGAAGGGGGAATCAGTATGCCCAGCGTGCCCCCGGCGGCGACGAGGCCGTAAGCGACTTGTGGGCTATAGCCGTAACGGATCATCTGCGGAATGGCGACGGCGCCAATGGTTAACGCGGTGGCAACGCTCGAGCCCGAAATAGCGGAAAAGACCATGCAGGCGGCAATCGTGGCGATACCGACTCCGCCGGGTAAATGCCTGGTGAGCGTATAAGCGGTTTCGTATAGGTCATCGACGATACGGCCACGAATCATGAGATGGGCCATGTAAGTAAACAGCGGAATACAAACCAGTATGTAAAGGCTTATCTTGTTGAAGATGATTTCGGTAAGGCCACCGAAGCTTCCGGCGCCGTTCATGATCAATAACCCGCCGAAGATGGCTAGTCCGGCAAAGATAGGCAGGCCTGTAAATAGCAGTACTACAAGCCCTAGTAAAATCAGTAGTGCTGAGCTCATAGCGTACTTTCCTCATCCTCATGGCTACCTGCATGCGCCTTTCCGCCCAGCGCAAGGCTAAACAGAGACTCCATTGCTACCAGGATCATCATGAAGCCGCCTAGCGGTATCAACAGCTGAAGCCAGTACAGGGGAATTTGAATATATCCAAAGGTGGTGACCCCCAGCATCTTGGAAAACATGGCGGTTTCCCAGCCATCGATCACTAAAAAAGCGGACACGAGGATGACCGCTACCATGGACCATGACTGAGCCACGCGCAGCGCACGTCCACGCAGCCGTGCGGTGATGATATCGACGCCCAAGTGCTTGCCTTCTCGCAGTACGGAAGCAACGGAAAACATGACGATGCCCACCAGTAAAAACGTGACGACATCGTTGGCCCACAACGAAGGCCTGCCTAGAAAATACCTGGCGGCAACAGAGTAGCTAAGAAGCAGTAGTGTGATGATGATACCGATGGCCGAAATGGCTATGGCCATGGTGGTTAACCAATAAATACAGCCGCTAATCGCCCCATGGATGCCTACGAGACATCTATTTTGGTGGGTGATTGCTGCATGCCGTCTTGTCTTTTTCATTACCACTTCCTATCGTCGACTCTACCCGATCACGTGGGTAGTGGAGGGCTGGTCGAGTGCCCTCCTGCAGCCTCAAAAGCCCTGTTACAGGTTTTCAAGTATTTCGATTAGCTGTTCTCCATCCGGTGCGCTTTTTAGAAAAGCCTCCTGGATGGCCGGCTGCATGATCGCTTTCCATGCGGCCTCTTGCTCTTCCGTTAGTGCGGTGACTTCCATACCGTTCTCTTCCAGCGTGTCGATACCCTGCTGGTCCAGACTATTGTCCTGGGGGAGAAGAGGCTTTTCTGCATTCTGAGCAGCCGTCGCGACGATCTCTTGTAGATCTTGCGGCAGCGATTCCCAAAACTGTGGGTTGATGACCAGGTTGGAATAGACCGCAATCATGTTGGAGGCCGTACCGTAGTCTTGAACCTCAAAATAACGTCTGGAGTAGGCGGCCCCGATACTGGTGATGGCCGAGTCCACAACACCGGTCTGGAGTGCTTGATAAGCTTCAGAGCCGGGCATGGAGGTGGGGGAGGCGCCTAGCGCTATCAAGCCTTCATCGAAAATACGGCTAAGGCCCCGAATCTTGATGCCTGAAAAGTCATCCGGTTCGACCAGAGGGGCGTTGTTCGAGGTGAAGATCAGGTTGTTGGAGTCGAGCATCCAGGAGAGATTCTTGACCCCTTTGGCTTCTAGCTTCTGATCCAACAGGTCGGCCGCCTGCGACGAAGGGAAGGCCTCGAGTCTTTCGGCATCCGTCAGCAAATAGGGGATATTGAACACCTGCATTTCGGGGATCGTACCGCCCCAAATCAAACTGATGATGGCGGCTGATTCGATCTGGCCGCGGGCGACGGCGGAGTGAAACTGAGTAGGCCCATACAGCTGGGCACCGCCAAAGATCTCGATCTCTATGCGGCCATCGCTATTGGTTTCTACTTCTTTCTCGAAGCCGTCCAACGCTTGTGCGATGTGGTGGGAGCCGGGGTATTGGTGAGCGACGCGTAGGGTATAGTCGGCAGCGAATGCCGTTCCAATAGAGCTGGCGGCGGCGAGGGCGGTACAGATAATTTTCTGTTTGATTTTCATTATTGACCCTTATTGTGATTATTTCTTTGGCTTTCATCCATTCGATCACGTTGGATGGTTGTAAAGTGACTATTTATCAATCAGCTGGCTGTCAGTCAGACGGTTATCAATTAAGTGGCTGGTAGTTCAAACTGCCTAATATCTCGTTGGTGTGCTCGCCAAGGCGAGCAAGGGGGTGTCGCACCTGGGGGCGGCGCCCGTTCATCATCAGCGGTAACAGGACAACATCGGTCATTTCGCCTGTATCGGTTTGCATAGACATAAGGCCGCCGCTCGCTTTCAAGTGCTCATCGTGCAGCAGCTCATCGGGACGTGTAATAGGGGCATAAGGTAATCCTGCGGCCTCGAGCTTTTTCGTTAGCTCGCCAAGAGGATGATGTCGAAGCGTTTCTCCTAACTGCTCAAGTAGCGTATGGCGTACTGCAAGGCGTTGCTTATTGGTCTGCAACGCTGGGTCCTCAAGCAGGTCATGACGTTCCAGTACTTCGCAGAGAATCTTCCACTGTTTATCACTGACTGCGCCAATGAACAGTTGCTCGTCGTTCGCCACGTTGAAGACGTCATAGACGGTCCATGGTGAGGATCGCGATGGCATGGGGGGCGGGATCTCATCGGTCATGGCTGCGTGTTGCATATGCGGTGCCGACAGAAAAGCGCAGTTTTCGAACAGGGCGCTCTGTATTTCTTGACCTTTGCCTGTGAGGCCGCGCTGCATTAATGCCGAAAGCACACCGATCGCGCCAAACATGCCGCCCATGACATCATTGACCGAGGCGCCCGCACGAAGAGGGCGCCCCTCAGGCCCCGTCATGTAGGCGAGCCCTCCCATCATTTGCACGACTTCATCCAGGGCTAAACGGTTCTCGTAGGGGCCTGGCAGAAATCCTTTATGGGAGACGTAAATCAGACCAGGAAACTGTTTGGAGAGGGCTTCGTAGCCGAGCCCCAATGAATTCATCAGCCCAGGTCGAAAATTCTCGATAAGGACGTCTGATTGCTCGATCAGCTTTAGTAGAGTGGCTTTATCGTCTTCCTGCTTGATATCGAGTACCACGCTTTTCTTGTTGCGGTTGTAGGTGCGGAAAAAGCCCATGCCGATGCCGCTTAATGAGCGTGTTTTGTCGCCTTGGGGGGGCTCTATTTTGATGACTTCGGCGCCTAGATCCGCCAGGATCAAGCCGCAGGTGGGCCCCATCACCATATGGCTGAATTCGATGACGCGGATCCCTTCCAGGGGCAGGGGTTGCTGATCCGATGCGGACGTATTCATGCTTACCTCATTACTCATTAATGCGCAGGTCGTTGGCTTCGAATATTTTAGGGAGTCCTGCGCGCCATAAGGTGCCGTACGTCTCCTCGCTTGACAGCCATTTTGCGACTTTTTCCCTTAATTCAAGTAGTTTCGTTATGTCTATATCGATCTCGTGCTGCATGCTGGATAGCATGAAAGCCAAATCTTCGGTGGCGACGTTACCGCTTGCACCTGGAGAGTTAGGACATCCGCCAATGCCCGCAAGTGATGCGTCAAAGCGAGTAATACCGACTTCTAGAGCGGCGCAAACATTAGCCAGGGCAAGCCCACGGGTATCGTGGAAATGGGCCCGCCAACATTGGTCTCCGACTAATGCGATGACCTGGCTGAAAAGCTCGCTTACCTTCCTTGGGTCGGCGTAGCCAACCGTATCCGCAAGGCTTATGCGATCGGCGCCTGCTTCTAGGGCACTTTGGGACAATCGCAGTACTTCGCTTTTGTCGACGTGACCTTGTAATGAGCACCCAAAGGCTGTTCCGATACCGGCTTCGATGATGGTCGAGGCGCCAGCGGCTTGCTTGGCAGCCTGTATCCGCTCTAGTTCGATCAGCATTTCATCAGGTGTTTTGCGGACATTGGCTAAGCTGTGCTCGTAGCTGGCTGAAATGGGTAACACCATTAAGTCGGCACCACTGTCAATGGCGCGTTCAGCCCCTTTGAGATTAGGCACCAGCACCGATACGAATAGGCCTGGGAGTGTTTTCGCATAAGCCACCAGTTCGGCCGTATCCGCTAGCTGCGGTAATAGCTTTGGAGGTACGAAAGAGCCTACTTCAAGCTCACGAATGCCCGCCTGGTAAGCATTGAGAATCCATTCCTGTTTTTGTTGAGTGGTAAGAATGGTCGCAATACTTTGTAGGCCATCTCGCAAACCGACCTCGTTAATCACAACATGTCTGGAGGTGGATGTGCTCATTATCACTAGCCTTGTTTATGATTAAGTATTAAAAACAAGGTAAGCGAGAGCCTTGATGCAACAAAGTTCAGAATTTTCACCGTGATATTTCTTTGTGGGAAATTTATTTTAAGTTATTGATTTAATTTGTTTTTATTTTTTTTATGCATGCCTTTAAATGGATGTTGTTAGATATTGTTGTTTCAATTTAATACTAAGGTATATATCAGTTTCATGGTCTGTTTTGTTTGCTGTATACCCATTATTGGACAAAATGGACGGGCAGCCCGCTAGGTTGTCTGATCGAGAGTGACAATTTGCTGGATGTTAAGCTTCTTTTACTAAACCCGCTTTTCGGCGATGCTAGCGAATGGCTTCAACGATTCGGGTTTCAGCTTTTTCTGCTAACCGATACCGGGGTGTGCTGGCACTGATGGCGCCTGTTACTTGTCCATCTGCTTCACCAGCCCGCGTTCGAGCGCAAAGTGGTATAACCCCTGCGGGGCGGTATTGTTGAAGTGCGCCGCGCAGGTAAGCCCCATTATCTCGAAAGCCTGGCGATAGCGGGCTACCAGGGTGTCGTTACCAATGATCAGCAGGGCTGGCGATTGCGGTTGATCAAGCTGCATTTTGGCGATTGCTGATACAAGCTCGTTACCAATCAGCATGCCGGAAAGGTAGTCGCTCAGCGCTGAGTGTTCGATGCGTTGGGTTAGCCCCATGGATCTTGCTGTGAAGAGTTGATTCAGCAGGTCGCCGGCTTGCCCCGCTTTGGCTATTTCCAGGCCTGCCTTGAAGGCGGCGTTTGCAGCATCCGGCGTCGCTGGCGCGTCTTGCATCAGGCGGCCGAGAATCGAATGCTGACGCAGGGTGGCGAATACTTCTCCCGTCATGTACGTGGTGAAGCGTTCGATGGTGCCTTGCCTGACCAGCGCCCATTTGGAGTGTGTGCCGGGCAGTACCACGACCGCATTGTCGGTCCACACGGGTTGACCAGCCAGGGCGCCCATGATTTGAGTCTCTTCACCCCGCATGACATCTGGAAGAGCGTCGGCGCTATTGAGCAATACGCCAGGTACGATATGCAGCTTACGGTTATCGGGTAACACTACGCTGCCGGCTTGTGTGGCCAGCGTATTGAGGTCGGCGGGGCATTTTGCATAGGGAGCTTCTGCCCAACCTTGGGCGCTACCCACCATGCCACTGGCGACCAGAGGACGTGCGGTATTCTCTACCAGCCAATCCCCGCAGATTTCGTGCAGGGCGCGTAAAAAACCAGCGGCTCCCGGCTCGGGTAGGTGCTGAATACCATGTGTGCTGTTGCGCTCTTCCAGCTCGTTGCCGTTGGTGTCCATCAGGAATGCTCGCAAGCTGGAGGTACCCCAATCCAGTGCAATGAAATCCTTCGTTTTTAAGGGCATCGTGCTACTCACTTTTAGTGGCTTGGCGCTTATTCAGGGCTTCATCGTAGGCGCGAATGATGGTTTGGGCGCGTGGCGCTATGTCCTTTACGCCATCGCCTGGGCGATACAGGGTGGAGGACATGCCAAAGATCGTAATGCCGTTGTCGATATAGTGCTCGAAGCTATGCTCTGAAATACCGCCGACCGCACCTACCGGCATATCGCTTGGCAGTACCGCGCGAATGGCATTGATACCGCTGACCGACAGTACCGATGCGGGAAAGAACTTAAGTGCTGACGCCCCGGCCTTGGATGCCTGTATGGCTTCTGTGGGCGTGAACACGCCAGGCATGGTCACCAGCCCGAGCTGCACCGCCGTGCTAATCACTTCTGGGTTGGCATTGGGCGTAACCACTAATTTTGCCCCTATATCGGCAAGACGATGACAGTCTTGCGGGTCGAGTACTGTGCCAGCCCCTAACAATGCCTGTTCTCCAAACTCTCGTACGATCATCTCGATCGTTGTAAAAGGAGAGGGTGAGTTTAAGGGGACTTCAATGGCCTCAAAGCCTTCATTCAGCAATGTTTCAACCATTGGCAGGCTTTCTTTTAGATTGATACCACGCAAAATGGCAACGAGAGGGCGCTTGAGTGAAGGCCACGCTGATGGTTGGGGCATGCTTTATTCCTCGGGTGTTTTCCCATGCGCTGCACAGGCGAGTCAATTAGATAGGGCGTCCGCCAAAAGCGGACGCGTAACCGGTCTACATCACCGCGCCGATCTGCCAGGGGACGAATTCCAGATCACCCAGGCCGTTCTGTTCGCTCAGGCTTAACTCACCAGAGGCAATATCGAGCAGCAGGTCGAATATTTCCCGGCCCACTTCTTCGATGGTTCTGCCCTCTGTGATGATGCTGCCCGCATTGATATCCATGTCTTCGCTCATTTGTTCGTACATGGTGGAGTTAGAGGCGATTTTGATAGACGGAGAAGGCTTGCAGCCAAAACAGGAGCCGCGCCCTGTAGTGAAAGCAACAATATTAGACCCAGTGGCCACTTGGCCGGTCACGGATACCGGGTCAAACCCAGGGCTATCCATCATACTGAATCCTTTGCGGGTGGCCGTTTCAGCATACTGCCAGAACCCGGTGAGCGGGGTAGTGCCGCCTTTGGCTACGCTACCCAGCGATTTTTCGAGAATGGTGGTAATCCCTCCTTGAATATTGCCTGGGGAGGGGTTGGCATCAATGGTTCCGCCATTCATTTGGGTATAGTTTTCCCACCAGAGTATGCGTTCAACAAGTTTATTGGCGATGTCTTTATCGGCCGAGCGACGCGTCAATAAATGCTCTGCGCCATAAACTTCTGGAGTTTCTCCTAGAATGGCGCTACCGCCATGGCTGACCAGAAGGTCAACGGCATAGCCCAGGGCAGGGTTGGCCGTAATGCCGGACCAGGCATCCGACCCGCCGCACTGCAGGGCCAGTGTTAATTCAGAAGCAGGGCAAGGCTCGCGTTGGTAAGTGGTTGCGATATCTGCCATTTCGTTAATAGCGAGAATTCCTTGGGAAATCGTCTTACGTATACCGCCTTCGGCTTGAATTGTCATTGTCCGGAAGGTGTCTGAACGATCCAGCTTTTGGGCTTTCAGCAGTGCATTGGTTTGGTTGACCTCACAGCCCAGCCCTATCAGCAGCACGCCCGCGAAGTTGGGGTGTTGCGCATAGCCTTTTATTACCCGTTGAAGGCTATCTAGACCTTCGCTTTGAGCGGTCATGCCGCAGCCCGTGCCGTGCACGAAACTAACCACTCCATCGACCCCGGGCCACTGTTTTAAGACCTCGGGCGTGAAGTGTTCAGCGATAGCCCGCGCAACCGTTGCCGAGCAGTTAACGGTAGTTAGAATGCCGATATAGTTACGGGTGCCTACCTTCCCAGTGGGACGGCAGTATCCTAGGAAAGTGGCGCGTTCTTGCTCTGGCACCATGGCCGCTGGCGAAGCGGCCGTGCAGTATTCGTAATTCTTGTGTGTATTGCGAAACTCAACATTGTGCGTATGTACGTGGTCACCTGAAAAGATGTTCTCCTTTGCGTAGCCAATAATCTGCCCATATTTGAGAACAGGCGTGCCCGCAGTTATTTCAGTAAGCGCTAGCTTATGGCCACGCGGTATATTTATTCGCACGGTAATGTCGTTGATCGTGCTGTCTTTACTGATATCGCGTACCGCAACCGCAACATTGTCATCGTTATTAATAATGATGATGGATCTGGAGGATGCGTTTTGGTCGGATTTAGTAATGATATCCATATGTTAAGAGCCTGAAATAATACTAGGAATGAATAGTGAAATACTGGGAACCAACGTCACTATGAGCAGTGCGAACAGCAGGACAAAGAAGAAGGGCATGGTAGCGCTAACGCAACGTGTGAAGGGCACATTGGCTACTCGGCTAAGCACATAAAGCACCATGCCTAGTGGGGGCGTTAAAAGACCCAACATCAGATTAAGGATCATCACAATGCCAAAATGCACAGGGTCTACCCCAGCGGATACCATGACTGGTAAAAGCACCGGCGTCAGAATTGTGATGGCCGCAATGGTTTCAAGGAAGCAGCCAATAATCAGCAGTAAAACCGTGGCAAGCAGTAGTAATACAATGCGGTTTTCGGTAATGCCGAGTAGTAGTGTAGCCAGCTGTTCTGCCACATGATGCGAGGTCAGTATCCAGGCAAAGAGTGCTGCAGCCCCCACAATGAACAGAATGGCCGCGGTGGTTTCCAACGTTTCGTAGGAGACTGAAATAAATTTTTTGATGGTTAATGTGCGGTAGCAAATACCCAGGAATGTTGCCCATGTCACAGCAGCAATAGCGGCTTCTGTCGGGGTAAATACGCCGAGCAATATGCCTCCAATAATAATAACGGGGGTCAGTAACGAGGGAAGTGCCTGCCAGAACGCCGTAGTGGCGACGGGTAGTGAGAAGCGGGTATCTACCGGGTAGTTTCGTTTCCAGGCATACCAGGCCACCATGAGCATAATCGTGACGGCGAGTAACAGGCCCGGCACAATACCCGCGGCAAATAGCGCGCCGATCGAAACGTTGGCCATGACGCCGTAAATAACGATAGGTAGCGAGGGTGGGATTATAGGACCAATGGTTGATGAGGCTGCTGTAACGCCTACCGCGAAGTCGTCATCATACCCGGCTTCACGCATTGCCTTGATCTCCACGGCACCAAGGCCGCCCGCATCGGCTACGGCCGCGCCCGACATTCCGGCAAAAATGACGCTGGCGCCTACATTGACATGGCCTAACCCGCCAGGTAACCAGCCTACCAACGTGCGCGCAAAATAAAATATTTTGTCGGTTATTTGGGCTGCGTTCATCAGCGCCCCGGCCATGATGAAAAATGGAATGGCAATCAGGGGAAAGCTGTCTATCCCCGCCACCATGCGGTGGGCAGAGAGTAAAGCAGGCACGGAGCCAGTAATGAGAATAAAGAGTAAAGAAGGTAGGCCGATGGCAACAGCAACCGGCGCGCCTGAAATGATCATGGCGAGTACCCCAGCAATGAGTGCGGGGATGGAAAGGCCATAGATGGCGCAAGTAGCAACGATTAACCAGGCAATGCTGGTAACCGCAAGTGAGCACATAGGCGCTTTTGATGCGAGAAGGGATTTCATTATTGGCATGACCTTAGATGGATACGGCTTCGCGTTCACTTAGCCGCCCCAGGAGGCGCTTTATCATGACATTAGCCGCCATCACTCCCATGAGAATGAAGGCAACCATTACCGCGTAGTGAACGATATTTTTGGGCATGGGCAGCGATGCCATGGTGCCGGGAACCCGTTGGGCTGCTCCAAAGGCATACCAGGCGATAGCAAAAAGAAACGCCATGGTGACGAAATCCATGGTGGTCTCTAGCACACGGCGACATAAGATGGGGAGCTTGTCTCTTACTGCTTCAATCGCAATGTGGTTATTGCGCCTAAATAAAGAGACTGATCCGAAATAAGTCGTTGCTACAAGCAGGTAGCGGGCAAGTTCTTCTGTCCAGGCAATTGAAGAGTTGAACAGGTAACGCGAGACAAATTGCAGCACAACCATACTTAGTAGCGCCCAGAAAAGGCTAAGCCCCCACCAGTCGTACAGGCACTCTGGTTTGATATCCTGGTTATCTACCGTGGGGTGAGCGGACTCTTTTTCTTGGCTAATTTGAGTATGGTGGGGTTGAGCGAGTTTTTTGCTCTTATTGGTAATATCAGACATCTCCTCCTCCAGAGGCTACCTATTTAAAAGCTCTGCGCTGGCTTATTGCCAGCGCATGCCTTCAGACATTATTGAATGTCTTGAATTGACTGAAATAATTCCTGATCCCACCGCATATCGTTTGAGGTCAGGTAGGTACGAGCCGCTTCAGCAAAAGCGTCGGTATCAGGTTCAATAACGTTAATCCCTCTTTCGATGAATGCTGTTTTGAGCGTGTCTTCCTCTTCCTGGATGATGCCTATCGATTCTTCAGCTGCTTTTAAGAAAGCGTCTGATACTGCTTGTTGCTGCTCTTCGCTCAGCTTGTCCCAAGCGAACCCGGAGATAACCGGCATCATGTTGTCGATTAAGTGGCCTGTCAGAACTATGTTATCCTGCACTTCATAAAAGCGGTGGGACTGAATGACAGATAGCGGATTCTCTTGGCCATCCACTACGCCTTGTTGAAGTCCTAGGTAAACTTCTGAAAAGGCGATAGGCGTTGGATTAGCGCCAATTGATCTGGGAAAAAGCGCATAAACAGAGGCATCAGGAATTCTGATTTTCATTCCCCTGGCATCTTCAGGCGTATGCACGGGCTTGTTCGCCGTTAGATGGCGCGTGCCGTAGTACCAGACAGAGAGGATATGGTTGCCTGTTTCTTCATGATATTGATTTGCCAGGTTTTCCATCACGTCGCTTTGAGTGAAGCTGGCAAAGTGATCCATATCACGAAACACGTAAGGCGCGGATGTAACGGAGAGATCTGGAACGATAGAACCCAGGAAAGCAGAACCCGGTGACGTGATGTCAACGGTTCCCAAGCTAAGCCCTTCCACTAGCTCTGACTGGCTGCCTAGCGTCCCTGCTGGAAAAAGCTCGATTTTCACTTCTCCATTGGTCGCTTCGGCCACTTCATCAGCTACCTGTTTATATTGAAGTGATAAGGGGTGCGATACCTCCAGAACGTGTCCAAAGCGTAGAGTTGTTTCTGCAAGTACAGTACTGCTACTTAGCGCCAAGCTGATTAATGCCAAGGATCTTACAAACGTTTTCTTCTTCATTGCTTTCTTCATGGTTGACGTTGTCCTTAAGTTATAATTGTCATGCAATGTAAGGTTATTTTCTAAATTATTGTCTGTCAATATAGGCTTTAGTAATTATCATTGCCTGACAATGCTTCGCTATTTGCTTGATTGCCTGTCATTTGCATGATAATTTTGAATATATGACTACATCCTCTAACGTTCCTTCGATCCTTCCTATTGTGCCTACGCAGCGCTTATTCGCGCGTACGGCTGAAAGGATATTTCTGTTAATTCAAGAGCGTGGCTTGGAAGCGGGGCAGAAACTGCCTAGCGAAGCTGAGCTGGTTTCTCTTTTGAATGTGAGCCGTCCGACCATTCGTGAAGCACTTGTTGCCTTGGAGGTTGTTGGTGCTGTTACGGTGCGTAAAAACGTGGGAGCCTTAGTGGGCTCGCAGCAGTATTTCCCTTCTTCTTTGATTGATACCGATGAGGCGGGGCCTTTTGAACAGCTGGAGGCACGCTTTGCGCTTGAACCTGCCTCGGCCGCTTTAGCAGCCCAGCGCCGCGCAGACTATGTATGCGATGCGCTTGAAGAAACGATCGTTTATATGTTGGAAGAACATGCAGAAGGATTTCAGACCGAAATAGGTGACCGAAATTTTCACTTACTTATCGCAAAAGCATGTGGAAATGCGTTAATTGAGCGCTCTATTACTCAGCTTTGGAAAATGCGAGAACGTAGCCAGCTCTGGCCACAGCTTCAGAAGCTAGTGGAAATTCAAAAGTGGCGCTCTAAGGCCGTTTATGAACACATGCGCATTTTAGAAGCTATTCGCCAGCAAGACGCTAAGGCGGCTCATGACGCAATGCTCAAACACTTGGAAAGTGTAAAGAATTCTTTCGATGAGGCTTTTCCGAAGTAAAAAGCGTGTTTTTTGTATACTTCTTCCCTTCTTTTTAACGACACTTCGCTCGTTTTCCTTTGGCTAACATGGGAAGTGCGCGTAGTTTCCTTACCATCGCACTCTTTCATTGCCACACCATCGCTCTCCCTAAGAACGACACTGCTTTAACTTGGCTTGCCGAATATGGTGGCTACATCTAGCGTTAAGCTGTTTTTCCAACATTCGATACTGTAAGTCGAGTGATAGCGCTATGGTGTAAGTAGGCAATTTTTATTCTGTACACCAGCGTTAGGAAAATAAATACAAGGAAACACCATGGCCCAGAGCTTTCAAACGACGCTAGGCAGCCGCCATTATCGCTTTAAAAGCCTTGCCGAACTGATGGCCAAAGCAACCCCGGCTCGCTCGGGCGATCGGTTGGCCGGTGTAATTGCCGAAAGCGCGGAAGAGCGCGTGGTCGCGCAGATGGTTCTGGCGGATCTGCCGCTCACCACCTTTCTAAACGAAGCGCTGGTGCCCTACGAGCAAGATGAAATCACCCGGCTGATTATCGATGACCATGACGCCGAGGCCTTTGCGCCCATCCAGAATTTAACGGTGGGAGATTTTCGTAACTGGTTGCTTTCGGACCAGGCAACTTCAGAAGCCCTGAGCGACGTTCGCTCTGGCATTACCCCGGAAATGGCTGCGGCGGTAAGCAAGTTGATGCGCAATCAGGATCTGATTCTGGTGGGCAAGAAATGCCGGGTCGTTACGGCGTTTCGTAACACCATCGGCCTGCCGGGGCGGCTTTCTACTCGACTACAGCCCAATCACCCGACGGATGATGTTACCGGCATTGCCGCGAGCATTCTGGATGGTCTGTTATACGGCAGCGGCGACGCGGTGATCGGGATTAATCCGGCGACTGATAACGTCGCCCAGAGCGTGAAGCTGATGCGCCTGATGGATGACGTGATTCAGAAGTATCAGATTCCTACCCAATCCTGCGTGCTTACCCATGTGACCAATACGTTGGAGGCAATCGAGCAGGGCGCCCCGGTGGATCTGGTGTTTCAGTCGATTGGCGGTACCGAAGCGACCAACCGCAGTTTTGGATTCGATTTAAGCATTCTGGCCGAGGCTGAAGCAGCGGCACAGTCGCTTAATCGGGGAACGGTAGGGCGCAACGTCATGTACTTTGAAACCGGCCAGGGAAGCGCGCTTTCTGCTGATGCTCATCACGGGCTTGACCAGCAGACCTGCGAGGCTCGCGCCTATGCGGTCGCGCGTAAATTCAACCCACTGCTGGTCAATACGGTCGTCGGTTTTATCGGCCCCGAGTACTTATTCGATGGTAAAGAGATCACCCGAGCCGGGCTTGAGGATCATTTCTGCGGCAAGCTTCTGGGCGTGCCCATGGGCTGTGATGTCTGTTACACCAACCACGCCGAAGCCGACCAGAACGATATGGATAACCTGCTGACCCTGTTGGGCGTGGCGGGCTGCAATTTCGTGATGGGCATTCCAGGTTCTGACGACATCATGCTCAATTACCAGACCACCTCGTTTCACGATGCGCTCTACGCCCGCCGGGTGCTCGGGCTCAAAGTCGCGCCCGAGTTCGAGCGCTGGCTTACCGAGATGCAGATTTTCCAAGATGTGAAAACGCACCGGCTAAACGACCAGTTGCCCGCCGCGTTTGCCAACAGCCTGCGCCACCTGCCCAAGGAGCCGCGTCATGACGTCTAACAAGCCTATCGTGGTTGAAAACCCCTGGGAGCGGCTGCGTGCGTTTACCGATGCGCGCATTGGCTTGGGCCGTGCAGGTGTCAGCCTGCCCACCGGCAAGCTGCTGGAGTTCCAGCTGGCCCACGCCCAGGCACAGGACGCGGTGCACTGCCCGCTGGATGTCGAGGCACTGGCTCAGCAGTTGCAAGAAGCCTTTGCGCTTGAGCATGAGCCGCTTCGCTTGCACAGCCAAGTGGAGGATCGCGCCATGTATCTCCAACGCCCCGATTTTGGCCGCAAGCTGAATGATGAGTCGCGCGAGCGTTTGGAAGCCGTAGCTTCGCAGTCCCGCGTGGACTTGGCTGTGGTGGTCGTGGATGGGCTTTCCGCGTTGGCAGTCCAGCAGAACAGCCAGCCGTTTTTAAAAGCGCTTTATCAACAGTTTGAGCAGGATAGCGCTGAGTGGCAGCTGGCACCGCTCACTATTATCGAGCAGGGCCGGGTGGCGATTGGCGATGAAATTGGCGCACTGCTCAATGCCGATGCGGTATTGGTAATGATTGGCGAGCGCCCGGGGCTTAGCTCGCCGGACAGCCTGGGGCTTTATATGACCTGGGCGCCGGAGCCCGGGCTCAAGGATGACCGGCGCAACTGTATTTCCAACGTGCGCCCCGCCGGGCTGCAAATGGATGAAGCTGCCAGACGGCTATTTCTGCTCTTGAAAGAGGCGCGTCAGAAAAAGCTTTCCGGCGTCAAACTCAAAGACCGCAGCGAGGATAACGTGCTGGAAGGCGACTCCGCTGCGCCGGGCTCAACGCAGAATTTTCTGGTCGCTGATTAAACTCAAACGTATCACTGCTTGGCTTTGTACGAAAAGTCGCTGAGCGAAGGCCAGACAAGGCAAAAATCAGCGAAAAAACGGAGTTTACATGTGTAAATGAGTATTTTGAGCTGATTTTTAACGCCGTCTGGTCGAGCGCAAGCAGTTTTCGTACAAAGCCTAATAACAATAGAGGACTTGGCATAACAGCCTGACAGCACGCCGCTGACATTCGCTTCGTTCCTCACTAAAAGGGCAAGACAATGACACAATCTTCTGTTGATCAGGCGTACCTGGCCAAGCGCCAGCTGCGTAGAGGCACCGCTGGCTGGCTACTTCTGGCAGGGCTTGGGGTGTCCTACGTTATATCGGGTGATTTCGCGGGGTGGAACTTTGGCATCGCCGAGGCCGGGTGGGGCGGGTTTGCGATTGCCGCCTGTTTAATGGCCTTGATGTATCTGGCGTTGGTGCTATCGCTTGCCGAGATGTCCGCCGCGATTCCCGCCGCCGGAGGTGGCTACAGCTTTGCCCGCCAGGCGATGGGGCCGGCCGGGGGCTATTTAACCGGGCTGGCGGTACTCATCGAGTACGCTCTGGCGCCCGCCGCGATCGTGATTTTTATTGGCTCCGCGGTGGAAGCCCTCACCGGCCTGGATGGGCCGCTGGTGTATCTGCTGTTTTATGCGGCCTTTATCGGCATTCACCTGGCAGGGGTTGGGGAAGCGCTAAAGGTGATGATGGTGATCAGCGGCTTGGCCGTGTTTGCCATTTTGGCCACGGCGGTAGCGCTGATCGGCAGTTTCGATGCGGACAATCTATTCGATATTGCGCCCACTGACGCGGCCGGCGCCAGCACCTTTATGCCCTATGGCTGGTACGGTATCTGGGCGGCGCTGCCGTTTGGCATGTGGCTTTTTTTAGCCGTGGAAGGCGTACCGCTTGCCGCAGAAGAGGCCAAAGACCCCGCACGCGATATGCCCAGGGGGATTATTGCTGCGATGCTGTTCTTGCTCTTCACAGCCTTGCTGGTCGTGGTATTGCTGGCCGGAGCCGCAGGGGCTGAAATGATCGGCCAAAGCGGTGTGCCGCTGGTGGATGCACTTAACGCGGCGGGTAACCCAACGCTTGCTACGCTGGTTAACGTGCTGGGGCTGGCGGGCCTGATCGCCTCGTTCTTCTCGATTATTTATGGCTATAGCCGCCTGGTGTTTGCGCTTTCCCGAGCGGGTTACCTACCGAAAAAGCTGTCGCTGACTAGCAGCCGAAAAGTGCCTTACCTGGCGCTGATCGTGCCGGGCATCTTCGGCTTTCTGGCCTCGTTAAGCGGAGAGGGCGATCTGATCCTGGCGATGGCCGTGGTGGGCGCCACGCTTTCCTATGCGCTGATGGCACTTAGCCATATTCTGCTGCGCCTTAAGCGCCCCGACCTGCCGCGGCCCTATAAAACACCTGGGGGTATCGTCACGTCGTCTATCGCCCTAGTGCTGGCGCTGGTCGCCCTCACCGGCGTTTACGCGTTTGATCCGCGTGCATTTAATTACACCATCGTGCTGTTTATCATCGGTGCGGCGTATTACTTCCTGTACAGCAAGAACAAGCTGGTGGCGAAAACCGCCGAGGAGGAGTTTGCGCTGGTCATCGCCGAGCCGGACGTAACTCCCGCCACGCCAGAGCCGGCAATATCTGGCGCAAAACCGTAACGCGGCCGTCTTGCTGATAAAGCCCCCGCGCTCAATAGCCCGGGGGCTTTGCACCGTATAGGCTGGGGGAAAACGCCAAGAGATTCGCCTGTGAAAACCACGCCCGCCGACCGCCTGGCCGCCACCATTCTGCACGGTTTTGAAGCGTATCGAACGCGCTTTAAAGCCATCACCCAAGACGCCCATCGGCGGTTTCGCGAGGGCGCTTGGCGGGAAGGGCAGCAGGCCTCGGTTGATCGCATTAACCTCTATCAGCAGAAGGTCCAGGAGGGGCTGGCGAGCCTTAAACAGGCGTTTTCAGAAGACACGTTGGCCCACTGCGACCTGTGGCGCGAGGCGCGCGATCAGTATGCCGAGCGGATCAGCCAGCGGCTGGATTACGAACTGGCCGAGACGTTCTTCAATTCGCTGTTTTGCGCCGTGTTCAACCATCGCCATATCCGCAACGACTGGATGTTTGTAGAAAGCTCTCGAGCCGACGCCGCGCACCGTTCGGGGATCGAACTATGTCGCCGCCACCGGGTCGGCGGTGATTGGCAAAATGCTTTGACCTGGGCACTGGACGGCGCCGGGCTTGAAAACCCCTTCGCCGATATGGCTAGCGATACACGCCTGGGCGCGGCGCGTCTGGCAGAGCTTCTGCCCGCCGCCATCGCTCACGCCGAAGACGCCGAGCTTGAGCTGCTCAACAGCATTTTCTACCGCAACAAGGGCGCCTATCTGGTGGGGCGGATAAGTGGCGGCGGCCAGCACGTACCGCTGGTACTGCCTATCCGCCACAGCGAACGCTTTGATGAACAGGCGGGCGCGGACCCCGGGCTGCATCTGGATACCGTGCTGATCGACTCCGACGATGTGGCGATAATTTTCTCGTTCACCCGCGCCTACTTTCAGGTAGATGTAGCGGTGCCCGGCGAGTTTGTCGATTACCTCCAGACGCTGATGCCCCATAAACCGGCCGGTGAGCTGTATGCAGCCATTGGTTTTTTCAAGCACGGCAAAACCGAGTTCTTTCGTGCCCTGAACCGCCAGGTCGCCAAGCGCGAAGACCAGTTCGTGATTGCCCCGGGCGTGCGCGGCATGGTGATGGCGGTGTTTGTGCTACCGAGTTTTCGCATGGTATTCAAGGTCATCAAGGACAAGTTTGACCCCGCCAAGGACGTGACACATGCCGTGGTGCGCGAAAAGTACCGTCTGGTAAAGCGCCACGACCGGGTGGGACGCATGGC
The DNA here is from genome assembly GCF_014897985.1 of Halomonas colorata. Taxonomy (GTDB): domain Bacteria; phylum Pseudomonadota; class Gammaproteobacteria; order Pseudomonadales; family Halomonadaceae; genus Vreelandella; species Vreelandella colorata. The sequence goes on from NZ_JABUZA010000003.1 coordinate 178,891, forward strand.
CGACACTCAGGAGTTCTCCAACTTCACGGTCCGCAAGGATCATTTCGCCCCCGAGTGTTTGGCCCACCTGCTGGACGTTGCGCCCTCTACGGTTTATTTAAAAGGCGAGAAAGTCATCATCAAGCACTGCTATACCGAGCGCATGATGACCCCGCTGAATATTTACCTGGAGCAGTGCAGTCATGAGGCGCAGCTGGCCGTGCTCAAGGACTACGGCGATGCCATCAAGCAGATGGCGGCGGCCAATATTTTTCCCGGCGATATGCTGCTTAAAAACTTTGGCGTTACGCGCCAGGGGCGGGTGATCTTCTACGACTACGATGAAGTGTGCTATCTCACCGAATGCCACTTTCGCGCCATTCCTGTCTCAAGCGATGGCGATTACCTGAGCGGTGGAAATGAAAGCTTCTCCATTGGCCCGAACGATATCTTTCCCGAGGAGTTTGGCCCGTTCATGTTTGCCAACCCGGAGCGGCTGCGGATTTTCAAGACCTTCCATCCCGAGCTCTTCGAGGTCAGCTACTGGCAGGGCCTGCAGCAGGCCATTGTCGATGGCCGTATCATTGACGTGTACCCTTATGGAAACGAGCAGCGCTTTGTAGACGCTGAACAGCAACTGCGGTAAAGCAGCGAGGTAATCATGACGACAGCGCGCCATCTGGTGGTATTTACCGGCTCGGGGATCAGCGCCGAAAGTGGTATCAAGACATTTCGCGCAAGCGACGGGCTGTGGGAAGACCATCCGGTTGAAGAGGTGGCCACGCCGCAAGGCTGGCAGCGTGACCCCGAGCGCGTATTGGGTTTTTATAACCAGCGCCGCGACCAGATCCGCAAGGCCAAGCCCAACGCGGCGCACCGTGCGCTGGCAAGCCTTGAGCAGGCGGGCTTCAAGGTCACCATCATCACCCAGAACATCGATGACCTGCACGAGCGGGCAGGCTCCAGCCAGGTGATTCACCTGCATGGAGAAGTACTCAATGCGCGCTCCAGTGTAGATGAGCGCATGCGCTATCCGCTGAAAGGCAATATTGTGCTGGGCGATGTGTGCGATAAAGGCAGCCAGCTGCGCCCGGATGTGGTCTGGTTTGGCGAAGCCGTACCGCTGTTTGAAGAGGCCTGTGAGATTGCCACCCAGGCAGATTTCTTGCTGGTGGTGGGCACGTCGCTTGCGGTGATGCCGGCCGCGTCGCTACTCTCTTACATCGACTACGATACGCCGTGCGCGCTGATTGACCCTGATGCCGATGCGCTGAGCCCACCCGGCGTGGCGGCCATCAACGCCACCGCCGGGGAGGGCGTGCCTGCCTTGGTGGAACAATGGAAAGCACGCGGTAAGCTGTTGCTACCGTAAGTTCAGGTGATCCATCGGTTCAGGTAATTAAGAGACGCTAATCCTCTGTAAACCAGGCCTTCATGACATCAGTAATTTGGGCCATCTCCGCAGGCGATGTGATATAGGCAGGCATGGTGTAAAGCCAGCGGCCAAACGGGCGCAGCCATACGCCGCGCTGGCGGGCAAAGCTCGCCACGCCGGCAAGCGCATCTGCCGTGTGCGTTTCGATGACTGCCGTGGCGCCAAGAACACGCACGTCGGCCACCGCCGGGTGAGCGTTTAACGCGCGGTCATCGAGTAGCTCGCGTTTTAGCGTCTGGTTGAGCATGGCGATTTTGCCTAGATAATCCTCTTCTTCAAATACCCGCAAGCTCTCGAGTGCGACGCGGCAGGCCAGTGGGTTTCCCATAAAGGTAGGGCCGTGCATAAAGGCATGCTGCGCGCTGTCGCCGATAAAAGCGGCGTGAACGCGGTCCGTGGCAAGCGTTGCCGCATGACCCAGGTAGCCGCCGGTCAGACCTTTAGAAAGCACCATGATATCCGGCGTGACGCCTGCATGGTCGGCGGCAAACAGCTTGCCGGTGCGCCCGAAGCCGGTGGCTACTTCGTCAAACACCAGCAATACGCCAAACTCATCGCACAACGCTCGCGCACCGCGCAGGTACGCAGGCGAGGTCATGTTCAGCCCGCCGGCGGCTTGCAGCAGCGGCTCCATCAGCAGAGCGGCGATCTCGGCATGGTGGCGCTCAAGAATGCTGCGCAAGGCGTTAAGGTCCGCTTCGACCTGCTCAGGCGAGGCATCAAAAGGGGCCGTAGGCGCGGGTGCAAAGTGATGCTTTGGCAACAGGCCGGCAAACAGGCTGTGCATGCCCTCTTCCGGGTCGCAGACCGCCATGCAGCCAGTGGTGTCGCCGTGGTACGCCTTCATCAACGACAGCATCTTGCATTTGCCGGGGCGCCCGCTCAGCACCTGGTATTGAAGCGCCATCTTCATTGCCACTTCCATGCCCACCGAGCCGCTGTCGGAGTAGAAAACGTGATTAAGCCCGGCGGGGGTGATGCGTACCAGCTCACGGGCCAGCTGATCGGCGGGCTCGTGGGTCAGACCGCCCAGCATCACATGGCACAGCGTGCCCGCCTGCTCGCGAATGGCTGCCACCAGGCGTGGGTGGCTGTAACCGTGAATCATGCACCACCAGGAACAGGTGGCATCCAGCAGGCGCTCGCCGCTTTCAAGCTCAAAATGAGCGCCGCTGCCGCCGACCACTCTGGGAGCGGGCGTTTGGGTTTTAATATGCGCATAGGGATGCCAAACCGGCGAACTCATAAGGCCTCCAGAGAGAGATAGCGATGGGCGGTAGCGGCATCGGGGTTTGCCAAATGAGGGATGATGCCCAGGCAGGGCGCCGTCAGCTTGTCCTCAAGATGGGCGATATTACTCGCAAAGCGAGCAGGCTGAGCCTCAAAGGCAGGATCAACCACGCTGCCTGCCCAGCCCGCAAGCGTCAGGCCATCGGCGCGAATAGCTTCGGCTGTTAAACGCGCGTGATTCAGGCAGCCGAGCTTTAAACCAACCACCAGGATGACTGGTAGCCTCAACGCGATCGCAATGTCAGCAAAGTCCTCCTGCTCGTTGAGCGGCACGCGCCAGCCGCCTGCGCCCTCGATCAACATGAAGTCCCGGGCCGTCTGGCTAAGCGTTTCGCGCAGCAGACGGGTGATATCACTCACACTTAGCGACTTGCCCGCTTCCAGCGCGGCCAGATGAGGTGCGATGGCTGGTTCAAAGGTGAGCGGGTTGACCGTGGTGTAGTCGACCGGTGGCTCGCATTGGCGTTGCAGCGCCAGGGCATCACTATTGCGCAGCCCATCAGGCGTTTGCATGCTGCCAGAGGCGATGGGTTTGAGCCCCAGCGTACTTAGCTGTTGGCGTTGGGCCGCATGGAGTAGCGCGCCGGTAACGAGCGTTTTGCCCGCATCGGTATCGGTGCCGGTGACGAAGAAACACGTCATCGAGGTTTCTCCAGCTGCAAGCTTAGGCAGTGGTAGCTGACCGGCAGCCCCCGTGGCTCGCGAAGCTGCTCAAAGCGCGCTGCTGCCGCTGTCAGGTCAGCCCGGGTGAGCGTAGCATTGGGTCTGGCCACTTGGGCGCCCACCCCCTTGATGGAGGCCATGACCGCCTTGAAATCAGGGTAAAAAAACGTCTCCACCCAAGTCGACTGCTTCAATGAGAGCAGGCCACTTTTGCTGATAGCGGCTTCAAGCACGCAACATGCTGGCGTTTTCAGCACAGCGTCTGGCCGCTGCCAGGCGAAGGCAATCTCGCTGAGCGTGCCGGGCAGCAGTGTAGTAATGAACGCCTGGCCGCCCGGGGCCAATACGCGATAAAGCGCCTCCATGACGGCCAAGCTGTCGCGGCACCACTGGATCGCCAGATTGGAAAATACCAGGTCCAACGATTCTGCGGGCAGGGGTAACGATTCGGCACTGCCCAGTTGCCAGGTAATCGTATCGCCATGGCGCGCCCGGGCGTGTTCCAGCATACCCGGTGCAATATCCAGCCCCGTCACGTGCGCGGTGGGGTAACGAGCGGCCAGCCGCTGCGACCAGTAGCCGGTGCCGCACCCCAGGTCGAGTATGTGCTGGGCGGTGCCTGGCAGGCCGCGCCACAGCGACTCGCCGATATGCCGCTGGGCGCTGGCCAGAGTGTCATAACGAGACGCCGCCCGAGAGAAGGCGCGGGCTACTTTGGCCGGCCAGTCAGCCTCGGGCGGTAGCAGCGGTTGCGCGGTGCTGAGACTCATGCGACCTCCTTTGCGGATAACAAGGCGGCCTGAGTGGCGAGCAGTGAGGCCAGATGTGTCGGCTGCGAAAGCATCGGACCATGGCCACATTGCTCAAGCGTCAGCGCCTCGTGGCGTGCAGTTTGGCTTGCCAGCGGGTCGTGCTCGCCTACCAGGTGAACCACCGGACAAGGAGGTGTTTTGAGGCGCCGGCGGTTATCCAGCGTGGCCAGCCAGTGAAGGCCCGTAGCCAGTGTCGTGTGATCTGCAACAGGCGTCTTGCCCAATAACTCGCGAAGCTGTGCATGAGCGTGATGGGGCGTGGGCTCGCCCTGGGCCTGCCAGTGCAGGAAGTGCCGCCAAGCGGCATCAGGGCGGTGCGCAAATACTGCCTGGAAGTCGGCAAGCTCTGCGGCAAGCGTGCTGCCCGGCGCACAGAATCGGGCGCCTGCTCCCAGCAGCACTAGCCCCCTCGGCGCGGGCAGGTAATCAAGCAGGGCGGTTGCCAGCAGGCCGCCCAACGACCACCCCACCCACACCGCATCGCTTGGCAGACGGTTCGCCATGGCCGCGGCAAGTGTCTCCATGGTGGCGTTGCCAGGTAGAGAGGGCGTCTTGCCGTAGCCTGGCCAGTCAACGGTGACCACATCAACGTTGTCTGGCCAGTGGGGCTCAAGCGGCTGCCAGATGCGCTGGTCAATTCCCCAGCCGGAAAGCATTACCAGGCGTGTCATGAAATCTCCCGACGGCAGGCGTCCAATGTCTCAAGCAACTGATCAATATCGCCGCGCGAATGGCGGGCGCTCAGCGTGATCCGCAGGCGCGACTCACCCTTGGGCACTGTCGGTGGACGAATCGCGCCAACATCGATCCCCGCGTGGTGCAGGCGTTCGGCCCACAGCATTAAGCGCGATTCGCTTCCCAGCAACAGCGGCTGAATGGGCGTGCGTGATTCGCCGAGTGGCAGGTTGAGCCGCCAGGCCTCCTCACGAAAGTAACTGATATACCGCTCAAGGCGCTCGCGGTGCTCGGGTTCACGCTGAACAATGGTGAGCGCTTGAAGCGTCGCGGCGGCAACGCCGGGCGGCTGCGCGGTGGTGTAGACATAGCTTCTGGCGAACTGGGTCAGGTGGTCAATGAGCAGCGCATCACCCGCGACGAACGCACCGCCAGTACCTAGCGCCTTGCCTAGCGTGCCCACCAGAATGGGCACTTGCTGGCTACTCCAGCGAGGCCCGACGCAACCGCTACCGTTAACGCCCATAACGCCCATGCCATGGGCATCATCGATCATCAGCCAGGCGTCATGCTGCTGGCTTACCTGCGCCAGAGCGGCAATATCGGCCACGTCGCCGTCCATGCTGAAGACACCGTCGCTTACCACCAGCTTGTGTGTACAGGCGCTGCGTGCCATCAGGCGGGTCAAATCGTCAATATCGTTATGGTGGTAGCGCCGCGAGCGAGCGCCGCTCAGCGCACTGCCATCCAGCAGTGAGGCGTGATTGAGTCGATCGTGAAAGATGGCCGTATCAGTATCGGCAAGCGCTTGGAGTACGCCCAGATTCGCCATATAGCCGGTGGAGAACAGCAGCGCGTGCTCGCGCCCCGTCCAGGCGGCCAATGCCTCTTCCAGGGCTTCATGAATCGCTAGGTGGCCGTTTACCAGATGCGATGCGCCGGCACCCGCGCCAAACCGTCGGGCACCTTCGGCCTGAGCGTTCTGGACCCGCGGGTCTTTCGCCAGGCCGAGGTAGTCATTGCCTGCGAAATCCAGCAATTCCGGCTGCCTGATGCGCCGAGTGCGCCACTGCCGAGCATGCTGGCGAGTATCATGAGCATAGCCTAGCCGCTCACGCCACGCTTTAGACACTGGCATCCACCGCAAGCTCGGCGGCGCGTTCATTAAGCCGTTGCTGCTGCGCCTGCTGGGCAAGGCGTGCGGCCTGAGTATCTTCACTTTCACAGGTCTCGCGCTTTTCAGGGTGAAGGCCCAGCTTGGCAAACAGGGCGCGGTCGCGGTCGGCCTGAGGATTGCCGGTGGTTAGCAGCTTGTCACCGTAGAAGATCGAGTTGGCGCCCGCCAGAAACGCCAGCGCCTGGGTAGATTCGCTCATCTGCTCGCGCCCGGCCGAAAGACGCACGTGGCTTTGCGGCATCATTATACGGGCAACGGCGATGGCGCGGATAAATTCGAGAGGGTCCATGTCGTCTGCGTTTTCCAGCGGCGTGCCGGGTACTTTTACCAGCATGTTGATCGGCACTGACTCTGGGTGGGGAGTGAGTTTCGCCAGCTGTTGCAGCAGGGCGCTTCTATCCTGGGCGTCTTCGCCCATGCCCAAAATGCCACCCGAACATACCTTCATGCCCGCGTCGCGCACCGTGGCCAGGGTCTCCAAGCGGTCGCTATAGGTGCGTGTGGTGATGATCTCGCCGTAATAGTCGGGCGATGTGTCTAGATTATGGTTGTAGTAATCAAGCCCAGCGGCCGCCAGGCGGCTGGCCTGAAGATTGTCCACCATGCCCAGCGTCATGCAGGTTTCAAGCCCCAAGGCCTTTACCTGACGCACCATCTCTTCAACCAGCACTAAATCCTTGTCGCGAGGGCTGCGCCATGCAGCCCCCATGCAGAAGCGGCTGGCGCCTGCCGCTTTTGCCGCCTGAGCTTGCTCGACGACCTTTTCGATCTCCAGCAGCTTCTCTTTTTCGAGCTTCGTGTTGTAGTGGCCGGATTGGGGGCAGTACTTGCAGTCTTCCGGGCAGGCGCCGGTTTTTATCGACAGTAACGTGGATATCTGCACGGCGTTGGCATCAAAGTGCGCCCGGTGAACCTGCTGGGCCTGAAACAGCAGATCATTGAACGGCAGCGCAAAAAGCGCATTGATTTCGTCTAACGTCCAGTCATGGCGGGGGGCGGCAGTCGCAGTCATCGGTAAACCATTTCAGTTTAATAAGTTGACTAGACTTTATCGGCGCCAAGAGTGTTATGTCAACTTCAAGAATTTTTCTGGTTTACATGGTTGGGTTCGTCATTCGGGATGCCCTGCTTTATACTCTGCGCCCTTTTCTTCTGTCTGGAGCGCGGATGTCTGCCTCTGATACTTCCCCTGAGTGTGATCCGGCTACCGGCCATTCGCGCCCACCGCGGCGTGAGTTCAAGGCGCGGGGCAGTTTTGTCATACGCTGCGAAGGCTGCAATCTACCCAAGCTGAACTGCCTGTGCCCGTATCAGGTAAAGGCGGAAAGTGACGCCCAGGTATGGCTGATCACCCACTCACTGGAGCACTACAAACCGACCAATACCGGCCGGTTGATTGGTGATGTGCTGGCGCAAACCCAGGTGTTTACCTGGTACCGCACGGCGCCCGATGCGCAGTTGACCGCTCTGCTGGCAGACCCGCGCTATGCGCCGTTTTTGATTTTCCCTGATGATCAGCCCGACTATGCGGATCGCGTGGTGGGGATGGACGCCGTGCACAGCGCCAAGCAGGATTCACGCATCCCGGTGTTTATCATTCTGGATGGCACCTGGCGTCAGGCGCGGCGCATGTTCCGCAAAAGCGCTTACCTGGATAGCTTGCCGGTACTGCCTTTACGTACCGAGCGCGAAACCCGCTACCGGCTGCGCAAGCCTGCTTCTAAAGCGCATTTATGCACGGCAGAAGTGGCTATTGAGTTGCTGCGCCAGGGCGGGGATGAGAACGCGGCGGCGGTACTGGATGACTATTTTGACGTGTTCAACGACAGTTACGCCGCCAGCCGCTTCTACAAGAAAATTGCCGAACCCACGGAAGCAATGACGCGCCTGTTAGCACGTCAGGAAGTGTTGGAAGACTAGGATTTAGCGGGCAGCGCCGGGTAACCAGCGCAGCAATATTTTCCGCACCCAATACCAGCGGTTAATCAGCAGGGCGGTAAAAATCAGCCCACAGCCGAGCAACTGAAGCGGTGCCATGGTTTCGCCAAACCACCAGGCGGCGAATAACGCCGTCCATACCGCTTCCAGCATCAAAACGACCGAGGCATGGCTGGGCGTGGTCATCCCTTGGGCGGTGATCTGCAGGAAAAACCGCGCAGAGCTTGCGAGCAGCACGCTGGCGATAAACCAGCCTAAAATGGACGTATTAAGCGCCACGGGCTGACGTTCAAACGTAAACGACACGATGGTTAACACGGTACCCACCGATAAAAGCTGCAGCGTGGTCAACGGCAGGGCGGGTACATTACGCACTACGCGGGTATTAACATTAATCAGGAACGCAAAGCAGAGCGCTGCGCATACCATTAATAGCTGGCTGGTTTCTACTCTAAAGCCCGCATTGAGCGAAAGTAAGGCAAATCCCAGCAGGGCAACGGGCAGGGCTATCCAGGTGGTGCGTGGCGGGCGGTCGCCAAACAGCAGCTTGGCGACCACAGGTACCAGCAGTATCCCAAGGCTATTGATAAACGCGCTTTCGCCCAGATGGTTGGACGTTTTAAGTCCCATGATCCAGAAGCCGATGGCGACGCTAAACAGCAGGCCTACAAAAATGCCGCGCCGAATACGGCGGGCGGGCATACGGCTTAGCGCAGGCCAGGCAAACCCCAGCAGGATCAGCCCGGCCAGCAAAAAGCGCGTGCCGATAAACAGCAGCGGTGGCATCCCGGCAAGGGCTTCTTTGGAGAAAATCCACCCGCCTGCCGCCAGTATGGTTACCAGCAGCAGCAGGGCATCCGCCTGCCAGGGCGCGCGCCGGTGCATACTCACGCGGCGTCGCCACCAAACAGAGCGCCGGCAATTCTGAAGCCCGCGACCCAGGTACCTATCGCCGAGCCCAGCGTTGCCAGGATAAACACCAGCAGCGTGCGCGATACACGATTTTTCCACCAGCCTTTAAGGTGAGTGACATCTTTACGCAGCGATGAGAAGTCACGCACTTTGGGCTTGCGCATGTAAAGCTCGACCCCAGCGGCGACAAAGCCTGCGCCAATGGTCGGGTTTAGCGAGGTCAGTGGAGCGGCAAAGAAGGTGGCGATGACCGTGACCGGGTGGGCAAGAGCAATAATGGTCGCACCGCCGGATAAGATGCCGTTGATCAAAAACCACTCCAGCACCAGCTGCCAGCCGAGATCCGTATTGCGTGAAAAGCCAATCGCAAAGCCGGTAATCACCAGAATGGTAATCAGCCAGGGCAGAGCCTTCCACAGCTTAGAGGGCGGCGGTGTTGCTTCCAGGGCTTCACGCTCAACGGTGGGATTTTCGGGAAGCGGGGCCTCCAAGTGCTCAACGGTACCTTTGAGATGCCCGGCGCCCAGTACCACCAATACGTTTTTGAAGCGCCCGGGTGGGGCCTGTTCGGCAAGACGCAGAGCCATATAGCGGTCGCGTTCGCGAATCAGCGGGGTATACAGCGCTTCCGACTCGGCGGCAAACTCGCTGAACGTGGCTTCCAGCATGTCGCCTTCTTTAAGCTTTTCGATCTCTTCCTTGGATACGTCCTGGCGTGATAGCACGCTGCCAATCAAGCCGGAAAAAAGCGAAAACCGCTGCCACCAGGGAACGTTACGGTAGATGCGCTTAAGCGTTACGCCCACATCGCGGTCGACCAGCAGCAACGGTAGGTTGCGGCTGCGGCACTCTTCAAGGGCTGCACGCATCTCCGCGCCCGGCTCAATACCCGACTGCTCGGCGATGCGCTGCTGGAAAGCGCCCAGCGCCAGGCTTGCCGCTACCATACCGGCCTTACCCTGCTTGAATACCTGGAACAGGTCCTGCTCGCCCATAGCGTCAGGGTTATTCATGCTGTGGTGGCGGGCATCGCAGAGCTCGATGGCGATAGCGTCAAAATGGCCGCTATCGGCAAGGCTGCGCACGTCATCAGCACTTTGCGCCGAAACGTGTGCCGTGCCCAATAGCGTATAGGTGGTATCGCCAACGGCAACCGTTTTCAGCGGCCCGCTGGTGGCCGGCAAGGCGGCAGGTGCCGCGCTCAGCGGGGTGGTTTCATCGTGATTCATGATATCTCAACTCAAATAATAAAGCGGGTGCTAGCGTCGCCAGAAGGCCGGGGTAAACAACACTAACACGGTAAAAATTTCTAGGCGGCCCAAGAGCATCGCAAGTACCAGTATCCATTTCGCAAGGTCAGGTAGCTCGCCGTAGTGGCTGCTGGCTTCGCCGAGTGCGGGGCCCAGGTTATTAAGCGCGGAACCCACCGATGACCAGGCCGTGATCTGATCGACACCGGTGGCCATCACGCCGACCATCATTAAAAAGAACAGCATGACGTAGGCGGAGAAAAATCCCCAAACCGCCTGGGCGATGCTGTCCGGTACGCTTACTTTGCCGACCTTGACCGCAATCACTGCGTTGGGGTGAATCAGGCGCATGACTTCACGCATGCCCTGCTTGAGGATCAGGATAATACGGATAACCTTCATGCCGCCCGCGGTTGACCCTGAGCAGCCACCCACAAACGCTGCAATGAAGAGTAAAAAGGGTAGCGCGCCGGGCCAGGCCGAGAAGTCGGCCACTGAAAAGCCTGCCGTGGTGGCAACCGACACCACCTCGAACAGACCGTAGCGTAAGCCGCTCATCGTATCGTAGGTTTGCGTCAGCCATAAGGTGATCACGGCGATGGTGACCAACCCCGCCAGAAACAGCATTAAGAAGCGCGCTTCAGGGTCCTGGAAGTAATGCAGCAAGCGCTTTTCGCGCCAGGCTATAAAGTGCAGGCTGAAGCTGAATGCTGAAATCAGCATAAAGCCCACGCAGATCAGCTCGATAGACGGGCTATTGAAGTAGCCGATGCTGGCATCGTGGGTCGAGAAGCCGCCAATCGCCACGGTCGAGAAGCTGTGCCCGAGCGCATCGAACCAGTTCATGCCCGCGAGCATATAGGCCACCATGCAGGCAATAGTCAGCGTGGCATAGATATACCACAGCGCCTTGGCCGTTTCGGTGATTCTGGGGGTCAGCTTGGAATCCTTTAGCGGCCCCGGGATCTCGGTGCGGTAGAGTGCCATCCCGCCGACGCCTAGCATGGGCAGAATCGCCACGGCCAGTACCACGATCCCCATTCCGCCTAGCCACTGGAGCTGCTGACGATAGTAGCGAATCGATTCGGGTAGAAAATCGATCCCGGTAATCACCGTGGCACCCGTCGTGGTCAAGCCGGAAAAAGATTCAAACACTGCGTCGGTAATGCTCAGCGCGGTATCGCCAAACAGCATTAAGGGCAGCGAACCGAACAGGGCCAGTACCGTCCAGAACATGGCCGCAATTAAAAATCCATCACGGATGCGCAGCTCTTTACGAGCTTTTCGATTAGGCAGATAAATGATCAAGCCGGTCACCACCGTAATGGCGAGACCAATCATAAAGGCGTGCCAAACCCCATCGCGAAACCATAGGGAAATTAACATGGGGGGGAGCATGGTCAGGCTAAACAGCATCAGCAGTAGCCCTAAAATGCGTGAAATGACCCGCAGACTCATGGTTGTTGCATGCTCCTAAAAGAACGTCAAACCGACTTGGAATAGGCGTTCCACATCACGGATGCGGCGCTTGTCGATCACAAACAGAATCACGTGGTCGCCGCTTTCCACCAGGACATCGCCGTGGGCGATAATGACTTCCTTGCCGCGCACAATCGCGCCGATGGTAGTGCCGTCCGGTAGGTTGATCTCGCGGATGGTACGGCCCACCACCTTGGAAGACTGTTTGTCGCCGTGGGCGATAGCCTCAATGGCTTCCGCCGCCCCACGGCGCAGCGAGTGCACGTTGACGATATCGCCGCG
>NZ_JABUZA010000040.1 GCF_014897985.1 Halomonas colorata
ATGTCGTTTTCCTCGCGGGCGAGGTGCTCCGCCAGGGTACCGCCGACCTGGCCGGCGCCGAGAATGATGATTTTCATAGAGTTGTATCCTCATGGCCAGGCTCGATGTAGAGCCGATAACCAATGCCGGGTTCGGTTTGAATAAGCGTAGGGAATTGCGAGTCATCGCTTAGCTTTTGGCGCAGTTTGCTGACCACAATCCGCAGGTAATGAGTGTCTTCCCTGTGGCTGGGGCCCCAAATATCGCGTAAGAGCTGGGTTTGGGTGACAATTCTTCCAGCATTGGCCATCAGCTGAGCAAGCACGGCAAACTCTTTAGGCGTCAGGTGAATGTCACGGCCGTTGAGCGTGATTTGATAAGCCGCCGTATCAAGGATTAGACCAGCCTGCTGATAGCGCTGCGGATGACGTTGTGGCGCCTGGCGGCGCAACAGCGCGCGGATGCGTGCCAGGAGCTCCTGGATACCAAAGGGCTTGGTAACATAGTCATTGGCGCCGTTATCCAGGGCATGGACTTTCTCTGCCTCGTGACCGCGTACCGACACGACAATAACCGGAATAGCGCTGCGCTTTCGAAGAGTCGCCAGCACTTGTTGACCATCCATATCGGGCAGCCCCAAGTCCAGCAGAACAAGCGCAAAAGCCGTCGGCTGGGCGTTGAATAACGCCAGCCCCTGTTGGCCGGTGCTGGCCTCGGCTACCTCAAAACCTTGCGAACTCAGGCTGATGCGCAGGAAGTGACGAATTTGTGGCTCATCATCAATAACCAGAACTTTTCCATGATCACTCATCCACAGCTTCCTCGTCAGTAGCAGCCTTGTGCGGCGCCGTAAGGGGAAGCGACATGACAATGCGGGTGCCAAGGCCATTAGATCCTTCATCAACGTAAACGCTCCCACCATGAGCGCCCAGCATGCCCCGGCATATGGCTAACCCCAGGCCGCTACCGTGTAGGCTGCGATCACCGCTGTTGCCGATAAAGAACATTTCAAACACCTGCTGACGCATTTCAAACGGAATACCTGGCCCCTGGTCGGTTACGGAAAACTGCAGCGTCTGAGCATCCACGTTGTGCTGGGCCGCAATCACAATAAGGCCGTTAGGTGGTGAAAAACGCGCCGCGTTTTCCAATACATTGATGAGTGCTTGTTCGATCAGCGCGGGATGGGCATACAGCAGCGGAAGTTCCGGGCTCCACGCTTGCTCGACCCGGCAGTGATCAAGTGCTGTGCCCAGGCGTTTGCACGCCGAGGCCACAATATCGTCAAACGCAATCCAGTCACGCTCGATTTTTAACTCGCCATGGCCCAGGCGCGTCATATCCAGCAGATTCTGGATATAGCGGTTAAGGCGTTCGCTTTCACTGAGCACGCCGTCTAAAAGCTCGATCCGGTCCTGCTGAGTCAGTTGGGCATCCAGGGTGCGCAGTGAGCTGGCGGCACCAATGATTGACGCAAGCGGCGTACGCAGATCATGCGAAACGGACGCCAGCAGTGCCGAGCGCAGCCGCTCTTGCTCTTCAGCCAGACGGGAGGCATTGAGTGCCAGCATACGTTGGCGGCTATCGCCTGCCACCTTGCCCACCACAATGGCAATCAGCAGGAAAAAAAGCAGGGTTAAAAGCTGTTCACGGTCGGCAACGGCCAGGGAAAAGTGGGGCGCCGTAAAACAGAAGTTAAAGGTTAAAAAGCCCACTACTGCACTTAATAGGGCGGCATAGCTGCTGGCCAGAATGGCGCAGGCCAGTACGGCGGTTAAAAAAAGCAGCGAAAGGTCAGCTAATGCAAGCCAGGTATACAGCCCCCAGGCGACCAGCAAGGCAGCCAGATTGCTTATCACTACGCTAAGGAATTCCTGCCTATTGGGCAGTCTAGGCGTTACGGGCAGTATCATTGTTCACCTTTATTCATAAGCTATTAGTCATCAGCTATTAATCACAAATTATCGACGCCAGAACATGGGTGTCAGCAGCACGATGACGGTCAGAATTTCCAGGCGCCCCATTAACATGCCGATGCATAAAAACCACTTGGCGGCGCTAGGCAACGGGGCGAAGTTGCCCGCCGGGCCAATCACATCGCCAAGCCCTGGCCCTACGTTGGTAACCGCGGTGGCCGCACCTGAAAGCGCAGTGATTAAATCCAGCCCCAGTGCGGCAAGGCTTAAAGCCAGTAGCGCAATGGTGATAAAGAAGAAAAATGAAAAGGCCATCACGCCCCGCGAAATATCGCTGGTGACCGGCTGCTGGTTATAGCGCGTGGTAAATACTCCGCTGGAATGAATCAGATAATGAAGCTGGTTACGCAACATCAGCATGGCAATTTGCAGACGAAAAATTTTCATGCCGCCACTCGTCGAGCCGCTGCAGCCACCTACAAACGTCAGGTAGAAAAACGCCATGATCGGCAATGCTCCCCATAGGGTGTAGTCATCTGAGGCGTAGCCAGTAGTGGTCACCACCGAGATCACGTTAAACGTAACGTGGGTAAAGGCTTCAAATGCCAGCGTACCCTGGGTGATGCGCCATACGCTTAGAACCATGATCGCGATCGACAGAAGTTTTAATAGCCCACGTACCTGCTGGTCTTGCCATAGCGCCGTTTTAAAACCCCGCAAAAACCGGATATAGAGCACGAAGGGAAGAGCGCCGCTTAGCATAAACAGGCTACCCATCCAGAGTAGCCAGGGCTGGTCGGCGTAGGCACCAAACGAGGCGTCGGAGTTGGCAAAGCCGCCGGTCGCAAGCGATGTCATTCCATGCACCACGGCGTCAATGGGCGTCATGCCGCCTAACCAGTAGCTCACCATGGCCAGCAGTGTCAGGCTGACATAAACCCCGAGCGTAGCCTTCGCAATGCCGCCGGTGCGCGGCATGACCTTATCCGACCAATCGGAGGATTCAGTATGGAACAGCCGCATGCCGCCCACTTTCAAAAACGGCAGAATCGCGATGCCCATCACAATAATGCCGATGCCGCCCATCCACTGCATTAGCCCGCGCCATAGCTTTAAACCGTCTGACAGCGTGTCGATACCTACCATCACCGTCGAACCGGTCGTGGTGATCGCTGATACGGACTCGAATACCGCATTGGTAAAGCTTAATTGCGGTGCGCCAAGCACCAGCGGCAGGCTGGCAAAGCCGCTGATACTGGTCCAACTGGCGACCGTCAAAATGAACATTTGCCAGGGCTTGAGTTCAAGCGGCGCGCGAAAGGTTATTAACCAGGTGCAGGCAACGGTCGTCAGCACGGCCAGTATGGCGATACCAAATGCCCGCGCGTCCTGCTCATGCTCCACCACCAGCACACCCCAAGGCACCAGCATAAACAGGGCAAGCACCAGCCAAAGCACTGAAAGAATTTTAAATATCGGTGCCCAATGTCGATATAACTCCCGACTACGGTAGAGCGTGGGGGCTAAGAGGTACATGCGTTACCTGCTGTGTAAGTGCCTTGTCGGGAGTATCACACCATAGCGAGGTATAAAAAGTACGTAAAAATAAGGCCGGCTAATGAGTGTTCGTAAAACGTCGGCAGAGCCTGAGCAAAAGTGCTATTAGTTGGCTACTCCCGTAAAGGGTGGTTTGTGCGCGGTGCAAAACGTAAAGTGAGTGTGAGGGCGGTTTTTACAAGACGAGCATTTGATTAAGGTCTTTTTGTAGTAAAATTACATTTAATATTGCTTTTGTTACCGCTTATTAGGTAGTTTTTAGGTAATCTAACCACCAAAGTGGTTCAGCAATCATAGGAGCAGAGATGAGCAAGTCATATGCCTCCCCAGGTGCCCCGTTAGGTGACCGTGATCATGCCATTGATTTGGCGCTTTTTGGGGCGCTGGGCGACCTTGCCATGCGCAAGCTGTTTCCTGCTTTATACCACCTTGATCGTGAAGGATTGATGCCGGAAGCCACGCGCATCATGGGGCTGGCCCGCCAGGAGCACGATCTGGCGGAATTTCGTGAGCTTGTTAGTGGCGCACTGCGTAAGCGGCTGAAAAGCAGTGAGCTGGATGAAGAGAGCTTTGAGCGTTTTTTAAATCGCCTGGATTACCGGCAGCTCGACTTTACGACGCTGAAGGGTTTTGAGGCCATTCGCCAATGGCGTGAAGGCGCAAACCATCCCATGGTGGTTTACCTTTCAGTTGCCGCGCGTATTTATGGCGATATTTGCCACAACCTTCAAGAAAGCGGCAGCGTGGATGACAATACACGCGTAGTGGTTGAAAAGCCGATTGGTTACGACCTTCGCTCATCGGAAGAAATTAACGATGCCATTGGCGCTGTCTTCCCCGAGTCCCGGGTGTATCGCATCGATCACTATCTAGGTAAAGAGACGGTTCAAAACCTGATTGCGCTGCGCTTTGCCAATCCGCTGTTTGGTACCCAGTGGAACCAGAACCATATTTCTCACGTTGAAATTACCGTGGCGGAAAAGGTCGGTATAGAGGGCCGCTGGGGCTATTTTGATGATGCAGGCCAGCTGCGCGACATGGTGCAAAATCACCTTCTGCAACTGCTCTGCCTGATTGCCATGGACCCGCCCTCCAACCTGGATGCGGATGCCATTCGTGATGAAAAAGTAAAAGTGCTAAAAGCGCTGAAGCCGTTTGCCGGTGAGGCGTTGGGTCGCGATGTGGTACGCGGCCAATATATTGCAGGCACAAGCGATGGCCAGACGGTCCCCGGCTATCTGGATGAAGAGGGCGCCAATACGCAAAGCCAGACAGAAACCTTTGTGGCCATGAAAACGGAGGTCTCCAACTGGCGCTGGGCGGGCGTGCCTTTCTATCTGCGTACCGGCAAGCGCATGCCTGAAAAGCTTTCCCAAATTGTGATTCACTTTCGCCAGCAGCCGCACTATATCTTTGACCCGGACCAGCGCGATATTGCTTCCAACAAGCTGATCATCCGTCTGCAGCCGGAAGAGGGCATCGCCCTACAGGTGCTGACCAAAGACAGCGGCCTGGACAAAGGAATGCGCCTGCGCCCTGGCCCGCTGCATCTCGATTTTAATAGCGCTTTTCCTAAATCGCGTATTCCGGATGCCTACGAGCGCCTGCTGCTTGAAGTAATGAAGGGTCAGCAGTATCTGTTCGTACGCCGCGACGAGGTAGAACATGCCTGGCGCTGGTGTGATCAGCTGATCGCTGGTTGGCAGACCCGTGAAACCCCGCCGCGGCGTTATCCTGCAGGCTCCTGGGGGCCTGTGGCCTCGATTGCGATGATTACCCAGGATGGCCGCAGCTGGTACGAGGATTATTAATATGAGCCAATCACGTCAAAAGCTTGCCGAACAGCTCGCTGAAGCGGTCTTCCAGGCATTAAGCGAAGACCTCGAGCGTCAGGAGCGTGTGCTTTTAATTGTCTCCGGTGGCTCGACCCCGATTGCCTTTTTTAAAGCGTTGGCTGCCAAGCCGCTGCCCTGGTCACGCATCGACGTTACCTTGGCCGATGAGCGTTGGGTGGACGAGCAGAGCAGTGACAGCAATGCCAAGCTGGTGCGCGAGAACTTGCTGCAGGGCGAGGCGGCGGCTGCGAATTTTGTGCCTCTGACATCAAATGCCTCCACCCCTGAAGAGGGCGTGGCGGAAGTCGCCGAACGAACAGCATCCCTTGCCTGGCCTGCCAGCGTGGTCATCTTGGGGATGGGAGACGATGGGCATACGGCGTCGCTGTTTCCGGATAGTCAGGAGCTGGGGCTTGCGCTGTCAACCAATGAACCGCTGGTGGCCGTGCGCACTCCCAGCCAGCCTCAGCCGCGGATTACTTTTTCTGCTGGCCACCTGCATCAGGCCCATCGGCATATCCTGCATATCACCGGTGACGATAAGCGCACCGTATTGGCAAATGCCCTAAACGGCGACGACGTAAGGCAACTGCCGATACGCGCATTTTTATCCTGCCCACTGGCTATTTACTGGGCACCTTAATAGTCAATTAATAACAAATTGTTTGGAGACTCACTATGTCAATTGATAAACAGCTACCTTCAACCCGTACCGCCGAACTCGACAGCATTTGCCACAAGGCAGAAGTCATTCCAGTGATTACCATTGAGCGTCTTGAAGACGCCGTGCCGCTGGGCCGAGCCTTAGTCGAAGGTGGCTTAAGCGTACTGGAAATTACCCTGCGTACCGACTGTGCTCTTGAAGCGATCAAGCGTATGAAGAAAGAGCTGACCGGTGCCAGCATTGGCGTAGGCACCGTGTTGACTCCTGCGCAATACCGCCAGGCTGAAGAAGTGGGTGCGGATTTTGTGGTATCGCCCGGCACGACCGAAGCGCTTTATCGCTATGGCATCGAAAGCCCGGTGCCCATGCTGCCCGGCGTTTCAACCGTGTCTGAGCTAATGACCGGCTGGCAGTACGGCTACCGGCGTTTTAAATTCTTCCCGGCGGAGTCCAGCGGCGGTGTCAAAGCATTGAAAGCCTTCGGCGCGCCTATTCCGGGTGCAAGGTTTTGCCCAACGGGCGGTATCACGGTTGATAACGCTGCCTCTTACCTGGCGCTGCCCAACGTTATGTGTGTGGGCGGCTCGTGGTTGACACCCAGCAAGCTGGTTGAAGCAGAGGACTGGGACGCTATTCGCAAGCTGGCGCAAGAGGCTGCCGAGCGTTTCCACCACTAATCCTTTTTAATTCGAATGCAAATACCCGCCGGGCAGGTTTATCCTGCCCGGTTTTTTTACGTGTAAATCAATGAGGTTAGCTACGACCAAAGGCGGATAACACGTAAATCCTCAGGTCAACTAAACTCCGGATATATATAATATGTCAGACATTTTTTTTGCGTGCTTGGCATACGAGCGTGAACCACTTACCAACATGGAGTAAGTTAGTATGCATATGCTGACCTTGGCGTCTTTCCTGTTTTTTACAGGGTTAGTCGCTTTTGTTACGTGGCGTATTACGCACCGTGATGACCATTCCAGTACCAGCGGCTACTTTCTGGCTGGTCGTTCGCTTACCTTCCCGCTGATTGCGGGTTCGCTCTTGATGACCAACCTTTCCACCGAGCAGATGGTGGGGCTTAACGGAGCAGCGTTTGCCGATGGTCTAAGCGTTATGGCCTGGGAAGTGGTCGCGGTGATTGCGCTAGTTGCTCTGGCGCTGTTTTTCCTGCCGCGCTTTTTGAAAAGCGGTATTGCCACACTGCCTCAGCTGCTTGAAATTCGGTTTGATAAAGACACCCAGCTGATTACCAATATTATTTTCCTGATTGCCTACGCGGTTATTCTGCTGCCAATCATTCTCTATTCTGGCGCTATTGGCCTGCAGGGGATGCTTGATCTGCAGGGGCTAACCGGTATCGAGTCTTCTACCACGCTGCTTTGGTTAACGGTCTGGATCGTCGGTATTATCGGCGCGGTGTACGCGCTGTTTGGTGGCCTGAGAACGGTTGCGGTTTCCGATACCTTGAACGGCATCGGGCTGTTAATCGGCGGCTTTGTAATCGTCTACTTCGGCTTACAAGCGGTAAGTGGCGGTACGGGTATTATGGAAGGCTGGAGCATCCTTAAAGAGAGCGACCCGGAAAAGCTGAACTCAATTGGTGGCTCGGAACAGCAGGTGCCATTTTTCACTCTGTTCACCGGGGTATTTCTGATCAACCTGTTCTACTGGAGCACTAACCAGCAGATCATTCAGCGCACCTTTGCCGCCAAAAACCTGGCGGAAGGCCAAAAGGGCGTGCTGTTGACTGGGCTCTTCAAGCTGTTGGGGCCGCTTTATCTGGTGCTGCCGGGCATCATTGCCTATCACCTTTACGCCGACCAGGGCGTGCGCGCCGATGAAGCCTATGGCCATCTGGTGTTTAACGTGTTGCCGCCTTACTTAACCGGCTTCTTCGCAGCCGTCATGGTTGGGGCCATTCTGTCTTCGTTTAACTCAGCGCTTAACAGCACCACGACGATTTTCAGTCTGGGTATCTATAAGGGCGTGTTAAATAAAGATGCCACCGAGCAGCAGGTCGTTAAATCGGGCAAGGTCTTTGGCTGGATCATGGCGGTGATTACCATGATTATTGCACCGCTTCTGGCCGGGCAGGATAGCCTGTTTGGTTATCTGCAGAAGATGAATGCGATCTACTTTATTCCGATTCTCGCGGTCGTTCTGGTAGGTCTGCTGACCAAGCGGGTACCTCCCATGGCGGCTAAAATTGCTCTGGTGGGTGGTTGTTTGCTGATCGCGGCAGGCTACTTCGTACCACCCTTTACCCTCCTGCCAGAGATTATGCACGAGTTCCATTTTGTGGCACTGGTGTTTGCGCTGTTAGTAGCGGTAATGCTGATTATTGGCAAGTTGCGCCCGCGCGAAACTGACTGGGTGCAAGAACACACCGGCGATGTTGACCTGACCCCTTGGAAAGGCGCGGTACCCGCAGGCATTGTGCTGGTGGTGCTGGTGATCGTGATGTATATAAGCTTTGCGGGTTAATTGCCCAACGGGCTATTAAAAGCTCAAGCATCGCTGTTAACCCCCAAAAGTAAGGCCCCGCTAGCATTCGCTAGCGGGGCCTTTTGGTTTAGCGGCCGTGTTATTTAGGTAAGCCGAAGCGGCGGCTCGGCAAGCCCGGCTATATCGAGTTGCACTGAAAAGAGCGCGCCAGCGTCAGGCTCTTGGGCAAGCTGATCTGGGGTAAAGCCTTCTTGGGCGGTGGTGATAAACAGCGTTTTAAGGTCAGCGCCGGCAAACGCCGGGCAGGAGGGCTGGCTGGTAGGCAGGTCAATACGGCCAATGACTTGACCTTGTGCATTTAAGCGCACTACTTGTCCGGCGCCCCAGAGGGCCAGCCATAGACAGCCTTGGCTATCCATCACGGCGCCGTCCGGGTTGCCGGTATGGTTGGAAAAATCAGCAAATGGCACGGGGTCATCAATGGGCCAGCCCTGATCATCCAGCGCCCAGCGCATCACCATGCCGGTCGGTGTATCGGTAAAGTAAGCGGCTGCACCATCGGGTGAAAAGCATAGCGCATTGGGAATGGTAAGCCCGGTGCGTAGCTTTTCAAGCTTGCCGCGATGCAGGCGGTAGAGGCTGCCCGCATTAGGCTCGGCCTGCTTGCCCATGCTGGAAAGCCACAGGCTGCCATGGCGATCAACCCGCGCATCATTGCTGCGCGTAACGGGGTTGTCGGCTTCAAAATCGGCAAAGTGAGTGGCTGTGCCGCTATCAGGCTCGAAGCGCGTCAATGAATGCTCACCGACCAGCAGCAGGCCACCATCGTCAAGCGGGGCGGCAAGCGAGACTTTTTGATCCAGCAGGTAATGACCGCTCTCCGCCGTAGCGGGGGAGTGCCAGTGAAGTCGTTTGCCCAGGATATCGCACCAGTAAAGCCGCCCACTGCTGGCATGCCACTGAGGGCCTTCCCCTAGCTCGCAGCGTGAATCTACGCTAAGTTCGGCCTGCCAGGTGGAGATATTCATGCATTGGCTCCTGCTTTCCAGGCGGCGACCAGCGCCTGTGCCTGTTGGCTTACCTGAGACGCCGTTTGGCCTGGTTTGTATAGCGCGCTGCCCAGCCCGGCGCCATCCACGCCTGCCGCTTGCCAGGTAGCAAAGTTATCGATACCCACGCCGCCCACGGCATACAGCAGCGTGTCGCTGGGTAGCACGGCGCGCACCGCTTTCATGCCCTCAAGACCTACCTGAACGGCCGGGAATAGTTTTAGGCCCGTGGCACCAGCCTCCAGCGCATCGAACGCTTCTGAAGGTGTGACAATGCCCGGCCAGCTGGCCATACCCAGTCGATGGGTTTCTTCAATCACGCTGGGGCGGCAGTTTGGCGAGACAATCAGGCGCCCGCCAGCAGCATGCACATCGCGCACCTGCGCGGGCGTGAGTACGGTGCCCGCGCCAATCACCGCTTGCTCGCCAACGGCATCTACCAGGCGGCGAATGCTCTCTAACGGGTCTGGAGAGTTGAGGGGCACTTCAATCTGCGTAATGCCTGCGGCAAGCACCGCGCGAGCAATCTCAACGACTTCATCGGGCGTTACACCGCGTAAAATACCGATCAAAGGTAACGTCATAGCACAATCTCTCCATTATCCGTTAGCATCAAGAAGACGGCCTTAGTGTGGCAGCGCCTGATGGGCAAGCTTAAGGCCTGCCAATACGGCGGTGTCGCCATCCAAATAGTGTGTCTGATAGCCGATAGCATTGAGCGCCATGGTGTAGCGCTGGCAAAGGGCCTGATTGCCTATCAGGGTGATCGGCTCATCGCTTGGGCGTGATTGGCAGGCACCGGATAGCTCAAGGCCGATGGCGAGCCCCGAAAGCCTAGCCGCGAGCACCGCTCCCCGCGTTTTGCCCACAGGCAACTCGCCGTCGAGTAAATCCTGCGCGCGCAGCCCAAAGAGGCAGCTACTAAACGTTTCGGGCGCGGCATGTGCTTCGCTCACCGCGCCAATAAACGCCGCGCGGCAGGCGGGGTCATTTAGCGCATCGTTTCCAATTGAGTGCTTGAGAACCGACTGGTTGGCCAGCAGTTGATAGAGTTCACCCGTAAGGTAGGTGGTGAACTGAGTTACCGCACCCGAGTCCAGGGTTGCCCATTTGGAATGGGTGCCCGGCAGGCAAGCAAGGCCGGAAAATTCAGGCGTATCGGCCACCAGGCCCGCAAGCTGGGTCTCTTCGCCGCGCATCACATCGAAATGCAGCGAACCACTGCGAGACTGGCTTAATCCGGGCAGCAGATAAACGCGTAGCTGGCTGCCTGTCAGGGTGGGTATGACGGCCCCTTGACTGAGCTGATCCAAAGGCGTGGGCACCGGTAGGTAGGCCGCTTCCTGCCAGCCTTGTCGGGCGCCCGCCATGCCGCAAACCATCACTTCTACCCCGTTGCTTGTAGGCAGCCAGGGGCTAATCAGGCGCAGCAATTCAGCTTCGTACTCGTCGGGTTTAAGCGAGAGCATGCCTTTATCGCTGCTGCTTTGGGCAATAACGTTGCCTTGCTGATCCATCCCCCAGGCGCGCAGATTGCTCGAGCCCCAGTCAACCGCCACCCAGGCAAGCGGACGGCTCTGCTCGTTAGTCATCTCCGCGGCGCTAGTTTCTATGGAGTTAGCTTTTGTGGAGTTAGTTTCTGTGGATTGCATGGATTACCACTCCGCAATTGAGCCATCTTCGTGGGTCCATACCGGGTTGCGCCAGCGGTGGCCGGTTTTGGCACGCTCTTCCACAAAGGCTTCGTCAATTTCAACGCCCAGGCCCGGGCCTTGGGGAATGGCGCAGAAGCCGTCGGTGATACTCAAGGCCGTTTTATCCACCAGATAATCCAGTACATCGTTGCCCTGGTTATAGTGGATGCCCATGCTTTGCTCTTGGATAAACGCATTGTGACTCACGGCATCCAACTGAAGAGAAGCGGCAAGCGTCAACGGCCCCAGCGGGCAGTGGGGGGCGAGCGCAACGTCATAAGCGGAGGCGAGTGCGGCAATCTTTAACCCCTCGCTGATACCGCCGCAGTGGGAAATATCGGGCTGGATAATATCGATCATGCCGTCCTGGAGTAGGTCGCGGAACTGAAAGCGGGTATGCAAGCGCTCACCGGTCGCCAGGGGATAGCCCAGCCCGCCGGCAATATCTTTCAAGCACGGCAGGTGCTCCGGTGCGACGGGTTCCTCGACAAACATGGGATGAAACGGCTCAAGCTCCCGCAGTAGCGCCTTGGCCATGGGGCGGTGAACGCGGCCGTGAAAATCGATGCCGATACCCACATCAGGCCCAACGGCATCGCGCGCCTCACGAACCCGGGCTACGGCTTCATCAACCTTGCGGTGCGAGTCGACGATTTGCATTTCAGGCGTGCCGTTCATCTTGAAGGCGGTAAAGCCTTTTTCGACCAGTGCCTTGGCGCCTGCGCCTACGTCACTTGGGCGGTCGCCGCCGGTCCAGGCGTACATACGCATTTTGTCGCGTACCGCGCCGCCTAGTAGCTGGTGGACGGGTACGCCCAGATCACGTCCTTTCAGATCCCAAAGGGCCTGGTCGATACCCGCTATGGCACTCATTAAAATAGGTCCGCCACGATAGAAACCGGCGCGGTAAAGCGTGTTCCAGAGATGTTCGATACGGTGCGGGTCCTGGCCGATCAGGTAGTCGGAAAGCTCATGCACTGCGGCTTCAACCGTGGCCGCGCGACCTTCTATTACCGGTTCGCCCCAGCCGTAGCAGCCTTCATCCGTTTCAATTTTAAGAAATAGCCAGCGTGGCGGTACTTGCCAGGTCTTCAAGCGGGTAATTTTCATGTTTAGCTGTCCTCTTAAAGCGTCATTAGCGAAATAGTTATTTATGAGTTGGTTATTGGCGAATAATTAAGTAATGGGATAGCCATCATTAACTGACAATGCCGAGATCAATAGCGGTACGCCGCAACACCTCGCGGGCGGCAGTCTCGGCGGCGTGAGCATCGCAGGCTTTAATGGCTTCCAGCACGTGGCGATGGCGCGTCAGGCTGTCGTCCAGCGTTTTGATATCGTGCTGTGAGCGGTGCACCAGCGCCATGATAGAAGGGCGCAGTAAATGCCCCATTTGCCGCCAGACCAGGTTGTGGGTGGCGCGGTAAGTGGCGTCATGGAAGGCAACGTCATATTCAGCATGTTGGGCACGAGCGTCAGGGTTGCCTGCCGAGCGGCGCATGCCTTCAAAGGCCGCTTCAAGCCGGGCGATATCCTCCGCGCTTGCCGCTTGGGCCGCTAAGCCGGCAACGGTAGGCTCGGCTGAAAAGCGAAACGCGTAAATCGCGCGTACCAGCTGAGGGTCCAGGTTGACCAGTCCCGTCATCCACTCACTCATCAGTGGATCAAGCAGGTGCCATTCACCCATCTCACGTACCAGCGTGCCGCGGCCTGCCGTGCGCTCTAAAAGGCCGGTAGCCGTTAAGCTGGCTAACGCATTACGCACCTGGTTGCGGCTAACGACAAAATGTTTGCCTATATCCAACTCTTTGGGAAACAGGTCACCGGGCTGCCAGTGCCCGGCTAGCAGTGCTCTGGCGAGTAGGCGTGCCAGGTTTTCAGCCCCACCGGGGTGGGAGGGTAAGGCATCTAGCGTCATGGCATGTCTCAGTAAATGACGATCATGCCTAGAGCTTATTAAATGTCTGACATTTTAACAAGCAGACGAAAGTTGGTATGCAAAGAGCTGCAAGTGGTTAGGAACAGTTGTTATGAACGGTCGGTCTAGACAGGGCGCTTTAAAGCGCCCGCAGTGCGTCAATATCTGTTTGGGTAGGCAAGGCGGCGTAGGCGCCCGGGCGGGTAACGGCGTGCGCGCCGCAGCGGCAGGCTAACGCTACCGCCGCGTTTAGGAAGGCATGATCTTCATGCCAGCCGTGTGCAATTCCATATTGGGAGAGCTCTGCCAGCAGGCCGCCAATAAAGGCATCGCCACCTGCTGTTGTATCGACGGCCTGTACGCTGGGCGGCGCAATGCGCTGTCCGAGGGCGGCGCTTTTGAGCACAACGTCATTCGGGCCGTCAGTGATAAGAATGACCTTTACGCCAGCATCCAGGCGCTGAGCCAGCCACGCATCCTGAGTCTGCTCGCCGCGCAGGTAGTCAACCTCCTCAAGAGATACCTTAAGCAGCTCGGCAGTGTCTAAAAGCTGGGTCACCAAGCCCGTATCGGCCGCGGCATCTGCCCATAAGTTATGCCGCAGGTTGGCATCCACGCTAACCAGGCAGCCCGACTGCTTGGCCATTTTTGCCAGAGCAAGAGTGGTTTCGGCAATTTCTGGGTCGGTGAGGCTATTGCTGCATAGGTGAACAATGGCCGGTTTTTCAAATACCCCTGGCGGCAAATGATGAAGGCGGTAGAGCAGGTCGGCAGCCGGTGGGCGGTAGAAATCAAAGGTGCGCTCGCCCTGAGCATCACGTGAGACAAACGCGAGCGCCGTACGGGCTGCTTTGGTCAGCACAACGCCGTGGGTATTGACGCCGTGACTATCAAGTTCGCGAATCAGAAAGTGGCCAAACGTGTCATCGCCCACCATGCCTAAAAAACAGCTGGGTACTCCCAGGCGAGCACAGGCAACCGCCACATTAGCGGGTGCGCCGCCAGCGTAGGGGGTGAAGGTTTCCTGATGATCGTGTGTATCCCCCAGGCGACTAGAGAGCATATCGACGAGCGCTTCGCCAAAGGTAATCACAGAAATCATGGGCGTTCCTTGTTGTTATATTAGTTATTAGACGATAGATATTCGGTGTTGACCTGGGTGTTAAAACACTTCTTCGTTGTGCAACGCTTCGGCCGCGCCCAATAAACCGGTCCAGGGAGCGGTGACGACCCATATGGGGATATCAGCGTTATAGGAACCCATGCGGCCTTTATTGATATACGCGCTGCAGAGTTCGCTTTTCGGCAGCCAGTCCAGCAGGCGGGGAATGATGCCGCCACATAGATAAACCCCGCCGCGCGCGCCCATGGTCAGCGTTGCGTCGCCACATACATCGCCCAGGATTTTTAGAAACCGCAGCAGCGTCCGGCAAGCGATTTCATCACCCTGGTTAGCGGCCTGAGTGACTTCGGCCGCGGTGGTAAAACCTGACGCTACGCCATCAAGGGCACAGTGCGCGGCATAAAGATCCACGATTCCCTGACCGCACAGCATGCGTTCTACACTTACGCGTGAATAGTGCTTGTGCAGCTCATCAAGCAGCTTACGCTCGTAGGTGTCGGTGGGCGCAAACGTCACGTGGCCGCCTTCCGTAGGTAGCGGGACCCAGGCGTGCAGCCCAGGAAATACGCCCGCGACCCCCAATCCTGTACCCGGGCCGATCACCAAACGCGAGGCATGCGCTTGGGTGGTGCCGGCCTTTACTTCCACTAGATCCTGTTCAGGCACGTGGGGAATGCCGAGCGCCTGTGCAGTAAAGTCATTAATGACCTTAAAAAGTGACAGGTTCAGCGCCTGCTGAACCTCGCTTTTTAAAAACTGCCAGTGGTTGTTGGTCATTTTGACCTGCTCGGCGTGTACCGGGCAGGCAAACGCCAAACAGGCTTCGGTGGGCGCGTTATTGCCGGTAGCGCCCACCTGACTTAAGTAGTCCTGAGCAGCTTCAACCACACCTGGATAGTCGGCGCAGGGCAAATTGATAATCTGCTGGGGGGCCGTTTGCCCCGGGGTTACTAACGCGAAACGAGCGTTAGTTCCCCCGATATCGCCAATGAGAGCGGGTCGGCTCATTGGTCCTCCTGCTCAATTTTTTCAAGCTCGCGCGACAGCACTTCGGCTTCGAAGCCGCCAAACACACCGGCGCCTTCTTCGGCTTTGGTCGCCAGGTGGCGGAAGCCGCCAAATAGTTCACGGCCCATGCCGAAGTGACTGTGTTCAAGATTGACCTGTGCACAGGGGCGGGCATTGAACGTGGCGGCATCCACCAGCACGTTAAGCTCGCCGGTTTCGGCATCCAGGCGCACGATATCGCCATCCTGAAGCTTGGATAACGGCCCGCGATCAACCGCCTCCGGCGTTACATGAATGGCGGCAGGCACTTTGCCCGATGCGCCCGACATACGGCCATCGGTGACCAGGGCAACTTTAAAGCCCTTGTCCTGCAACACGCCCAAAAACGGCGTGAGCTTGTGAAGTTCGGGCATGCCGTTGGCTTTAGGGCCCTGGAAGCGCACCACGACGATCACATCGCGATCCAGCTGGCCGGATTCAAACGCCGCTTTGACCTGATTCTGGTCATCAAACAGCTGAACCGGCGCTTCTACCACGCGGTGGGCCTGCTTGACGGCGGAAATCTTGATCACGCCCCGACCCAGGTTGCCGTCCAGCACGGTAAGCCCGCCGGTGGGTGAGAAGGGATTGCTGACCGGGCGGAGTACCTCTGAATCAAGGCTTGATTCAGGCCCTTCGCGCCAGGTGAGCTTGCCGTCTTCAAGGAAAGGCTCCTGGGTGTAGGCGCTCATGTCGGTGCCAAACACCGTAGGAATGTCGCCATGCATAAGCCCGGCTTGAAGCAGCTCGCGAATCAGCAGGCTCATGCCGCCGGCCGCCTGGAAGTGGTTCACATCCGCCTGGCCGTTGGGGTAGATACGCGTCATGCTGGGCACTACCGCTGAAAGCTCGGTGAAGTCATCCCAGTTGATGGTAATACCCGCCGCCGCCGCCATGGCGACCAGGTGCAAGGTATGGTTGGTAGAGCCGCCGGAGGCCAGCAGGCCGACCATGGCATTGACGATGGCACGTTCGTCGATCTGCTTGTAGAACGGGCGATAGTTGCCGCTCTGCTCGGTATTGCGAATCGCCTGCTCGGTGGCGTAGCGGGTGAGTGCTTCACGCAAAGGTGTGCCGGGGTTAACAAACGACGCGCCGGGCAGGTGCAGGCCCATCATTTCCATCATCAGCTGGTTGGAGTTGGCGGTGCCGTAGAAGGTGCAGGTGCCAGGGCTGTGGTACGACTGGGATTCGGCCTCCAGCAGTTCGTCTCGGCCAACCTTGCCTTCCGCATAGAGCTGGCGCACCCGGGCTTTTTCATCGTTGGGCAGGCCGGTCGTCATCGGCCCGCCAGGCACAAAGATGGCCGGTAGATGGCCAAAGCGCGCGGCACCAATAAATAGCCCAGGCACGATCTTGTCGCAGATCCCCAGATACAGCGTCGCATCGAACATGTTGTGGGAAAGCGCGACGGCTGTTGCCATGGCAATCACATCGCGGGAGAAAAGCGATAGCTCCATGCCGGGCTGGCCCTGGGTCACGCCGTCGCACATGGCGGGCACGCCGCCGGCAAACTGGGCGGTTGAACCCATTCCCCGGGCGGCTTCTTTAATAACCGCGGGGTAATCTTCAAAGGGCCGATGGGCTGACAGCATATCGTTATACGACGATACGATGCCCACGTTGGCGCTATTGGTTAACTTGAGGCGGCCTTTATCGGTAGGTACGTCACAACCGGCAAAGCCGTGCGCCAGGTTTCCGCAGGAAAGCTCACCACGGTGCACGCCTTGCTTATGCTGGTCGGCCATATGCGCTTCGTAAAGCGCACGCCGCTGCCGGGAACGCTCGCGTATACGTTGAGTAACCTCGGCGACGGTGGTATTTAACGTAGCAGGTGTTGGGCTCGGCATAAGGACCTCTGCATGATAGAAACGGCACGATTTGTGTAGTTATTTTACATACTAATGCGCGAAATTAAGAGTTTTAAAAGCGTAACAGAACCAATCGCGTAGTTTTATTACTCTATGTTGATAAAAACGGTTGATAAAAACGGTTGGTAAGACAGTTGATAAAAACAGCTGGTAAAGACAGTTGGTAAAAGAACGTCTTGCTCATTAAAAGCTAACCACGTGCAGTGCACTTCACGTGGTTAGCCCAGCGTAGGCCTCTGAATGAAACCTAGTATAGCGTATGCCGGTGCTCTCTCAGGCAATGCCGCCCCATAAGGCTATCGGCTCTCCACTTCGTCGCGTTTGATCTTGAAGAACATCGCATAAAACGTGGGAACGGCAATCAAGGTCAATATAGAGGCAAACAGCAAACCGCCCATGATGGTTACGGCCATGCTGTTGAAGAATGCATCCCATAAAAGCGGAATCATGCCCAGTATCGTCGTGCCCGCGGCCAGAAAGACCGGCCTCAAACGGCTGATGCTGGCATCCACCAGAGCGGTAAAGCGCGCGGTGCCCGAGCGTATCTGTTCATCAATCTCGTCCACCAGGACGATGGCGTTTTTCATCAGCATGCCCGAAAGGCTCAGCATGCCGAGCAATGCGGTAAACGAGAAGGGCAGGCCGGTGATTAAAAGCCCAATCACCACCCCGCATACTGACATGGGCACCACCAGCCATACGATCAGCGGCTGCCTAAGCTTGCCAAACAGCAGAATCGAGGTGAGTACCATGATCAAGAAGCTTACCGGGAGCTGCTCGCCCAACGACGCCTGGGCATCGCCCGAGTTCTCGTGCTCGCCACCCCACTCAAGCGTGTAGCCGGGCGGCAGTTCGATAGCCTCGATTTCCGAGCGCACGGCATCAAATGCCTGGGCGGCGGTATAGCCCTTGTCGGGCTCGGCGCCGACCGTCAGGGTTCGCACGCGGTTGCGCCGCTCAATCAGCGCTTCCTCTGCGCGTATTTCAAAATCGTCGACCACCTGGGTGATCGGCACGAACTGCTGCTGTGCTTCGCTGTAGATCTGGCGGTCGCGTAAAAGCGCCACATCATCACGCTCGGCCTGGGGGGCGCGTGCGATGATGGGAATCAAGTGCTCGCCCTCGCGGTAGGTGCCCGCGCGAATGCCGGAGGAGGCGAACTGCAGTGTCTGGGCGATATCTTCGCGGGTAACGCCGGCAATACGCGCGCGCTGCTCGTTGATGATCGGCGCCACGACAAGCTCCTGCTGGCGCCAGTCGATACGTTCATCGATCAACAGCGGGTTGGCCGCCATGCGCCGGCGGGCCTCGTTACCCAGCTCACGCAACACCTCGGCCGAGGGGCCTTGAAAGCGTGCTTCGATATCCGCGCCGTCGCCCGGGCCGAACTGCAGCCGTTGGGTGCGCACCTGGGCGTTGGGATAGCGCTCGTTTAGCTCCTTGTAAAACTCCCGGTCGAGCGCGTCGATGGCGTCAAGTTCGTTGGTGCGAATGATGAACTGCGCGTAGCCGGTATTGGGCTGCTCCGGGGAGTAGGTAAGCATGAAGCGCGTCGCCCCCCGGCCCACGAAGCTTGCCACGGACACCTCGTCCTCGTGTTCGAGAATATATGCCTCAATCTCGCCAACATCACGAATCGTTGCGCGGATATCCGTGCCCTGGGGCAACTCGTAATTGATAAAGAAAAGCGGCGTACTGGAGTCTGGAAAGAACGACTGCGGCACCAATGTGAATGCCCACATGCACACCCCGGTGAGTACCACCAGAGCCGTCACGGTGATAATGCGCAGTTTAAGCGCCGCCAGCAGCAGCATCCGGTAGGTGCGATAGACAATCCCGCCGTAGCCGCGGTCTTCGTTGTCTTCGTCGCGCTGTTCGCTGCTTTCCTCGCCTGGGTCTTTTTCTTGGTCTTGGTCTTGGTCTTGCTCTTCGTCTTTCTCTTCACCTTTCTTGCGCAGCAGAAAGTAGCCAAACAGTGGGGTCACGGTCAGTGCCAGCAGCCAGCTCAGCATTAATGAAACGAGAATGACGATAAACAGGGAGAACATGAACTCCCCGGTCACATCGCTTGAGAGGCCAATGCCGGCGAAGGCCATGATGCCGATCAGCGTGGCGCCCAATAGCGGTATCTGAGTGCGTTTGGCGGCAGCGCTTGCTGCGCGCTTGGCCTTCATGCCGCGCTTGATATTGGTGACCATGCCTTCGGCCACCACGATGGAGTTATCCACCAGCATGCCCATGGCGATGATCAGCGCGCCCAGCGATATGCGCTCCATCTCGATATTGAAAATACCCATGACAAACAGCGTGCCCAGCACGGTCAGCAGCAGCGTACTGCCGACCACTACGCCGACCTTCCAACCCATGACCAGACACAGCACCGCGATCACGATGGTCACCGACATGGCCAGGTTGATCAGAAAGTCATTGATAGCGTCGTTGACCACGTTGTGCTGTTCGTAAAGCGGATGCAGCTCCACGCCGAGAGGAATCCGGCTTTGCAGCTGCTCCATGCGTGCTTCTACCGCCTCGCCGATTTCGATGATGTTTTCAGTGGCGATACCGGCGATGCCCAAAGTAAACGCTGGCTCGCCGTTATAGTGCATGATGTGGTCGGGAATATCGGACGGCTGACGGTAGATCGTCGCGATATCGGCAAGCGCGACCTGCTCAGTGGTGCCGGGTCGGCCGATGCGGATGGATTCCAGAAGCGTCGTGCTATCGATATTGGAACGCGCCACCAGGCGCACCTGTCGATCGCCCGTTCTGAGCGTGCCCGCATCTTCCACAGCGTTCTCGGTCTGGATGGTGTTGATGACCTGCTCGATGGGAATGCCCAGCGTCGTCAGCCGCTCATTGGAGATATCGATGTAGATGCTCTCTTCGCGCTCGCCGGCGGTGGTGACCCGGGCTACTCCCGGCACGGCCAGTATTTCGCGCTGAAGAAATGTCGAGATATCGCGCACTTCCCGGGCGGAGAACCCTTCGGCCGTGACGGCGTAAAACAGCCCGTATACCTCGCCAAAGTCGTCGTTCACCTGAGATGCAAGAGCCCCCTGAGGCAAGTCAGACTGGGCATCGTTGACCTTGCTGCGTAGCTCGTCCCAGATCTGCGGCAACTGGTTGCTGCCGTAGTTGTCCTGGATCTCGACCTGAATCTCCGAGCGGCCCGGCAGCGATTTGGAGTCGAGCACGTCGAGCTGCTCCATCTCTTGAATCGCGCGCTCCAGGCGCTCGGTAACCTCTTCTTCCACCTCTTCGGCGGTTGCGCCGGGGTAAGGAGTATTGATGATGGCGTAAGGAATGGTAAAGGAGGGGTCTTCGAGCTTGCCAACGGTATTGAATCCCCAGATGCCGCCCAGCAGACAGATCACCACAATCAGCCACGTGTTGATCGGTTTCTCGATCGAACGTTTTGCAATATCCATGCGGCCCCCTTAAAGCGCGGCGTCGAGCGGTTTGACCTGCATGCCATCGCGCAGCAGATGAACGCCGGTGGCCACCACTCTTGAGCCAGCCTCAAGGCCTGCGGTAATCATTACCTGGTCGTCGACCATCTCGCCCACGCTGACGCGCTGCGGGGCCACCGTGCCTTCGTCTGGATCAAACACCCATACCCGAAACTCGCCGTCTGCGTCGTTATCCAGGGCGCTGCTGGGCAGGGTGATCAAGGGGCTATCGATCTGTGCTTCCGGTTGGATGTAGACCGTGGCGGTAGTGCCGGGCAGGGCGATAATGCCATTGCCCGCCGGGGCGAACTCGACCTCGAACGTCTGGGCAACGTCATCGGGCTCGGTGACGTGCTCGCGGTACTCAAGCGGAATGCGTTGGCCCGGGAGGGTGGCAATCTCCGCCTCGGCGCTGAAGTGTCGGCCGTTCTCCAGGTGCTGCATCAATGCCTGGGGCACATTGAAACGAATGCGCAGTTCTGAAACATCCTGAATGCGCACGACTTCGGTATTGGGTGGAACAGTGGTGTATTTCTCGACCAGACGCCGGGCGATCAGCGCATCAAACGGGGCGTGAAGCGTGGTGTAGGCGAGTTCCTGACGAGCGCTGTCGAGCTGGGTTTCGGCGCGCTCGGCCTCGGCAATGGCGGCATCGAGTGCAGACTGGGAAACCGCCCCCTGAGCGCGTAGGTTGCGCTGGCGGTTCAGGTTGCGCCGGGCCTGCTCATACTCGGCTTCAGCGGCGCGCACCTGTAGTGCGTAGTCGGTCTGGTCCAATTGGGCGATCAGCTCACCCTGGGGTATTACCGCCCCCTGTACGGCGGGAAATTCGGTGATCCGCCCGCCGACCTGAAAGGCGTAGTTCACCGTGCTTCGTGCATCGACCCGGCCCACGAAACGGCGTCCGGGGTAAACCGCTTGCTGGCTTGCCTCTACTAGCTTGACTACCTGTGCGGGGCGCTCTTGCTGCTCTTCGTCGTCACCGCAGCCGGCCATTATCAACGGTGCAATAAGTAAAAAGATCCCTAAAAAAACCGGCTTCATGCGCTGCCTCCCTGCAAGCGGTTAACATGTCCCAATGGTGTTATTACGTCAGCCACCTACTATAGTTGTTGGCTGAAAAAAGGCGAACAGTCGTTTAAATTTTTAATTGAGAGTAACACTTAAGCGAAATCAATAAAGGCGCACAGGTAAGCCAATAAAAAGCAAGGAGAATTAATGAAGAAGGGATGCACAAGAAGCCGTTGGACGGGCATCGCGCTGGCGCTACTTCTCAGTGGTTGTGCGGTGGGACCGGACTACCAGGCGCCAGAACTCGAGCTACCTGAAACTTGGCCTGAGCATATCGAGCTTAGCCAAACCGAGCGCATGGATTGGCGCAACTGGTGGCGCCAATTCGATGACCCGGCGCTCACCGCGCTTGTGGAGCGCGCCACCCAGGATAATCTGGAGCTTGCCGTTCAGCTGGCGCGAATTCAGGAGGCGCGCGCCCAGCTCGGCTTTGCCGATGCCGAACTGTTTCCAAGCGTTGGGTATCAGCTGGAGGCCAACCGCGAGCGCACGCCCGGTGCCTCCATTCCGATCGACATCGAGCCGGTGCAGGATCTGATTACCTCGACCAGTAACCAGTTTTCTCTGGCAGGAAGCCTTGAGTACGAGTTTGACCTATGGGGGCGGCTTGCCCGTCAGCGCGAAGCGGCGCTGGCCACGTTCAGCGAAAGTCTGTTTGCCCGGGACGCCGCCGAAATCGGGGTGATTGCCGATGTGGTCACCACCTATTTTGATCTCAAGAGCGCCCAGTACCAGCAGGATATTCTGGAGCAGACCGAAGCCACCTACGAAGAAACCTACCGCCTGCAGAAGCTGCGTTATGACGTGGGCGATATCAGCGAGCTTGCTTTTCGTCAGGCCGAGGCCGAGTGGCGAGGCGTGCGTACCGAGCTTCCCCAAGTGAAACAGCAGGTGGAAACCCTGAAAGGGGCGCTGGCGATTCTGGTGGGGCTCACCCCACGTGAACTGATGAGCGAGCTCGATTACGGCGATACGCATCTGGTGGAAATTGCCGAACCCCAGCGGCTACCGCGCCTTCTGCCCTCGGAACTTATTCAGCGCCGTCCGGACATTCGCTCCGCCGAAGCCACGCTGATCGCTGCCAATGCCGGGGTGGGCGTGGCTGAAGCCGCCCGGCTTCCCTCGATCAACCTCAACGCCTCCATTGCCAGCGTGGCCGCCGATACCAGCGACCTGTTCACCGACAACGCCCGCGCCTGGGGCCTGGGGGCATCGATCGTCGGCCCGCTTCTGGATTTCGGCCGCAGCCGCGCCAATGTGGAGATTGCGCGATCCCAAGTGGAGCAAGCCGATGCCCAGTACCGGCTGACCGTACTCACCGCTTTTAACGAAGTGCGCGATGCGTTGAATAACTTCGAGCTGACCGATCAGCGTGTCGATGCGGTGGACGCGCAGCTTGCCGCGGTCTCGCGCGCCCGCGATCTGGCGGTGCTGATGCATGACCAGGGCCAGACAAGCATGCTCGAACGTCTGGATGCCGAACGCTCGCTGCTCTCAGCCAAGCTTGACCGCGCCGAGGTGCAAAGCGAGCGCCTGACCGCCGTGGCCACGCTGTTCAAGGCGCTGGGTGGGGGCTGGAAGGAAAGCACCTCAACCGCCGGGGAAGAGACGATCTAACCGCCCCTCGCATGGCTTGCCTCAGTGAAAGAGCCACCCGCCAAGGCGCAAGTTTTGATACTATTTGCGCCTTTCGTCGCGGTTGACCTTTATCCTGCCCTGGAGCCTGCCATGCATTCCCTTATTGCCCAGATACAACCTGCTGATTGCGCTGCTGGCGACAGGGCGCGGGCTTATCTGGACACGCTTACCAAACCACCGGGAAGCTTGGGGATGCTGGAGCAATTGGCTATTCAACTTAGCGAAATCAGCGGTGAGCTTGCGCCTTCTATAACACCACCCGCCGTGATTGTATTTGCCGCTGACCATGGAGTCGCCGCTGAAGGCGTCTCGGCATTTCCTCAAGCCGTTACGGCGCAAATGGTAGCTAACTTTGCCAATGGTGGGGCAGCCATCAATGTGTTTGCTTGCCAGATCAATGCGCACTTGGAAGTGGTGGATGTGGGGGTGGTCAGCGATGTTGAGGCCCCTGGTGTGGTCGTTGATAAGATACGCCGCGCCTCGGGAAATATCGCGATCGAAAACGCCATGCTTCCCGAGCAAGCCGAGGCTGCGATTGAGGTGGGCATTAATGCCGTAACGCGTGCGCAAAAAGCCGGCTGTCGCAGTGTGATTGTAGGCGAAATGGGCATTGCCAATACCACTGCCAGCAGCGCCATGCTGGCGGCCTTCACCGGCACGCCGGTCGCGCAGGTAGTGGGTGCGGGCACGGGGCTGGATAGCCAGCAGCAAACGCATAAAGTCGATGTCATTCAGCGCGCATTAGCAGCGCGCGTATACCAAACTGATGAGCCGTTAAGCGTATTGACCGCGTTGGGCGGGCTTGAAATTGCCGCGATGACCGGCGCTTATCTAGCCGCAGCCGCTTACCGACTGCCCGCGATTGTGGATGGCTTTATTGCGAGCGTCGCGGCACTTGCTGCCTGTCGAATTTGCCCTGCCGTGCGCGGTTATCTCATTTTTGGCCACCGCTCTGAAGAGCCTGGGCACGGCGTGGTGCTAGATGCGCTTGAAGCAACCCCGCTGCTTGCTTTGGGCATGCGCCTGGGCGAGGGCAGTGGCGCCGCGCTGGCATTCCCGTTGCTTCAGGCCGCCACCGCCATGATGGCTGAGATGGCGACGTTCACCTCGGCAGGTGTCGCGGACAAAGCGCCGTGACCCTTATGCTGCTTATCACGCTCGCCATTGGCTTGGATTTACTCATAGGCGATCCACGCTCTTTACCGCATCCCGTCGTTGTCATCGGCCGCATGATCAGCTTTTTGGAAAAGCGCTGGAACCAGGGCACGCCCACCCAGCGAAAGCGGCGGGGCTTTCTACTCACCGCGACGGTAGTGATAAGCGTATGGGGAATAAGCTGGGTGGTGCTTGCGCTGTTGACGGCCATTCATCCCTGGCTTGGGTTGGCCGCAGAGCTTTGGCTGCTGACCACTACCCTTGCCATTAAAGGGTTGGCGGATGCGGGGCGTGCCGTGGCAGCACCGCTTATGCGAGGTGATTTGCCAGGCGCACGCCAGGCGCTTTCCATGATAGTGGGGCGCGATACGGCAAAGCTTGATGAAGCGGAAATTACCCGCGGTACGGTGGAAACCGTGGCAGAAAACACGGTGGATGGCATCACCGCACCGCTGCTTTTTGCCATGCTGGGTGGCGCGCCTTTAGCGCTGGCTTATAAGGCGATCAATACGCTTGACTCAATGGTCGGGTATCGTAACGAGCGCTATGAAAACTTCGGCTTTGCGTCGGCCAAGCTAGACGATATCGCCAACTGGCTGCCCGCCCGGTTAACGGCGGGTTGCCTTTGGCTGGGTGGCGTTGTATTGACTGCGGTAACAACCAAGCCGCTGCATTGGCGGGGCGCGCTGCGTGCTACCTGCCATGAAGCGCCGCGCCATCCAAGCCCCAATGCCGGTTGGCCGGAAGCCATGGTGGCTCGGCTACTGGGCGTGCAGCTGGGCGGTATTAACACCTATCAGGGAATTGTCTCGCGCCGCGCGCCGCTCGGCGAACCTTTAGAGCCGCTTAACGTAACGCATATTAATATCACCATTGCGCTAATGCATATGGCTTGGCTGCTGTTCCTGGGGCTGATGTGGATATGGATATTGCTGATGCATGCAGTGTGAATATTATGTGTGTGAGTGATAAACCGCCGCGTATCACAAGCGCAGGGAGGCGGCGAAATCTCTTCATACCTGTTGGCGACGCGTTATAGTGCACTTTTTTCGAGCAGAGCCTAATAATGCTTTGCGAAAGCGTGGGCTTGCCAGTAACGTATTTTTGAACGGCGGTTGCGCAACGGCATGCTTATTCGCCATCCCCATCGTGTTTCCGGTTTAAGCAGTGGCCGGGTGCGTATTGCGCTGTGTGATACAGGTTTAATCCATTGACTATTA
This sequence comes from Halomonas colorata, assembly GCF_014897985.1. Lineage (GTDB taxonomy): Bacteria > Pseudomonadota > Gammaproteobacteria > Pseudomonadales > Halomonadaceae > Vreelandella > Vreelandella colorata. Next base: position 25,632 of record NZ_JABUZA010000040.1, read on the forward strand.
ACGGTGCTGAATGATTGTGTTTGTTAGTGGCGGTGCACGCTCCGGAAAAAGCGAGGTGGCCGAGCTGCACGTAAAACAGGCTGCCAGCGGGGGTAGCTGCTACTACATAGCCACCGCCGAGATTTATGACGCTGAAATGGCCGCCCGTGCAGCACGCCATCAATGCGCTCGGGATGCCCGCTGGATCACGCTTGAGGCACCGCTGGCCATTGACCAGGCAATTGCGCAGGTACCTGACGGTGCCGCCGTATTGCTGGACTGCTTGACGCTCTGGGCAAGCCAGGTTCTGTACGCCAGTGAGCTAACCGAATCCCAAGGCAAGATGCTTTTAGCAAAAAGCATACGTGATGCGCGGGCTCGTGGATTACAGCTGGTGCTGGTGTCCAATGACATTAACGAAGACTTACCCGCTCGTGACCCGGAAACCTGGCGCTATGTGGCCTTTTTGCAGTCGCTGCATTGTTGGCTTGCCGCTGAGGCTGACTCAGTGCTTGAAGTAGTCGCAGGCCGTGTCATCGAATGGAAGCCCAAGGCAACCGCATGCTGAAGAGTGCGCTTTACGGGTGCGTTCTGGCGCTTCAGTTTTTAACCCGGTTGCCGCTACCCATTGCCTGCCCGTGGAACTCTGAAACCCGCCGTTGGGCCATCCGTGCCTATCCCCTTGTTGGACTTTTTCTGGGCTGCCTATTGGCGCTGCTGGCGCTATTAATGCACAACGCACCCACGCCGATTACGGCGCTTGCGCTACTCAGCCTGTGGGTAGGCTTAAGTGGTGGCTTACACCTTGACGGAGTAATGGATTTAGCCGACGCGCTGGGCAGCAACCAGCCGCTGGCGCGCCGCTGGGAAATCATGAAAGACCCTCAGATTGGCAGCTTCGGCATATTAGCGCTGCTTTTCTTGTTAGCCTGGAAGGGCGTGTTGCTGTGGGCGCTACTGAGCTATAACGCGCCGCTGTGGTGGCTGATCGTTTTACCTGCCCTGGGCCGTTGGGGCGGCGCAGCGCTGTTGATATTAACGCCCTGTGCGCAGTCAAAAGGGCTGGCTTGGGCCTGGAAGCAATCGCTTGGCGTGCATGACGTATGGCTTTCGCTAGTGCCTTTGCTGGCACTGGCGCTTTTTTACCCAGGCATCATTGCAATGCTGATCGCCACTGGCGTACTAGTGGGCGGCTGCCGGTGGGCGCTGGTAAAACTGTTTCAGGGTATTAACGGTGATATGGTGGGCGCTACGATTGAAGGAGTGGAACTATGGCTGATGGGATTAATGTGGAGCTGGTGGTGGTTCGCCATGGCATCACCGCCTGGAATGTAGAGCGCCGCTATCAGGGGCAGCGTGATATCCCGCTGCTCTTTCCCGAAGCCGAAGAAGGGCTTTTAGCACTACGTGCAGGGTTGGCCGATGAGCAGTTTGACGCGATCTACTCAAGCGATCTTCGTCGCTGCCAGCAAACCCTTGAGTGGGTGCAAGCGGCCAAACCGGGCGTACCGCTAAGCCTGGAACCCCGTCTGCGTGAGCTGCACTTTGGCGAGTATGAAGGCAAAGTATACGACGAGTTAAAAGACCTGCCGCATTATCGCGCCTGGATCGATAGCGTAGGCGAGCTGCAGATCCCCGGCGGGGAGTCAGCGGCCCAGTTACGTGAACGTCTGGACCTATGGCTTGCCGATGTGGCAGCGGATGCCCTGGCACATGGGTATCGAAAAGTTCTCGCCGTGACCCACGGTGGGGTTATTCGAGAGCTACGCCGACGTTTTGAAACCATCGATTTTTGGGAGGGTACCGTACTTCAAGCCCAGGGACGACGCTGGGAATTGACGTATCAACCGGACGTTAATGGGCAAGGAGAGTGGCTATGCAAGTGTTCATCGGTGGTGCCTGTTCCGGTAAGCGAAGTGTTGTAAAAAAGCGCTTTCCAAGTGCCGTATGGTGGCGGCTGTCACCCGGCCAGCGGTTACGCGAATGTGTAGGCATAATGCTACCCGGCACGCCGCTGGTAGTGCACGGCGTACTGGGTTGGTTAACGGCGACCATTGAATCGGATGTAGGTAGCGACGATTGGCGCGCGCAGTGGTGCGATGATCTAAACGAGCTTCAGCAGTCCGCGCAAGCGAACCACGTTACCCTGGTGATGATCGTTAAAGAGGTCGGGCGCGGCATAGTGCCCATGGAGCGCCAGCAGCGCCGCTTACGCGATTTGAACGGCTGGTTTTGCCAGGACGCCGCTGAGCGTGCCGAACACGTTTGGTATGTGCGCCATGGGTTGGTGCAGGCGTTAAATAAGTAATGCTATGTATTTATAAATTCAAATCTTTTAGTTTTTTGTAAGAAATATCTTACTTGCTTGTAAGACATTGGCGCTTCGTGTCGTGAATGGGTTGCCCTTTAGACTAATGCCGTTACCCTGATTGTTTCTCATTTTTGAGTCTCGGTCCAAGGAGCGGCACGATGGCAGACGGCACTGGCCTACAATTCACCTTAAAGCTACCCGGCGTTGATGATGCCGCTGTCATCGATTTTGCCTACCGAGAAGCGCTTTCTCAACCGTTTGAGCTGGGGCTAAATTTTGCCAGTCGCGATAGCCGCTTAAGCGCAACCGAATTACTTGACCAACCCGCCACACTCACTATCTGGCAAGATAGCAAGCCGCTACGCTACGTAAACGGCATGATCAGTGAGTTTATTCTAGCCGACCGTGGTCACCGGCGCACATTCTACTCTGTCAGGCTTAGCCCTTCGCTATGGCGCCTTTCGCTACGCCAGAACTCGCGTATTTTTCAAAAAGTGGACCCACTCTCCATCATCAATACCCTGTGTAGTGAACGGGGCATTAATGACGTGGTTTTTAACGTGATCCGCGAACCGTTAGAGCGAGAGTACTGCGTACAGTATCGCGAAACAGACCTCGCCTTTATCGAGCGCCTGGCGGCGGAAGAAGGGCTGTTTTACTACCATACTTTTGAAGAAGGCGCCCATCGGCTGGTATTTGCCGACGACCCGCGCCTGCTTGGCCACGTAGGGCAGCGTACCTACCACAGCCGCGCCGGAGGCACCGCGCCGATTCGCCATGTGCGAAAGCTTCGCCAGACCGCTCGCGTAGCGGCGGCTTCCGCCACGTTGAAAGATTACACCTTCAAGAACCCGGCTTAAGCCCAGTTGCACGAACACGTGGGCCGCGACGTTGAACAGCACGGCCAGCGCAGCGACTACGAACATTTCGATTACCCTGGCCGCTATAAAGAAGACGCCTCTGGTAAGCCGTTTACGCGCATACGTGTAGAACATCTGCGCCGTGAAGCGCTCACTGCCCAGGCAGAAAGCGACCTGCCGGAACTCGCGCCGGGGCTGCGCTTCACGCTGGCCGACCACGATACCGAAAGCCTCAACCGCGACTGGCAGCCCATCGAGATCCTCCACCACGGCGAACAGCCCCAGGCACTTGAAGAGGACAGCGTCGGCCATTTCGACGCTAACGGCATGACGCGATATTTCAATCAGGTCACGCTCATTCCTGGCGACACACCCTGGCGAGCGACGCCCAACCCCAAACCGCGCGTGGATGGCCCTCAGGTCGCCTTCGTGGTGGGGCCGGAAGGTGAAGAGATTCACTGCGACGAACACGGCCGGGTCAAGGTCCAGTTCCCCTGGGACCGCTACGCCGAACCTAATGAAACCGCCAGCTGCTGGGTGCGGGTAGCCCAGGACTGGGCGGGCGGTGGCTACGGGGCCATGGCCATTCCGCGCATCGGCCACGAGGTGATCGTTTCATTTTTAGAAGCTGACCCGGACCAGCCGCTGGTGACCGGGCGTACCTATCACGCCGTCAACCAGCCGCCCTATGCGCTACCGGAACACAAGACCCGCACGGTATTGCGTACCCAAAGCCACAAGGCCGAAGGCTTCAACGAACTGCGCTTTGAAGATGAAGCGGGTGAGGAGCAGATCTGGCTACACGCCCAGAAAGACCTGGAGCTTTTGACGCTGAATGATCGCACTGAAGAGATTAAGCGCGACAGCCACCTCAAGGTGCACAACGACCGTATCAGCGAGATCGACAACGACGATCATGAAACGATGCACGGCAAGCGCCATACGCATATCAAAAACAATGACCACCACATCGTCGACACCACCCAGCACCAGAAACTCGGCCAGGCCCATCTGGTCGAAGCCGGGCAGGAGGTGCACCACAAGGCGGGTATGAAAGTGGTCATCGACGCCGGTGCCGAGATCACCCTGAACGTCGGCGGCACCTTCATGAAACTCGACGCCAGCGGGGTCACCATCGTGGGGCCTCAGGTCAAGATCAACGCGGGGGGTAGTCCGGGGAATGGGACGGGGCAAGCGGCGCAGCCTCCTAAACGTCCGCCGGTGTTGGAGGGTAAGGATCATGATCGGGTTGAGGCGATTGGGCATTCGCCGGTGTTGACGCCGATTCACCATGCCGCGCAGCTCAAGTCACTGCTGAAAGCCCCCGCCTACTGCGATATTTGTGAAGCGCCCAGCGATCAACAAGGGGAACGCTAAATGCGGACTTTCTCTACCGCGACGCACGCACTGATCGATGGCGTGCGGTATCCCGATGCCCTGAAACGCTTGTATCGCCGTGACGATGTCGAAGAGATCGAGCCGCTTTACCTCGCTACCCGCTGGAGCGATCTGGCCGAGCATGGCCCCATTGTGGTCAAACTCAAGCGACAAGGTTTGCTCAGTGAAGCCAATGATAGTCAAGACAACACGCTGTATCGGGCTCTCTCGTTTATCAATAGCCAAGCGGATACAGGGCAGCTTAGCCGCCATTTTCGCCGATTTATTACCTTCAAAGGCGCGGCTGGCCAGGAGCAACTGCTGCGTTTTGCTGATCCGCTGGTCACGCGCTTATGGTTGGAAAGTTACGCCGGGGCGCTGCTCCCTTCCCTGATGGGGCCTATCACTACCTGGTGGGTCGCCCACTGGTCCCCCAACTGGCGCGAGCAACGAACGTTCTCATGGCAGGCGTTTCAACGGAGCGACGATTCGTCTTCGGGAAATGCCCGTGTAGTCTCCAACAGCGCCCAGGCGCCCGATTTTCTACCCATGGCACACGCGCAATACGACGCATTGGAGGCAGTCGCTCACTGGCAGCTGAAAGAGCGCCTGACCGACTACTTTAATGAACATGCACGTACCGCCTGGCACGCCCTGCCTGCTCAGTACCGGGGGCAGTGGCTGGATGCACAATTGGCACAGGCCAAGGCCTGGGGCGCCAATACGCACCGCCAGCTGGCTATCTGGGTGGACCTCAGCTTGCACTGGGGGAATGACTTTAGTATCGCCAGTGATGGGCTTTACCATCGCTGGCGAGAACACGCCGCTGACGGCGCCCATCTCTCGGCGCAAGAGCAGCTGTATGCCATGGATCGTTGGAGCCGCACGCCCGCCGCGGATAGTGTTCCCTCTACTTCCCATCACACCGTCGCGACCCAAACACCACCTATCAATAATGAGGCCGCCCATGGCTAACACGGATGCTCAGGCGCAATCGCGCGATGCCGCCTTTGATGAAACGCCCATGGGAGGCGGTGTCTGCCCGCTGTTACTCGACATCGATATTTTTCCCGTACGTTATGCCATTGATGAGGCCCCCACCGAGGCAGGGGCGCCCGCGCCGCATCCGATTGCGGAAGAGTGGCAGGGCCCGGGTTATCCCGAGATCGACACCCGTGATTACACGCTACGGCAGTTGCGGGATGGCTGGCTGTACGTCTGGGTAAGCGAGGAAGGGGAGACGCGTATTGATGAGTACCTTATAGAGGGTGCCACATTCAATGGTGATCCCCATCTCACCTACTCCACCGGTATCTCCATCGCCATGGCGTACTCTTCCGTGAAATGGACCGAGCGCATTAACGAATATGTGCTGGAGAACGCGGATGTTCGTCAACGTATCATGCGCTCCGTCAATTTAAGCGCGGCGGTTAATACAACCACCAGCGCATCATTCTCCGCCCATGCCGGCCCGATCGCGCAGCTTGGCGAGCATGTGGCGGATATTACCCCCGATGGCGCGGTGGATGGGTTTACCAGTACCACGGTCTCAACGGTGGAAAGGCAGGCGGCAACGGAAAATGGCGACAATAGCGGTGATGAAAATCATGAAGAGACAGGGGGGGGAGAGTAACGCCGAGGCTGATGAGGAAAGCATTTATCGACTGCTTGAAGTCAAGCCGGAGATAACCCAGGCCAGCGTTCTTGCCAATATCGATAATCACGATGAAGCGATCTTTGTAGCCTTGGATGACGATTTGGGCATCGTCAACGACCTGGCCATGGCCCTGGTTGGACGTGAAATCGAACTAGAAGCTTTTCTAGATGAATACGGACATAAGCTCGAGACCGCGCAAGTCATCAAAGCGCTGTGCCTGATCGATATTGATGACTTGATCAGTGATGATATTCGACAAGACCCTGAGCGCTATCGCGAGATAACCGTCAAGACTGGTGAGTTGCTCGATGCCTTGAAAAACGTCACTAATGGATCGGACAATACGTTGCTCTATAGGGATCAGAGTGCCAGTCAGTTCCGTGAAGAGCTCATTGAGCTAGGCATGTCGAACCCACCTGATCGCAATAGCCCCCTATACGAAGAGTGGCATGGCAAAGAGCTTACCCGTCTGGACGTTAGGCTGGACGAGGCAATCGCCTTCCTGGCCGAAAAGGTGCCCCTACTTGAGCGACTACAGGATCATATCGAAAACAGTCTGGCCGACCTGATCATTTGGCTGGAACGCTTGCCGCTATCTGCTCAGGAACTCTGCTTCGATACTGTTGATGCTGAACAGAATCGGGCCATTCATGAATGCGGCTGTATGGCAATGGAAGCGCTCGGCGCGACACAAACAGGACGCGCATGGCTGGATGACACCTATCAAGCACGCGAATCGCTGATTGGTTTTGCGATGAGTAACTTCGACCCTGCGTTGACGACCGCGTTAGAAACCATCGTGCAACACTTCATCGATGAAGGTACCGAAGATGGGAAGCCAGCGGATAGCGGTGTAACGGCGACCAGCGCAGTGTCGCAGGTCAGCGCGGGTATCGGCGTGCTCAAACTGGATGTGGTGCAGAATCACCCAATATATAAGGCGTTAGCGCCGCCTGTAAAAGAAGCGTTTGAAACGCTGCGAGCGGATGTCAGTCGCTCGAACGCACGTATATGGGGAACGATTGGTTATCAGGTTTTGCCCTCCTTGAGCGCTAAAGGCCAAGTCTCATTGCAGAAAGCGGTAAAGTCACTGATGCATCCCTCGATGGTGGCGTTGGTACACCCCGACGTGATCTCTACAGAAATCGTCCTCGACCCTGAGTATGAGGCTAGGCATCGGGCGTGGCGGGAACAGGCATGGAAAATCACGGGAGACATTCACGACGAAAAACGGCGCAGCAAAAACGCGGATAGCGCTCAAAAGCGCGCGGCCAGCACCAGAACATTGGAGCGGCTTGAAGAACAGCGTTACGAGCATGCCTTTGATGAGCCCAAGCGTGTTACCGCCTCCGACGGTTCGCTGGATCAGAGCGCGTCAGGCAATCAAACGCGGGCCAATAACCTTACTAGTGCGGGTTATCACGAGCTTCGTTATCAGCATCAACTAAAATTGATGGACGGGGCCAGTGCCGCTCGCCGACACTTGGCAAATCGCGTTGAACAGTTGGGTGGTGGCTTGGCATTGTTAATCGCAGGGTTGAATCTTTACAACTTTATAGACGCCGCGCGTACCGCCCAAAAAGAGGGCGTAGATGAAGAGGATATGCGTAAACTGGCGGCGACCACCGGGGCGGCTACGGTAGCTGTTATGAGCCTATGGGTGATGCCGTTTTGGGATCGCGCAGCGAAAAGATCTTTCCGCTTTAATGGCAATATGACCCGACTTACGGATGCCTCTATAAGAGAATGGAACAGCAATGGTAGAAATGCGGCATCACGTATCGCCGCCAAGTTAGCGACTCGAATGGCGGGGTTATCGGCTATTGGAGCGATTGCTGCTGGGTTGGATGCACAGCAAAGCTATCGTGACTTGGGTAAAGCGACGAGTAGTCAAGAGTACTTGGCTCTTGGAGCCAAAACGCTAGCAGGAGTAGCTATTACCAGTATGGCTGTTATTCAGTTCGGTGGCGCTGTTCTGGGCCGCTGGTTTGCATTTGCCTGGATACTAGGGCCTCAGGTCGCTATTGCTCTCTTTGTCGCCGGGGTTATTCAATTGGTCGCTTCGAATTTTGCTGCACGCTATAAACGTGAAGGGATAAGGAAGTGGCTATATATTAGTACTTGGGGTCTGGGCGACCTAGAGTGGGAAGACAGTGACGAGGGCAATAAAAACGAGTGGAAGGCGTTAATGGAAATTCTGCTTCAACCTTCCGTGAAGTTGACCAGTGTAACTGATGTGGCATTTGACTCATCCAACATGAGCTATTACGGGGTGGGTGGTATTGCTAGAAGTTATCAAGGCTGCTGGGTGCAAATTGCTTTTCCCACTATGCTAGCGGGAGAAACAATTAAACTGTCTGAAAATGTTCGAGGTGGATTCTGGGCACCCACCGGCAGCTATGAGAAAAGCCCTTCTCAGCAAGGCGAGCGTGGCTCTGCACTACCTGCAGACGCTGACTATGACTCAAATCATGTGCGTGTTTGGCAGGCCTGGATACCTGCTAGCGAACAAGCAGAAAATGCTCCCTTTATCCTTACGGTGAGTTATGCCGAAACTTTGCTATCGGCAAACGAAGGCCGCTCAAATTATACCTTTTATAAAGTCGATGTCACCTCTGGCAAAAAAGAAATCGAACCTAATGATGATAAAAACCTTGGAATAACTGCGCCTACCCGTTTTACGCACACGGTTCCCATAACTACTGAAGAGTAAGGATGCATTATGTGGTTTATTCAACCCAAACAGGACTATTTTTCTCAGATGCCTTGGAAGCATGTGCATGAATCAGCAGTTATTAACTGGCAAATTCGAGCACGTAACTATAATGTTTTTTTAGCTAATGCTTTATTTTATGTGCTTACTATTGTATGTGCAGTGGCAGCATATTTATCTTCTTTTGTTGGGGTAAGTTTGCTATCTAATTTTCTAATTGGGGGAGGGATGTTTATTTTTTTAATGTTAATTAATATGAGTATGACGCATCAAACTGCAATCCTTGTCTATCGATTTACAGAAAAAAATGCTGAAGTGTGCTCCTGGAAGCCGAAAATGGATACCGTAAAACCATTTCTAAAGTGGTCAGCCATTATTCTAATGCCAATTGTGGGAGTGCTTATCCTTATGGAGCCTTCTTTACTGATTGCCAGTTTTGGCCCGTTAGCAATGGGCCTAGCAGCATGGATGATGGGTTCATCAAAAGGATATCAAGAAATGGCGCGAGGCAGCCGGTATGAAGAGATTAACTGGGCTAAGACAGAACAAATAAAGGTATGGCGGAAAAGAAGTATTATTTCGCTGACCTATCAATGGAAACCCTTTAAAAGGAACTCAAGCTATCGTCCGCGAACGCATCTGATTTACTGTCTACCAGAAGAATTGGAAGAGCGTATACAGTTTTTTAAAAGTCATCTACCTGATGCGGAATATGAAGAAGGGAAAGTAGATATACTATAATGTACTGTATTTCAAAATGTATTTGTTTGGTTTTGTGTGTATGGGAGAACTTAATAGTAAGGAGAGCTATGGGGTTGGTGCGCCTACCCGTTTTTGAACTCACTGCTCCTATAGACCAAGAAGAGTAAGGATACTGATATGTGGTTTATTCAGCCCAAGCAGGACTTCATTGCCGAAATGCCCTGGAGGTATACGAATGAAAATGCCGTAATGAGTTGGCAGATTAAAGCCCGTAATTATAACACTTCTGGCATGAATTTTATTTTAATTCCAATGGTGCTGGTTAGTCTTGGAACGGGTTTTTTTGGTTTCAATATTGGTTCTATTGGTAGTGAAGGACTTTTACTCCCGCTATTGGTAGGAGCAGTGTTTTTTTTGTTTACAATATCACTTTCCCTATTTATTACTCATAATACTACCATCTTTGTCTATCGTTTTACTGAAACGTTAGTGGAGGTGCATTCGTGGGAGCCGCGGGAGGTATCGGGCAAGGCATTCCTGAAGTGGTCCGCCATTATTTTGCTACCTGTAGTAGGTGTGCTGGCATTGTTTGAGCCAGCCTTGATAGTAGCGGGTATTGGCCCCTTGGGAATGGGGCTAATGGCCTTAAAAGCGGGATCTCAACAGACAAAGCAGGATAGTAGTAAGCATCATTCATTTTATTGGCAAGACACTGACAAAATCTATCTTTATCCTGGTAGAAATATTATAGGTTTGAACACCCCTTGGTACCACCCTGAAAAAAAAACAATTATTCCTAATGGAATGAATGCAATTTATTGTAAAGAGGGCGAACGTCAAGAAGTGTTTAGATTCTTTAAAGAAAGATTGCCAGATGTTGAGGTGGTAGAAGAGAAGTTTCATCTGTGGTGATGCTGATTTGGTTGCTGATGCAACACGAACCTACCCTATCGGCGTATCGTTTTTGAAAACTACTTTATGGAGTCGCTGCAGCATTTTGGACAATGTGTTAGCAGCAGGGCCAGCATTGGCACTCTTATGGTTTTACCGTCCCAAGTGACGCAGGCAATGAGCTACCGATAAACGAGGCTCAACGATACCTGGTCCATGGCCGCGTTGAATGGGGTATCAATCAGCGTCAGATCGGCTGAAATATGGGTGTTCACAACAGCACAGTTAGACGTAAGCTTCGCTGCCATTCGACCGGGTAGAGATCCCAAGTAGCCGCAGGCGTGCAGTGATCACTGCCGTGGCCGACTGGCTGTGGTAGGAGTGTATCCTTGAACCGATTCAGTGACCCGAAACGCTGCTCTCACCAGGCGAAGACCGCTTACGTTTTACCTTTTACAAGCCTGACGCTGCCGCAGGCAAAAAAGAGATCGAACCCAATGGTGAGGAAACTCGGGGTATCCGCGCGCCTGCCCGCTTTGCAACCTACGCATGCCATTATCGAGGCACATTACGGTAACACCTTCATGCCAGACTGGTTTGACGAATTGACCGAGGGCGTCCGTAATCCGACCAGTTATCGTATTGCTGTACATATGCCCAATGTATCGCCAGCCATGCTTGAGTCTTTGGGCGGAGAGCCACCGCTACATCTTGCGCTAAAAGTGTGGAGATTGACTCCAGCAGGCCCGCGGGGACGCTGGTCATCGTCTCACTGGGAAGAGATTACTGAGACATGGACCAATAGTATGGTAACCACTACCGCCCTATCACAACATGCTGGTTTGCTAGTGAGGAGCGAAACATTCCCTGAAGAGCCTGGCAAGGTGCGTTATGTAGTGGGAGTGCGTTATTCGCGGCCCAATGAAGAGGGTGAGCGTCGCAGAGAGGAGCAGTACATTCTGATTAATCCGCGCCATGGGCGGGATACTGGTGGCAAACACCGCCATATGCCTGACGCTGAGCTCACACCTAACTCTACTAATGGCGATTGGCATGATATCGACGGCCGAACCATCGTAGCCCCAGCCACGCGCACGGACTGAGTATCCAATGGTAAAAAAGACACTTAACGAAGCGTTTCCAGAGCCAGCACCGGGCCAGCCCCACAGGGCTGGCGATACTGAGCGCATGGGCACTAACAAGGTAACGTATCTGGCACCGTTGCCACTACCTACTGGTATGGCACCAGTAGATTTTAGTCATGTCATCGGTGAGCTAAACGATACCTGGCTCGATTATGGGGCTGGACCACCTAATGTTCTTGGTTACCAGTTGGCATTATTAGGCCCTTTATTTATTATTTTTTTCTGCCTTGTATTAGTCCCATTAGTATTGATCTCTATTCTAGATTGGGAGTTCTATCGTCTTTTAATTAGTAGCGCTATTTTTGGGGGGGGAGGAATTTTCTTAATCTCATTATGGTCTATTCGAGGAGCATATCGGGAGCGTTTGAAAGAAGCCCCCATCCGCTTCCATCGCCAGCGCCGTGAAGTGTGCTTTATCATTAAGGAACGACGCGTGGGGAATGAGGTAGATGCGCCAGTCATCCTCCCTTGGGAGTCGCTGATGGCCTGGGCGGTCGAAGGGCACGGGGCGACTCAATACGGCACCACTCGGCAGTATGGTCTGGGAATCGGCTACGCACATCCCAAAACAGGTAAGTGGCTCAAGACAGAAGGTCGGACTGCTGGAATGGCACTATCTCTGGGAGAGTGGGAAGTGCTGCGCGCTTATATGGAGCATGAGTTGCACAGCCTTGATGAAGTGCAAGATCCCTTCGGCTTGCGTGCACCCGGCGACCCACCCCATCAGGGCGTGCACACCATCCGCAATGCTCGCCGTAAACTCCATCAAAGCTTGCGTGAACAGCCCTCGCTCTGGCGCTATCTCTATGCGATTGGTTGGTACTTTATTCATGCACTGACACTATGGACGCTACCGGGCTATCTGGGCGAGCGAGAGCATCGAATCATTCAGCAGAAGCGGCCACTGCGGAAGTTAGCCGAAGTAGAAGAGTGGTCGAAGTCTCTTCCCAAAGAGCAGTGGGCCAAGCCGAGTGAGGAACTGGTACGTCTATCTGAAGAGGTGTACCGGATTCGTGAGCGCGACCTTCAGCGGCCCATCGAAGAAGTATTTGCTGAGGCTTACCGGCGGCAGGGGTTAGAAACCTGATTTTATGGCCAAAAAATATAAGGACCTCACGGGGCTAGACCCAACTAAACCGCAGCAAGCAGGAGATGTAGAGCGTCTGCCAGCTGGGCAAATCGTATTTCTGGCGCCTCACCCTCTTCCCACGGGGGAGGCGGCACTAAACGAAGGAGCGGTCAGCGAACTAAACGACACTTGGCTGGACTATGGTGCAGGATGGCCTGGCGTATTTGGTAATCAACTAATTTTGGGGGGGGCGTTTAAAGGATTTCTTCTGATTGCTGTTGTGGCGCCGCTATTGCTTTCTCCGTTTATGTCACAAAGACAGTTCAATGCTCTCGCTGATGGATTTATTATAAATGGCCTTTATATAGCGGCTGTTGTGCTGTTTTTTGGCCTATGGGGAGTACTTTCAGTGTACTCGAAACGCAAAAAAGTTATCCCGACGCGTTTCCACCGTCAACGTCGCGAAGTGTGCTTTGTTCCGGAAAGTAAAAACGGTAATGGCTACGAAGCACCTGTGTTTGTACCTTGGGAATCACTCCGGGTATGGGTTTTCGAGACCCGTGGCGCTACCCAGTATGGCGTGCAACAGCAATACGGCATGGGGATCGGCTATGTGCTGCCGGGTACTGATAAATGGGTAAAAACCGAATTTATGACCCCTGCTTTGCCGTTGGCTCTGGCCGAGTGGGAAGCGCTTCGCGGTTATATGGAGTATGAAATCAACTCCTTGGATGAGGTCCAGAGCCCCCTTGCCATTCGAGAAGAAGGTGATCCGCCTTGGGAGGGGGCGCATACCATCCGTAATGCCCGCCGCCGTCTGCATCGACGCCGTCGCAACGGGGAGGTTGGCTGGTTCTACACGCTGGGTTGGTATCTCTATCACCTGCTCACCTTCTGGACGCTTCCGGGGTATCTGGCCGAGCTCGAGACGTGGCTACTTAGACGCTCTGGTAAAAAGACACTGCCTGCTGAGATGGTGGAGTGGTCGAAACCATTGCCCGAAGAACAGTGGGCCAAGCCAAGCGCCGAGTTGGTAAGGCTCTCTGAAGAAGCCAGGCGGATTCGTAACGCCGACCCACAGCGTCCCATCGAAGAGGTTTTCGCGGAGGCATATCGTCATCAAGGTATAGAGGCCTGACGACGGCTACCCAAGTATATATTTTTCATGTAAGGCACCCCTATGTCGGCCAAACAACACCCAACGCCGCGTCCGGATATTCTTCAGTCCCACCGGGCTGGAGATGTTGTGTCATTTCCAGGTGGCAAGATTATTTACCTGTCGCCTGCTCCCTTACCAACAGGGTCGGCGCCCTTAGATTTCAACCAGGCGATTGGGGAAGTAAACGATGCCTATTTGGATTTCGGAGGAAGCCTTCCTACGCCATTTACTTGGCAGTTTACGTTGGGCATACCCTTTATAAGCTCACTTTGGGTTGTTGTGCTTACTCCATTGGTGCTCGGTTGGCTGACTTCTAATGAAGATATCTCTTTGGCCAGTGAGTTCATGGCATTCTTCGACATTACTATTGGAATAGGGCTATGGGGGGGATAATCCTTGCATTAGCTTTGGTAATCAAAGCCCACTACCACTTCAAGTTCCGTGAGGCTGTCCCTACTCGTTTTCACCGCCAGCGCCGTGAGGTCGCCTTTGCGCCGGGTGACGGCAAGCCGCCCATCATCGTGCCCTGGGAAAACGTGGCGGCTTGGGTGACTCAAGCGCAGGGTATGACGCAATACGGTGTGCAGCGTCAGTATGGCTTGGGGATAGGCTTTATCGAGCCTGAAACCGGGCAGCAGCACTTTCTGGAATTATCACAGCCCGGTATGCCCTTGGCGTTGGGGCTTTGGGAAGCGGTGCGGGCTTATATGGAGTACGAGGTCAATACGCGCGAAGAGATTCAGGATCCTCATGGCTTGCATCGCCCCGGTGATCCGCCCTACGAGGGCGTGCACACCTTCCACAATGCCCGGCGCCGGTTGCACCGCCGCTACCGCGAGGGCGACATCGGGCTGTTCACGGTCACCATGTGGTACCTGTGGCACATTATCGACCTATGGACGATACCTTTTCATCTGGCGGAATGGGAAATCCGCACCATCCAGAAGGCAGGGCAGAAGACACTACCAGAGAGCCTTGATGAGTGGTCACAACCTCTGCCTGAAGAGCAGTGGGCCAAGCCCAGTGAAGAGCTGATGCGGCTATCAAAAGAAGTTAAACAGCGCCATGACCGGCAGCCGAATCGGCCTATTACCGCTATCTTTGCCGAGGTTTATGCAAACGAAACGTCGCTCATAACATGAGGCAATGGTAGCTAACACTACAGTCAGCGCGTTCCATAACGCTATATCGATACACCAGTATTGGAGAGTAAAGAAGTGAGCGAAAAAGTAGTAAGTGATCAACAGGAAAAAGTCTTAATCGAAAATATTGATTTTAAGTGCCCCTCATGTGCTTCTTGCTTCAGTGAAGAATCGCAATGGATCACTAATCTTTTAGAATCCAAAACGACCACTTGCCCAAACTGTGGAAGCGAGCTGCTGATTGGAGCAGAAGAAGAGGGCCTTCTGGCAGCTTTAATGAAGAAGAAAGAGCGATTCGGTAAAGCAATGTTCGTCTTTATGGTGCCCTACGCTATAGGAGGGCTTATCGTATCCCTTTATTTCGGCGGGCTCGGTTTTATGCTTTATATGCCGGTCGGACTGGTTATTTTCTCTCTGTTGAAAATGTTGTTTGATAACCAACCTGACCTGACGATTGGCTTGAATCAAGCCTCATAACAGACATGCCAACGATGCAATCAACAATGGGGATAACGTAACCTCAGTAATGAATGGCAGCATGGCTCCAGAAAAGGTATTGCTCCTAAAGTGATTAAATGTAAATCGAATGTTTAAAACCAGCCCCAACAAAGCGCTGCCCCCCATGCGTGCGGGTGAACGGGAAAGCCGCGCAGGGGGCGAGCAATACTGTTTAAGCCCCCTGCCACTGCCTACGGACAGCGAAGGCTTGGCCGATGTAGCGCATATCGATGTACACCACGATGGTGTCACAATGGATATTCGCCAGGGCGCTAGCCTGGATTTCTCATAGTACCTCAGCCAGTACCGCACTCAGGCTGTAACACCGCTAAACACCTACTGGCTCGACTTACATCGGCTACTTTTTAACCACTTTCCGTCCTTCAGACACACTTCCCCCTTTCCCCCATTGCGTCGGGCCGGGGGCGCCCGAGCAGTCAGTTCGGCACCAACCGCCTGACGAGATCGGATAGCGCCGTTTTATAGGGGTAGCTGTCACTCATG
>NZ_JABUZA010000041.1 GCF_014897985.1 Halomonas colorata
CAAGCAGCTTTAGGGCGATGATATGCGTGGCGTGCATAGGCCGCTGCTTGCGAGCCGACTTTTCGTACAGAACCTAACCTATCCCCCCACATTTATAAGCGATGCGAAGACGCTTGCTGACGCTATTTTCTATAGCATGGCTGAAAATGCGGCGTCCTACATCTATAAAAAAAGCACAGCGAAAAAGCTGTGCTTCATTCAATACTTTTACAACTCGCTCTTAATGAGACTTTTTCTCTGGCAGCTCTGCCTTTAACGCGTTCGCGTAAGCAGTGCGTGCCGTTTGTCCAATTGCAAGCTGCTGATTTAATCGCTGAATTTCTTGATCGGTTACACGCAAATTAATCAGTTGATTACGCGCGTTTTCGGATAGATCAGATAAAATGTACTCATGCCCATCAATCGTGACATATTGAGTTTCATCTTTTGCCATGCCAGGCTCCCTTTAAATTAATCATAAAATATCAGGCATATATTGTAGCAGTTATGATGCTATCAAGCTGCCCGAAAAGCTATACTGCATCTACACCAATTCGAGCATTCAGTGCACTCAATAAAGGTTCAATATTAGCATCTGCAGGTAAACGCTGTGATGCTCGAGTTGGGTGGCGTAATGCATACTCTCTTAACACCTTAGCCGATATTGCGTCAGCCAGAGCAGTCACCCTACACCGCCAGACCAGTAAGCGCTTTGTCGAGTGCCTATCTAAGCGAACCTCCCCCCAGCCGCATACACCATAGCCTTTAACATATATCAGCAAACAGTCACCCTCGCGGTAATGCTCGCTTGCGCCAAAGTTTCGCATCAACAGCTGGGCACTTTCCGGAGGCCACGGCTGATGTGCCCACTCAGCAGGTGCCATCTGCCAATAATAGCGCTGCACTTGGGAAGTTTGACTGGTTGGCAGCGACCGACTCAGACTATCTTGACACTGCTTCCGAGCAGCTAAGTAGTAGGCCAAACGATCCTTTAGCTCAGCAATGTGAGCATCCACCTGCTTTAAGTTGATCAACTGCTGACGGGCCTCTGAGCTTAATGCCCAGGTTGGGTATCGGCGACCGCCCACTACAACGCTTTTGGGCAACGTAGACATCATGCTCCACTCTCGTCGCGATAAATAAGCGAACTATTCTACTGAATTAGCATCACGGGGTAAAAAACTGTTTTGCTTAATTTGATAGCCAAGATATATTAGGCCCCGTCTAAAAGTAGACGAGCGAAAGAAAGATAAGGCATAAATCCGCCAAGAAACGGAGTTTACAGAGTAAATGAGCACTCTGAGCCCTTCTCTAATGCCATACTGTCTAGCGCAGGCACTTCTCAGACAAGACCACGGAAGCCAACCCTCCTGCATTAGGCAGATGATGATTAAAAATTAAAATGCAAGTCTTCGTCATTATCTGCAAAGAGCTCATCAATAGATCCAGGCACATTTAGCTTAGCGTGCAACTCTGAACGCTGAGAAAGCTGCTCATGCTGAGCCATAGAAAATAGCTGGCCATATGCTATCGCCAGAGGCACACCTTGTAACTGATAAAAACTTGCCTCCGATAATTTATTCAGTTTTTCTTCGTTAATTTGGTATAGCCCAATAGCGTTGGGCTCATCCTTGCCAGTTTGCCAAGGCTGTAACACACCCTCTTCGGCGAGGCGATGGCATGCCTCATCCGTTTTTTGTCTATTTTTCGCACACTCACCTAAAAAGCTTAATTGCTGTGCGACCGCGCTATTAAGCTCACCCGAATCATTAAATAAAGGCTCTCCCGCCTCATCCGATAAGTGATCGGCATGAACCTGTAAGACCATTTCTCCTGTTGTGTCTTGCTTGGCAAGTCCAAAGGGATGCCCGCGAAAAACGGCAGGAACATAAACGCCCAGCCAACTAGCGTCTTCAGGATGTATATAGTGATGTGAATGTGCACTTTTACCGAGCAGAGCAACCAAGATAAATCGTTCTTCACGCTTAATAAAGCCCATCACAAACTGTGTAACCGCTTGCCTTAGCTCACCCGCTAGAATTGGCACGACGGCATGCTCGGCAGTAAAGTGATAGTTATAACGCGGCAAATAAAATAGATCTGAGTGCCGCTGACGCGAAATGGTAACCCATTTAGACATGCTAACCCCCTCTTTCAAAAAGAAAAACCCCAATCCTTGGATTGGGGTTTTGTGTTCCTAATAAACGATTAAAGAAATCGTAACTAGGAAGCTGGTTGTCACAATAATCAACTGACAACCAGCGTTTTCAACGATTAAGCGAAGTTAACCGCGGATCCATCGATAGTGTTACCGAAATCAACGATACCCACCAGCTCAGCACCCGTGAATTCATTGGCAGTATCAGCGTCATTTACACCGCTACCAGTCAATGAGAACACTTTGTACTCACCCGCGTTGTTGTTATTTTCTACCATAACAACAGCATTGATGGTGTTGCCCACGAGGCCAGCGACGTTACCAACGTCAAGGGTGCTAGACTGCAGGTTGCCATAGTCAGCGCTGTTGGTGCCATTCTGGATAGCAGTCAGCAGGCTTTCAGCAGTCAGGTTGCCCCAAGTCTGGCCGGAGTTGTTACCAGTACCAGCAGCGAAATCATTCAGTGTAATCACGTTGTTAGCAGTAACAGCTGAAGTACCGTTAGAGCCAACAGTTGCGAATACGTCACGCGATTCCGCTGAATTGCTGGTACCTTGGAACTGCTCATTGCCTAAGTAAGCAGTGAAGTCCAGTACATCAGCGCCATCACTGGTGCCATCAGCATCAAAGTTAACAACGGTATTGCGACCGAAGTTCTCTTCGAAAACAATGGTCTCGTTGCTAACAGCGTTGGTAGAAAGAACGATTACGTCCTGACCATCGCCAGCATTGATGAGGTTACCAGTGTTATCAGCGGTAGAAGCTGTACCCGTTAGGCCATCAGCCTGAACACCACCGCCAGTGCCAACACCGTTCATGTTCTGGTGTACAGCGCTCGCAGAGCCGTTTAATACATCTTGCAGGTTGTTACCATTGTAAGCAGAGTCGTTGGACTCTTCACGGATGGCGTTTACCAGACGACCCTGATCAGAAGTGCCGATGTTAGCAATATTAGCTGGCGTCAAAGTGATCTGCAGATCATCAGCATTAAATTCGCCGTCTACCAGCGAACGGATAACCAAGCTGTTATCAGGACCGTTCTCAGCAACCAACAGCTTGCTCAGCACGTTGTGGTTGTTAACAACCTGCATGATTCCAGCATTGATATCAGTCTGATCACCGAATACGCGATCACCCAGGATATCGTTCAGATTGAGGATACCTTCGAAACCATTTGCGAAACCAGCTGCTGCTGCGTTAGTTACAGCACCACCAGTGTTTGCACCTGCCAGAGTTACGGTCAGACGAGCACCGTACAGTACGGCAGGAATATCGTTACCAGCGCCATTCGTAGTCGCACCAGAAGACAAGCCAGCGACAGTACCGCGGATGTCGTTAAAGTCAGTGTTAGCAGCATTTACTAACCAAGTGGCGCCCAGATCACTGTTCATCTGAGACAAACCGCTGTTATCACTGTAAATGGTGTCGTTGCCAGCACCGGCAGTGATGGTTACACCGCCCGCACCTTCAGTCCAAACAGTGTTATTGTCACTGCCTGCATTGATATTGACGTTCTGCTGCAGATCCTGTTGGTTAGGCACGTTGTTGCCAGCGTCGCCCACGGCAATAGTGTGAACGAAGTCATCGCCCGCACCAGTATTAACTGCCAATGAGAAACCGTTAAACTCAGCAGCTTTATCGTGAGAGTAAACAACGGTAACACTATCGTTACTGCCAGCTTCGTTAGCGGTGTTGTAAACGTGAGCACGCGCTTCAGCATTCGGCTCCCAGTCACCAGCAACAGAAGTCATACCAGCCTGGCCACCAACAGTCAGGTTAGCCCCTTCGAATGCAGTGGCATCGAAGTTGTAGACATTGCCAACATTAGTGATCGACAGGTCGCCCTGTGCATCGCCAGAAGTGACTTCAATCTGCTCGAAAGCAACCTTAGTCTCAACATTGTTAACAACACCATGACCCATGCCGAAAGCAGAGAATACGTCGTTAACTTTGCTGCTACGGTCAACTTCCAGGTTCAGCTTTTCAACAACCTTGCCGGAGTTAGACATACCGCCGATAGTAACGTCACCAGCAGTGGAGCCACGGCCAGCATTGTCAAGAATCAGGTTGGTTTCGATCAAGTTGCTGCTAACGGCAGGATCAACTGGTTGGGCATTACCCGCCACCAGGAAGCCATCAGCTACAGGCTCAATAGCAGCCTGGGTAAAGTTCACGCTGCTGAACTCGTTACCAGAAGCGTCGGTAATGAGGATTTCTTGAGCAGTGAACGGCAGAGTTACAGTGTTACCTGCAACAGTTACCTGCTCGTAGGGAGTAGACAAAGCTACATTTACATCAGTCTGACCAGCTTCTGCCAGCTCAGCACGCAGCGCTTCTACCAGACCAGCGTAGGTACCGTCAGTAGACCGGATACCATTAAGCGTAACTGTCTCACCGCCAAGGTTGAAGCTCAGGTTAAGATCAACGTTAGCCAGCGGAGTAGTGGGCGTCTCGGTGCTAACATCAGCAATACGAACCAACAGCTGAGAGTTTAACTGAGTAGCAGGCGCACGAACCAGAGACTGGCTTTCGAACATAGCACGCAGGCCAGAGTCGAAATCCACGTCGCGCATACCGAATGTCACGTCTTTAGTGATATTCAGGTTGCTGCCGTTCAGGTTAACGCCAGAGAACGTCATATCGCTGCGGCTGAAGTTGGACCAGTACTGCTCAACGTTCTGCATACGAGTTGCGTCGAGAGTAGCGTTACCACCATCGGAAGAGTTGCTTTCCAGCGCTTCGATGTAAACTTCTTGAATGTTCTCAGTGATCGGGCGCGGTGCCTGGGTGACACCGTTATCAACTTCGTTATCGTTGATAAGAGAGGCTTCGATAGTGTTGCGGCCACCGGCACCGTCCAAACGGTCGCCAGTAGATAAGGCGTTAGAAATCGCGCCATTCTGATTCTGACCAACGTCACCGATGAAGGTGTCGTCGTTTGCAGTACCAGTCACGTTGTCGCGACCTTCAGTTAGTACATAAGTTTCGCCCGGAGTGCCCGGATCTACAGGATCGGTCGGATCTTCAATTTGAGCTTCGTCAGCAGCAACACGATCATTGAATGCAAGACGATCTGTCGCTGAAGCAGCGGAGATAAACAGCTGCTGAAGTTCGCTGGCAGGTACAGATGCGCCGCCACCGTTCACCCAGTACTCTAGGCCTTCTGCATCAGCTTCACGACCGAACATATTTTGATAGACAGCTTCTACCAGTTCAGCGCGAGTGCGGTCACCGTAAAGTTCGACGTATTCAGGCTGGGCGTCATTTGCCAAGCTAGCACGAAGCTCAGCAATAGAAACGTCTTGCTCCTGCCAGTAATCCAAACCTTCACGATCAACAGGACGACCGAGGTAGGCCGTATAAAGCTGCTGAATTTGAGTATCTGATAAAGCCATTGATGTAACTCCATATTTAGGTGTCGAATCGACATTAGTCGCGTTTTAAGCCTGTATGGAAAACGCGACCGTGAGCGAGGCCTCGCTCCAGAGATTAGGCTGGTAGCTTTCACCAGCGCTAATACTCATCCCTTATGTTTCGGCTTAGACTTCGCAGAATTATCGGCGAACACTTAAGACCGTCACGAAAATTTAATAATGCCATTAGCATTCGCCGCTACGTTTTAACCGTAGCAGGCATAGTAAGTCAATAGCATTACTACAGTTAAAAAACTTGCCTTTGGCATACTATTCGTTTGTCACCAAACGTTACTTTGCAGTGCAGCAATGCATCGCACAACTTTAGTAGCATAAAAATGCACTTTCGTAGCCTACTGTTAATTACTGCATAGTGACTTTTTACCATTGCTCACGTTTTAAAACCATCCATTTTGATATCGAATTTTTGTCGAAAATCGTAAATTACGTTGTGCTATTACCACTTTGGATGCTTCATTTTACTTTTTTTACCGCCAACTTAATCTTAGTCGACTGTTTAGTTTAGCTTAATCCTGCCATATTTCACTATATTTTCCAATAAAAAACACTGTTTTCTATCAGCTGCTTATGGCGCCCCCACCATTTTCTAAAATTTTTTTTCAAGTAAAAACCTCGTCAGCTGGGGCGCTCAGGCATTTAATCGCTTATTAAACGATTTTAGTTCGAGAATTTCGTTAGCCGTACAAAAGCGAGATTAACTCTGACTTTCATGTGATGCTGGACTAACGTTTCCAGCGATGCGATCAAGGCATGCAGCAATACGACCTCACCTCGCACCTCGTTGAATAAGCGGCCACTTACCGCTCACTCAGTCCACTTTGCTAGCAGTTGATAGTAAGCACTTACTATATCCTTAACATCACTAAAATTACGACTGACATGGGTATTAACTAACGCTATGACACTTTCGAGTCGCTTAATATGCTCAACAATTTTCGACTTTAGAGAGTGCGGCGGCTACCCTGACCGGGTGCAATTAAACGCCCTGGCAGTATGCAGCGGGAGCTGTCCTGCGAATATTCTTCATGGTTATTTAGGAGTTGGCTTTGTGCTCAACCGGCCCTGGCGGCACATACTCATCAATTACCGCCTGGGCGTTGGCACTACTGGCGAGTAGTTAGTGCGCGCGGTGACGTTGACAGCGCAATCAGGGCTTGTAGTAGGGCTCCAGTGCCAAGCACGTTAACGCCAAGCGAGGGATGGCCCACTAACGATAGTGCCGCTAAGCAACATACAGATTGAGGTACGGCTTGATTGATGACACGCTGCAGAATGGCTGCATCGTTAATGTCAATAGAGTGAGTTTAATTAGCACCGCAGCTGGCTTGCCAAGCCCACCCAGTGCCTTGGCGTTTTTAGATGAGCAATCAGATTACGGCCCATCAAACCAGCACTTTTTGGCGCAAAACAACATAAATTGCATCGTTCTATTATGGGCGCAGTCATGGGAATTTACTTTGTTATTACCAACCTCGCCTAGGCCAACCGATTCGATTGGCTCAGCATTGTCATTTCTTACTATATCCTTATGATAAAATCATTTTCTATCAAATAGTTATGGTGAATCCAACATTGCCTGCAAGGTTTGCTCAAGGGAGTGCCGCACCAACTGCGGCACCCAGGCTTTTAAGCGTTTATTACACGCTCTTAGCTCTGGAATTTCATTAGACCGCACAAAAGCGGGGTTAACTCTTATTTCGATGCGATGCTGGGCTAACGCTTCCAGTTTTTCTATCAATGTATGCAGCGATACGGCCTCACCACTCCCCACGTTTACCAAGCTGCCACTTACTGCCTGCTCAGGCCACTCCGCCAGTAGTTGATAGTAAACACTTACCATATCGCGAACATCGCTAAAATCACGACTAACGTGAGTATTACCTAATTCTATAACGCTTTCGCGGCGCTTGATATGTTCAACAATTTTAGGCACTAGAAAGTGCGACGCTTGCCCTGGCCCCGTGTAATTAAACGGCCTCGTAATGAGCAGAGGAAGCTGATCGGCATAGATGCGGGCAATATGCTCCATAGCGACCTTGGAGTTGGCGTAGTGGTTAACAGGTGCCGGCGGCACGTATTCATCAATCACCGCTTGAGCGTTAGCTCCATAGACGTTAGCGCTACTGGCAATTAATACACGCGGTGGCGCTGGCAGCTTAACCAATGCTTGCAGCAGGGTTTCAGTGCCGAGTACATTCACGCGATAAAAATCCAGCGGCGTAGGATGCCCCACAAATGATAATGCAGCTAGATGATATACATATTCAGGTGCGACTTGATTGATGACACTTTGCAGAGTGGCTGCATCGTTGATATCAATATGGTGAGCTTCATCAGCACCGCAAGGCTGGCTTGCTAAGGCCACCACACGGTGGCCTTGACGTTTTAGGTGAGCAATCAGGTAGCGCCCCGTAAAACCGCTACCGCCCGTTACCAGGCTGGTTGGCATGGTACCTCCTTGGGCCATCATTAATAGGCCGTTTGATTAAGCGCCAGTGCCGTTTTTAACTCTCTCTAGATCGGCCTCCACCATCATCTTGCATAGCTCTTCTAGGCTGGTGGCGGGCTTCCAACCGAGTTCCTTTGTGGCTTTTGCAGGACTACCAATAAGCAGCTCCACTTCTGCCGGACGGTAAAAACGCGGATTGATGACTACCACACGACTGCCGGTGGCAATATCTACCGCAAATTCATTTTCATCCTGCCCTTCCCAGCGTAGCTCAATGTCTACCGCTTTAAAGGCCAGGGTCACAAAATCACGGACAGTTTCAGTGCGATTGGTAGCCAGCACGTATGTGTCGGGAGTGTCGGCTTGCAGCATACGCCACATACCTTCCACGTACTCTTTGGCATAGCCCCAATCGCGCTTGGCATCAAGGTTACCTAGTTCCAGACGCTCCTGCTTGCCAAGCTTGATACGGGCCACGCCATCGGTAATCTTACGGGTTACAAACTCGCGTCCGCGCAAAGGCGACTCATGGTTAAACAAAATCCCGCTGGTGGCGAACATATCGTAAGATTCGCGATAGTTAATCGTCATCCAGTGGGCATAGAGCTTGGCCACGCCATAGGGGCTGCGGGGGTAAAACGGGGTCGCTTCTGTTTGCGGCACCTCTTGCACTTTGCCAAACATCTCAGACGTGGAAGCCTGATAGAATCGGATTGAGCTGTCCACAATACGAATGGCTTCAAGCAAGTTCACAGCGCCCAGGCCGGTAATTTCAGCGGTGGTCAGAGGTTGGTCGAACGACACCCCGACAAAGCTTTGTGCAGCCAGGTTGTAGATTTCGCGGGGCTTGCACTGCTGCACCAGGCGGATGCTGGAGGAAAGGTCGGTGAGGTCGTATTCGACCAGGTGCAGGTTGGGGTGGCTTTCGATCCCCAGCTCTTCTATCCGCCAGAAGTTGACCGAACTGGTACGGCGGTAGGTGCCGTATACGGTGTACCCCTTGTCAAGCAGCAACTCGGCAAGATAAGCGCCGTCCTGGCCTGTTATTCCTGTCACGATTGCATTCATGACGCAGTTCCTTTCTTGGTAGTAGGTGTAGAGGGTTTGCTGGCGGCCCCGGGGACGGGGCAGCGTATTGAATCAGGTATTGTGGCGGGCCAGGCCCAGGTGTCAACCTGAATTCACTCAGCCGTTTGAGCGAGTGCCTGGTCAACCAGAGCAGCGCCAAGAAGCCCCTGGTAACGCGTGGCCAGGGTGGGCCAGCTACGCTGGGCCAGCCACTGTTCACGCGCGCCATGGTACTGGCTGCGCTGTTCGGCCGGGGCGCCCAGCACGCGGGCAATCCCTTCGGCGATGTCGTGGCTGTCAAACCCGTGGGCTTGCCATACAACGTCTTTTACTTCATCGAAGATGGGAGCGGGCGTGGTCAGGATATTGGCACACACGGCCACGGCGGTGCGTACTGCGGCACTGCTGGATTCCTGGGTGTACTGGTAAGGCAACACCACGGCATTACACTCGCCTAGAAGCTGCTGGACTTCGTCCAGGGGCAGGAATCCGGTGTGCCATTCGATGTGGCCATCAACGCTCAGGCGCTGTGCAGTACGCTGGCAGCGGGCCAGCTCTTCTTGCGAGCTGGATTCATCCAGCACGGAAGTTACCAGGCGCAGGGTGGTGCCTTCGGGGAGCTGTTGCTTCTTGCGCAGCGCGGCAAAGGCTTCGATCAGGGTGTTCACGCCTTTGTGCGGCAGTAGGAAACCGAAGCTGCCGATCACCGGCGCGTGGGCTGGTTGAGTGGCGGCAAGCGTGCCTTCTGCGGGGGTATCAACTTTAGGAGAATCAACGCCCTGGTGCATTTGCGTGACGTTGTCAGTCAGGCCGATGCGCTTGAGGTAGTTGAGGTCATCCAGGGTGTGTACGAATACGCGGTCGAAGGCGGCCAGGGTGGCGGCCACCGTGCGGCGGCGTGTGGCGTCGAAGTCGATGACCGGGCGCGTGGTGTGCAGGGTGATGTATACCCGCTGGCCTTGCTGACGGCATTGCTGCACTTGCTGGTGCAGCTGGCGGTCCAGCTCGTAGAACGCGAAGTGATGCTGTAGCCATACCACGTTGCCGGTGGCGTCTTGCAGGTTTGGGCTTTCGCCGCGCTGCCAACTGCGCGTAACGTTTTCGGAAGCGGCCGGCCGGTTGCCTTTTTTATCCAGCGTTGGGGCATACAGCGTGTAGCTGGCTGCCTCATCTACCGTTTGCAGGGCGCTTAGCAGGTGGCGGCTGTATTCGGCGATGCCGCAGGGCTCGTCCCAGGTGGTGTATACGCTAAGTGAAAGCGCCTGAGCGGGCTGCTGCGCGGCGGCTTGCAGGCGCGTTAACGCAGCCATTACCGAATGGGTGGCGCTGGGCGCGAAGAAGCGTTCCTGAATGGCACCTTGCAGCGAGGCCACAGATGCCGTGGCGCCCTCGCCTTTGCCTCGCAGCTGGGTAATTTGCTGCTGGACCTGCTCGACAAGGCTTGCCACGCTGGGCTCTGCCCATACCGCCTGACCTGCACTGAAATGCGATTGGGCGTGGTCGAAGCAGTAGTTGACCCACCCGCTGTGCGCAGCCGGAGTGAAATCCGTGTGGGCGCCGTAGCCGGTGACCACCAGCGCACGGCCAAACTCGCCTGCTTCAATGGCGGGCATGTTGAGCCCTTCCCCACGCGTGGGCAGCACCACGATATCGGCCTTCTGGTACAGCGCGGCCATCTGCGCGGCGTCGTAATCCTCCATGATGAGGTGCAGGCGTTCGCGCGCGGGCTGGCTCAGGTACTGCTCTGCCCAGGCGTCTACCTGGTTATGGGGATTGGGGAAGGTTTTCAGGGTCAGGGTGATATCGGGTTCGGCGGCGGCCAGTTTCTCGAACGCCTGAAGCAGTACGTCCACGCCCTTGCGCGGAAAGGCGGAGGAGACATGCAGTAGATTGACCGCTTGATGCTGGCTTACCCGGGTCAGGTCATTTACCTGGCTGGTGGCGGCCTGGGGGTTGGCTACCAGCGGCATGGCAATCACGTGAACAGGCAGCTTGCAGCCGCTGTCCATCAGTACCTTCTTGACGAACCAGGCGGTTACCACCACACCGGCGTAATGGCGGTTCAGGGTATCTATCATTTCCCTGGGTACCCAGGACTCTTCCCAGAAAAACAGCGCGATGGGCAGGCCGTGGCGCGGGTCGGGTTCAATCAACGGGTAGTGGTGGTAAAGCGCGACGCGCTGTTCCGGTGCCAGGGCTTGCCAGGCGGCCGGGTCGGTCAGCCCGTCCAGGCGCGTGGTTTCCGCCTCCCCGCCGGGGGTGGTGCGCACGCGCTCTTCCAGGCTGTTTTCGTGAGGCACCAGCCATAGGGCGGGGGCGTCGTCGCTCTGCTGCAAGCGGGTGAGCAGGTGGCGGTTTACCGCGGCCAGGCTGTAGCTGCCGTTGACATGGCCTTCCAGGCGGATACCTTTCAAAAGCACATGGTGCTCAGCCAACGGGGCGTCGCGCAGGGCCGCGGCCTCAAGGCGTACGGCGGCGAGAACATCGCGGTCCAGGTTGATGAAGTCTTCATCACGGAACTGCCCTGCCCGGCTGAACAGGCCTTCGCTTGCGGCCATGCGCTTTAAAACACGCACTTTCAGCGCGGGAAACCGGTTGAGCACTTTCAGCGCCAGCCGCTTCAGCCAGGGGATCTGTGCCATGCGGCGCATGAGCTTGCCGCTTGACATGGTAGACTGGCGCTGAAGGTGCATAACACCGCGCAGGGGTTTGGTTATCCGCCAGGAGCGACTGTTATAAACACTGTTGAGCTCTTGCAGCAAGTGCTCAGCTTGCTGATGATAATGCTGGCGCTCTTGCTCAACCTGCTTAAGCTCAACGCCGCGCTGTGTAAGCTCAGTGTCTCGCTGGGCAAGTTCAGTGTCGCGCCTTGTGAGTTGTTCGGTCTGCTCTTCTATCTTGGCGGCCAGCGTTTCCAGGCTGCCCTGCTGGGCTCCGGTAAGCGTATCCAGGTAGTCAAACCAGGGGGCGCTGGCTTCATCGGCGTGCTTGTGCGCAATCAGGGCGTAATCGGGGTAGGCAGACACCACCCAATCCATGTACTGGCGCAGCGGGGCGTCGCCTTGCGGCGGCTTGGGGCCGTTCAGGCGTAGAATATTGGCTTTGGCATAGCCTGAGTCCGTGGCCACGAAGTGCAGAAGCGGCGGCGGCAGCGGGTGCAGGTGAGTGGGGTCGAGGTAGAAACTCCACAGCCCGACGGTGAGGTTTTCCGGGTTGGGCGTTTCAAGTATCAGTACGCCGCCGGGCACCAGCGTGCGCAGCGCTTCCTGTATCAGGGTTACCAGGCTGTCAAAGGGGATGTGCTCGGCAATATGGAAACCGGTAATGGCGGCCAGGGTATCGCTTTCGGTTTGCTGAAGTGCGCTGAGCGCGTCGTTGACCTCGACCACAAGGCCGCTTTCATTACACGCCTGGGCCATGCTTTCGTTGGTATCGATACCTTTGGCGGGCCAGCCGTTTTCCTGCATCAGCTCGAGCCATTCGCCCCGGCCGGAACCCAGGTCGACCACCTGGGCTTCTGGGTAGCGCGCCATGATGGGCGCCAGCAGCGGAACGTACACTGTGAGGCGCTCTTTGATGGCGTCTTTTTCGCCGCGAAAGTGATTGGTAAATCGGGTATAGAAATCCATTACACTGACTCGTTAGGTTCTGAACTGATCGCGACGTGGCGCTTGCACTCAATAGCGGGCATCACCCAACTGCTACCCAGGAAGAAATCTTTTTCCATATTGACCATCTGGAACACCAGGGCGTGGTCTACCCACTGATAGTTATTCAACAGGTGGGTATCGCTGCTGTGCAGGGAAAGCGACACGGAGTAGCTGCCCGGCCCCAGGTTGGCATCAAAGCGCATGCGATAGGTAAGCTCTTCCCCTTCGCTCAGCTCGCGTTCTACCTGGTCGGTGTGCCAGGTATTGGTGCCGAACACCTCCTGGCCAACGCGGTCTTTCAGCTTGTAGCCCACCACTAACTCGGGCAGGTTGGCGTGAATGGTCACGGTAATGCGCAATTCTACCGCCTGGCCTACGTCCACGACATCTATTGCATTGCCGTTTTCAGCGTGCAGGCTTACCTGCTTGACGCTGGCTTCGCCAGAGCCGGACTGGGTTTGTATCTGGCCACTGGCAAGCGGCGTGATCTCTACCCGGTCGTTCTCTTTTTTGGCGATGAGCGCGTTGTAGTAATCCATAATGTCCTGGGGCAGGCCATCCTCGAGCACCCTGCCCTGTTCCAGCAGAATCGCGCGGTCGCACAGGCTTTGTATGGCGGCCTTGTCGTGGGACACGATCAGCAGCGACGTGCCCTGGCGCTGGAACTCGCGGATCCGGTCGAAGCTTTTATGCTGGAAGTAGGCGTCCCCCACCGAGAGCGCTTCATCAACGATGAGTATTTCGGGGCGAAACGCAGTGGCCACCGAAAACGCGACGCGCATCTGCATGCCGCTTGAATAGACGCGCATGGGCTTGTCGAAGTAGCTGCCTATTTCAGCGAAGGCTTCGATGTCGGCCATAGCGGAATCTATCTGGGCGTGGGTAAAGCCCATGAGCCCGGCGGAGTGAATCACGTTCTGGCGGCCCGTCAGCTCGCCATTAAACCCCATGCCCAGCTCCAGAATGGCGGCCACGCGGCCGTGAGTGCGTATGTAGCCTTCGCTGGGGCGTAGCGTGCCGGTGATCATTTTCAACAGCGTGCTTTTACCGGCACCGTTCTGCCCCACGATACCAACGGCTTCGCCCTGGGCAACATCGAAATTGATATCGCGCAGTATCCAGGTTTCATCGAGCGGCTGTACCGGGCTGAACCAGCTGGCCACGCGCATCAGCTCATTGCGATAGCGCCGGTAGGCTTTGCCCAGTTCGCGTACTTCAAGCAGTGCCTTGGGGGCCACTGTGGTCTGGTCAAGGCTCATAGGGCGTCCACCATTTCCGGGCTTGCTTTACGAAACAGCACCGCGCTGACGAGTACCAGCCCAGCGCCGAGTGCGGTCAGCGCCGCAAGCGCCGGCACGGAAGGCGCATGGCCGTAGGCAAGTACATCGTGATAGGCGCCAATCAAGTGAAACAGCGGGTTGAAGGCAATGATGGCCTGCAGCGATTCCGGGACAATTTCAGCGGGATACACCACGGGGGTAAACCAGAAAAGAAACTGCAACACAATGGGCATAAGCTGCCCTATATCGCGTATGAACACGTTGAGGATGCCAAGCGTCAGCCCCAAGCCCAGGGCCAGCAATACGGTAATGCCGGTGAGCACCAGCACCCAGGGCAGCGTGCTGGGGGTGAAATGCCCAAGCACCGCAAACACGACCAGAATGACCACGAACAGGGCCAGGTTATTGATCAGGCAGGAGCCGGTAATAATAACGGGCAAGGCAATCTTGGGGAAAACCAGTTTTTTCATCAGGTTGGCGTTTTCAATAAACACGCCAAGGCAGCGGTTGAGAATCTCGCTGAACAGGCTCCAGCCCAGCATGCCTGCGGTAAGGTAGATCGCGTAGGCGTATTGGCTTTCAATGCCGGGCAGCTTGGCCGACAGCACCGCCGAGAGTATCAGGGCGTAGATAAGTACCATGGAAAGCGGATGAATGATCATCCAGGCCCCGCCAATTCGGCTGCGGGCAAATCGCGTCACGAGTTCGTGGCGTATTGATGTGGCAATAAACTGGCGATAGCGCCATGCCCCTTTTAGGGATTCCAGCATTCCGTTACCTTTTACCCGAACCAGGTAGTGATTAATTCAAAGGGAGCCATGGTAAGCCAAGCGCTAAGCACACACCACCGTTACTGGCAGCCAAACGTGTTGATAGTTCCCACTTTGCATGGGTTTTAGCGGGTTACTCAGGGCATGGCAAACGTATAATATTTAGCCAGCAGGTAAGTACTCACCGCGGCGGTCGCAATCGCACTGAGCATGGCAAGCAAGGGAGGAAGCGGCGTTAGCAATAGCACCCCGAGCGCCGCGTAATTGATGGCTAATCCAGCAAGCGACATAAATAAAAAGCGGCTTAAGGTTGTTTGACGCTTAAACGTTACTCGCTGATGCCCCCAAAATGAAACGCCAAACGCGACCAGCCAAGCAATAAAATTGGCAAGCGCGATATAATGGCCTTGCATAAGGGTAAACAGCAACGTGGCTACCCCCATGTGTGTAGCCGTTGCGGCTGCACCCACCGCGATGAACCGCAGCGCTTGGAGTACTTCGGCGCGGGTTTTCGTCATGCCAAACATCTACTCATGTTCAGGTGTTGTATGGCCCGATACGACATGGTCATGCGCAGCAGGCAAATGGCTATTATCAGGCTCAGAGGACTCTTGCAG
The DNA here is from genome assembly GCF_014897985.1 of Halomonas colorata. Taxonomy (GTDB): domain Bacteria; phylum Pseudomonadota; class Gammaproteobacteria; order Pseudomonadales; family Halomonadaceae; genus Vreelandella; species Vreelandella colorata. Next base: position 15,406 of record NZ_JABUZA010000041.1, read on the forward strand.
TACATACAGAGGTCGGCCTTTTACTTCGATAAATAGCCGGGCGATATATTCGCCTAAAATGCCAATCGAGAGCAATTGCATCCCCCCAAAAAATAGCACTACGCTCATTAAGGAGGCATAACCAGGCACATCGCGCCCGCCTATCAGCACGCCTGCAACTAGCACTACAATATACAGAAATGCGAGTAAGGCGACCCCCGCACCTATATAACTCCACACCCGGAGCGGAATAGTGCTAAACCCGACTAACCCATCGAGTGCAAAATTCCACAGCTTCCAAAAACTGAATTTACTTTCTCCTGCGTGTCGTGAAGGACGTTGGTAAGGAACACCGGTTGTTTTAAATCCCGCCCAGGCATAAAGCCCTTTCATAAATCGGTTGCGCTCGGGCAGCTGTAGCAATACATCCACCACGCGCCGTGACATTAGGCGGTAGTCGCCTGCGTTTCCAGGAATGGGCGAATGGGTAATACGATTAAATAGGTGGTAAAAGCCTTTGGCGGTAGTGCGTTTTGCAGCAGAATCTTCGGGGCGTGAAGCTCGCACCCCATAGACCATATCGAAGCTCTCTTCGCGCCAAAGTCGCACAAACTCGGGAATCAGTTCGGGGGGATCTTGTAAGTCAACATCCATGGGCACCACCGCATCGCCGGTCGCGTGACGCAGCCCTGCCGTCAGAGCCGCTTCTTTGCCAAAGTTACGGCTGAAAGACACATAGCGAATACGAGCGTCCTGCCGATTAAGCACTTTTAGCTGGGCGAGCGTGTCATCAGTAGAGCCGTCGTCGATAAACAGAATTTCAAAGTTAGGTGCGCAACCTATTAATACAGGAAGCATCTGCTCAATAAACGGCTCCAAGGAGTCACTTTCATTGAGCACTGGAACAATGATGCTTAGGTTCCAACTAATTTCGCTCATTGGGTTTCCTCAGAAGTAAGTTGCCAAGCAAAGGTTGCCATAGGAGTGACAATACACTGCATATTGGCTAGGTTGCAGGCCTGCACAGCTTCAGGATTGGTGATAGCGTAGACCACACTGGGGTCTGGCTGACCAGCCATCAGCGCTTGCTGGGCAGGTGCTACCGCTTGATGAATAATGGTTGGGGTAATCCGAGCCACGTAGGCGACGTTAACGGCCATGCCGTGCTGCCCAGCCAGCCATGCCAGAGGTAACATACCGACAATGTCATCAGCTTGAGTTATATGCAGCGATTGGCGTTGGCTAAGCGCCGCTTGCAAACCTGATGAATCCCAGCCAGTAAAGCGCGGATCTTCTGCCATGTGGTAAGTTGCCGCTTGCTGGCTACGGGTGTGAAAGTAGTGGTGCCAATGCTGCAAGTCAAATAGCTGTATTACCAGCACACATAAAGCGGCCAGAGTGGCATTACGGGGCGTTAGGCGCTGAACAAGTATTGCACCGGCCAAGAAAATACTCAGGTACATTAGCACCCATACCATTCGGCCGCTTGCACGTAAAATGGCCTTTAGTGATTCAGGCCAAGGTAAAGGCAAGTTAACGGTATAAGGACCTATGACGACTTTATCGCTCAGTGCAAAGATAAATAAACCGATAGCCAGCGCCCCTAAACCCTTTACCGGCCATCGGTAGGTAGTAGGTATATGGATAGGACGCCGGATAAATAGCAGCAACGCCATCAACCAAAGCGCCATTATCCCTGCCCCTACATAGCTCATCCCTTCGTATTGACCACCAATGCCAGGTACCCAAACGGGCAAGGCTACTGATGCAGAAATAATGCCCGCCAGGAAGCTGTAGGCATTGAAATACGCGACCAGCTCCGCCGAGTAAAAACCGAATCCATCAGCGCCTGGCGACTCGCCACCGCTATGTAAATAGCCGACACCCCACATGACGAATAAGATAATGAGCGGTTGAAGCAGGCTATAAGCTCCCCATAGCAGCCACCATTGACGATGATAAGCGAGCCCTTTCAGGCGATATTGCTGCGAGGTTCTTAACAGCCACCATAAGCTCCATAGCAGCCCCACCAGTAGAAACAAATAAAAATGTACCAATACGGCAAGCGTCAGCATTAACGACCATTGGCAGCGGGCCTTCCAACCCGGGTCAGTGCGAAAAAGCACTAAATAGATAGCGAATAAAAACGTCCAATGCGCCATTAATGATTCGTGCCCGGCCCCACCCGGCCCACGAAACAATACGGCTGGCATAATTGCCACTACAAGGCTTAGTGCAATCGCCGCAATAGGAGACATCTTCAACCGTGTAAAGATAAGACAAGCGGCGATAGCATTAAGCATCAGATGTGCAACCGATGCGAGTCCTTGATATTGAAAAGGATCAGGTAACCATGCTTGGATTAGCTTTAGCGGTATAGCAAGTAGCGGCAATGAATCGGTAAATACAATGCTGCTACGAACTTCAGTGCCATAGGTGTGCAACGCACCTATTGGCCAGTCCCAGGGTTCGTGACGATAATAATGCCAACCCAGAAAGTGTTGTAGTAAATCCCCCTCTTGCAGTAGCCACTCAACCTTTAAAGGGTTGAGAATACCGGCATATAAATAGCTTCCCAGCAGACCCGCTAAACAGGCAGCAATTACTATGGTTACCCGGCGTTGCATGTCCATTTGCTCGCTCTTACGTCAAAATAATTGAAAAAAGGCATACAACCACTTAATGAAGGATGTCGATGCTACATCTAACCGCCTCATACGTTGGCTATGATATGCTTCGCGCTCAGTGTTGATGCAGCGGTAGCCTTGGCATTGTAATCCTGCGTTACTCTTTTTATCCTCTGCCATAAGTGAGCATCATCGGCATGGTTTTTAGCACACCTGAATTTCTTCTTGTGTTTTTGCCCACTGTTTGGCTAATTTTTTTAATACTTTCAATCTATTCCTCCCAGCGTTTTCTACTTGGCTGGCTAGGCGCTGCTTCGCTGTTTTTTTACGCCGCGTGGGATATTACGCTTTTACCCTTATTACTTGCCAGCATTGGCGTTAACTACTGGCTGGCAGGCTATGTAAGCAGCCAACGCAAATATTGGTTATGGCTCGGCGTGGCCTTTAATCTTGGCTTGCTGGGTTGGTTTAAATACTCGGTCTTTTTACTTTCGGTAGCCGACCTGCCCCCTCAATCGTTTAGTCCGCTGATATTGCCGTTAGGTATTTCTTTTTTTACCTTCCAACAAATTGCTTTTTTGGTAGATGTACGCAGGGGGATCATTCAGCGCGGACCACTTTCGTTATACGGCGTGTTCGTTAGTTTTTTTCCTCAGCTGATTGCTGGACCTATCGTCCATTATCGCGATCTAGCGCCTCAGTTAAGCCGTTTAACACCGCCAACTACTGCGGCTATTCGATGTGGTTTGCTGTTACTGGCGCTGGGTTTAGCTAAAAAGCTAATTATTGCCGATAACCTCGCCCCTTATGTTGATCAACTTTATAGCCTCCCTGCCGAGGCAATCGCGGCAGGTGATACCGTGATGGCTGGCTGGGCATATGGCTTGCAGCTTTACTTTGATTTTTCTGGCTATGCAGACATGGCGATTGGCCTGGCACTTTTGTTTGGCATTAAGCTACCCGAAAACTTTGCGTCGCCTTACAAAGCGCGAGATATCCAAGCCTTTTGGCGACGCTGGCATATTACCCTTTCAGGGTTTCTCCGTGACTATTTATATATTCCGCTAGGGGGTAGCCAACATGGCTTACCTCGCCACCTGCTAGCGCTACTCGCTACCATGCTGCTAGGTGGATTATGGCATGGCGCAGGCTGGCAGTTTGTATTGTGGGGTGGGTTACATGGCAGCTTACTCATATTAATGGTGGTATGGCAGCGGATTACTACTTTTCGGTTACCACTAGGCATCGGATGGGCATTGACTTTTATGGCTGTCATGCTGGCCTGGGTACCTTTTCGTGCTGACAGCCTTGAACACACATGGGCCTTCTACTCGGCGCTTTCAATATGGCATTGGGGCGCCCTAGGCGAGCTGTTGAACGGTTTAAATCAGGGAGCTATGGGGTTACGCGCACCGGGCCTGCTAGTTATAGGGGCTACCTTTACCGTGTTAATCATGCCGAACAGCATGACATTAACCTCATGGCTTGCTCAATCACAGCGTCATTATTACCAAGGCGCCTTGGTAGGCGGGATTTTACTAGTGGTAACAAAAGCCATGCTGGACCTGCCTAGCCAGGCTTTCCTGTATTTCAACTTTTAATCTTGCGTGGGCGATAAGTGAGTAACGAGCATGGCTAGCTTTATTAAAGGAATAGTAGGCGGAAGCTTGATGGTCCTTTCGCTGTGGGTAGCACTGTGGGCTGGGCAATTGGGCAACGAGCATCCTAATAACGTATGGATTGCTGAAGCGATCACGTACAAGCAGGAGGCTGCCAGCGCGCTACCTTCCCCAAAGATTGTTGTGGTATCAGGCTCAGGTGCCATGTTTGGTATTAATAGCGGTGAGCTGGAGGCAGCCTACCATCTACCCGCCGTTAACCTGGGTGTAAATGCAGGCATTTCCTTACCGGTTATTTTGCACGAAGCTGTACCGGTCATTAAGCCAGGCGACTTAGTACTCCTCCCCCTTGAATACCCGCTTTATAACCGCGAGGAGACTATTTCCAGTTCGCTGGTTCATTGGGCAAATAGCCACCCTGAGACCTTCTTAGAACTGCCCCCAAAACGCGCGCTCAAGGTATTTGCACAAACCTCGTTTACACGCATTTTAGAAGGCTACAGGGGGGTTCCTGCCGATTTTTCCGTTAGCGGTGACTATGGTCCTCACAATCTGGATAGCCGAGGTGATCAGTTGCATACAGCACGGGCATTACGCGAAGAGCGGCATTGGAACTTCTTAAACTCTTTGCCTGATGAAACCTATGGAGCGGCCTTGCAGCAAGGCAGTTTTGACTGGGCTCGTTTGCAACACTTTCGTGATGAGCTACTTATTCAGGGAGCCTGCCCTGTTTTCCTACCGCCACCGTTATTATGGCGACAGTCTTATAAGGATTCATCTTTAGAAGCCAATTTTTATGAGACGCTGCCCCAACGGGCGACGAGCGAAAGGCTTTTTTGGGTAGGAAAGCCATTCGAGGCAATGCGGGAAGCAAACGATTTCTTTGACACTAACTTTCATTTGGTAGATGAGGCGCGCTCAATATATACCCAACAGATTATCGGCTGGCTGGGTAGCCAACCGATGGCTGCATGCCAGCAGTTCTATCGAGCAAATCAGCGTTAGGCACGAAGCATTCCAAGAATACTATTAGTGGAAGAATCATTGAAACTAGGGTTTAGGTATATGCTTAGCCACTAGTGATTGGATCGCCCGAGCGAAGTTGGCGGTCGCAAACCTTTCTGCACTTTGCCTGCATGTCAGTGGCTCAAAGGCACCTGCATCATGCTGCTTGCGCTCTTCAAATTCTTGAATACTTAATGCCAGCGCAGTACTGGTTTGCTCCTCAGCCCAAAGTGCGGTGACATTATTTAGCGTTGTTTCGGCTAGACCACCTACACCGTAACCAATCACAGGCGCTCCCGCCGCCTGGGCTTCTACTGGCAAAATACCAAAATCTTCTTCCGCCATAAATATAAAGGCCTTGGTTCGCTCCAAATGATCAATTAACACGTCATCAGACTGGTACCCAAGCATTGTGACATTAGGCCCTGCCAGCGCAGCCAATTTGGCGTAGTCTGGACCATCGCCGATAACGATTAGTTGTTTATCGGGCATTTCGTTAAATGCTTCTATGACCAGATCAATACGTTTATAGGGGACCATCCGAGAAGCAGTCAGATAAAAGCTCTCTCTTGGCTGATCGTAACGGAATTTTTCTACTTCGACCGGCGGAAATATAACGTCGGACTCTCGTCGGTAACAGGCTTTAATGCGGCGCTGTATATAGCTTGAAATGGCTACAAAGTGATCAACACGCTGGGCACTTAAGTAATCCCACTGACGTAGACGATGCAACTGCCAGCGCATTACCCAGCTTATCAATCCCTTTTCTTTACCTGATTGGCGCAAATATTGATGCTGCATGTCCCATGCGTAGCGCATTGGGCTATAGCAGTAGCATATGTGAACCGCATTGGGATCGGATATCACGCCTTTTGCTACGGCGTGACTACTCGACAAAATCAAGTCAAAGCCTTTGAGGTCGAACTGCTCTATCGCTAATGGCATTAGCGGCAGATAGTGGCGATACCAGCGGCGTGCGAGGGGCATACGCTGAATAAAACTGGTGTGGATAACGTGCCCCTGCAAAGCAGAAATAGCGCTTTTCTCAAGAAAATTAACCGTGGTAAATATTTCAGCTTGAGGGAAGCAGTTAAGCAACTCGGCAAGCGCTTTTTCAGCGCCCGCCCAAGTGGTTAGCCAATCATGAACAATGGCAACTTTCATTACAGCGGGTTGCTCCTATTCGCGCCCATACTTATCGTTATAGCGCACTATGTCGTCTTCACCTAAATAGGATCCGGTCTGCACTTCGATAAGTTTAAGAGGAATAACTCCCGGGTTTTCAAGGCGATGGACTGTACCCAGCGGAATGTAGGTCGACTCGTCTTCTGAGAGCAGAAAGCTGCGAAGATTAGCGGTATTGCCATGGCCTTCGCCTTGCGTCACTTGAGCGGTCCCCTGTACGACTACCCAATGTTCCGCGCGGTGGTGATGCATTTGTAAGGAAAGCTTGCCGCCCGGCTTAACCACAATCTCTTTCACTTGAAAGCTATCTGTTAACACCATGGTGCGATAGTGTCCCCAGGGGCGATAGATTCGCTGGTGTGATTGAAATTCCTTACGACCAGCAGCTTTCAAGGCATTAACAATAAGCTTGGTATCCTGAGCCTGACGACGGTCGGCCACCAGAACAGCATCGTCAGTCTCGACGATCACCAGATTATCGACCCCCACAGCTGCAACAAGACGAGACTCGCTATAAACCAGACTGTTACGGGTTTGATGCAACATGACATCGCCATGAATGGCATTGCCATTTTCTTTATCATCCACTGAGCGCAGTTCATGCAGCGCATCCCAGGCACCTATATCGCTCCAACCAGGTGACATGGGGATAACGGCTGCCTGATCAGTATGCTCCATTACTGCATAATCAATGGACTCACTTCGACATTCAGCGAAGCATGCTTCGTCAATGCGCAGAAAATCCATGTCCTCAGTACGCGCTTCAAAAGCGGCCTGACAGCTTTGCAATATATCCGGTGCATATTGCCCAAGCGCTGCTAGAAAACTGCTAGCTTTAAACAGGAAAATTCCGCTATTCCATAGGTAGTCGCCGCTTTTTAAATAGTTTTCCGCCGCCTCTAAATTGGGTTTTTCAACAAAAGCTGCAACTAAAAACCCCTGTGTTAACGCCTGGCCTCTTTTGATATAGCCGTAGCCTGTATGCGGCGACGAAGGAGTAATGCCAAAGGTTACCAGCTTGCCTTCTTGACTCAGCATATGGCCCTGCTCGACGGCATGGGCAAAGGCTTCGGTATCTTTGATGACATGGTCTGCCGGCATAACCAGCAGCTCAGCATCAGGGTTGGCGGCACTTGCTGCCAAGGCAGCAAGTGCCAACGCGGGTGCTGTATTACGGCCACACGGCTCTAAAATAATTGTGCTATCTTTAAGGCCGACCTGCTGCATTTGCTCTGCGACTAGAAAACGGTGTTCTTCATTACAAACAATGAGAGGTTCGCCTGAATTCGCAATGTCTTTTATGCGCAGCGCAGCTTCTTGCAGCAGGCTAACATCTTCTTTATGAAGATTTAAAAACTGCTTGGGATAATGTTCGCGTGAGACAGGCCATAAGCGTGAGCCTGAGCCTCCTGATAAAATGACAGGTAAAATCATTATTCCTCCTTGAGATAAGACATGGGGGGAGATTACTACTCTACCCAGTCTTTCTTTATAACCTGACTAAAACGCGCCGATTATTCCAAAACGCGATATTTAACTTAATGCACTGAAATACTTATAATTTATGGCTGGCCATTAACGAATCCGCGCGTTAGCGTCATAATTAATATTTTCAAATCAAAACCTAGCGACCAGCGTTCAATATAATATAGGTCGTATTCAACGCGCTTCTCCATTAGCTTAACATCATCAGTGATGCCTCGCAGTCCATTCACCTGTGCCCAGCCTGTCATACCGGGCTTGACGCGATGCCTTTGCATATAGATATCGATATGATCTTTATAATGATCGTTATGGTCCATGGCGTGCGGCCTTGGCCCTACCAGCGACATGCGCCCTTGAAGAACATTGTATAGCTGAGGCAACTCATCCAGGCTAGTACGGCGTAAAAAACGGCCAACAGGGGTAACACGCTCATCAATAAGTGAAGCCTGCTTGGTGACGGAACTCTCGTGCAGATGCATCGTTCTAAATTTATATATTCTAAAGCGTTTTCCATCTAGACCATGGCGCTCCTGTTTAAAAAGAACAGGCCCACCCATTTTCCAGCGTATGGCAATTGCCACGGCAAGCATCACAGGACTAAACAGAATAAATAGCACAAGCCCCAGCACCCGATCCTCCAACGCTTTGATAAACCGCATAGGGCCATTTAAAGGAGTGTAATTTAGCTCTAACGAATAGAGACCTGCGACTTGCGTAATTCGGTGGTTCAACAAACGGATATCGGGCAAGTCAGGAAAAAACCGTATGCTAGTCGGGATTCCCGCGAGAAGCCGCATCAGATGGCGTACACGGTTGCCCTGAACCAGCGGATACCCTAACCAGATTTCATCAAAATCACGCTGAAAGATATTTGCTTTAGCAAACGCCGCCATTTTATGAAAAAACGTAGCATCGTCTTGGTCAATATAATGCCCTACTATGATGTAACCGGCGTGGGGCGTTTCAACAACTTTCTCTTCCAATAGTGCAATATTGTCTTTTTTACCGATTAGCAACACGCGTTTAAGGTTGTGCCCCTTGGCACGCAGACGTCGTAAGTAACCATAAAGCAAGGTGCGCATTATGCTGCCGATAATGAGTACTGCCAAGGCTGAAACGCCCATCCACAACCGCGAGAAACTTTGCGTTTCTTGAATAGCCACCAACAGCAAGCTTAGCAGCCCTAACGTGGCTATCCAGGCGGCTAGGTAAATACCCAACATGTTGTACAAACTACGACCGCGCCACGGCTGATAGAGCCCTATCATCTCCCCAACGGCGGGCAGCAGTAGGCTACCGATCAAGATTAGGAAGAGGTAATCATTGCCCTCTACATCAACATGCGGCATCAGCCACAGCACAATAAGAGCAACACCCGTGGCTATACCTGCATCAAAGCAGCGCATGGCGCGCCGCAACCATTCATTGCCTTGACTTGTCCTTATAACGGCCATAGATGCTGATTACCGGGCTACCTGTACGGACGTAGACATCGAGGCCAATAGCGCCATGATGCGATCCAAGTCTTGACCCTCCAGACCGCCCACGGCGGAATGCAGCGCCAGCATGTCCAGAGCATAATTACCTACCGTATCGACATACTGAATACGCTGGTCGTAGAAGCTTGCGCGAGCATCCAGGACATCCACCAGATCACGTAGACCTAGTTGCTCTCCTTTTTCTGCCGCCTCCAGAAATAGCTGCCCTGAGGCAATTGCCTGATTTAGAGCTTCCAACCGACGCTGGCCGCCATTCAGTGCACGAATGCGGCGGCGAACTTCCTGTATTGCCAAGTTGCGTTCATTATCAACCGTAGCCTGACCTGCTTCAATGCGTCTTTCACCCTGGCGCACGCTGGCATTAGTATAACCACCGCGATAAATAGGCACGCTCAGCTCAACGCCAGCTCGGTAGTCCTCACTTTCACGCACTGGATCATCACTACTGCGATCGGAGTAGCTGAGGTTCAGGTTAAGCTCCGGATAGTAGCCAGCGCGCCTTACACCGGTATCTGCCTGGGCAATTTTCTGTTGTTCAGTTGCAAGCAGAACACTCAGGTTTTGTCCTGTACGCGCCAGCCATTGCTCGACATCACCAATCTCGTCATTTAGCGTTACGCTGGATAGCTCGCCCGGCGAGCTGCTTTTGAAAGAAGGCATCACGCCTGTCAGGCGTTCCAGCTCACTAAGCGCATTGTCCAGTTCGTTTTCTGCTTCTACAGCGTCTGAAACAGCCTGATCATAACGGGATTGAGCCTCAAGCAGATCAACGCGGTTTCCCACGCCCAGATCAAAAGCGCGACTTGCCTGGCGCACCTGCAAATCAAGCGATTCCTGCTGGGCTTCCAGCAAGCCTGAACGCTGAGCCGCCAAATAAGCTTTTATGTACGCTTCGCTGACTTGCATTGCAAGTTCTTGCTCGATCACGGCTAACTGAAGCTCAGCAGCGCTTACCTGGGCGCCTGCTACATCGACGCTACGCCAACGCTCAAGACTAAAGAGCGGCTGCTGGAGCTGGATTTGCCAGTACGTTTCGTCTATCTCACCAGGCCGCTGGGTGTTACCAAACTCATCTATCTCTTCAACCGTTTGAACATTGGTTGAGTCTTGCCACAAGTATCCGCCCGTAGCGGTCACCTGGGGCAACAACCGTGAGCGCGCCATGGGAATTTCTTCGCGCGTGGCTTCAAGCTCAAACCGCTGGCGTGACAGATCCGAGTCGTGCTCCAAGGCACGAACGAACAGGCCTGGCAAAGAGGGCAGCGTTCCGGGCTCACCGGTGGCATCGGTCAGCGCTTCGAATTCGTTCAATGACTGCTGATCAACCGGCACGTCGCTTTGCGAGAATGCTACATGGCTGAATAAAGCAACCGCAATGGTCAGCGCACTTAAGGTAAAGCGTGGCGTCCGTGTCATTAGTCCTCCCGGATAGCGCGAGCCAGCATATCGGTAACAGGCTTGGCAATGTAGCTGGCAAAGGTACGCTCACCCGTACGAATCATCACTTCGGCTGGCATGCCGGACAGCAACTGCATCTGTTCGGTCATATCTTCGCGCCCAGATTCCGTGACGCGAATGCGCGTCTTGTAATAGCGCTGGCCGGTTGCTTCATCTTCAAAGCTATCGGCACTAATATGGATAATTTCGCCATCGATGATATTCGTCAGGCGCTGGTTGAACGCGGAGAAACGAATTTCGGCGAGCTGGCCCAAAAACAGGTTATCGATATCGCGCGTGGGCACGCGGGCTTCGACCACGAACCCGTCATTGGAAGGTACAACGTCCATGATGGGATCGCCTGGGCGGATCACCGCGCCAACGGTATGCACCTGCTGGCCTACGATGGTACCAGAGACAGGCGCGCTTACCACGGTCCGATTCACTTGGTCGGTCAGCGAAGTGATACGCTCTTCCGCTTCGGCGATCTGCGACTGAGCGTTACGCAACTGCTCACCCACTTCAGCCTGAAACTCCTGCTGAGTAGTCTCTTTTTGCATGCGGTTTTCGCTTATCTGCGAACGCAGCTGAGCCATATTGGCCTGGAACTCAGCATTGTCACCTTCGTATTGCAGAATCTGGCGCTCAAGCTCACGCAGGCGCTGGTTATCACCCAGCCCTTCACGGTAGAGCGAACGGAAGTCTTCGGCTTCAGAGCGCAGCGAGCTGATGCGCTGGTTATTGACCCGACGGCGGGACTCCAGACCATCAATCTGCTCTTGCATCTGAACGATCTGCTCATCCATAGCTTCCATGGTACTGATAAGCGACTGGCGGCGGGCCTGAAAGAGGCCTTGCTGCACGGCGGTCACTTGCTGAACACGCTCGTTATCTACAGAGCTGAGCTCTTCGGGCATTTCTAGCAGCTCTGCCCCTTGCTGTTCTGCCAGCAAACGCGCTTCCATTGCCCGATTGATGTAATACTGAGACTGGGCAATTTCCAGCTGTGAACGCACTTGGGTGTCGCTCAGTACCACCAGCGGCTGGCCGGCTTCTACCTGGTCACCGTCAGAGACCAGCAGTTCGCGCACGATACCGCCTTCAAGATGCTGAACGGTGCGCTTGAATGACTCCATCGATACATTGCCTGGTGCGACAACGGCAACGGCCAAAGAGGCGGTCACCGACCATAATATGAAGCCGCCTAGCGCAATAATTAAAATCGCATAACCCAGCTTGCGATAGCCCTTATCGCTGGTGGGCAACACTTCCTGGGCCTCACCATCAATAGTGGCCGGTCCCTGAGGGGTTACATCAATTTCGTTTTTCGCAGGAAGTTGATCTTTATGCTTGCTCATATTACGACTCCTCACTGCCGCCACTACGACCACCGGAAATAGCGGAAAGGCGAGCTGAACTTTGCTGGCCTACTTGTGGGCGCGATTTTTTAGCAAACTGGGCAAGCACTTGGTCTCTAGGGCCAAACATACTTACTTGGCCTTCTTTCATGACCAATAATTTATCCATGGACTTCAGCACGCTAGTACGATGACTAATGACAAACAGCGTTGTACCTTCAGCTTTCAAATGGGAGATCGCCTGGCCTAGCGCACGTTCACCTGCGTCATCCAAGTTGGCATTGGGTTCATCTAACACGACTAAAACAGGGTTTCCATACAGCGCTCGCGCCAAGCCGAGTCGCTGACGCTGGCCACCGGAAAGAGCCCCGCTGGTAGAAGATATTACGGTGTCATAACCGTTTGAAAGCTCTAACACCATCTCGTGTACGCCAGCTTTTTTCGCCGCTAAAACCACTTTTTCAGGATCTATATTGCCAAATCTGGCAATGTTTTCACTGATAGAGCCATCAAACAATTCAATATCTTGTGGCAAATAGCCAATATAAGGGCCTAGTTCATCACGGTTATACTGATTGATCTCACCGCCATCAAGACGAACATCACCAACTTGGGTTGGCCATATACCTAACAGCACACGAGCCAATGTGGATTTACCGGCCGCACTAGGACCAATAATGCCGACATGCTCGCCCTTGTCCACGCTAAAATTAATACCTCGAATGGTTGCCATACGCGTGCCCGGAGGCGCCGCAGCGACGTTTTCAATATCAATGATACCTTTAGGAGCCGGTAACGACATACGGCGTTGATCATCGGGTATTTGGGTAAGCAAATCATTCAAGCGGCTATAGGCACCTCGCGCCGCGACAAAACCTTTCCAACCGCCGATCATCTGGTCAATTGGCGCCAGCGCACGCCCCATCAGGATGGAGCCTGCAATCATCATGCCTGGGGTCATATCACCATTAAGCACCAGAAGCGCGCCCAGGCCAAGAATCAGCGACTGAAACAATAAACGCATCACTTTGGACGTATTGGTTAACGCGCCCGCACGATCACTTGCCTGGGACTGTTTGGCCAAAAACTCATGGTGGCGCTTTGACCAGCGTCCCATGATGCCAGGTAGCATCCCCATAGCATGTAGCACTTCAGCGTTTCTTAAATTGGAGTTGGCAAGATTTTGCGCCTGAATTTGCTCACTGTTGGCTTCTGCTAACAGGCCTTTTGTTGATTTTTCATTTACCAAGGCAAGTACGAATAAAATGATGCCCGCACATGTAGCAAAGACACCTAGCCAAGGATGAAAAATAAACAAAATACCAAGATAGATAGGCACCCAAGGCGCATCAAAAAAGGCAAACAGCCCGTTGCCCGTTAAAAATTGACGCAAACTCGTTAAGTCGCTTAATGGCTGAGCGCTCGGAGTCCCTTGAGCGACTAGGCTGCGCCGGAACATGGCGCTGTACAGGCGATGATTGATAGTTGTATCTAATCGGTTACCGATACGTACCAGCATCCGAGACCTTACAAGCTCCAACCCTCCCATCACCATAAAAAGAAATACGACAACCAGTGTGAGCATAACCAGAGTATCGAAGCTTTGCGTGGTTAGTACGCGATCATAAACCTGGAGCATATACATCGGGGGTACGAGCATCAGCAGATTAACAAACATACTGAAAAAGCCCACCGATACAAACGAACCTTTACAAGCGCGGAGTGCACGCTGCAGATCCGTTGCTTCCTGTTGCTTTGCCATGGAGGGGTCACCGTTGAATCAAAGAAGTCACGCGAAGATTAATCGCGGCAGCATAACAGAAACGCCCCTGCCAGGGGTAGGGGCGTTATGGGAACTTAGTAATGCCAAACTGGAATGTCTATAACCTTTCTACTACAAGGCCATAGAAACTATTACCCGAACAGCAACAGGCTTTCGTCGGACTCGGTAAAACCAATCATTACAGCAGCTTTATCTGCACCGCTATCTAGTTCACTAAGCCAATATTGCTTGCCTGCTAAGTCCGCTTGTCTTTCGAGCACGTTCGAATACATTAGTTCAATAAAGGCTTCATTTTGAATATCGTTGTGCTGCTCGGTAAACTCATCTGACAAGATTAAGTTTTCGGCAATATCGCTAAGGCTTGCTGATTGGTTCACATCAAGCCAGTAGCCCAGCCCCTTACCATCAGCCTCGCGATCAAAAGCAGCATTATACAACCGTAATAGTGGATCAACAGGGTTACTGAATACGGCATCATCACGTATCGCAAGATTCTGAATGCGCAGATCCTCACTGGCAGACGTTTCGGCTTCGCTGAAAGGGGTTTCACTGAACATGGCCCCCATATATTCGGCAAAAGCGTCTTGCTCTGTGCCTTTTTCAGCAAAGTCAAACTTGCCTTCTAGATCATAGCTATCCACTAGATCAATGCGATCAACATAGCGATTTTCTAGCGGGTAGCCATCGCCGCCATCTGCCATAAACCCTAGCGTAACTACTTTAACCGTTTCCTCTGCGCTTCCAACTAAACGACCATTCGCAGCCAATACATCGTGCACGCCACCCTCTTCGTTAACAATAATGGCGTTTTGAATGCGCTCGCCGGCTGGCAGACTCCAATCATAGCTGTACTGTATGCCACCCACCTGAGCAAACTGACCAGCTGTTATATTCGGTGCAGCAGCGGCTACTGCATGCTCAAGTACGTCCAATAGCGTACCGCGTGAAAGAGTCAAAATGGCCAAATCATTATTGAACCGCAAGGCGGAAGCGGCATCTAGCTGAGAAACACCGCCTTCAGGCTTGCCAATCGCAGAATTACCAGACGGGGCCTGGTAGCTAGGTGCGCTGTCGCCACCTTGGACGACTACATCACCAATGGCCTCGCGGATACCGCCACCATTTTTGAACGAAACCATTACCTCATCATCAAGCTGGCGGGCATACCAAAGATTGGCATCAGCCGTCAGGTTTCCCAGGTTGGTCTCTTCGGTACGTACAGCACCACGTTCACCCACCAGATAAACGTCTGTAAGACCCAGGATATTTCCATCCTGATCGGCCACAAAATCACCTACTGCGCCGACTAAATCCTGGGCGATTTGCCCTTTGGTGCCTTCAGCAAAAGCGGCTTCCAGGCTACCCCATAGCGCCTCAACCTGTTCATCAGTCGAAGCAAACACGCCCGATGTGTCCTGTTCGATAGAATCGGCGATAATATGGCCATTCTCGTCAAAATCAACAACTAGCTGTGCGACGTAGCGCCAACCGGCATCGGTATTAACGACAACAACGTCATTGCCAGAAGCATCTTTAGTAAGAATCGGGTAGGTGTCATAAGGCTCACCGGCACCGGGGAATAGCCCGCGTTCAATGTCTGCCTCATTGGCCAATAGCGAATCTGAACCACCCGCAATAATAATATCGACTCCATCCAGCAGGGTTGCCAGTTCTTCTTCGAACTGAATTTGCTGGAGATGCGCACTGAGAATGATTTTATTAACGCCCTGGGCTTCAAGATCATCAATCACAGGCTGAATGATATTCGCCAAGGCTTGCATATCGTTGCTGCCACCTGAAAGTACGTCCACACCACCGATCGACGAAATACTTTCAAGAATTTGCGTGGTAACACCGATAATCCCAATTTGCTCACCTCCCCGCTCAGCAATCACCGCGGGAGCTAGCTTGGGCTTATTCGCGCCAGCTAATACCTCTTCCAGGGTTGTCTGGAAAGCCTCGTGAGAGAAAATCTCGTTAGTGGCTAAGCCACTTAGGGCCGCATCGCCAGAGAAATCAAGATTTGCAGAAATATAAGGGAACTGCGCACCGAGCCATGCCACATCCGATGCGTTTTCACCATTCACTACAGGCGCAAGCATGTCGGCAATCAGGCCGGTTCCAAGATCAAACTCATGATTGCCTAGAGTAACCGCGGCTGCATTGACCAAGTCCATCAGCAGGGACTCAACCCGCCCTGAGGCGGCAGTGATACCACTCATTGAGCCTGATTCTAAACCGTAAACATCCTCAACTGCTGTTTGAAAAGCAGCTTGCAAACTAGCCTCAGAGGCAGCGCTTAAGTAAGGGCCAGGTAACACTAAATCACCCGAACTTATAAAAAGAGAGTTGACGTACTGATCTTCCAGATGATCGACAATAGAAATAAAGTTCGGGGCGTTAAGCAAATCCCCGCCCCCTCCTTCCATATCGGCTGCATGCAGTAGTTGAAGTTGGTAATTACTCATAATGAACCCTTTTTTTTAATCATTAGTGAAAAACCGCTGAAAAACAGCGTAATCACCAACAATGACGAGAAGATGACGTTTTTAAGAATCGATTATTTTGCTAAGAAAAATCACATCCATTTTCAGCGCCGCTGCGATTTTTTCTGCCACAGCGCAAAGGTAAAAAAAGAAAATGAATATCTAGCTTCAAACAAACAGTCATTTAATTGCCATCTTGTATGAGTAGTTTCTTTTTTTCTGTCACTCAACAACCTTATCCCCAAAAGGATTAGCAGCATGACAAACCTACAACTTGTTACGTCTTTGTATCGTGATTTATTACTGCGAGAACCTGATGAAGAGGGCTTAAGCTATTGGGTAGACGCACAAAATAACGGTGAGATTGACACCCTAGGTATTGCTGAAGAATTTTTGGCGAGCGATGAATTTAAAGACTTTATTCAACCCATTGTAGAGCTCTATAGCACTCATTTACTGCGCCCTGCTGACCCGGAAGGCCTAGCATACTGGGCGTCGGAATACCGCAGCGGTGTCGCACTCCAAGATATTGCTAATAATTTTAAAAACTCTGTCGAATTCACAGAAACCCTAGCTAACAAAGATCATGCTTCTTGGTTAACACAGCTATATAACGGCGTACTTAACCGCAATCCAGATGCTGACGGTGCTAGCTACTGGATGAATATGCTGGATGCTGGGCTTACTCATGCAGAGGTCGTTGAAGAACTTATCAATAGCGACGAGGGAATTGAACAACAGCCTGCCCGTACACTGACCTCTCTACTGAGCAGATTCACGGATACTGCCGATAGTGATACGGCATCGCTACTAAACCAGTACATTGAACAACTGGAAAGCGAAGCCCCCGAGCAACCTGGTCTCGAACAACCAGAGCCTGAGCAACCAGAGCCCGAACAACCAGAGCCCGAACAACCCGAGCCCGAACAACCCGAGCCCGAACAACCCGAGCTAGAGCCTACGCCTAAACCCGACTTTTCTCTGGGTGAGCGCTACTACCAGGGTGCCTCGGACGCTTCTGCCGCTATCGCGATTGATGGGCGATTAATGCTGGTAGCCGATGATGAAGACCAGATCTTGCGCCTTTTCGACCGTGAAGCGGGCGGTACGCCGCTGTTAGAAGCCGACCTTAATGAGGCGCTGGGGTTAAACGATACTCAGGAAGTTGACCTGGAAGCGGTTGCGACCTATCAGGATAAACAGTACTGGGTGGGTTCCCATGAGAGCGGTCAGCGCTCAATGATTTTTTCCACTGAGATTACAGGCGACAGCGCTGACACCTTTAATATCAACGTGACTGGTCAGTTTACCGACCTCGCCGAACAGCTAACCAACTGGGATGCCAGCAACGGGCACGGGCTAGGCGAAAACGCACTAAAACTCGAGTTAGGGATAAACGTTGAAGGTGCCGTGTTTATCGACGATACCCTTTATCTTGGCCTGCGGGCGCCGCTAGATGATGGCTTCGCCCAACTGCTACCGGTGACCAATACTATCGATCTGGTCAATGGTAGCGTTGCACAGGCGTCTTTCGGCGAGCCCCTGCGTCTGGACCTTGACGGCCGAGCCGTACGCGCCATTGAGCAAGCCGACGATGAGGGCTACCTGATTCTGGCAGGCCCAGTAGACGATGGCGACGAAGCTGGTTTCGGGCTCTACTTCTGGGACGGCCACCACGCCGTTCGTGAAATTGAGGGTATCGATCTCAATACCATTCCGAATGCGCTCACCGCGAAGCCCGAAGCGCTTTTCGATGTAAAAATGAGCGATGCGGGCATTTCGGCCAGCGTGCTTTTTGATAGTGGCACGGTTGATTGGTTTGATGATGGTCGCGCTTCAAAGGATCTCCCGGATAGCCAGCAGCAGTTTATTGGCACCGACATTGCTTTTGCCGCATTGCCGGATATGGCACCCCGCCCAGGCGATATAGCGGTAACGGCCGTTAGCGGCAGCGAAAAAGAGTTTCAGTTTGTGGTGTTACACGGTATCGCCGAAGGGGCGGAAATTACCTTCACGGATTCCGGCTGGACAGGTGATGGTTTCCGAGCCAATGAAGGTGCGGTGAAGTGGACAGCGCCTGCTGGCGGTGTTGCCCCAGGCACGGTAATTTCTCACACTCAAAACGCCGACCAGTTCTCTGATGCCAACAGCGCCGCGGTAGGTAATGGCAGCTTCAACCTTGCTGTGGGCGGTGATCAGGTCATCGCGTTTGTGGGCGAAGATACAGATCCTACGTTTATCTATGCTATTCAAACCAATAGCAGCGAGTGGCAGGAAACGGCAACAAACTCCAATAACTCTGCCCTGCCGCCGGGCCTTGAAAATGGCACGACGGCCATTGCCGTCGGCAGCGCGCGTAATGCGGCCTTTACTGCCGATGGCTACGGCACCGCCGATGCGCTTCTGGCAGCGATTGGCAATCCCGACAACTGGACATTCGAACACAGCGCCCTGCCTGATAATGCAACAACGGCATTTCGTATCGGCACGATGGAAGCGCCTTATGTGCCGGGCGAAAGCGACATTGGCCTGGCCATCACCGAGATCTGGCCAGGCCAAGCGGGGGCGGATATTACCGAAGACTGGTTTGAAATCACCAATCGCTCTGGTGACACTCTGGACTTTACTGAATCCCCGCTCTACTACGATGACGACAGCGCCAACCCGCAAGATGCCGTGCTTATCGAAGGCCTCACCACGCTGGCACCGGGCGAATCCGCCATCGTGATCGTGGATGGCGGTATTGATGCCGTGGCCCAGTTCCGCGAGGCCTGGAGCAACATGAGTAACATCGATAGCCTTAACATTGGCTTTGCCGACAATGCCGCCGGGTTGGGCAGCGGTGGCGACGCAGTGACTCTCTGGCAAGGCGACCCGCGTATTGATGGCAACAAAGTCGCTTTTGAAGCCTACCCCGACACGTCGAAAAACGACGCCGCTTCGTGGAACGTAGACCGCCAGGCATTCACCCAGGCAGATGAAGAAGGCGCGGCTAGCTCTTCTGCTGCTGGGGGCGATAACGGTGACATGCCCGCCCTCGCCTCTCCGGGCGTTGCAATTAAGCCAGAGCCTGAGATTACACTGATCTCGACGGTTCAGGGTGAAGGTGGCACCAGCGCGCTAGATGGTGAGAACGTCACGCTAGAAGCGATCGTTACCATGGTGACGCCCGGCATGGATGGCTTCTTCCTACAGGAAGAAGACGAAGACAACGACGATAACCCGCTGACCTCTGAAGGTATCTTTGTTTATACCGGAAGCGGCAGCAGCGCGTGGCTCGAGCAACTTGCCGCCGGTGATCAGATCCGTATCAGTGGGAATGTTTCTGAGTACTTTGAAAAGACTCAGTTAACCGCGGATCAATCAAGTCTGAATATTTTGGCCCGCGAACAGCCGCTGCCTCAAAGCAAAGTCATCAAGCTGCCTTTCGGCAATAAGCAGGGGCTTGAAGCTTTTGAAGGCATGCGCATCGCTATTGAGGCCTTGGACGGCCAGCCATTAGTGGTCACCGAACTTTATGAGCTGGGGCGTTATGGTGAAGTAACACTTTCTGCTGGCGGACGGCTTGAGCAGTTCTCTGAGGTCAATGCGCCTAGCGTGGAAGGGTATAGCGACTGGCTTAAGGATGCAGAAGCCCGCACGATCAAGATCGATGATGCCAACACCGCACAAAACCCAGACCCGATTATCTATGGCCGCAACGGTGAAGAACTCTCGGCCACCAACCCACTACGCGGTGGCGATATGCTGGATACCCTGGAAGGTATATTGGACTTCAGTTTTGGCGAATGGAAAGTACAAAACGTCGATAGCTTAGATTTTTACGGCCCTGAGCGCCCCGCCACACCCGATGTGGATGCGTTAGGCGATGCTGAAATCAAGGTTGCATCATTCAACGTACTTAACTATTTCAATACGTTGGATGAGAATGGCAATAAAACAACGACTATTGATGGCACGGAACATTCACCGCGTGGCGCCAACAGCGCTGATGAATTTGCCCGCCAGGAAGCCAAGATCGTTAACGCCATCAATACCAGCGGTGCCGATGTCGTTGGCTTGATGGAAGTTGAAAACAATGGCTTCGGGGAAGATAGCGCCATTG
The DNA here is from genome assembly GCF_014897985.1 of Halomonas colorata. GTDB lineage: Bacteria > Pseudomonadota > Gammaproteobacteria > Pseudomonadales > Halomonadaceae > Vreelandella > Vreelandella colorata. Next base: position 35,974 of record NZ_JABUZA010000041.1, read on the forward strand.
CCGCCCTTGTTAATGCCTTGAATGCCGATGCGCAAATGAAAGGTCTTGATGGCATCACATGGGCTTACAGCACACCCAAGGATACTGAAGGCAATATCGTAAGCCCGGGGAGTGATGCCATTGCGGTGGGCGTTATCTACAACAGCCAAGCTGTTTCGCCAAAAGGCGATGCCGTTACCAAAACCGATGGCGCCTTCTCAATGGCTAACCGTGCCCCGGTGATGCAAACCTTCGAAGATGAAAACGGTGAACAGTTCTCCGTGGTTGTAAATCACTTTAAATCCAAGGGCAGCGTGGTCAACGGCGAAGCCGACATCGGCGATGGCCAGGGTAATAACAACCCCACCCGCGTTGAGGCGGCGAAAGAGCTACTCGCGTGGCTGGAAAGCAACCCCACTGGAAGTGATGATCAGGACGTCCTCATCCTGGGTGACCTGAATGCTTATGCCATGGAAGACCCCATTACGGCACTGAAAGACGCAGGGTTTGAGCTACTTGATGACGATTATAGCTACGTCTTTGATGGTTTCTGGGGATCGCTGGATCATGCGCTGGCAAGCGAGTCTCTTGCCAAGCAGGTTACCGGCACCACGACTTGGCATATCAACTCAGATGAAGCTACCGCACTCGATTACAACACTGAGTACACCACAGAGCGCCAAGTTGAAAACTTATACGCGCCAGATCCATTTCGCAGCTCTGACCATGACCCTATTCTGGTGGGTTTAAACCTAAGTGCGGCAGAGATCTAAACCGTACTTGTAATCTAAACAGTACTTGCAATCTAAACAGTATCGAAACGTTCGCTATCGATGGTCTCCGCTTGCGGGGGCCATTTTTTATGCCTCGAATAGCGCCCCAAACACAGGTAATGCATGGCCCCGGCTTTACAGCGTGTTAAATTCATTGCATAAACTTATACGCTTACTCATCACATCTGCTTTTAACCTTGGAGAAACACGTTGAGCTCAACACGTTTAGCAGCGGTCATTATTGCTGACAGCGGCATCGCCTTCGGTACCAGCGGCGCACGGGGGCTGGTAGAGCAGTTTACTGACGAAGTATGTGCCGCATTTAGCGTAGCGTTTATTTCCGCCATGCAGTCGAGCTTTGACGTTAAACGGATTGCAATCGGTATGGACCGCCGTCCCAGCAGTCCAGCCATGGTAGCAGCGTGTACTGGCGCCGCCCACGCCATGGGTATCGAGGTTGATGACTATGGCGTGCTGCCTACTCCTGCGCTTGCTTTGCAGGCCATGACTGATGGCATTCCCTGCATAATGATCACCGGTAGTCACATCCCCTTCGACCGAAACGGAATTAAGTTCTACCGCCCTGATGGCGAAATTACCAAGCAGGATGAAACCGCTATATTAAGGTCAACTGCGCCGATGCCTGCAGAGATACTCCCAGTACGCAACGATGTTTCGGATGCCGCCAACGAAACATACGCTCGACACTTTACTTCGTGGTTTATCGGAGAGCCGCTAAAAGGTTGGCGTATAGGGCTATATCAACACTCAGCTGCCGGGCGCGATTTAAATGCTCATATATTGACCGAGTTGGGTGCCGATGTCGTTGTACTCGGCCGTAGCGAAACCTTTGTTCCTGTGGATACTGAAGCAGTCAGCGAAGAAGATCAGGCAAAGGGCCGCGCTTGGGCAAAACAGCATCAGTTACATGCATTACTATCCACCGACGGTGACGGCGACAGGCCCCTGGTCGGCGATGAGACAGGTACTTGGCAGCGTGGCGACGTGGTGGGTTTACTGTGTGCACAAGCGCTGAAGATTGAAGCATTGGCGGTGCCGGTAAGCTGTAATACTGCCATTGAGGCATGCGGGGCGTTTAGACAGATTGAGCGGACCCGTATTGGCTCGCCCTATGTATTAGCCAGTATGGCAGCGCTCAACAAGCAGTTTGATAGCGTTGCGGGGTTTGAGGCAAACGGCGGTTTCTTATTAGGCAGTGACCTAAAAGCTGATAACCGTGAACTGGCGGCGCTGCCTACGCGTGATGCGCTTTTACCTGCATTGACCTTGATGATAGCAGCAGCCCAACGCGGTATGAGACTGTCGCAGCTCTTTAGCGGCCTTCCATTACGGTACACCGCCAGTGACCGACTCAAGGATTTTCCTACCCAGCAGAGCAATGCCCTGTTAGCAAAGTGGCAATCAGCTCCTGAAAAGATGCAGGAAGCCTTGGGATTGGCAGCGCCGATTAAAGCGGTGAATACTATCGATGGCTTACGCGCAACGCTGGAAAACAACGATATTGTGCATTTGCGCCCGTCTGGCAATGCCCCAGAACTGCGCTGCTACTGTGAATCAGACTCGCAGGCGCAAGCCTCTGCCCTGGTTCAGAAAAGCTTGGCTAGCCTCGCTGCTCTTGCTTAGATTAATCGCTTTTCGTCTTAAAAGTTTGATCTGAAAAAGCAAAACACGGGAGGCCTTTAGGGCCTCCCGCGCGTTGCGGCTATCCATAGCCGGAGAACTATCTGTCCGATATAACGCTAATGGCTTATTTATAAACCGGGAAGCGGCCACAAACTGCTGCGACTTTTTCAGCCACTTGGGCTTCAATAGCGCTGGTGTCTTCGCCTTTGGCCAGCACATCCAGAATGTCACTGATCCAACCTGCCAGCTGACGGCACTCTTCTTCACCGAAACCACGCGTAGTTACCGCTGGCGTACCGATACGCAGACCTGACGTGACAAACGGGCTTTGCGGATCGTTAGGCACAGCGTTTTTGTTAACGGTGATATGCGCACGGCCTAATGCCGCATCGGCATCTTTACCGGTTACGCCCTGCTTGATTAATGAGAGCAGGAACAGGTGATCTTCGGTACCGCCGGAAACGATATCAAAACCACGCTCCATAAACACGCCCGCCATCACCTTGGCGTTTTTAACGACCTGCTGCTGGTAGGCTTTGAACTCAGGCGCCATAGCTTCTTTAAAACAGATCGCTTTTGCCGCAATCGCATGCATCAACGGGCCACCCTGACCACCGGGGAATACGGCAGACTGCAGCTTTTTCTCAATGTCGGCATCATTTTCTGCCGACAGAATCACACCACTACGCGGACCGCGCAGCGTTTTATGAGTCGTTGAGGTAACAACGTGTGCATGGGGCAAGGGGCTTGGATAAACGCCTGCCGCGACCAGACCCGCTACGTGGGCCATATCCACCAGCAGGTAAGCGCCTACTTCGTCAGCGATTTCGCGGAACTTGGCCCAGTCAATCACCTGCGAATAGGCTGAGAAACCAGCAATAATCATTTTAGGCTTGTGCTCACGGGCAAGCTTGGCCACCTGATCATAATCAATCAAGCCCTGCTCATTTAGGCCATACTGAACCGCATTATACTGTTTGCCAGAGAAATTGGGTTTGGCACCGTGAGTCAGATGGCCACCAGCATCCAGGCTCATACCTAAAATGGTGTCGCCCGGCTTAACCAACGCTAAAAACACGGCGCTATTGGCCTGTGAACCTGAGTGCGGCTGCACGTTAACGTAGGTCGCGCCGAACAGCTCTTTGGCGTAGTCAATCGCGAGGTTTTCAGCGATATCTACAAACTCGCAGCCGCCATAGTAGCGCTTGCCAGGATAGCCTTCAGCGTATTTGTTGGTCAGCTGGCTGCCTTGCGCTTCCATTACGCGCGGACTTGCGTAGTTTTCAGAAGCAATTAACTCAATGTGAGCTTCTTGGCGAGCCACTTCTTTCTGCATGGCATCAAACAGCGCATCATCAAATCCGGCAATTGTCATATCGCGGCTGAACATTGGCGGGAAACCTCGTAGATAAGGATCGATCATGGAAGAAATCAGGCCGCTATCATAACGCAGCCGGACGCGACTTTCATCGCATCAGCGTCAGGTACTGCATGAATGCCGCTCATGGCGATCAGCGCACTCAAGATACACCCTGCCGGTTAATGGTAAAAACAGGCCTCAAACAGGAATGGGGTTGGGTGGTGCAGCCACTAAGGGAGGCCGTTGGCCTCCTTCGCCCAGTGGAACTGGGCTCCCACAAGGTTAATTCAAGCTCTCAAAGCCACTAAATAGTAGGTGCATCTTGAGATGATAGAAGCCCGTTTAAGCCAGCAGAGATGCTTTGAAACCTGCTCCGGCCTTGTGGGAGCAGGCTTCAGCCAGCGAAGGGGTTGGCCTTAACCAGGGAGGCCGACGGCCTCCTTCGCCCAGTAGAACTGGGCTCCCACAAGGTTAATTCAAGCTATCAAAGCCACTAAACAGTAGGTACATCCTGTGATGATAGAAGCCCGTTTAAGCCAACAGATTTGCTTTGAAACCTGCCCCGGCCTTGTGGGAGCAGGCTTCAGCCAGCGAAGGGGTTGGCCTTAACTGGGGAGGGAGGCCGTCGGCCTCCTCCGCCCAGTGGAACTGGGCTCCCACAAGGTTAATCTGAATTTGGTGGCAAATAGACTATAGGAGCTGATGAACTATGGCAGACCAGCAATGACTTGGGCTTCCACGAAGCCCATATTCATGATGTCAGATCAAAGCCAGACCGCATCCCAATAACTGTAATGATTTATATCCTGCACTAAATTCGCTCTTAAAGGATTACCTACTATGTATCTTGCTACATCTCTTAATGATTCTTCCTGACGAATCATTCGATCATGAAAACCTCGTTGCCAAGCGCTTTCCCCCAGCCCCAACGAAACATAGCTTTTATAGCGGCGAACAGCTTCTGGGAGCCGCTCATTAAGCTGAATAAGCCAGTGGACATGATCAGGCATCACAACAAATGAAATTGTTGCTGCAAGCTCTTGAACGCGAGGCTGGTAAAAGCATCTGGAGGCACAGCAAGCGGCCTGAAAACTAGTAAAGGCAGGATAGCGGTTTTGCGTGGTGATCGTTATTAAGTAATAGGCATTTTCTAGCGAGAGCCTCCCTCTCCTAAGCCGATAACTTTCTTGCATACCGTCCCCAAATGCTTAATTTAATTAGCATAGGATATTATCAATTGAAGCACAGAGGTCAAAAGCGTTATGAGAACAGATTTTAGTCAAAAGAAAAGCGCCAAAGCCCATTGAGGCTCTGGGAGCAGGTTTCAGCTAGCGAAGGGGGTGGCCTTAACCAGGGAGGGAGGCCGTCGGCCTCCTTCGCCCAGTGGAACTGGGCTCCCACAAGGTTAATTCAAGCTCTCAAAGCCACTAAATAGTAGGTGCATCTTGAGATGATAGAAGCCCGTTTAAGCCA